>NZ_CM001368.1:1860000-2552500 GCF_000177215.2 Solidesulfovibrio carbinoliphilus subsp. oakridgensis | reverse complement strand
GCCCCACCAGGTTACCAAACCCTATCAAACTCCGAATGCCGTGCTTTTATTGTCCGGGAGTCAGACTCTGGGTGCGAAGGTCCAGGGTCGAGAGGGTAAGAGCCCAGATCGACGGCTAAGGTTCCCAAATCCATGCTCAGTGGGAAAGGAAGTGGGACCGCTCTGACAGCCAGGAGGTTGGCTTAGAAGCAGCCATCCTTTAAAGAAAGCGTAATAGCTCACTGGTCTAGTGGTCCTGCGCCGAAAATGTAACGGAGCTAAGCATGGTACCGAAGCCTCGGGTCCAGCCTTGCGCTGGACGGTAGGGGAGCGTTCCCAGACGGGATGAAGGCAGGTTGTAAAGCCTGCTGGACTAATGGGAAGTGATAATGCTGGCATAAGTAACGATAAAACGGGTGTGAAACCCGTTCGCCGTAAGCCCAAGGTTTCCTGGGTAAAGTTAATCTTCCCAGGGTGAGTCGGTCCCTAAGGCGAGGCCGAAAGGCGTAGCTGATGGAAAACAGGTTAATATTCCTGTACCTGTTCGCGTGTGCGATGGAGGGACGCAGGAGGGTAGGTCAGCCGGCTGTTGGACGTGCCGGTACAAGCGTGTAGGCTTGAGGAGTAGGCAAATCCGCTCCTCTGGACGGCCGAGACGTGATGTCGTGTCAATCGACTGAAGTGACTAATCCCATGCTGCCGAGAAAAGCTTCTAAGTTTAGCACGAGCAGACCGTACCGCAAACCAACTCAGGTGGGCGGGGAGAGTATCCCAAGGCGCTTGAGAGAACTCTGGTTAAGGAACTCGGCAAAATGACCCCGTAACTTCGGGATAAGGGGTGCCCCCTAGAGTGAAGCACTTGCTGCGTAAGCTTCGGGGGGTCGCAGTGAAACGGTGGTGGCGACTGTTTACTAAAAACACAGGTCTGTGCGAAGTCGTAAGACGACGTATACGGACTGACGCCTGCCCGGTGCCGGAAGGTTAAGGGGTGGGGTTAGCGCAAGCGAAGCTCTAAACCGAAGCCCCGGTAAACGGCGGCCGTAACTATAACGGTCCTAAGGTAGCGAAATTCCTTGTCGGGTAAGTTCCGACCTGCACGAATGGCGTAACGATCTCCACGCTGTCTCAACCAGAGACTCAGTGAAATTGATGTGGCGGTGAAAATGCCGTCTACCCGCGGAAAGACGGAAAGACCCTGTGCACCTTTACTATAGCTTGACATTGGAGCTTGGACAATCGTGTGTAGGATAGGTGGGAGACTGTGAAACCGGCGCGCCAGCGTCGGCGGAGTCAACCTTGAAATACCACCCTCGGTTGTTTAAGCTTCTAACCTGATGCCGTCATCCGGCTCGGGGACATTGTCTGGTGGGTAGTTTGACTGGGGCGGTCGCCTCCCAAAAAGTAACGGAGGCATGCAAAGGTTCCCTCAGGCTGATTGGAAACCAGCCGTCGAGTGCAAAGGCATAAGGGAGCTTGACTGTGAGAGAGACATCTCGATCAGGCACGAAAGTGGGCCTTAGTGATCCGGTGGTCCCGCATGGAAGGGCCATCGCTCAATGGATAAAAGGTACGCCGGGGATAACAGGCTGATCGCATCCAAGAGTTCACATCGACGATGCGGTTTGGCACCTCGATGTCGGCTCATCACATCCTGGGGCTGGAGCAGGTCCCAAGGGTTCGGCTGTTCGCCGATTAAAGTGGTACGCGAGCTGGGTTTAAAACGTCGTGAGACAGTTTGGTCCCTATCTTCCGTGGGCGTTGGAGAATTGAGAGGGGTTGTCCCTAGTACGAGAGGACCGGGATGAACGAACCTCTGGTGTTCCTGTTGTCACGCCAGTGGCATCGCAGGGTAGCCACGTTCGGAAAGGATAACCGCTGAAAGCATCTAAGCGGGAAGCCTGCCTCAAGACGAGTTCTCCCTGAAGGACCCGGGTAGACTACCCGGTTGATAGGCCGGATGTGCAAGAGCAGTAATGTTCTCAGCAAACCGGTACTAATAGTCCGTTCGACTTGATTTTTGCCAAACAACGAATCCCATCCCTTATTTTAACTTATATATTTGTCCTGGTGGTCACAGAGGAGGGGGTACACCCGAACCCATTCCGAACTCGGAAGTTAAGCCCTCCATCGCCGATGATACTGCGTACTCTTGCGTGGGAAAGTAGGTCGCCGCCAGGGCTCTTTTCAAAACCCGAAGGCCCGTCTGCAAAAACAGACGGGCCTTCGGGTTTTTTTATGCCCAAAATTCAAACAGAAAGATCCCCACAACGTCCATAAAAAAGTCCCCGCCGAAGCGGGGACTTTTTGCAGCGTGGTTCCGGACGCGACGTCCGATTTCTTCCCGTGCGGCGGCAGGATGGCTGCCTGCGCGGCAGCTCCATCCTTCGCTTATGACTGGCCGAGCTTGGAAGCGGCGGTTTCCACGTCCCGGACAAAGCCTTCGCGGGAGGCCCGGATGCGGGTGGCCAGTTCGGGGTCGGCCAGGGCCAGGATGGAGGCCGCCAGCCAGGCGGCGTTTTTGGCCCCGGTCACGTCCAGGGCCACGGTCGCGACCGGGTAGCCCGGCGGCATCTGCACCGTGGCCAACATGGCGTCCAGGCCGCCAAGGGCCGAACCCGAGGTGGAAAGGGGCACGCCGATGACGGGCTTGAGGGTCCGGGCCGACACGGCTCCGGCCAGGTGGGCGGCCAGGCCGGCGGCGCAGATGAAGACCTGGCAGCCGGCATCCTCGCACTCCCGGATGAGACGTTCGGTCCGCTCGGGGGTGCGGTGGGCCGAGGTCACGGTGAAGAGGTGGTCGATGCCAAGCGAGGTCAGGACCTTGGAAGCGGGCCGCATCTTCTCCTCGTCGGAGATGGAACCGATGAAAATCGCTACGCGCATTATTTTTCCTCCCGCAGGATGCCTTTTTGTCCGATGTCACGACGGTAAAACGCGCCCTTGAAGCCGACTTTGGCGCAGGCCGCATAGGCCGCCGCCTGGGCCGCGGCCAGATCGCTCCCTCGGGCCGTGACGCCGAGCACCCGGCCCCCGGCCCCCGGCCAGGCCTGGCGCGCGGCCGGTGACCTGCCCGTTACAGGGCCCAAACAAAAAAACGAGAACAGGAAGGCGGGACACCGGCCGCAAGGGGTTGAGGGCGGCCGGAAGCCGGGAAAAGAGCCAGGAAATGCAGTGTCCGGCTTGCCGTCGTCTCGGGAAGGTCACAATCCGTGCAGTGCGGGAGAATCTTTTGTCGCACAAATGACACAAGCCCTTCACTGTCCCGCGCCCGACGGGACGTAGCACAGGCCAACCCTTCCGCAATGGGTCGGTTAGGCCCTCACCACCGAGTAGCACATGACGCTCAAGTACAAACTGATTCTCTTCTGCCTGGCCATAAGCATCCTGCCCCTGGCCGCAACCGGCGTGGTCAGCGTGCGCCAGGCCACAGGCATCCTCGGCGAACAGGCCTTCGGCGGCCTGGCCGCCGCCCGCGACAGCCGCAAGGAGGCCTTGCAGGCGGCCGCCGCCACGTGGCTCCGCGAGGCGGCCATCATGGCCTCGGTCAAGGAGGTCTACAACGCCGTCGGCATGACGCGCGACTATTTCATGGGCAAAAAGCCCGGGGAAAAGGCGGCCGTGGACACCCCGGAATACAAGGATCTCGGGGAGTACGTGGCCCCGGCCTTCGCGCCCTTCACCCGGGTGCTCGGCTTTGCCGACGCCATGCTGGTGGCCGACGACGGCCGGGTGCTTTATGGCGCGTCCTCGGGCCTGGAAGTGGGCGAGGACGTCAAGGAAGGGCCGCTGAAAAACTCCAGCTTGGCCGCGGCCTGGCGCGGGGCCATGCAGGGCAGGACCGTGTTCGCCGATTTCGCGCCCTATCCGCCCCTTGGCGGCGAGCCGGTGGCCTTCGTGGCCGCGCCGGTCAAAAACCACACCGGCACCATGATCGAGGCCGCCGCCATCCTGCGCGTGCCCAAGGCCGAGCTGGTCCGCATCCTGCGCCAGGGCGAGGGCACGGGCCTGCCCCGGGACTTTCTGCTGGTCGGCGCGGACGGCCAGGTGCGGGTGGACGGCTCGGCCACGGCGGACGCCGCCGCGACCGTCGCGTCTGGACCCCCCGGGACGGTTGGAGCCGCCACGTCGGCCGGGCCGGCCGTCTTCGGCGACGCCGTCTCCCTGGCCCTGGCCGGCCAGACCGGCAACGAGACCGGCCCGGACGCCACGGGTCGGGAGGCCCTTTCCGCCTATGCGCCGGTGGCGTTCGGCGACGTGGCCTACGCCCTGGTCGCCCGCACGCCGGCCTCGGAAGCCTTTGCCGCCGCAACCGGCCTGCGCCGGGTGGCCCTGCTCGTGGCCGGCATCACCGCCGCCCTGGTCCTTCTCGCGGTCACGGTCTTCCTGCGAAAGGAGATCCTCACCCCCCTGGCCGGCATCCTCGGCTATCTCGGCGCGGTCACGCGCGGCGATTTCGGGGCCGTGCCGCCGCCGAAGCTCAAGGGCGAGATGGAGGCCGTGCGTTGTGGCCTCACCATGATGGTGGCGGAGATCAAGAACAAACTCGGTTTTTCCTCGAGCATCCTCAAAGCCGTGACCCTCCCTTGCCTGGTCGCGGACACCGAGGGACGCGTCACCTTCGTCAATCCGCCGCTCCTGGCCCTCCTCGGCCGGGGCCAGGACTACAAGGCGCTTCTCGGCCGGCCGGCCGGCGAGGTCTTCGGGGCCAACGCCGCCATCGCCGGCCAGCTCGCCGCCTGTCTGGAGGACCGGGCCTGCCGCCTGGGCGTCGAATTCCTCCTCGACGACGGCACCGGCGAGGACCGGCACGTCCGGGTGGACACCGCGCCCCTCTACGACCTGGACGAAGGCCTCATCGGCGCCTTTGCCCTGGTGGTGGACCTGACCGACGTCAAATCCAAAGAAGCCCTCATCCTGTCCCGAAACGAGGTCTTAAGCCGGGTGGCCGGCGAGGCCGAGTCCATTGCCCGCCACGTGGCCGCCGGAGCCGAGGAACTGTCCAACCGCGTGGCCGCCGTGTCCGACGGGGCCATGTCCCAGACCGCCCAGCTCCAGGAGACGGTCGGGGCCATCGAGGGCCTGAACCAGGCCCTCGACGCCGTGGCCTCGGGCGCCGACGGCGCGGCCAGCGGAGCCGAGGCGGCCATGTCCCAGGCCATGGCCGGCCGGGAGGCCGTGGCCCTGACGGCCAAGGCCATCGCCCAGGTCAGCGGCATTTCGGGCGAGCTTCGCCGCAGCATGGACGCGCTCGGCAGCCGGGCGGCCTCCATCGGCGGCATCATCGCCGTCATCTCCGACATCGCGGACCAGACCAATCTCCTGGCCCTCAATGCCGCCATCGAGGCCGCCCGGGCCGGCGAGGCCGGGCGCGGCTTCGCCGTGGTCGCCGACGAGGTCCGGAAACTGGCCGAAAAGACCATGACCGCCACCAAGGAGGTCTCCTCCTCGGTCCACGCCGTGCTCGAAGCCGTGGACGACAGCGCCGGCAAGGCGGTCAAGGCCACCCAGGCCGTGGCCGAGGCCGACGGGCTGGTGTCCCGGTCCGGCGAGACCCTGGCCGTCATCGTCTCCCGCTGCGAGGACGCGGCCCGGGCCGTGCGCGAGATCGCCGCCTCGGCCAAGGCGCAAGCTTCGGCCCACGACGAGATCAACCGGGCCGTCTACTCCATCGGCGAAGTGGCCGAGGAAACGGCCCAGGGCATGGACGAGGCCGCCGGCGCCGTCTCCGACCTGGCCGGCCAGGCCGGCGACCTGATGCGGCTGATCGAAGACATGCGCGGGTAATTGCCTCCGGCGGCCGGGGCGCCGCCCCGGACCCCGTTGGGGCGTTGCCCCAAACCCCACCAGGGCGCTGCCCTGGACCTGCCGGGGGGGATCCTCCCCCCCGGACCCCCCGAAAGGGGGAGTGAGGAGTGGTGGACCGCCGCAAAATCTTCTTGCGATGACGTTTCTCGTTGTCTTCCCATCCCCATTGACGGCCTTTGTCTGTGACCTCTTCGACCCTCCAGGCGCTTGCCGGGAACGGTAGAACGATTTTTTGTGCTTGACCGGAATGGAGGAAATCACTAAAGCCACATATCAGGATATCTTGATATGCAGGAAACCGCTTCCAATCCTCTCCTCTGGTTCAAGGCCCTGGCCGACGAGACCCGTCTGCGTCTCGTGCGCGTGCTGTCGCGCCACGAGCTGTCTGTCGGCGAGATCGTCTCGGTCCTTGGGCTCGGCCAGTCGCGCGTGTCGCGCCACCTCGGCATCCTGGTCGGCTGCGGTCTGCTCGCCAGCCGCCGGGAGGGGGCCTGGACCTTTTACAGCGCCGCCACCGACGGGAAGACCGCGCCGTTTCTCGCCTGCCTGGCCCCCTGGCTCGACGCCGCCGGCCCCGAAGCCGATCTGCTGGCCGTGGACGAGGTGTTGCGGGAGCGGCGGTTGGAGACGCGCCGGTTTTTCAACGCCATCGCCCCGGACTGGGCGGCCCTGCGCCGCGAGGTCCTGGGCGACGTGGACCCGGCCGTGCTGGTCCGTGAGGTCATGCCCGAACGCATGGCCCGGGCGGCGGACCTCGGCTGCGGTCCGGGCGACCTGCTGCCGGTCCTGTGCGAGCGGGCGGCGGCGGTCATCGGCGTCGACAGTTCGCCCTCCATGCTGTCTCTCGCCGAACGCCGCACCGCCGGCCTGCCTGTCGGCGTGCGCATGGGCGAGCTCGAACACCTGCCCATGGCCGACGGCGAAGTGGACTTCGCGGTCATCTGCCTGACGCTGCACCACCTGCCCGATCCGGCCCGGGCCCTGGCCGAGGCCCGGCGCGTCCTGGCCCCGTCCGGCCGGCTGGTGGTCATCGATTTCACCGCCCACGAGAACGAGGCCATGCGCCGGCGCTTCGGCGACCGGTGGCTCGGCTTCTCCCGGGAGAAACTGGCCGAATGGCTCGGCCGGGCCGGCTTCGTCCTGGCCGACTGGTCCGAGCATCCCGTAAGCAAGGGGCTGGTCGCGGCGCGCGCCGTGGCCCGGCCCCGGTAACACCCTACCTTTCCGAGGAGTGACCCATGAGCGTGACGCCGCTTGACCTGACCCTGCCCTATAAGGTGGCCGACCTGTCCCAGGCCGACTGGGGCCGCAAGGAAATGCAGCTTTCCGAAAACGAGATGCCGGGCCTCATGGCCGTGATCGAGAAATACGGCCCGAAAAAGCCCCTGGCCGGCCTGCGCGTCACCGGCTCCCTGCACATGACCATCCAGACGGCCATGCTGATCAAGTGCTTGCAGGCCCTGGGCGCCGACCTGCGATGGGCCTCCTGCAACATCTATTCGACCCAGGACCATGCCGCCGCCGCCATTGCCGCCGACGGGCTGGCCGCGGTCTTCGCCTGGAAGGGCGAGACCCTGGAAGACTACTGGTGGTGCACGGAGATGGCGCTGACCTGGCCGGACGGCAAGGGTCCCGACCTCATCGTCGACGACGGCGGCGATGCCACCCTGTTCATCCACCACGGCGTCAAGTGTGCCAAGGATGCCAAGGCCCTGAACGCCACGACGGACAACAAGGAAATGGCCATCATCATGGACCGCATCCGGGCGGTCGTGGCCGCCGATGCCGGCCGGTTCGCGGCCATGGCCAAAAAGATCCGGGGCGTGTCCGAAGAGACCACCACCGGCGTCCACCGCCTCTACCAGATGATGCAGGCCGGCGAGCTTCTTTTCCCGGCCATAAACGTCAACGACTCGGTCACCAAGTCCAAGTTCGACAACCTCTACGGCTGCCGCGAGTCCCTGGCCGACGGCATCAAAAGGGCCACTGACGTGATGGTGGCCGGCAAGGTCGTGGTCGTGGCCGGCTATGGCGACGTGGGCAAGGGCTGCGCCCAGTCCATGCGCGGCTTCGGAGCCCGGGTGCTCGTGACGGAAATCGACCCCATCTGCGCCCTGCAGGCGGCCATGGAAGGCTATGAAGTCACTACCATGGACGCGGCCTGCTCCCAGGGCGACATCTTCGTGACGGCCACCGGCTGCTGCGACGTGGTGACGGGCGCGCACATGGAAAAGATGAAGGACGGAGCCATCGTCTGCAACATCGGCCACTTCGATTCCGAAATCGCGGTCGCCTACCTGGAAAACACCCCGCACTGCACCAAGAACCAGATCAAGCCGCTCGTTGACAAGTGGACCATGGCTTCGGGCAATGCCATCCTGATGCTGGCCGAGGGAAGGCTCGTGAATCTCGGCTGCGCCACCGGCCACCCGAGCTTTGTCATGTCCAACTCCTTCACCAACCAGGCGCTCGCCCAGATCGAACTGGCCACCAAGGACTACGCCATCGGGGTCTACACCCTGCCGAAGCTTCTGGACGAGGAAGTGGCCCGCCTCCACCTGGCCCGCCTCGGGGCCAAACTTGAAACCCTGACCCCGGCCCAGTCCGCCTACTTGAACATCGAGGCCACCGGCCCCTACAAGCCCGACCACTACCGCTACTAGGGAAAGTACTCCATCCCGGTGGGTTGCTTCTGAATCCGCCCACGCGGCTCCGCTGCGGCGCGCGATGCGACGCCGGGGACGCCCTGGCTTGACAGCCAGGGCGTCCCCGGCGTCTCTTTTTTCCGCTCGGGCCTGGGCCGGCCTGGAAGGAGGGGGGAAGCGTCCGGGAAAACCGGCAGCCCGATAAAAATGTCTATGAAAGAAAGCTTTAAACAAATATGCGTTTGCCGTTGCTGTCGATTCGAGATACGGTGGCGGCAATGAAGCCTCTGGATTTTCAGACTGCGGCGGTCATCTATGTCGGCAGCAATATCTGCATCGCCGCGCTCCTGGCCGTGGCCTTTTCCGACAGCCGGGCCAGGGGCGTCCGGCTGTGGATCGCCGGGCTGGTCGCCCAGATGGCCGCGGTTTCGCTCTTCGCCCTGCGCGGAACCTTGCCCGACGGCCTGCTCCTCGTGCCGGCCAACGGCCTTTTCGCCCTGTCCTGGTCCTGCTCCTTTGCCTCCTTCGACGTCTTTTTCGGCAACCGCCGTTCCCGGTGGCTTTATGGGCTGCCCGTGGTCCTGGCCCTGGCCCTTTGCGCCGCCCTGCTTGGCGAGGTGCGCCCCCGCGCCGTCCTCCTGGCCGCCCTCTACGCCGGCCAGACCTGCGGCATCGCGGCCATAATCCTGGAGCGCATCCAGGAGTTTTGCCGACGGGTGATCCTGATGCTGGCCGCGGGCTATGTCCTGGCCGGCCTGTCCTTTCTGGTGCGCGCGGCCTCCGTCCTCCTTTCCGCCCAGGCCGTGCCCGATCCCTTCGCCGCCCGGCCGGCCCAGAACGTGACCATGCTGCTCTACATCCCGAGCGTGGTCACCTGCACGCTGGGCTTCGTGCTCCTGCACCGGGAGCGGATCCAGGCGGAGATGTGCCGCCTGGCCGAGACCGACGCCCTGACCGGCCTGCGCAACCGGCGGGGATTGGCCGCCGCCCTGGACCGGGCCCTTGGCGAAGCCGCGGAGTACGGCACCTGGACCAGCCTGGCCCTTCTCGACATCGACGGATTCAAGGCCGTCAACCTCTGCCACGGCCACGCCGTGGGCGATGCCGCCCTGGCCGCCCTGGCCGGCCTCTTCGGCCCGGAACTGCGGGGCGGGGACCTGGCCGCCCGCATGGACGGCGACGAGTTCGCCTTGCTGTTGACCCGGACCTCGCCCGAGCGGGCGGCCCGGGTGGCCGAGCGGCTGCGCCGGGCCGTGGCCGGCCACGACTGGCGTCGGGTCGGCCTCGCCGGGCCGCTTTCGGTGACCATGGGCCTGGCCAGCCATCGCGGCGGCCCGGATGCCGGTCCCGCCTTCCTGCGCCGGGCCGACAGAACCCTGCTCGCGGCCAAGGGGCTGGTCCCGGGCACGGTCCTGCACGCGGACACGCTTTTCGAGCCGGGCTGCCCTCCCAACGCCTGACTTCCTTTCCCTCCGGCCTCTTGTCCGGCAAAGGACCGGGTTGCGGCGCCCCCTGGTGCCTGCTTCCAGTCTTTTCCCTCGGGTGCGCGGTTTCTGATGGAAAGATATTGACAATGACATTCATTATCACTACGACTCTTTCCAACAGGGGCGGCACCCGTCCGGGAAGGCCGCCGGAACCGTGAAGCCCAGGGAGTGTGGCATGGCAAAAGCGCTGGTTGTTTTCGGATCCACCACCGGCAACACCGAATCCGTGGCCGGGTATGTGGCCGGGGCCCTGGCCGACGCGGGCCTGGACGTGGTCGTGAAAAACGCGGCCCAGGCCACGGCGGCCGGACTGGCCGACGGTTTCGACCTGGTCCTTTTGGGTTGTTCGACCTGGGGGGACGAGGACATCGAGTTGCAGGAGGATTTCGTGCCGCTCTTTGACGATCTGGAAGAGGCCGGACTCTCCGGCAAGAAGGTGGCGGTCTTCGGCTGCGGCGATTCGAGCTACACTTATTTTTGCGGCGCCGTGGATGCCATTGCCGAAAAGGCGGCCGCCCTTGGGGCCGAGGTCGTCGATCTGCCGCTCAAGATCGACGGGGCCCCGGACAAGGACGAGGCCGTGGCCTGGGCCAAAGGGCTGTTATAGGCCGCGGACGTCCGGTCCGTCCGCGCAGGGGACGGGAAGGAGCGGCCAGGGGGAGGCCGACGCCGGCGGGAGGCTGGCAAGCCGCCAAAAAATAAACGTTTTTTCCCCGATGACGGGGGCCGGGCCGGGAGATCCGCTCCGGCCGGGCGGGCGGGACCGGGGCGTCTGTTCCGGTCCCGCCCGCCGGAGGGTAGCGATATGGCATGCACCAATGGAAAATGCGAACTGTCGAGCAGTGTCCGCCAACTCCGCGAGGCCGGCATGGACGCCCTGCGCGACGGGGACGTGGACCAGGCCGAGAACCTCCTGCGGCGCTCGGTGGCCATGTCCGAGGCCGGAGGCGGCGTGGCCACGGCCACGGCCAATTCGGTCTACCGGCTGGGGCTGGCCCTCCATGAGGCCGGCCGCCAGGACGAGGCGGCCGCGGAGTTCGAAAAGGCGCTGACCCTGGTCCGGGATCGGGCGGGATGCGGCAGCAAGCTCTACCAGACGATTCTCGGGCATTTCGCCAGGGCCCTGCCGGCCCGGGCCCATCCGGCCTGGGATTGCGCGGTCGGCCAATAGCGGTTCATGGCGGCCGCGTCCCCGGCCGGCCCGTGCGGGACGGTCGGGCGCGGTCTTTTTTAGAAAAAACTCACCTTGGTTTCCTTGAGGTATTTTCCCTCGAGCACCTGGCAGATGCGCTTTATGATGTTGCGCCGGATTTCCAGGTCGATGGGCAGGTTGGGGTCCTGGTGGGCTTCGTTGATGCGGGCCCCGACCACGAACTCGATGGAATCGCTCTCGACCAGGATCTCGTAGAGTTGGGCCGCGGGATTTTTTTCGCGCGGGGTCTCGTCCCTCTCCAGGAGCTGGGCCGTGCGCGTCAGCGTCAGGATGCCCTCGGTCACGAGATCCACGCCGTCCATCTCGGCCGCCGGCGGGATGTCGCCGCCGCCCCCTCCGCCGCGCAGGCAGTCGCGGATGGTTTTGCCCAGCTCCCGGGCCACGATGTTGGCCGTGGTGCCGCCGCACACCACCTTGCGGCCGTCGAAATCGGCCAGGGCCTCGGCGAATTCCCGGTCCCGGCCGGCGGCATAGGGCGGTCCGGTCAGGATGATGGCCCGGCGCGGCCGGCGCAGGTAGATGACCGCCGCGGTCATGTCGTCGTAGGCCCGCAAAAACGGCTCCTGGCGCAGGGCCTGGCCGAGGATCTTTTGCGACAGGGACCGGGCCGAGATCCCCGGGTCGCGGGCCACCTCCTCCAGGGTGAACTCCCGGCACCCCTTGATCCGCCAGCCAAGCCGCATCCGCTCGGACCCGAGCCCGGCCTGGGTGATGCCGTCGGAGGTCATGATCAGCCGGTCGCCCGGCCGCAGCTTCAGGTCATAGACCCGGATCACCCGGTCGTTGTAGCGCGGGGAGGCGACCTCCTCGAACTCGAGCTCCACGGCCCGGCCCTCGCGCACCAGGGTCACGGGCGGATTGTCCATCTCGATGACCCGGGCCACGCCGTCGGCCTGGATGTCGGCCACGGTGAAGGTGGCGTAGCTGATCTTTCGGACCTGGCACACGGGCAGGGCGTCCATGATCACCTCGGCCGCCCGCACGATGTCCGTGTCGTTGGCCGTGTACTTGAGCGCCATGGTGGCGGTCATGAGCGACAGGATGCTGGCCTTGACCCCGTGCCCCAGGCCGTCGGACAGGACGGCGATGATCCGCCCCTCGTCGGCCAGGCGCAGGGTCTTGAAGGCGTCGCCGCAGATGTCCTCGCCGTACCGGTTGCGCTGGGCCGCCTCCACCTCGACAAAGACGTCCTCGGTCATGGGCGCCGCCCCCGCAGGTCCTTTTCGGCAATGGTCCGGGCCCCGCTGGAAAAGCCCTCGGCCAGGGACCGCAGCAGGATTTCCGTGTCCGCCATGTTCTCGCCCAGGCGGCAGGCGATCTCCTGCACGGTCTCCAGGTTTTTGCGGATGATCTCCCGGGCCCGCTGGGCGATCTCGTCGCGCCGGAGCTCCGAACCGGTCACGTCGAAGATGACCCCGCCGATGACGTTTCGCGGCTCGATGGTGAAGATGGTGACGCTAAAGACCCGGTCGTCCTGGCGCAGGGCGTCGCGGTGGATGTCGGTCTCGGTTTCGAGGGCCCGGCGAAAGAGGCCGATAAAGGGCACGATCTTTTCAAGCGTCGCCCCCTCCATGCCCGGACTGGCCTCGTAGGCCATGAGGGTATCCTCGCCAAACAGCCGGGCGAAGTGCTCGTTGCACTCGATGATGTGGAGCTTGGCGTCGGCGATGACCACCCCGGCCGGAATGCAGCGAAGGAGCGTGTTGGCCTTTCGGGTGGCCCGCTTGCGCAGGAAATGGACGCACATCGACGGCTCGGCCATGCCCTCGAGCATGGCCCGGGCCAGGCCCCGGCAGGATTCGTGGCCGCAGCCGCCGCAGTTGATCTCGTCTTCCGGCCCGAATTTGCCGATCAGGCGCAGGACCTTCACGTACTGGTCCTCGCTGTAGACCGGGATATCGACCGGGGAGGGGTTTTTGCGTTCGCTTATGGCCACCAGGGCCGGCCGGATCGGCATGTCGGGCACGGGCTTGGCCGCCCGGTTGAAGACGTCGAGCTGGTCGAGCAGGCGCGGCCGGTTGCTCGATACGCACGGCCCCCGGACGCAGCCGCCGACGCAGGCGAGCATCTCCACGAAAACGGGCCTGGGCAGGACGTGGTTCTGGATGCCCTGCAAGGCGGCCTCGATGGTGGCGATGCCCGAAAGGGTGGTGAAGCAGACCTCGGCGTTGCCGGCATAGGCCTTCACGGTGTCGGACATGCCGCCCTCGATGGGATAGAGGGCCCCGTCCCTGGCCGGCTGGGGCATGAAGACGTCGGCGGGCCCGGGCACGAGCGAGGCCGGGTTGATGCCGTCCTCGCGCAGCATGGCCCGCAGGTCGGTATAGGTCATGGCCGCGTCGAGGAGCCCGGGGTGGTTGTCGGCCTCGGTCTTTTTGGCCACGCACGGCCCGAAAAAGACCACCCCGATCTGCGGACCGTAGGCCCGGCGCAGCATCCGGCAGTGGGAGAGCAGCGGGGAAAAAAGCGGCGTCAGGTTGGGCACGAGCTCCGGCATGTAGCCCCGGATGAAATCCACGGCCGCCGGGCAGGCCGTGGAGAGCAGGAGCCGGGGCCCCCCCTGGCACAGGGTCTGGGCCACGGCCGCGGACACTTCCTGGGCCCCGAGGGCCGTTTCCGACACCCCGGAAAAGCCGAGCTTGCGCAGGGCCGCGATCATGGCCTGGGGCGAGATGTCGGGAAACTCCGTCACCCAGGACGGGGCCAGGGAGACGTAGGTGGGCCGGCTTCCGCGCAGGAGCTTGAAAACGCCGAACATGTCGCTTCGCACCTGCTTGGCGTGGGACGGGCAGGCGGCCACGCACTGGCCGCAGGCGATGCAAAGTTCGGGCACCACCGTGGCCCGGCCGCCTTCCACCTGGATGGCCTTGACCGGACACTGGCGCAGGCAGCGGTAGCAGTCCTGGCACTCGGTTTCGATGGTGTAGATCGGATAGTGCTTGGGCATGCCGCCTCCCTTGCTGGTTCCTGTGCGGGACCCTTCGAATTCCATTGTCGTCTTCATGGGCTGCAAAGGCAAGGGGGAAGGGACGTGGGGGAAAAGGCCGGCCGACCGGGGCTAGGCCGAGAGGTGGCGGCTTAAGAGTTCCATCAGGCGTTCGGTGTTGATGTCGCCGTAGAGCTGCCCGTCGATGCGGATGTTGGGGCCGCTGGTGCACTGGTCCTCGCACCGGCTGCCGGAGAGGACCACCGTGTCCGTCAGGCCGTGGTCGGCCAGGTACTGCTCGATCAAAAGCAGGTGCTTCTTGTTGCCCCTGGCGAAACACGAACTGCCCATGCAGATGACGATGTCATGTTTCATACGGCTGCGGGCCTCGTATTGTCACTTTTTTCACAAGTTACCCGCAAAGCACGCCGCCGGCAAGTCGAATTCCGGCTTCCCGCTGCGATCCTGCAACAGGAGGCCGTGTCCGCCGGCGGCCCGAACGGGGTTTCCCGGACTACAGGAGGGCCACGGCCTCGATTTCGACCAGGAAGGCGGCGTCCACGAGGCGGCTCACTTCCACGATGGTGGTGGCCGGCCGGATGTCGCCGAACACCTCGCCGTGGGCCTTGGCCACGGCATCGAAGTGGTTCATGTCGGTCATGAAGACCCGGGTGCGCACCACGTTCGAGAGATCCGTGCCGGCCTGGGCCAGGGCGTCCTTGATGATCGAAAGCGCCTGGACGGCCTGGGCGTAGGGGCCGTCCGGCACCGAGCCGTCGGGCAGGGCCCCGACCGTGCCGGACACGTAGACCGTGTTGCCGGCCACGACGGCCCGGGAGTAGCCGAGCAGGGGCTCCCACTTGGAGCCCGAGGAAATGTTGGTGCGCTTGGTCATGGGTTCTCCTTGGACGGCAGGCGCGTCCGGGCCGGCCTGGGCGTGCATGGTAGCCGGGAACCGGACCGGAGGCAACCGGCCCGGCTCCCGGCTATTGCACCGTCTGGCCCAGCTCGGCCAGGGACCGGGCCAGGCTGGAGAGCCCCGAGGACCGGGCCAGGATCAGCGGTTTGAGGCACCCCTTGCAGGCCTGCTTGACCAGGGAGCAGGCCTCGTGGCTCACACAGTCCACCGGGCAGACCACGGCGTCGGCCGTGCCGAGCAGTTCCCAGAGCCGGTGGGCCGACTGTTCCCGGCCGCCGTCGTGGTGCAACAGCTTGCACCCGAACCGTTCGGCCAGGACCTTGTAATGGGACACCAGCGAACACCGGCCGCCGACGTAGAGGACCCGCTTGCCGGCCAGGCCGCCGGCGGCCAGGGCGTCGCGGCAGGCGCAGGCCTCGCCGCAGGACTCGGCGGGCAGGCCCTTTTCGCGGCACGGGCAGGGGGCTCCCCCGGGCAGGACGGCCGGATGGCCGTCGTCCCCTTCGTCGCGGTGGTGCTCGGCGTGGGCGGCATGGGCCGCGGCCGCGTCGCCGAGGGCCGCGAACAGCGTGGCTTCCAGGGCTTCGACCTCGCTGTCCCGGTCGGCCAGGGCCTCTTTCGCCTCCCGCCACGCGGCATGCATCCGTTCGAGGGCCAGGGCCTGCCGGCCGGCCTCGGTCTCGGTGGCCTCCAGGCGCTCGGCCAGGTCGGCCAGCTGGTCGCGCAGGATGTCCCGGTCCCGGCGCACCGCGGCCACGGCCGAGCTTTCGATGGCCTGGCGCAGCGAAATCCGTTCCCGCTCGGCGGCCTGCCGCTTCACCCGCTCGGCGGACAGCGCCTCCATGGCCTCCCGGCACCGGCCCTTCCAGACCGAAACGGCCTGGCGCAGCACGGTCTTGGACTCCTCCAGGGCGGCGGCGGTCTCGGCCAGGCGCTCTTCCAGCTGGGACAGGCGGGCCAGGTCGGCCCGGTTGGCCGCGCCCACCCGGTGGGAAAGCATGTGGACCTCGCCGTAGATGTCGCGCAGGAGTTCCTCGGGCGCGGTCGGGTGGGACATGAGGGCCCAGAAGGGGCCGGGCACGTCGCCGGCGTCGGCCCGCTCGCGCCACATCCGGCGCAGGGTGGCCGGATCCTCGACCCGCAGGAAGGCGCGCAGGTCCCGGCGGTATTTCTTGTCCAGGAACCGCTGCAGGTATTTGGCCGGTCCGCCGCCGGCCACCTTGGCCTGACCGACCAGGAAGACGTGGGCCTCGTAGTCGCTGGCGTCGTCGGCCACGGCGTCGCCGCACTTGCGGCAGATCCGGCGCAGTTCGGACACGGTCAGGCAGGTCCCGACGATGGGGCAGGCGTAGTCGGCGTTCTCGGTCAAGGTCTTGCGTGGCATGGTTCCTCCCGGGCTTGCTGGGGCAGGCCGCTGCCGTCCGTCTATATGAAAATGAAAACCATTGTCAATTAGGTAGGGCGAAAGAATCCCGTTGCCGCGAAAATGCGGGCAACCGGCAGGCTGGCGGCGGCGTGGCCGAAGCGGCGGGGGAAGTGCGTCCGGGCTGGCGATGGGGCAGGCCCGGGCGGCTGCCGGGACAGGGCACGTTTACGAGGCAATCGTTTTGAGCCGGCAGGGGCGTCGGCGGGCGGGCGGCGCGACCCTTTCCCGGCCGGTCCGAAGGCCGGGGCGGCCGCCCCACGGGCAGGCGGTCCGGCGAGGCGGGGACGGGATCAGATTTTGCCGGCGCGGCGGTCGTAGATGATCATGAAAACCTGGTCGATCTGGACGTAGAGGTTGGGCAGGGCCCAGATGGTCTGGATCATGGTGGTGTTGGTCGGCTCGCCGAGCAGGGCCGTGGTCTGCTGCACGAGCTGGCGCACGGAAATCAGGTCGTGGGCCAGGACCACCAGGGAAAAGCGGCCGGAATCCTTGTCGCAGCCGTAGTAGATCCGGCCAAGCGGCACGCCCTGGAACTCGGGCTTCTCGTCCTTGTCGTAGTAGAGGACAAAGGGGCTCTTGGCCACGACCTCGGGGTCGTAGGCCAGGCCGAACATCTGCAGTTGCCGGTCCCAGATCGGCCGGGCCCGTTCGATGCCGAACGAGGGTCCTTCGAAGAGCTCCTTGCAGGATTTGCCGAACGGGTATTTGCCGAATCCCTGATGCAGGTCCATGGCCAGGGCGCTCGTGGCCGCGGCCAGGGCGAGAAGGCAGGCGCACAAAAAACGTTTCATAAGCTCCTCCCGGCGTCCTGAAACTGCCGGTGGTGTTTCTTTAGGCCCTGCGCCACAGCTTGTAAAGGCCGCCTGGGGCGAGCAGGGCCCGGCAGGCGGGCAGGGCCTCCTGCGGCGGCCGGCCGAGGTAGAAGGCCAGCGCCGCCGGCGCGACCCCCGTCCGTTCGGGCAGGAGTTGCCGGTAGGCGGCGTCGAGCTTTACCATCTTGTAAGCCTCGTCTCGGGCACCCTCGTCCCCGGCCAGGGCCAGGCGGCACAGGCCGTCCAGCCGGACCAGGTCGGTTGCGGCCTCGTGGTTAGCGCACAGGGCGGCCAGCCCGCTTCCCGGCGGCAGGAGGTCGGCCCGGGTCAGCCGTTCCTGCCGGTACATGGCGGCAAGTCCCTCCGGGGCCTCGCAATAGAGGGCCCGGCACTCGGCCGGCCGGCGGTCGTGGATGGAACAGGCGGCCGGGGTGGCGAAGAAGCGGCAGGCCCGGCCGTCCGGTCCGGGCCGGACCTTGACCAGCTCGGCCGGGGCGGGACCGACGCCGCCGGCCACGTTGTCGGCCACGTGGTCGCCCCGGCGCAGGGTGACGAGGGTGTCCGGGCCAAGGAGGCCCGAGGCGGCAAGGGGCAGGTCGGACCGGTGCAGGGCCGGGCCGCCGGCCCGGCAGCAGGCGCCGCAGCGGCGGCAGGAGGCGTCGGGTGTGGGCATGGGCAGGTGCATGGGAAAAAAAACCGGGTTTGGCAAGAGCCGGGGCGAGCAAGGCCGGCCGACGCAAAAGGGCTTTGCATCGGCGGCGCCGAAATGGTAGGAGGGCAGTTGCTGCGTGGACCAGCGCCAACCTCGTTTTCCCGTTGACAGAAGCCTGTTGTCATTTTAGGACGGGAGCGATTGTGCAATTGTTCACTTTCCTTCTGACCCCACGTGAATAACACCCCGCCCGCCGGCGAGCAGGGTCGGCCGGGGGGGGATGCGCAAATGGCGGCAGGATGTCGTCGGCGGCGCATGTTAAACTGGTTAAGGCGGTAACTCTTCAAACCCCACTGGAGGAAGCAAATGGCGAAACACCAAACCCCCTTGTTGGACCAGCTCGAAAGCGGGCCGTGGCCCAGCTTCGTGTCCGACATCAAACAGGAAGCCGAGCACCGGGCCACCAATGCGGCCGGCCTGGACTACCAGACGCCGGTTGACTGTCCTGACGACCTGCTCGGCGTGCTGGAACTCTCCTTCAAGGACAAGGAGACCCACTGGAAGCACGGCGGCATCGTCGGCGTTTTCGGTTACGGCGGCGGCGTCATCGGCCGGTACTGCGACCAGCCCGAAATGTTCCCCGGCGTTGCCCACTTCCACACGGTCCGCCTGGCCCAGCCCTCCGGCAAGTACTACACTTCCGACTACCTGCGCGGCATCATGGACATCTGGGACCTGCGCGGTTCCGGCCTGACCAACATGCACGGCTCCACGGGCGACATCGTGCTTTTGGGCACCACCACCCCGCAGCTGGAAGAAATCTTCCACGACGTCACCCACAAGATGAACACCGACCTCGGCGGCTCGGGCGGCAACCTGCGCACCCCGGCCGACTGCCTGGGCAAGTCGCGCTGCGAATTCGCCTGCTACGACACCCAGGATCTGTGCCACACCCTGACCAACGACTACCAGGACGAGCTGCACCGCCCGGCCTTCCCCTACAAGTTCAAGTTCAAGTTCGACGGCTGCCCCAACGGCTGCGTGGCCTCCATCGCCCGTTCGGACTTCTCGGTCATCGGCACCTGGAAAGACGACATCCGCATCGACCAGGACCGCGTCAAGGGCTATGTCGCCGGCGAGTTCAAGGCTGGCGGCGGCTCCCATGCCGGCCGTGACTGGGGCAAGTTCGACATCGTTAAGGAAGTCGTGGACCGCTGCCCCACCGGCTGCATGTCCTATGACGGCGCCAAGCTCTCCATCGACAATGCCAACTGCACCCGCTGCATGCACTGCATCAACACCATGCCCGCGGCCGTGAAGATCGGCGCCGAAACCGGCGCTTCGATCCTGCTCGGCGCCAAGGCCCCGATCCTCGACGGCGCCCAGATGTCCTCGCTGCTCGTGCCCTTCGTGGTCGTCGAGAAGCCCTACGACGAGATCAAGGAAGTCATCGAGAACATTTGGGACTGGTGGATGGAAGAAGGCAAGAACCGCGAGCGCGTGGGCGAGACCATGAAGCGGCTGTCCTTCCAGAAGCTGCTCGAGGTCACCAACATCAAGGCCGTGCCGCAGCACGTGGTGGAGCCGCGCTCCAACCCCTACATCTTCTTCAAGGAAGATGAAGTGCCCGGCGGCTTTGCCCATGACGAAAAGGCCTATCGCCAGAGACACATGAGATAAGCGGGGGGACACAGACATGGCATTCATTTCTTCCGGATACAATCCCGACAAACCCATGGAAGGCCGGATCACGGATATTGGTCCTCGTCATTTCGAGGAGTTCTATCCGCCGGTTATCAAAAAGAACAAAGGCGCCTGGGACTATCACGAGATCGTGAAGCCGGGCGTGCTCAAGCACGTCGGCCTCTCGGGCGATGTGGTCTACACCGTGCGCGTCGGCGCCGCCCGCCTCATGAGCGTCACGCACATCCGCGAGATCTGCGAGATCGCCGACAAGCACTGCGGTGGCCACCTGCGCTTCACCACGCGCAACAACGTGGAGTTCATGGTCGAGACCGAGGCCGCCCTTGACGGCCTGCTGGCCGATCTGGCCTCCCGCAAGTTCGCCGGCGGCAGCCAGAAGTTCCCGGTCGGCGGCACCGGCGCCTGCGTCTCCAACATCGTCCACACCCAGGGGTATGTCCACTGCCACACCCCGGCCACCGACGCCTCCGGCCCGGTCAAGGCCGTCATGGACGAGATGTTCGAGTACTTCCAGTCCATGACCCTGCCGGCCATGGTCCGCATCTCCCTGGCCTGCTGCCTGAACATGTGCGGCGCGGTCCACTGCTCCGACATCGGCATCGTCGGCATCCACAGGAAGCCCCCCATCGTCGAGCACGACCGCCTGGACAACATCTGCGAAGTGCCCCTGGCCGTCTCCGCCTGCCCCACCGGCGCCATCAAGCCGGCCAAGGTCGAGATCGACGGCAAGAAGGTCAACTCGGTCGCGGTCAACGCCTCGCGCTGCATGTACTGCGGCAACTGCTACACCATGTGCCCGGCCATGCCGCTCGCCTCCGGCGAGGGCGACGGCATCGTGCTCATGGTCGGCGGCAAGGTGTCCAACCGGATCTCCATGCCCAAGTTCTCCAAGGTCGTTGTGGCTTATATCCCCAACGAGCCCCCGCGCTGGCCGACCCTGACCAAGATGGTCAAGCACATCGTCGAGGTCTACGCCGCCAACGCGCAGAAGTACGAGCGCCTGGGCGAATGGGCCGAGCGCATCGGCTGGGAGAAGTTCTTCGAGCTGTGCGATCTGGAATTCACCCACCACTGCATCGACGACTTCCGTGATCCGGCCTACTACACGTGGCGCCAGAGCACCCAGTTCAAGTTCACCAAGCACATCGAAGCCTAGCAACCACTTCCGGGCGGGGACCTGTCCCCGCCCGGATCAAACAAAGAGGGGACGCCATGCCTTCCGAGAAAGAGCAAGTTCTCGAGTTCCTTACGGGAAAGACGGGCAAGTCCAAGTTCTACTTCAGCGATTTCTGCAAGATTTTCCCGGACAAGAAGCAGCGCGAAGTGAAAAAGGTCCTCACCGAGCTGGTCAACGAAGGCAAGCTCGAGTTCTGGTCCAGCGGCTCGACCACCATGTACGGCATGACCGGCGCCGGCAAGCAGAAGGCCGAGGAAGAATAGTTCCCACGGCGCGGGCGTTTCGCGATCCGGACCCATTGGCGCGGGCCGCCGCGGCAAGGACCGCACCCCGCCCGGCGGGACGCCCATGACGGACCGCCTCGCGAAACACCAACCTCATGCCGCGCCGCAGGGCGCAAGCAGTGCACGCGCCGTGAACCATCGCCCGCGTCTTGTCCTGGCCGGGCTTTCCGGGGGCGCCGGCAAGACCATCCTGACCCTCGGAATCTGCCGGGCCCTGGCTGTCGCCGGCCTTCGCGTTCGTCCATTCAAAAAGGGTCCGGATTATATCGACGCCGCCTGGCTTGGCCTTGCCGCCGGGCGCGACGCCACCAATCTGGACCCTTTTTTATTGCCGGAAGCCAGGCTCCCCTCCCTGTTCCTGGAAAAATCCCGCGACGTCGACATTTCGGTCATCGAAGGCAACCGGGGCCTCTTTGACGGCATGGACCTCGCCGGTTCCTGCTCCACCGCCGCCCTGGCCCGGACCCTCCTCGCGCCGGTCGTCCTCATTCTCGACGCCACCAAGATGACCCGGACCGCCGCCGCCATCGTGGCCGGGGTGGCCGGATTCGAACCGGGCCTCCACCTGGCCGGGGTGGTGGTCAACCGCACGGCCGGACCGCGCCATCGCGACATCGTGTCCGGGGCCATCGAACAGCTGGCCGGCGTGCCGGTTCTCGGCCTGCTGCCGAAAATTTTCGAAAATCCGATTCCCGAACGCCACATGGGGCTGGTCTCGAACCGCGAGCACGGGGCCGTGGACGCCATCCTCGACAATCTGGCCGCCGTTATCCGGCAGCACGTGGACCTCGACCGGCTTTTGGCCATCGCCCGGTCCGCCCCGCCCCTACCGGATTCCACCGCTCCCGTGGCCGCCATTTCAGGCCCGGTTCCGGCCGCCGGCCCGGCCCCGGTCATCGGCGTGGTCCGGGACGCGGCCCTGTGGTTCTACTACCCGGAAAATCTCGAAGCCCTCGAACGGGCCGGGGCCCGCCTGGCCTTTGTCAGCCTCCTCGACGACGCGCCCTGGCCCGATCTCGACGGCCTCTACCTCGGCGGCGGCTTCCCCGAGACCCAGGTCGAGGGGCTCGCCGCCAACACGGCCACGCGCTGCCGCGTCAAGACCCTGGCCGCGGCCGGGCTGCCCATCTACGCCGAGTGCGGCGGGTTCATGTATCTCTGCCAGGGGCTCGACATGGACGGCCGGACCCATGCCATGGCCGGCGTCTTTCCCGTGACCACCACGCTCTGTGCCCGGCCCCAGGGCCTGGGCTACAGTCTGGCCCGGGTCGTGCGCGCCAATCCCTACCACCCGGTCGGCACCGTCCTTCGCGGCCACGAATTCCACTATTCCCGCTGCCAGGCCGCCCTCGGCGCCTGCTCGGGGGAGGCCCCGGGGCTGCCCGGGCCGGAAGCCTTCGCGCTCACCATGGAGCGCGGCGTCGGCATGCTGGACGGCCGCGACGGGCTCCTTTTCAAGAACACCTTCGCCGCCTACACCCACATCCACGCCGAAGGCGCGCCCCACTGGGCCATGAACTTCGTCAACACGGCGCGGGGGTACGCCAAGGCGAAGATGCCTCCGGCGGCCGGGAGGGGGTAACCCCCTCCCGGACCCTCCCTGGCGGGCTGCGGGCTTGCCGGCACGAAGTCCCGCAGCTGCAGTGGAAAAGGACGGAGGCCACCGGCATTGGCATTCCTTTTTCCCTTTGACCATGAACCCGGATCGACCGCCCGGCCGACCCAATACCCCTACACCATTGAGGGGGTCCGGGGGGGATCATCCCCCCCGGCCGCCGGAGGCATCTTCTATGGACACCATCCTACGTGAAATCGCCACACCCGCCGGGACGCTGCCCTGGCGGCCGGAGCATGGGGCGGCCCTGGTCGAGGGCGGCGGGCCGGAGCTGACGTACGGGGCGTATTTCGAGGCCCTGGAAGCGTTTCTGGCCGGGGACGGGTACGCGGCCCTGGGCCGGGCCTTGGCGGCGGCCGGGCATGGGGACGGCGTGGCGGGCGTGGGGGAGATCGTCGTCCGGGCCGAGAAGCACGGGGCCCTCTACCATCCGGCCAGCGTCACGGTCCGGCTGGGGCATGGGGTGGCGAAATTTTGCGTCAATGTGGCGGCCACGCCCGTGGCCGTGGCCTGCCTGGAAGAGGAGGCCGGGCTCTTGCGCGGCCTGCGAAGCCGTTTCACGCCGGAGTTCCTGCCCTGCCCGTACGCGGTCGGGCAGGCCCGGGGCCTGGCCTTTTTGCTGGAGGAGTGGTTCGGCGGGTTCCACGAATTCCACCAGGACGGGGCCGGCCGGGTGCGGTTGTGGGATTTCGACGCCGGGGAGCGGGTGCTGACGGCCGGGGAGACCGCGGCGCTCTATGGCGAGGCGGCCCGGATCCTGACCCGGTATTTCGACGCGCCGACCGGGGCGTCCATCGGGCCGTGGCACCACGCGGCCGGGGATTTCGTGGGGAGCCTGGCCGGCGGGGAAGTGGCGGCAAGGCTCGTCACCGTCCGGGGCTACGGCGCGTCGCGCAATTTTACCGAAGCCGGCCCCATGGCCGAGCGGTTGGCCGGGCTGGCCTTTTTCACCAACATGACCATGCGGCTGCGGCTCGACCGGGTGGACGGGGTCGGGGAGCTGGTTTTGGCCGGTCCGGAGGTGGCCGGGGCGGCGGTGGCCGGATTTGCCCGGGGCCTTGGCGAGCGGCCGGACCTGGACGACGGGGGGCTGGGGCTCCTCGATTTCCTGGACTCGTTTTCGGCCGAGGAACTGGCCGGGGCCGGCAGCCAGCTCATGGACGCGGCTGCGCCCGGGGAGCGGGAGCTGTGCGCCCGGGCCTGGCCGGAACACGCCGCCCTCCTGGTCGAGGGGCTCGCCGGCATCTAGGATCGCCGCACATGCTTCCGGGGTGCTTCGGCGCGTTTTTCCTCGAAAGCCTCCCGCCAGGGGGAGGCCGGCCATGACCCGCTACGCCGCCCTCGTCGAAGCGACGGGCGACCTGCGGCCCGGGGCCGCGACGGCGGTCGTGCCCTGGTGGAGTTTCACCAAGCCCCTGATCGCCGCCTGCCTGCTCAGGCTGGCCGGGAAGGGCCAACTGGATATCGAGGCCAGGCTGGACGCGTATCCCTTTACGGTCCGCGACCTTCTGCAACACCGGGCCGGGGTGGGGGATTACGGGGCCCTGGCCGAGTACCGCGAGGCGGTGTCCCGGGGAGACGCGCCCTGGTCCGACCAGGCGCTTTTGGCGCGGGTTTCGCCGGACAGGCTCCTTTTCGCGCCCCGGACCGGCTGGGCCTACTCCAACGTCGGCTACCTGCTCCTGCGCCGGCTGATCGAACGGATTTGCGGCACGGGTCTCGGCGAGGCTCTGGCCGCTCTGGTCCTTGGTCCCCTGGGGCTTGTCGCCTCCCGGCTGGCGGAACGGCCCGCCGACATGGCGGCCACGGCGTTTCCCGGCGGCCACGGCTACCAACCGGGCTGGTGCTTCCACGGGACCGTCATCGGCCCGGTGGCCGAGGCGGCCCTGGCCCTGCACCGGCTGCTCGCGGGCGAGCTCCTGGCCCCGGCCTGGAAGCAGGCATTTCTGGAACCGTTTCTCCTCGCGCCGGGGATGGCCGGCCGTCCGTGGCACACGGCCGGCTACGGGCTCGGCCTCATGCGCGGGACCATGAAGCGTCCGGGCATGGACCGGCCCTTGGCCGTGGCCGGCCATTCCGCCGGCGGGCCGGGCAGTGTGGGCGCGGTCTACCACGCCCTGGACAGGGGAGGGGGAAGGACGGTGGCCGTGTTCGCCGACGCCGAGGACGCAAGTGCCGTGGAGACGCGAGCCCTGGCGCTCCTGGCCGGAAGGTAGCCCGGCCGCAGGTGCGCCGTTCCGGTGGGGCCGGGGTCAGGATGCGGAAGGAGCGGCTTTCTCGGCCAGTTTCTTCTCGGCCAGGGCCAGGACCCGGGCGGCTTCGGCCAGGCGGGGTGCTGCGTCCACGGCCCGTTTGGCCGCCGAACGGGCCTCGGCCCAGTGGCCAAGGCGCGCTTCCACCAGGGCCAGCGTCTGGTCGAGCAGGGGCTGGCGGACGCCCTTTGCCTGGACGTCGAGCAGGATGCGCTCGGCCAGGCTCCATTCCTCGGCCTTGCCGGCCGCGGTCAGCAGGAAATCGTAGGCCCGGGCGTTGTCCGGGGACTCTTCCACCGCCCGCCGGATGTATTCGAACGACGGCTTGAACTGGCCGGCGTCGAGGAGGCGCGAGGCGATCAGCGGGAAAAGCCCTTTCTCGTCCACGTAGTCTTCCACGGCCGCCCGGAAGTTGCGCTGGGCTTCGAGCAGGTTGCCGTCGGCCAGAAATTTGCTCCCCTTGATGATGGCATGGTCGATGCGCAGCTTGCGTTCGCGCATGGCGTCCAGGTCTTCCCGGCCGAGCTCGTCTTCGAGCTGTTGGGCCAGGGGAATGAGGGTGGAGCAGAGCTTCTGCTCCTGTCCCTTGACGTAGGGGATGCCGTTTGGGGCCAGTTTCCGGATGTGGGGCAGTTTGCTCAGATTGGAAAAGCTTTCGCGCAGCAGGCCTTCCACCATGATGCGGTCGGAGCTCGGCAGTTTGACGGACACGAAAGCCCGCAAGGCCATGACCACGAGCTGCACGGTCCGCAGTTCGTCGTTTTTGGCAAAGGCGGCCTTGGCCCGGGCCAGGTCTTCGCGAATGGATTTTCCGGATGGCGGCATGCCCTGTTCCTTCAAAAGGTTCCGGCCGGCCGGGCCGGCTGGAACGCCTCCGGCTGTCGGCGGCGTCGGGAAAGAGTTCCCAGGCGCGGACGATACGGGAGTTTGGCCGGGATTAAAAGCCCCGGACGCCGCCTAATGGGCCTGGCCCCAGGTCTGGCCCGCGCCCCAGTCGACGGCCAGGGGCACGGCCAGGGCGACGACCCCGCACATGAGCGCGGACAGCCGCTCGCCGGCGGCCTGGGCGGCCGCTTCCGGCGTTTCGAGCAGCAGTTCGTCGTGGACCTGGAGCACCATGGCCGCGCCGAGCCCGGCCAGTTCCGGGTCGTTGTGGGCCGCCAGCATGGCCATCTTGATGATGTCGGCCGCGCCGCCCTGGACCACCGTGTTGATGGCCTGGCGCCGGGCCTGGGAGGCCAGCTGGCTGTTGGCGGAATGGATTTCCGGCAACAGCCGCCGCCGCCCGGCCAGGGTGGTGACGAAGCCCTGCGCCTTGGCCGTGTCCACGATGCCCTGGTAGAACGTCGAGAGGCCGGAGAGTCGCTCGAAATACTTCTCGATGAAGGCCTTGGCCGCGTCGAGCTTGATGCCGAGGTCCCGGGACAGCTTCTGGGGCCCCATGCCATAGAGCAGGCCGAAGTTGATGGTCTTGGCCTGCCGGCGTTCGTCGGGCCGGATGTCGGCCTCGGCCTTGTCGAAAAGGATGGCGGCCGTGCGGGCGTGGATGTCGGCCCCCTGCTCGAAGGCCGCAAGGAGCGCCGGCTCGCCGGACAGGTGGGCCAGGACCCGCAGCTCAATCTGGGAATAGTCGGCCGCGACCAGCTTTTTCCCGGCAGCGGCCACGAAACACTCGCGCATGCGCCGGCCAAGGGTGCCCCGGATGGGGATGTTTTGCAGATTGGGGTTGGAGCTCGAGAGCCGGCCCGTGGCCGTGGCCAGATTGTTGAACGTGGTGTGGATCCGGCCGGCGGCGTCGGCCAGGCGCGGCAGGGGATCGAGGTAGGTGGAGCGGAGCTTTTCGAGCTTCCGGAATTCCAGGATGCGGTCCACCAGCGGGTTTTCGCCGGCCAGCCGCTCGAGGGCCTCCTGGGAGGTCGAGGCCGCGCCGCCCGGGGTCTTGCCCCGGGGCTTGAGGCCCATCCGGCCGTAAAGGACCTCCCCGAGCTGCCGGCTCGACCGGGGGTTGAACCCCTCGCCGGCCAGCTCCCGGATGGCCCCTTCGAGGCGGGCCAGTTCGGTGGCCACTTCCGCGCCAAAGGCGGCCAGGGCGGCGGTGTCGATGCCGATGCCGATCCGCTCCATGGACAAAAGGACGGGCACCAGGGGCAGCTCCAGCCGGGCCACCAGGTCGGAGAGGCCGGCCGCCTCCAGGCGCGAGGCCAGGAGATCGGCGAGGCGGGCCGCGGCCTTGGCCGTGTCGGCCGGGGACAGGTCCGAGGCGTCCACGGCCGGATCGGCGAAAAGGCTGTCGCGCAGCCGCTCGAACCCGTAGTTGCGCTGTTCGGGATTGAGGAGATAGGCGGCGAGGCCGAGGTCGAACCATGTGGGGAGGGGCAGGGCCTCGAAGGCCGGATCCAGGGCCAGGAGGGCCTTGACCGAGGGCACGGCCACCCGGGAGGCTGTGGCCAGAAGCGGGGCCAGCTCGGCCGGGGCGGCGTCGGTCGCGCACTCGGCGGGGCCGAGGGACAGGGTGAAGCCGCCGGCCACCGGTACCAGGGCCACGGCCCGGCCGGACAGGTCCGGCAGGCCGGTGGCCGGGACGAAGTCCCGGGCCGCGCCCGGTTCCACGGGCGGCGGGCAGGGCCGGTCGTTGCCGAAAAGCGAGAGCTGGGTGGCCGCGCCAGCGGCCTTGGGAGCGGCCGCCTGGGCCGCCTTGCCGGCCGGGTCGGTCGGCAGGACGGCCGCCTCCCGGGCCAGGGTGCGCAACTCGTAGGACTCCAGAAAGGCCCGCAGCCCGGCCGTGTCGGGCTTGGCCAGCAGCGCGTCGGCCAGGGCCGTGTCCGGCAGGATGTCGGTGCGAAGGCGCGTCAGCGCACGGTAGGTGAAGACCGCCTCCAGAAAGGGCTCGATCTTTTTGCGGGCCGAGACGGGCACGGCGTCCAGGTTGTCGCGCACGGCTTCGAGCGTCGGCAGGGTGCGCAGGATGGCCAGCGCCGTCTTGGGGCCGACCCCCGGCACGCCCGGGATGTTGTCGCTGGTGTCCCCGACCAGGGCTTGCAAATCCGGCCAGGAGGCGGGCTCGATGCCGCACTCGGCCGTGAAGGCGGCCTTGGTGGTCAGCTTCTCGGCCTTGCCCGAGGGATCGTAGAGGACCACCCGGTCGTCCAGGCACTGCTTGAGGTCCTTGTCCGCGCCGACGATGACCACCGGCCGGATGTCCCGGAACCGGGCGGCCAGGGTGGCGATGCCGTCGTCGGCCTCGGCGTCCTCGGGCACGATGACCGGCACGCCAAGGAGGCGCAGGCCCTGGCGCAGGGGCTCCACCTGCCGGGCCAGGGGCTCGGGCATGGCGTCGCGGTTGGCCTTGTAATTGGAATAAATCTTGCTGCGGAAATTGGGGCCGCGTCCGTCCAGAAAGAAAACCAGGTGGCTCGGTTCCTGTTCTTTCAGTAACTTGAACAGCAGCCGAAAAATCATGAAAAGGGCGCTGGTCGGAAACCCGTCCGAGCGGGAGAGGTCGCCGAAGGCATGGTAGCCCCGGTAGAAAAAAGCGGTGCCGTCCACGAGGAAAACCGGGCTCTGCTCGAATCCGAGGCGTTTGGCGAGGGTCATGGGGCTCCTTTGGGCCTGTCCTTGCGGCGGTGCCGATGGCGGGTTTGTACGGCAGGGGCGTGCGGGTTGCAACCGGGAGCGGCCGGGCCTCGACAAAGCCGGGGGAAGGGCCTAGAAGGCCGAGATCGTCGTCATGTTGGTCGGCTTGGTGAATGCGTGTTCACCAAGCTATACATTCCGGAATAATTATATTATCGGGTGTTGCCCGAAACAGGGTAATCGACCGGCAGGGAGAAGGACCGAATGATTGCATGTTTCAAACAAAGACTCTTTCTGGCTGTCATCACGAGTCTTTTCGTTGCGGGCCTCTTCGCCGGCCAGGCCCAGGCCCAGGACGCGGCCACGCCGTCCGCCAAGGACCGGGTGGCCAACCGCTATACCGCCAACGCCAAAAGCGGTTCCGCCAACGGCTCCCAGGCCGGGAGTCCCGCCCCGGCGGGCGACGGCATCGAAGCCAAGATCGAGAAGATTCCGCTGCCGGACTTCGTCAAGGACCGGCAGACCGATCCGGCCGTGGCCCAGCACACGACCACCGGCGCCGGCCTTCCGGCCGCCGAGGGCAACCCCATCGACATGCAGCAGAGCGCCCAGCGCGGCCTTGACGCCAACCCGCAGATGCAGTCGGCCCGGGCCATCCTGAGCGGCGCCGAGCAGCAGCGGCGCCAAGCCATGGCCAATTTCGGGGCGGTCGGCACGGTGAGCTACACCTTCCAGCGGACCGACGCCCAGGTCATCAGCCAAAACGCCGTCACCATCCCGAGCAACCAGATCATCAACAGCATGACCGGGTCCTCGCTGGCCACATCGACCTATTCCTCTTCCCGGATCGGCTACTGGAAAAACCTGTACCAGTTGCAGTTGACGGCCACCCAGCCGCTTTTCACCGGTTTCAAGCTCTTGAGCAGCTACCAGAAGGCCGAGCTGTCCCGGGAGCAGGCCGAGGCCAACATCAAGTACACGGAACTGAGCCTCATCAAAGCCGTGCAGCAGGCCTTCCTGACCCTGCTCCAGGCCCGGTCCAACGTGCAGAGCAACAAGGATTCCGTGGCCCGGCTCGAATCCCAGTACAAGGTGGCCCAGGCCTACTACGACGTGGGCCTCAAGCCCCGCCTCGACGTGTTGCAGGCCGAATCCGACCTGGCCCAGGCCGAGCAGAACCTGCTGAAGGCCGAAAACGATGTCCTGGTCCAGACGGCCCAGCTCAATTCGCTCCTAAACCTGCCGCTTAACCAGCAGACCAATTACGTGGGCGAGCTGACCTACATCCCGTTCCCCATGAGCATCGAAGAGTGCCTGGACACGGCCTACAAGCTGCGCCCGGACCTCTACATGGGGGTGAAGACCGTCCAGATGGCCGAACGCGACGTCAAGATCGCGGCCAGCACCTTCTATCCCCAGGTCCAGGCCCAGGCCACCTACACCAAGCAGGGCAACCAGCCCGACCTCGGCCTCAAGGACTCCTCCGGCGCCACCACGCCGGACTCCGCCGCCATCGGCATCGGGGCCACGCTCCAGGCCTGGGACTGGGGCTCGACCTACTTCGGCGTGCAGTCCGCCCGGGAAAACGTGAAAAAGGTCCAGGCCGACCTGGCCAAGCTGCGCCTCGACGTCGGCTACCAGGTCAAGACCTTCTACCTAAACATCCAGGACGCGGCCAAACGCATCTCCGTGGCCCGCACGGCGCTCGAAGCCTCGCGCGAAGGCTACCGCATGGCCGTGGCCCGCTACCAGGCGCAGGTCGGCACCAGCACCGACGTCCTCGACGCCCAGGCCCGGGTGAGCTCGGCCGAGTTCAATCTGACCCAGGCCCTGACCGACTACCAGAGCGCCCTGGCCGACATCTACGTGGCCATGGGCGTCAAGAACCTGAGCCTCGTCTCCAACTAGCTCCAGGCCCGCCCCCGCGCGGCCACGAAAAAAGCCCGGGCATGCCCGGGCTTTTTTATGGTCTGAGAATCGGGGCTCCGCCCCGAACCCCGCCGGGGAAGGAAGACGCCTCCGGCGGCCGGGGGAACCCTTCCCAAAAACTTTTGGCCGGCTTCGCCTGGGGCGCGGGGAGCTTCGGCCCCGTTCGGGTGGGTCCGGGAGGGGGTGACCCCCTCCCGGCCGCCGGAGGCATCTTCCCTCTTCTCCCCCGTCTCCGTTGCCGCCTAGCGCTTCTTGCGCTTGTCGATGGCCCGGCGGGTGAGGACCGCGAAGAAGCCGCCGACCAGGCCGAGGACGAGCCCCCGGCGGATGTCCATGAAAAAGAGGCCGCCGAGGACCCCGACCGCCCCGCCGATCAGAAGCCCCCGCTTGAGGGCTTCCTTGAATTCCTGCCGATTGGTTTCGTTCATGCGCCTTTCCTCTCGGGCCTCCCGGGCCCCTCGGGTTCGAGGACTTCGGTCCCGCCCATGAAGGGCACAAGGACCGGCGGCACGACGACCGAGCCGTCCTTGCGCACGTAGTTTTCGAGGATCGCGGCCATGGTCCGGCCGATGGCCAGGCCGGAGCCGTTTAGCGTGTGCACGAGGGCCGTTTTTTTGCCGCCTTCGGGCTTGAACCGGATGTCGGCCCGCCGGGCCTGGAAATCCTCGAAATTGGAGCACGAGGAGATCTCCCGGTACTTGTCCTGTCCGGGCAGCCAGACCTCCAGGTCGTAGGTCTTGGCCGAGGAAAAGCCGAGGTCCCCGGCGCAAAGGGCCACCACCCGGTAGGGCAGGCCGAGGGCCTGGAGAATGGCCTCGGCGTGGCCGGTCAGGACTTCGAGCTCCTGGTAGGAGGTGTCCGGGTGGACGAGGCGGACGAGTTCCACCTTGCCGAACTGGTGCAGGCGGATGAGCCCCTTGGTGTCCTTGCCGTAGGACCCGGCCTCGGACCGGAAGCACTGGGTGTGGCAGGTGTAGGCCAAGGGCAGGGCCGCCTCGGGCAGGACCTCGCCCCGGTGGAGGTTGGTCACCGGCACCTCGGCCGTGGGGATGAGGTAGGCGGCCTGGCCGTCGAGCTTGAAGAGGTCCTCGGCGAATTTGGGCAGCTGGCCCGTGCCGGTCAGGCTCTCGGCGTTGACGATGTAGGGGGTGGCCACCTCGGTGTAGCCGTGGCCCAGGGTGTGGGTGTCGAGCATGAAGGCGGCGAGGGCCCGCTCCAGCCGGGCCAGGCCGCCGCGCAGGACCACGAACCGCGCCCCGGACAGTTTGGCCGCCCGCTCGAAGTCGAGGCCGCCAAGGCCCGTGCCCACGTCCTGGTGTTCCATGGCCGGGAAATCGAGGGCGCGGGGCACGCCGACCCGGCGGATCTCCACGTTGTCGTTTTCATTGGCCCCGTCCGGGGTGGTGGCGTGGGGGATGTTCGGCACGCCAAGGAGCAGCTCGGTCACGGCCGCGTCCACGTCCCGGGTCTTTTCGTCCAGGGCCTTGATGTCTTCGGAAAGGGCGCCGAGTCCGGCCAGGACGTGGGCGGCGTCGCCGCCCTGGCGCTTTATTTTCGCCACCTCGGCCGAGGCGGCGTTGCGCTGGCCTTTTTTGCGCTCGACCTCGGTGATGGTTTCGCGGCGGCGTTCCTCCAAGGCCAGAAAGGCGTCGAGGTCAAAGGGAAAGCGCCGCCGGGCCAGGCCGTCGGCCACGGCCTGCGGATTCTGGCGCAAAAATTTCATATCCAACATGACTGGCTCCTTGGTCTTTTCCGTCGCCAAGGCATGTACGCGGGGCCCGTTTGCCGCGTCAAGTCCAGGCGGCGCCGACCGAGGCCGCGGGCGGGAAAACCGGGCCGCCCGGCCTGTCGGCCGCCCGGAGGGGGACGGCGACGGACGCCGGGCTTGCGGCCCGGCCGAATCCCTCTTATCCATCCGGAACTTGACGCAGGTCTTGCCTTGGGTAATGCCTGCAATGGGTCGGAGTCCGTCTTCGGCGGCACCGGAGCACGGTTGGCGGCCGCGAGGCCGGTCCGGGGCCTGGCGGATCGGGGCCGGGGCCGGCCGGACCAGTCCGGGGCCAGGGGACGGCGGCGGAAAGGTCCGGACAGGGAGGCCCGGGGGGCGGGCGGCCCGGCCCGAGGGACGCGGCGGTCGGAATGCGGGAGCGAAAGGAGGGAGCAGGTGGAAGACGGTTTTGCAGCGTTGACGGAACGGCTCGGCGCGGCGCTCCGGGCCAGGGGCTGGAGGCTTGCCTGCGCCGAATCGTGCACCGGCGGCCTCTTGGCCAGCGTCCTGACCGACGGGGCCGGGGCCTCGGACTGGTTCTTCGGTTCGGTCGTGGCCTACGCCAACGAGATCAAGCGCGACGTGCTCGGCGTATCCCAAACGGTTCTCGACACCAAGGGCGCGGTCAGCCGGGAGGCGGCCCTGGCCATGGCCCGGGGCGCCCGGGGGGTCCTTCGGGCCGACATCGCGGTGGCGGTCAGCGGCATCGCCGGACCGGGGGGCGGCACGCCCCAGAAGCCCGTGGGCACGGTCTGGATGGCCTGGGAAAGTCCGGAGGCGGTGGAGGTCAAGCGGTTCACCTTCGCGGGCGACCGGCTGGCCATCAAGCGCCAGTCCGTGCGCGAGGCCATGGCCGGCGTCCTGGCCCTGGCCGCCCACCCGGACGGGGGGAACGGGCCAAACGGGCTCTAGGGCCGTGTCCTCGATGTCCTGGCAGGGGCGTTTTTAATGCAACGCACGGATAGAATTGGCTTTTATCCTAAAAATGCCGACGTGTTTTAAGGGTGCGGCACGAGGCCGGCTCCGGGACGGCAAGGGGGCAGGGCCGGCCGGTTTACGGCCCGTCGGGCGAGGCAACGCACGCCTCCGGCTTTGCCGCCGCCCGGCGCAGGGCCGAAAGCCCCTTGCTCGAAACGATCCAGCCCTTGGCCTTGCCCGCGCCTTTGATCCGGATGCGCAGCAGGTAGCCGTGGGTGAAAAGATCGTCCAGGTCGTCGTCGTCGAACTGCCTGGCCAGGGCCTTTGGCATCATGCCCCGGTGGGCGCTCAGGCGCGAAGAATGGTAGACATCGTTTAGAATCCGCAGATGCTCGGGTTCGAGTTCCAGGCCCTCGGCCGGGTCCAGGCCGGGCAGGGCGCGCCTGCCGGCATCGGTCAGCCGCCAGCCGGCCACGTCCTTGCCGCAGGGGAAAGAAAGCTTGACCCGCTCCAAAAATCCGGCATCCTCAAGGCCTGCCAGATCGTCCTTCGCGTAATGCAGGGCCTGCCGCCGCGGCAAGGTCCCGTGGTAGCGTGCGACCGTGGCAAAGGCGGCCGCGGCGCGCAAAATCTCCACTTGCTTGGCTGAAGGTTCCATGAGCCGCCTCTTTTTCCGGTGTCTAGCAAATTTCCGGTTCGCCAGGCAAGGAGTGGGATTTCATGGGGTTGGAGGAACCGGCCGCCGGATTTCCCGTCTTTACAATTTGTGCTTTTCTGATAAGGAATCAGCCTGTTTAGGGTTTGTGAAGAAAGGGACATTTCCATGCTGAAATTGGTGGATTTTTTGGTTTTGGAGCAAAAGGCCGTCCTGGACCGGTGGTTTGAACTGGTCATGGATACCTATGCCGAAAATACTGCGGTGCTTTGGAAGAAAAGGGAAGATCCTTTTGCCAATCCGGTGCGCCACAAATTCGAGGCCGGCATGCGGGGGATCGTGCTCGGGCTGGCCGCCAGCGGGCCCATGCCCGACCCGGCCGTCTTCACGCCTCTCCTCGACGAGATCGTCCGGGTCCGGGCGGTGCAGGATTTCACCCCGTCCCAGGCCACGGCCTTCGTGTTCCTGCTCAAAAAGGCCGTGCGCGAAACGCTCTGGCCGCAAGTCACCGAACACAACCTTTTTGTCGAACTGCTCGCCCTGGAATCGGCCATCGACGTCCTGGCCCTGCTTTCCTTGGACATCTACTGCCAGTGCCGCGAGAAGATTTCCGAACTGCGGATCAACCAGATCAAGAAACAGTACGACAGGCTCCTCAAACGGGCCAATATCGTCTGCGACTTCTCCGACGAGGGAGAGGAACCGTGAGGCGCGTTTCGGGCAAACCTTTAACGAGGTGAGGGTACATGGCAGCGTTTTATTCCTTTCTCGTGGTATTGGCGCTCATCGTCATCCCGTGGCTGGGCGCCGGGATGGGGATGGGTGCGCTGTTCGGGATCGTCCTCCCGTACATCGCGATCATCATCTTCATGGTGGGATTCGTCTCGCGCATCGTGGAGTGGGCCAAGATCCCGGTCCCGTTCTGCATCCCCACCACAGCCGGTCAGCAGAAATCGCTGCCCTGGATCAAGTGCAACCCCTGGGACAACCCGTCCACCAAGTTCGGCGTGTTCATGCGCATGGTGTTCGAGGTGCTGACCTTCCGGTCGCTTTTCCGCAACACCACGGTGAAGCTGCAGCAGGACGGCCCCAAGGTCGGCTACAGCTCGGAAAAGTCCCTGTGGCTCTTCGCCCTCGTCTTCCACTACTGCTTCCTGGTGATCCTCTTGCGGCACCTGCGCTTTTTCATGGCCCCGGTGCCCCGTCCCATCGGCATCGCCGAGTTTTTCGACTCCATTTTGCAGATCGGCCTGCCGGTCATGTACCAGACCGACGCGCTCATCCTGGTCGGCCTGCTGTTCCTGCTGGCCCGGCGGGTCTTTGACGGCAAAACCCGCTACATCTCGCTCATGCAGGACCACTTCCCGCTTTTCCTGCTCCTTGGCATCGTGCTGACCGGCGTCTGGATGCGCTACGTGGTCAAGGTCGACGTCATCGCGGTCAAGGAACTGGCCATGGGGCTCGTCACCCTGCACCCGGCCATGCCGAAAAATCCCATCGACCCCTCGGTCTACGCCCACCTGACCCTGGTGTGCGCCCTGTTCGTCTATTTTCCCTTTTCCAAGCTCATGCACATGGGCGGCGTTTTCCTCTCCCCCACCCGGGTGCTGCCCAACATGAGCCGCCGGGCCATGTGGGTGAACCCCTGGAACGATCCGACCATCAAGCCGCATTCCTACGAGGCTTACGAGGACGACTACCGCGAGAAGATGATCGAAGTCGGACTCCCCGTGGACAAAGAGGCCTAGACGCGGGCCCGAACCCATTATTCTGGAGAGAAGTGAGGAGCGAACATGGCCAAGTATCCGCCACCGGAAGAACTTATCAAGATCAACTACTCCACGCCGGTCAAGTCGTGGATGGACACCAAGACGCCGTTTCGTCCGGGCAACTTCAGCTATCCGGCCAAGCCCGACATCCTGAAGTACCTCGGCATGCCCAATCCCCGCGTCTGGTCGCCGACCGACGACGACTGGCAGCTTCCGCCCGACTGGAAGCGCATCGTCATGGAGAAGTTCCGCGAGAAGCTCAAGAAGTACCGCTCGTTCAAGGTCTTCATGGACATCTGCGTCCGTTGCGGCGCCTGCGCCGACAAGTGCCACTTCTTCATCGGCGGCGGCGATCCGAAGAACATGCCCGTGCTTCGCGCCGAACTGCTGCGCTCCATCTACCGGGGCGAGTTCGGCGGCGCGGCCAAGATCCTCGGCAAGCTGGCCGGAGCCCGCAAGCTCGAAGAGGATGTGGTCAAAGAATGGTTCATGTACTTCTACCAGTGCACGGAATGCCGGCGGTGCTCGCTGTTCTGCCCCTACGGCATCGACACCGCGGAAATCACCATGATGGCCCGCGAGCTGCTCCATGAGCTCGGCTGCAACATCAACTGGATCCTCGAGCCGGCCGCCAACTGCAACCGCACCGGCAACCACCTCGGCATCCAGCCCCACGCCTACAAGGACATGATGGACTTCCTCCTCGACGACATCGAGGAGATCACGGGCAAGCGCATCCGGCCCAATGTCAACAAGAAAGGCTGCGAGATCCTTTTTATCACCCCCTCGGGCGACATCTTCGCCGACCCGGGCATCTACACGTACATGGGGTACCTGATCCTCTTCGAGCATCTGGGCCTCGACTACACCTGGAGCACCTACGCGTCCGAGGGCGGCAACTTCGGCCTTTTCACCTCGGACAAGATGATGAAAAAGCTCAACGCCAAGATGTACGCCGAGGCCAAGCGCCTGGGTGTCAAGTGGATCCTTGGCGGCGAGTGCGGCCACATGTGGCGCGTCATCAACCAGTACATGCTGACCATGAACGGACCGGCGGACTTCCTGGAGACCCCGGTTTCGCCCATCACCGGCACCAGGTTCGACGCCGCCGCCGGCACCAAGATGCTCCACATCTGCGAGTTCACCGCCGACCTGATCAAGAACAACAAGATCAAGCTCGACCCCTCGCGCAACGACAACTTCGTCACCACCTACCACGACTCCTGCAACACGGCCCGCGGCATGGGCCTGCTCGAGGAGCCGCGCTACATCCTCAAAAACGTCTGCCGCCAGTTCTACGAAATGCCGGAGAACACCATCCGCGAGCAGACCTTCTGCTGCGGCGGCGGCGCCGGCCTCAACAACGAGGAATTCACCGAGACGCGCCTGCGCGGCGGCCTGCCCCGGGGCAATGCGGTCAAGTATGTGCGCGATCGCCACGGCGTCAACAACCTGGCCTGCATCTGCGCCATCGACCGCGCCACCCTGCCGCCGCTGTGCGACTATTGGGCCCCTGGTGTCGGCGTCTCCGGCGTGCATGAGTTGGTGGGCAACGCGATCATTCTCGACGGCGAGAAGAAGCGTACCACCGATCTCAGGCAAAACCCCCTGCCGGGGATGGAGGACGAGGAGGAATAATCTATGTACAATGCCAAATACATCATTCCAGGCATTCTGTTCTTCCTGGCCCTCATTTTTACCCCGGTTCTCTACAACCTGGGCAAAAGCTTCGAGGTCACGCCGGAACTGCCGAAGGATCAAAAAGAGTGCATCGAGGATGCCAAGGTCATGCGCGACAAGCACATGCAAATCCTAAACGAATGGCGCAACGAGGCCGTGCGTGACGGCAACCGCATCTACGTCAACGCCAAGGGCCAGAAGTTCGTCAAAAGCCTGACCAATACCTGCATGAGCTGCCATACGGACAAGGAAAAGTTCTGCGACCGCTGCCACAATACGGTAGGCGTGGCCCCCTATTGCTGGGATTGCCACAATCTCTCGCCGAACCAGAAGTCGCCCATCCCCCCCGCCGCCACCGGCGAAACGGGCGGACACTAGGCCGGCGCGCCCGGTGACACCTCCACTTAAGGGGACCAAACGATGAAGAGCAGCAGACGAGAGTTTATGAAACTGGCCGCCCTCTCCGCCATGGGGATCGGCGCCGCTCGCCTCGGCTTCCTGGGTGACGCTCCGGCCTTTGCCGAGCCCCTGCCCACGGTGGCCAATTTCGAGGAGGGCTTGCGCGCCAAGCACTGGGGCATGGCCGTCCACACGGCCAAGTTCACCCCCGAGCTGATCGCCAAGTGCCGCAAGGCCTGCCATACCGAACACAACGTGCCCGACATCCAGGGCAAGAAAGAGATCAAGTGGTTCTGGTCGGCCTCCTTCGACGAGGCCTTCCCGAACGAGCACCCGCACTATCAGGCCGAAAAGATCGAGCATCTGCCGGTGCCGCTTTTGTGCAACCACTGCGAAGCCCCCATGTGCGTCAAGGTCTGCCCGACCCAGGCGACCTTCCAGCGCCCGGACGGCATCGTCATGATGGACTTCCACCGCTGCATCGGCTGCCGGTACTGCATGGCCGGCTGTCCCTACGGCGCGCGCAGCTTCAACTTCCAGGACCCGCGGCCGTTCATCCACGACTTCAATCCGCTTTATCCCACCCGCATGCGCGGCGTGGTCGAGAAGTGCGACTTCTGCGCGGAACGGCTGGCCATCGGCAAGCTGCCCCGTTGCGTGGAAGCGGCAGACGGGGCGCTGGTCTTCGGCGATCTGGCCGACGAGGGGTCCGACATCCGCAAGACCCTGCGCGAGCACTTCACCCTCCGCCGCAAACCGGACGCCGGCACCTCGCCGAGCGTGTATTACATTCTGTGAGGTAAGCCATGCTGGAAAAAGCACTCAAAGGGAGTCCCCGGTACTGGGGCACGCTGATCGGCCTGGGCTTGCTCATGCTGCTCGGTCTCGGCTTCTGGATCTACCAGTTGTCGAACGGCATGGTCATCACCGGGCTGAGCCGCGACGTGTCCTGGGGCTTTTACATCGCCCAGTTCACTTATCTGGTCGGCGTGGCCGCCTCGGCCGTCATGCTCGTCCTGCCCTACTACTTCCACCACTACAAGGAATTCTCCAAGATGATCATTCTTGGCGAATTCCTGGCCATCGCCGCGGTCGTTATGTGCCTCGGCTTCATCGTCGTGGACATTGGTCAACCGCAACGGATGCTCAACGTCCTTTTGAACGCCACGCCGCACTCGGTGCTCTTCTGGGACATGGTTGTCCTTAACGGCTACCTGTTCCTGAATATCGTGGTCGGCTGGACGAGCCTGCAGTACTTTCGAAACGACATGACCCCGCCCAAGTGGGTCAAGATCCTGGCCATCGTGTCGGTCATCTGGGCCTTCTCGATCCACACGGTCACGGCCTTCCTGTACGCCGGCCTGCCGGGACGCCACTACTTCCTGACGGCCATCATGGCCGCCCGGTTCCTGGCCTCGGCCTTCTGCTCCGGTCCGGCCATCCTGCTCCTGCTCATTTTGCTGCTCAAGCGCCTGACCGGGTTCGATCCCGGCAAAAAGGCCATCAATCGTCTGGCCGTCATCATCACCTACGCCATGTGCGTGAACATCTTCTTCTTCCTGCTCGAAGTGTTCACCTCGTTTTACAGCAACATGCCCGGCCACATCGCGCCGTTCAAGTATCTGTTCACGGGGATTGACGGCCACGCCATGATGGTGCCCTTCATGTGGACGGCCGTGGTCCTCGGCCTTGGCTGCCTGATCTTCCTCATCCCGACCCCGGTCCGCGAACGGACCCCGGCCCTGGTGGTGGGATTGATCATGCTGGTCATCGCCTCCTGGATCGACAAGGGCCTCGGGCTTCTCATCGGCGGCTTCACGCCCAACCCCTTCGAGACCGTGACGGTCTACGCGCCCACGGTTCCGGAGATCATGATCTCGCTCATGATCTTTGCCCTCGGCGGCATCGTGCTGACGGTCTTGTGGAAGATCGCGGTGGAAGTGCGCGTCGAAGTGGAAGGCGGCAACGCCTCCCTGGTGCCGCCCCCGGTCGAATAGGGCTGCGGCTCTCCGTCCTGCCAACGAAAAGGCCCGCTTCCGAAAGGAGGCGGGCCTTTTTTGCGTGTTTAAACGGGAAGATGCCTCCGGCGGCCGGGAGGGGGTCACCCCCTCCCGGACCCACCCGAACGGGGGCGAGGCTCCCCGCGAAACCCGTGAAAAGTTTTTGGGAAGGGGTCCGGGGGAACCCTTTTTTCAAAAAAGGTTCCCCCGGCCGCCGGAGGCCTCTGCCTCCCCCGGCGACGCTACTCGTCCCCGTCCAGCATCAGCTCCCGGCCCTCGCCGGGATAGACGCGCCGTTCGGCATAGGGCGTCGGTGTGGGCACGGGCCAGATGCCGGGCCGGGGCTCGGCCCCTTCCCGGGCCACGGCCGAGGGGTGCTTGTCGGCCATGACCGGGTGGGAGCGGATGTCCACGCCCGGGACAGGGCAGCTGAACTCGATGGCGATGTTGTTGGGGTCGAAGGAATAGACCGAGAGGATGAACCCGTGGTCGATCAGTTCCGACACCCAGAAGCCGGCCGCCTCCAGGCTGTCGCGGATGGCCCACAGGTCGTTTCGGTCGCGCACGCCGATGGACACGTGGTCGAAGGCCAGCGGCCCCTTGACCGGCACGCCGTGGTCCTTGGGCGGGATCGGCTCCACGTCCGGCCATTCGAAGAACGCGATCATGTCCGTGGCCGTGATCTCCAGGAAGTAGTGGCGGTAGCCCGGCCGGCCAAGGCCGGCCACCAGCCGCATGCCGAGGAGATCCCGCCAGAAGCGGATCGTCGTGTCCATGTCGCGCGTGGCCATGGCCAGATGGTTGATGCCGGTATAATGCATGGCGCGTGCCTCCCAAGCGACCGCGGCCGCCGCTACAGGTCGAGCCCCAGGCTTTGCGGAAAAAAGGCCCCGGTGAAGACCAATTCGGCCGCGCCGCGCAGATAGGTCTTGCCGTCCTTGAGGATGACGCCCAGTTCCTCGCCGCCGGTGGTGGTGATGACGGTTTCCTCGCCGGTCAGCCCGAGCTTCCGGGCCACCACGGCCGAGGCCACGGCCCCGGTGCCGCAGGCGTAGGTCTCGTCCTCGACCCCCCGCTCGTAGGTGCGAAGGGACAGGCGTCCCGGGCCCTCGACGGCCACGAAATTGACGTTGGTGCCGGCCGGCTTGAAGAACTCGTGGAACCGGACGGCCCGGCCGAGCTTCCAGACCTCGACCGCCTCCAGGTCCTCGACCACGGCCACGGCATGGGGCACGCCGGTGTTGACAAAGTGCAGCGGCAGCTCCTGGTGCTCGATCTCGACGGTCAGGTCCATCCGCAGGTCTTTGGGATCGGTCAGGCGGACGGTCACCTGGCTGGAGTCCGGATCGACCACGGCCTCGATGGGGCCGGCGTCGGTGCCAAAGACGTGGCTGGCCGGGGCCAGCCCAAGCATCCAGGCGAGCCGGGCCGCGCACCGCGAGCCGTTGCCGCACATCTCGGCCCGGGAGCCGTCGGCGTTGAAGAAATGCCAGATGTAGGCCAGGCCGGACCCGGCCGGGGCCTGGTCGAGGAAGATCATGCCGTCCGCGCCGACGCCAAAGGCCCGGCGGCAGACAGCCACCACCATGTCCGGCATGTCGGCGGGGTCGTAGCCCAACTCCCGGTTGTCCACGCACACGAAATCATTGCCGCAGCCCTGCATCTTGAAAAACGGAACAGACGGGCCGCAAACGGCTTCCAGATCCATGCCTTGCTCTCCTTGGCGAAAATTGTCGAAAAAACCTAGCAGATCGCAAAGGACGCGTCGAGGGGCCGGGCGGGGAGGCGGGCCGGGCCAGCGGCCGGTCAGGCGGCCGGGCCCCGGTCCCGGGGCAGGTAGGCCCGGGCCACGCGCCACAGGTCCTCATAGGAATATCTGGCCCGAAGCCCCAGGCACAGTTCCTCGGCCAGGATCAGCTTGCCGGCCGCGTCGGTCAGAAGCGAGCGGCGGTGGAGCGTCAGGCGGCGGCGCAAAAAGGCCTCGTCGAAACCGTCGGCCACCAGGACCAGGCCTTCGGCGAAAAAAAGCGACCGCGCGGACTCGGCCAGCCGCCGGCAGGCCTCGCGGCCTTCGCGCCGCACCACCACCAGGCAGTACATGAGCCGCACGAGCAGGACCTCCGGCGCCAGGCCGTGGTCCACGGCGGCCGGATCGCCGGCCGCCGTGTCGCCGGCCCGGACCTTTTCCACAAGGCCGTAGACCGTCTCCATGGCCTTGGCCTCGCGCACCGGCGGCACGGCGAAAAGGGCGGTCAGGATGGAAAGGACCCGCTGGGGATTGTCCCCGGCGGCCATGGCGAGAAGGGTCCTCGCCATGCAGTCGAGCTTGCGGCGCAGGTCGGCCAGCACCTGCCGCCGGCCGGCCGCAAACAGGCGGCGCAGGGCCTCCTCGGGCAGGCTCGAACCGAAGGCGGTTTCGAGCAGGAGCCGGATGGTCGGCTCGGACACGGCCGCCATCTCCTCCTGCACGATCCGGCCGCCCTTGCGGCTGTCCATCAGCTTCTTGAGCGACAGCCAATAGGCGGCCAGGGCCGTGGCCGGCATTTCCACGATGTCGAGATCGGGCCGGGGGCTGGTGTCGTTTGCCATGGGGCGGTGGCCTTTTGCGGGGATTGCGGGTAACCATCAGTCCATCCGGGCCGCCAGACGGCCGGAGACGACAGCCGAAGACGAATCCAATAAGACGAATCATCCGCCGGCGGCAAGGCCGCCGGTCCGGAGGCTTTGGCATGCGAGGACGACTGCTCAAGATGCTCATGGTGGCCCTGGTGCTGGTCCCGGTCGGGCTGACCGCCTACCTGGCCAACAACCTCTACCACAGAAAGGGCGTGCCCGAGGCCCTGGAAAATCTGACCAGCCAGCTCTTCCGGTCCAAGGAGGAGGAGCGCAAGGCCGAGCTGCGGGCGACCGAACTGGAAAGAAAGGCCGGGGAACTGCAGACCGCCTACGACTCCCTGGTGGCCGACCTCAAGGGCGAGGTGGACTCCAAGGAGATCAGGGTCCGGCAGTTCCGGGAAATGCTCGAAATCAACTTTGTGGACAAGATCCTGTTCGGCTCGGGCTCGGCCGACATCTCGCCGCGGGGCCGGGAGGTCCTGCTCAAGGTGGCGGCGGTGCTCGGCAAGGTCAAGGACAAGAGCATCTACGTGGTCGGCCACACCGACGCCCAGCCCATCCATTCGGCGCTCTATCCCTCCAACTGGGAGCTTTCGACGGCAAGGTCCTCGTCGGTCATCCGTTTTCTTTCCGAAACCGGCGGCCTGACCCCGGAACGGTTCACGGCCATGGGCCGCAGCTTCTACCAGCCGGTGGCCAGCAACGCCACGGCCGAGGGGCGCCAGGAAAACCGCCGGGTGGACATCATCGTGGCCGACGTGCCGCTTTTGGCCGGCGAGACGGGATCGGAATCCATGCGCGGCACGGTTTCCGGCCGGCCGCCCGTGGGCCGCGACCTGACAAAGGAGCCCGAACCGGTGCGGGAAACCGCGCCCAAGCCCGGCCCGGTCCCGGCGGCCGGCCCGGACGGCCCAGGTGGCCCGGACGGCCCGGGCGAGCCGGCCGCTCCGCCTACGCCGGGTGCCCGGCCGGCCCCGACGCCCGGTCCGGACGCTTCTTCCGGGCCGGCTCCCGGCCCGGCCGGCCAGCCGGCCGAACAATCGGCCACCCCAGAGGCAGCGACCACGCCGGCCGCGTCCGAGGTCCAGGCCCCGTCCGGCGCGCTGGCCGCGCCGGCGCCGACCGGCCCCACCGGCCTGCCCGTGCCCGAGCTGCCGCCGGACCTGCCCGACCGACCCGGGCAGTAGCCGGCCGGAGGCCGGAGGGAAGATGCCTCCGGCGGCCGGGAGGGGGTCACCCCCTCCCGGACCCACCCGAACGGGGCGAAGGACCTCCGCGCATCCGGCGAAGCCAGCCAAAAGTTTTTGGGAAGGGGTCCGGGGGAACCCTTTTTTCAAAAAGGGTTCCCCCGGCCGCCGGAGGCATCTCCCTAGTCCTCTCCCTACTCCTGGCCCCAGAAGCCGGGCCAGGCCGCGACCAGGCCGGCCAGGGCCTTGCCCCGGTGGCTGCGGGCGTTTTTTGCGGCCGGGGCCAGCTCGGCCGCGGTCTGGCCGGCGGTCGGGTCGAAAAAGAGCGGGTCGTAGCCGAAACCGCCCTCGCCGGACGGGCTGGCGGCCACGCGGCCTTCCCAGGCACCCTCGGCGGTCAGTTCCCGGCCGTCGGGGCCGGCGGCCACCACGACCGAGACGAACCGGCAGGTCCGGGCCGGGTCCGGCACATGGGCCAGGGCGGCCAGGAGCTTGGCGTTGTTGGCCGCATCGGACGCGTTCTCGCCGGCGTAGCGGGCCGAGTAGACGCCGGGCGCCCCGGCCAGGGCGTCCACGCACAGGCCGGAATCGTCGGCCAGGCTGACCAGCCCCGTGGCCTGGCACACGGCCCGGGCCTTGATGCGGGCGTTTTCCAGAAAGGTGTCCCCGGTCTCGGGGATCTCGCCGATGTCCGGGAAGTCGGCCAGCCCGACCACCGTGACGCCGAGCGGGGCGAGCAGGGCGGAGAGCTCCCTGATCTTGCCCTGGTTGCGGGTGGCCAGCACCACTTTGGCCGGTCGGGCCGGGGTACGCGTGTCGTCCATCAATCCTCCTCGGGGGACAGTTCCAGATAGGGTGGCAGGAAAAGGGTGACCGTGGCCCCGTGCCCGGGCGGGCTCTCCAGGTCCACGGCCCCGCCCAGGTCTTCGAGTATTTTTTTCGTCATGGCCAGCCCCAGGCCCGCCCGCTTGTCCCGGGTGGTGAAAAAGGGGTTGAACACCTGGGGCAGGATGTCCGGCGCAATGCCCGGCCCGTCGTCGGCCACGGACAAGAAGACCCGGCCCTGGCGCAGGCCCGTGGCCACGGTGATGCGCCCGCCGCCCGGCATGGCTTCCATGGAATTCTTGAGGCAGTTGAGCAGGCACTGGGTCAGGGTCTCGGGATCGCCCCGGGCCATGGGCGTGTCCGGCGACAGGGCCAGCGTCAGGGTGATGTGCTGGGCTTCGAGCCCATGGCGCATGAGGGCCGTGGTCCGGGCGGCCACGTCGTTGACGTTGACCTCGCCCGGCACGGAGCTGGTCGGCCGGGCGAAGTTGATGATATCTTTGAGGATGGCGTCCAGGCGCTTGGATTCGGACAGGATGATCGAGGCCTTCTCCCGGCTGGCCAGCCCCAGGTCCTTGGCCCGCAAAAGGGCGTTGGCAAAGCCGGCGATGGCGAAAAGCGGATTTCGGATCTCGTGGGAAATGAACATCGACAGCTCGCCGATGGCGGCCAGGCGTTCGGATTTCTGGAGACGACGCTCCAGGAACACGTCCTGGGTGATGTCGCGGCGCAGGGCGGCCAGGTGGTCCAGGCGGCCGTCGGGCCCCGGCACGGGGTAGAAGGTCATGCGGAAATAGCGCAGCCGGCCGCGCCGGTCGACCCGCGAGCTGTCGCGCGTGGCCTTGCGCCCGGCCGCCAGGGCCGCCCGGATGGACGGTTCGCCGTTTTCGCCCGGCGCGGCGAGGTCCGGGAAATCCGGGAACACCACCGTGCCCGGCCGGCCGGCCAGGTCCTCGCGCGGGCGATCCAGGCGCTCGGCCAGCCGGGCGTTGGCGTCGAGGAGCGTGCCGTCTGGCGCAAGGAGCGCGATTTCGTCGTCCATGCGGTCGAGGACGTTGGCCAGAAGCCGCCGGGCCCGGGCCAGGTCGGGCCGGCAGGCGGTCTGGGTGGCGGCCCGGGAGACCAGGGTGAAAAAGAGCCGGGCGTCTGGCGGCGGCAGGCAGCGCCAGTCGCGGGGCAGGTCGTCCGGGAGGGAGCCGTCCGGGCCAAGCGGCAAGAGCAGGCCGGGCTCCCGGGTGGAGAGCATGTCGTCCAGGTCGTGGTGCCAGGCGATGCCCAGTTCCCGGGCCTCGCGGGCGGCCAGGGCGGCCTGGGAGTCCGCAGTGGTGGGGGCGGCGGCCAGGAACACGCCGGCAAAGGCGTCGCCAGGGCCGCTTATGCCCGCCTGCCGGGCCTGTTCGAAACAGTTGAGGAGTTCGTGGCCGCTGCCGTACAGACACAGGCAGGTCGGCAGGTCGCGGTCCGTGTCCATGGCCCCTCCGGGCCGGCCGGGGCCGGCGGTTTTGCCATCGCGGCTCTGCCATGGTAGCCCGGCCCGACACTGCCCGCAAGGATGGAAGCCAACCCATGCCCAAGACCTACAAGGTGCACGCCATAAGCCTTGGCTGCCCCAAAAACCGCGTGGACACCGAAGTGGCCCTCGGCGGCCTGCCGTTTCGCACCACCCCGGTCGATGACCCGCGCGCGGCCGACCTGGTGGTCATCAACACCTGCTCGTTCATCGGCCCGGCCGTGGAGGAGTCGGTGGCCGCCATCCTGGAGGCGGCCGAGGCCATCCGCGACCTTTCCCCCAGGCCGAAGCTCGCCGTCATGGGCTGCCTGCCGGCCCGGTTCGGCGAGGATCTGCGCCGGGGCCTGCCCGAGGTCGATGTCTGGGGCCTGCCGACCGAGCTGGATATCCTCCCGGGCCGTCTGGCCGAGGCCCTGGGTGCCGAGGCGGCCGACCCGACCGGCCGGCTGGCCAGCACACCGCCGTCCTACGCCTATCTCAAGATCGCCGAAGGCTGCGACCACGCCTGCCGCTACTGCACCATCCCGTCCATCCGGGGCGGGCTGGTCAGCCGGCCGCTTCCCGGCCTGGTCGAGGAGGCCCGGGGGCTGCTCGACCGGGGCGTGTCGGAACTGGTGGTGGTGGCCCAGGACGTCACGGCCTACGGCCGCGACCTGGGACTCAAGGATGGTCTGCAGGCCCTGCTCGAAAAGCTCCTGCCGCTTTCCGGCCTCAAGTGGCTGCGGCTCCTTTATCTCTACCCGTCCGGGGTGACCGATGGCCTGCTGTCCTTTCTGGCCGGGGCCGGCCGGCCCTTTGTGCCGTATTTCGACATCCCCTTCCAGCACGTCCACCCGGAGATGCTGGCTGCCATGGCCCGGCCCAAGGCGGCCGACGCGGACACGGTGGTCGGGCGGGTGCGCCGGCACTTCCCGGACGCGGCCCTGCGCTCGACGTTCATCGTGGGCCTGCCCGGCGAGAAGAAAGAGCATTTCCAGGCGCTTTTGGAGTTCGTCCAACGGGCCCGGCTGACCCACGTCGGCGTCTTCCCCTACCACGCCGAAGAGGGCACCCCGGCCGCGATCATGCCCGGCCAGGTCCGGCGCGACGTCAAGGCCCGGCGCGCGGCGGCGGTCATGGCCGCCCAGAAGGCCATCAGCGCCGACATTCTGGACGGGTACGTGGGCACGGACCAGGAGGTGCTGGTCGATGCCGTGCACGGCGAATGGCCGGGACTGCATGTGGGACGGACCTGGTTCCAGGCCCCGGAGATCGACGGGGTGACGTATGTGAGCGGGCCGGGCGTCAAACCCGGGGCCATGGTCACCGCGTCCATCGAGGAAGCCAAGGACTACGATCTGGTGGCCCTGGCCTAGATGGAATGGGCCGGCCTTTCTTCTTGTCTCTTTGGGGCCATTCTGCTATGACGCTAAATCCTTTCCAAAGGGACAGATCGCGTTGGAGGTCAACTCATGGACAAAACCCCGGAAATGAAAAGCAACCCTAACTCGGAAATGGAAGTCAACTTCGAAGCGGCGCTCGAAAATTACCTCAATGAGGATTTCGGCGACCTGGAAGAAGGCTCCATCACCCAGGGCGTCGTGGTCCGCATCGGCAAGGAGCACGTCCTCGTGGACGTCAACTTCAAGTCCGAAGGCCAGATCGCCGTCAACGAATTCCTCGACGCCGCCGGCGAACTCGAAGTCAAAGTCGGCGACCAGATCGACGTCTACGTCGTCTCCAAGAACGAATCCGAAGGCACCATCTACCTGTCCCGCGAACGGGCCAAGCGGATGCAGCTTTTTGATAAGCTCGAGGAAATCCAGGAAAAAGATGACGTCATCACCGGTCGTATCGTGCGCCGCATCAAGGGCGGCTACACGGTCGATCTGGGCGGCGTCGAAGCCTTCCTGCCCGGCTCCCACGTCGACCTGCGTCCCGTGCCCGACATGGACGCCCTGGTCGGCCAGGAGTTCGAATTCCGCGTGCTGAAAATCAATCGCCGCCGCAGCAACGTCATCGTTTCGCGGCGGGTGCTGCTCGAAGAGCGGCGCGATTCCATGCGCAAGGACCTGCTGAAGACGCTCGAGGAAGGCCAGACCGTCACCGGACGCGTGAAAAACATCACCGAGTACGGCGTCTTCGTCGACCTCGGCGGCCTCGACGGGCTCATGCACATCACGGACATGTCCTGGAAGCGCATCAAGCATCCCAAGGAGCTCGTGCACCTCGGCGACGAACTGGAGCTGAAGGTCCTGTCTTTCGACCAGGACAAGCAGAAAGTCTCGCTCGGCATGAAGCAGCTCGTGGCCGATCCCTGGGAGAACATCGCGGGCAAATACCCCGAAGACACCCGTCTGTCCGGCAAGGTCACGAACCTGGTCGACTACGGCGCCTTTGTGGAGCTTGAGGCCGGCGTCGAAGGGCTCGTGCACATCTCCGAGATGTCCTGGACCAGGAAGCTTCGCCATCCGAGCCAGATGGTCCACGTCGGCGACGAGGTCGAGGTGGTGGTCCTGTCCGTCGATCCGGACAAGAAGCGGATCTCGCTTGGCATGAAGCAGGTCCGGCCCAACCCCTGGGACATCGTGGCCGAGAAGTACCCCGAGGGCACCGTGCTTGAGGGTTCGGTGAAAAACATCACCGAGTTCGGCATCTTCATCGGCATCGAGGACGGCATCGACGGCCTGATCCACGTCTCCGACATCTCCTGGACCAAAAAGGTCCGCCACCCCGGCGAGATGTTCAAGAGCGGCGACACCGTCATGGCCAAGGTCCTGACCGTGGACAAGGAAAACGAGAAGTTCACCCTTGGCATCAAGCAGCTCTCCGAAGATCCCTGGACCCGCGTGCCCGACACCTACCCGGTCGGCGCCATGGTCAAGGGGACGGTGACCAACATCACCGACTTCGGCCTCTTCGTCGAGGTCGAGGAAGGCATCGAGGGTCTGGTCCACGTCTCGGAAATCAGCCGCAAGAAGGTCAAGACCCCGGCCGAGCTGTACAAGGAAGGGGACGAGATCGAAGCCAAGGTCATCCACGTCAGCGCCGACGAGCGCCGACTGGGCCTGTCCATCAAGTCCATCAAGGACGAAGAGGACAAGAAAAAGGCCAAGGAGTTCCGCACCGCCGGCCCCTCGGACACCGGCAGCAACCTTGGCGAGCTCCTGCGCCAGAAGTTGGAAGAGGATGCCCAGCGCTAATCCTTCGTTTGCCGTCAGGCGCCCTGGCCTGTTCGGCCTTTTGATCGCCGTGGCGGCCGTGATCCTGGTTATCGGGATCACGGCCGCCTTCGGCCTTCTGGGGCACGACGAGGAGGGCGGCCGGCTGCTTGGCGCGGCCACGTCGCGCATCGGCGTGGTGGCCATCGAAGGGCCCATCACCGACGCCGACGCGGTGGTGGCCTTCATCAAGAAGCTGCGCAAGGACGATTCGGTCAAGGGCGTCATCTTGCGCGTCAATTCCCCTGGCGGGGCCTTCGGGCCGTCCCAGGAGATGTACATGGCCGTCAAGAAGCTCGGCGCGGCAAAGCCCGTCGTGGCCTCGTTCTCTTCGGTCGCGGCCTCGGGCGGCTACTACGCCGCCTGCCCGGCCTCCCGCATCTTTGCCAACCGGGGCACCATCACCGGCAGCATCGGCGTCATGTCCCAGTTCGCCAATGCCCAGGACCTGCTCCAGAAGCTCGGCGTCCATTTCGAGTCCCTGACCACGGGCAAGCTGAAGGACGCCGGCACCCCGTTCAAGCCCCTGACCGACGACCAGCGGGCCTATCTGGCCGGCCTGATCGCGGACCTCAACCAGCAGTTCAGCGGCGACGTGGCCGCCGAGCGCAAGCTCGGGAAGGACGCCATCGCCACCATCGCCGACGGCCGGGCCATGACCGGGGCCCGGGCCAAGGACCTGGGACTGGTCGACGAACTCGGCGGCCAGGAAGAGGCGGTGGACTATCTCAAGCAGCAGGTCGGCCTCACGGGCGACGTGCCGCTTTACAAAGGCCCCAAGAAGAAGTCGGGCCTCTTCGACAAGCTGACCTCGGCTCTCTCCCTGCCGGACATGAAGGGCCTGGCTCTGCTTTCCCTGGTATCGGGCCTGTCCGGCGAGACGGCCTTGCCCCAGGGCCAATAGTGTGGCGTTCATTGAAAAATATGTTAATATTTTTTAGATAAAAATAACTATTTAAGTATGTTATCCTCGAAATTCGTATTCACGAATTTCGAGAACGCGACACTAGCGCCTTTTCCTCGCCCCCGGACAGGCGGCCCCGTCTCTCCGTTCGCCTGCCGCATCATCCCTGCCGCCGCTGCCACGGCGCTCCCAGGCTCCGCGCCCTGTCGCCCGACGGCACAGGCCGGCGGCAAATCGTGGCGTTTCCCCGGCCGGGTGGCTGGACAATCTGTCCTCCGTGTCCGCCCGCCGCTTCTTGACGAGCCGGGGCCCGCCCTCCTAATGTGGTTTCATACGCCTCCAAAGGAGTGGCCGTGCGCCTTGTCACCTTTTCCCACACTCTCGGTCCGCGCCTGGGCCTGCGCCTGGGCGAGGTCCTCATCGACCTGGCCGAAGCCGCGCCCGGGCTGCCGCGGGCCATGAAGTCCCTGCTGGCCCTGGGCGATGCCGGCCTGGAGGCCGTGCGCCAGGCGGCGGCCACCCCCCCGGCCTCGGCCCAGCTCCGGTTCTCGTCCGTCCGCCTGCTGCCGCCGGTGCCCGATCCGGGCAAGATCCTTTGCGTGGGCCTCAACTACGTGGACCACGCCATCGAGATCGACCCGAAGCGCCTGCCCGAGCATCCGGTCTTTTTCGGGCGCCTGGCCTCGACCCTGATCGGCCACGATGCGCCGCTCCTGCGGCCCAGGGTGTCGCGCCAGCTCGACTACGAGGGCGAGATGGCGGCCGTGATCGGCCTCGGCGGCCGGCACATCCCCCCGGAGGCCGCCCTGGCCCATGTGGCCGGGTACGCCCTTTTCAACGAGGGGTCGGTGCGGGATTACCAGTTCCGCAGCAGCCAGTGGTTTCTCGGCAAGAACTTCGACGGCACGGGCGCCTTCGGCCCGGAACTTTGCACCACCGACGAGTTGCCGCCCGGGGCCAAGGGCCTGCGCCTGACGACCTCCGTCAACGGCGAGATCGTCCAGGAAACCTGCACGTCGGACATGCTCTTTGACGTGGCCAGGCTGGTGGCCACCCTCTCCGAAGCCATGACCCTGGCCCCGGGCGACGTCCTCGTCACCGGCACGCCGTCCGGTGTGGGCTTCGCCCGCACGCCGCCGTATTTCCTCAAGCCCGGCGACGTCTGCGAGATCGAACTGGAAGGCTACGGCGTGCTGCGCAATCCGGTGGCCGACGAAGGGTAGGGCAGGGGGCAGATGCCCCGGCGGCCGGGAGGATCATCCCCTCCCGGACCGCACGGGATTGGGTCGGGTGGGCGCTGTGGCGCAGGTGCGGTTGCCTAATCGCCTTTGGACGCTTCGAGTTCACTCAGGATTTCGCGCAGGTGTTCGATGTGCGATTGGAGATGGTACCGGCCAAGGCCGCCGAGCAGGCTTTCCAGGGTCGGGTATTCGCCGAGCGGCGAATCCTTGAGCATGGGGATGCGGGCCTTGCGCGCGAACTGTTCCTCGGTCAGGGTCGTGGCCAGGGCCGCCAGCTGCTCATACCTCGCCGCCACGGCGGCGCAGAGTTCCGCCACGGGCATGGCCGCCCGTTTTTCCGAAAAATAGGTTTGTTCGGCCTTGAGGTCGAGGGTCGGCGTGTCTTCTTCCAGGTAGGCCTTGACGACCATGTCATGGCCCCCTTCCTGGCCGAGGAGGTGGGACAGGATCTCCTTGGGCGACCACCGGTTGGTCGGTGCCCGGGAGGCCGTTCCCTCGTCAATGCCCTGGCAGACCGCCTGCAGGTCCGCGATATTTTGCCTGATGTCCTTCGCCAGTTGGTTCCCGGTGGCCGTCGTCATCTCTGACTCTCCTTTCCGTGTGCATACGGTTCAACCCACAAAAGGCCGGACGCTCTCCACGAAGCCTTGCCCTTCCCCAGGGGAGCCGGGGGGAGGATCCCCCGGCCGCCGGGCATTGTGGTCAAAAAGACGCGCCAGCGGCCGCCGCGGGAAACCGGCGGCGGTGCTGTTCGAAAGGTACGGTGGGCCGGCCCCGTCGCCTCCCTGCGCTACAGCCCCGACACGCTCCGCCAGGCCGCAAACGCCTTTGCGGCCCGCTCGGGGTAGGCCATTTTGCGGTTGGCCTTTTTCATCCGCTCTTCGAGCGGCGGGGTCAGGCCGAAGTTGACGTTGCTCGGCTGGAATTTCTTGGCCGGGGTGCGCAGGTGGCCAAGGAGCGCTCCAAGCGCCGCTTCGACCGGCGGCGGGGCGATGTTGAGGCCCCTGGCGATCCTGGCCCCGAGCTGGGTGCCGAGCCACAGGCCGCAGGCCGCCGACTCCACGTATCCTTCCACGCCCGTGATCTGGCCGGCCAGGTACACCCCCGGCCGGGCCACCAGTTCCAGCCGGTCGTTTAAGACCTTGGGCGCGTTCACGAACGTGTTGCGGTGGATGCTGCCAAGACGCGTGAACTCGGCGGCGTGCAGGGCCGGGATCAGGCGAAACACCCGCTCCTGCTCGCCGTAGGCCAGCTTGGTCTGGAAGCCGACCAGGTTCAGGGTCGATTTCGCGGCGTTTTCCGGCCGCAGCTGGACCACGGCGTAGGGCCGCCGGCCGGTCCTCGGGTCGGTCAGGCCGACCGGCTTCATGGGGCCAAACGTCAGCGTCCGCTCGCCGCGCTCGGCCATGGTCTCGATGGGCAGGCAACCCTCGAAGTGGAGCTCCTTTTCGAACTCCCGGCTCGGCACCTTCCGGGCTTCGAGAAGCGCCGCCAGAAACGCCTTGTACTCGTCCTGGTCCAGCGGACAGTTGCAGTAATCCCCCTCGCCCTCCTGCCAGCGCGAGGCCCAGAAGGCCTTGTCCATGTCCACGGAATCGGTCGCCACGATGGGGGCGATGGCGTCGTAAAAGTACAGGCTCTCCCCGCCGATGGCCGCGCCGAGGCTCTCGGCCAGGGATTCCGAAGCCAGCGGCCCGGCGGCCACGACCACGGCCTCGAAGCCGGTAAGGGCCGGATCGTCAAGGGTCGGGATCTCCTGGCGCGTGAGCGTCACCAGCGGCTCGGCCTCGATCCGGGCCGTCATGGCGGCGGCAAAAAGCTCGCGGTCCACGGCCAGCGCCTTGCCGGCCGGCACGGCTGTCTCCCGGGCCACGGCAATGACCGCGCTGCCAAGGGCCGCCATCTCGACCTTCAAAAGCCCGACCGCCGTCACCGGCTCGTCCGAGCGCAGCGAATTGGAGCAGACCAGCTCGGCCAGTTGCGGGCTGACGTGGGCCGGGGAAAACCTGGCCGGCTTGGCTTCGAAGACCGTGGACGCGACGCCGGCCCGGGCCAGGGCCAAGGCGCACTCGCACCCGGCCAGGCCGCCGCCGATGATGGCAATGGACATGGTACACTCCGCGAGAGGGGGCGCCATTCCCCCCTCTATCCCCAAGATGCTTGCGCGGGGATCAGGTCGGTTTGTTCGTGGCCGGCGTGTTTCGGGTCTGCCGGCCATGGGTTGTCAGCGTGATTCGGCAGGGATTTCATAGTCTGCCGGGCGGCCGGCGTCGAGCCCCAAAATCGCCTGGGGCGGTTGGACGGGCGCGAGCGGCCACGCGGCCTTGCCCTTTCGGCACGGGGGGCATAGAAAATGAAGCATCGCCAACCATAACACGGAGCACCGCCCCATGAACGTGCTGATCGTCTATTATTCCCTCTACGGCCACGTGGCCGCCATGGCCCAGGCCGTGGCCGAAGGCGTGGGCCAGGTTCCGGACATGACCGCCACCCTGCGCCGGGTGCCGGAGACCCTGTCCGACGACGTCATCGAAAAAATGCATGCCACCGAGCCCCAGAAGACCCTGACCCAGGTGCCGGTCTGCACCCTGGCCGAACTCGAAGAGGCCGACGGCATCATGTTCGGCACGCCCACCCGCTACGGCAACATGTGCGGCCAGATGCGCCAGTTCCTCGACGCCACGGGCCAGATCTGGGTCCGGGGCGGCCTGGTCGGCAAGCCGGCCGGCGTCTTCTGTTCCACGGCCACCCAGCACGGCGGCCAGGAAACCACCATCCTGACCTTCATGTGCACGCTGCTCCACCACGGCATGGTCCTGGTCGGCCTGCCCTACGCCTACGCCGGGCTGACCCGCATGGACGAGGTTTCCGGCGGCTCGCCCTACGGCGCCTCGACCCTGGCCGGCAGCGACGGCTCCCGCCGGCCGACCGAGAACGAACTGGAAGGCGCCCGCTACCACGGCCGGCATCTTGCCGAAATTACCAAGAAAATGCGAAGATAAACAAAGAGGAAGATGCCTCCGGCGGCCGGGAGGGGCTAAGCCCCTCCCGGACCCTCCCTTCCTGTGGGCGGCCGATGCCCCGGGGCATCGGCCGCCCACCACGTTTTCCTCCTGACAAACGCCCGCCCGCGACGCGAAGCCCGCCAAAAGTTTTTGGGAAGGGGTCCGGGGGAACCCTTTTTTCAAAAAGGGTTCCCCCGGCCGCCGGAGGCATCTTCCTTCCTCCTCCTTCCTCCCTTCCTCCCTCCTTCGCTACTGCCCGGCCGCCGCGGCCTTGATCCGGCCGTCCAGGGCCGGGGAGAGGGGGCTTTGGGCTTTGATCCGGGCGGCGAGCAGGTCGGCTGTGGTCTCGCCGTCGCCTTCCACGTCGCGGCCCTTTTCGCGGAAGACGGTATAGCCGTCGCCGCCCCGGAAGAGGAAGTCGCTTACGGCCAGCCGGTAATCGGCTGTGGGATCGAGGGGGGTGAAGACGCCTGTGGCGTCGGCCACCTGGGCGGAGAGGATGCGGTGGCCGACCGGCCGGGACAGGTCGAAGGCGTAGCGCAGGCCGGCCACCTGGGGGAACCGGCCGCTGCCTTCATGGAGCCCGACGGCCGAGACGCCGTGTTCGAGGGCGGCGGCCAGATCCGCGCCGGACAGGGTCAGGACGGTCAGGGTGTTGGGAAAGGGGAAGGCGGTCAGCACATCGCCGAGGGTCACGACGCCCGGGGCGATGCCGGCCCGCACGCCGCCGCCGTTGGCCAGTGCGGCCACGGCCCCGTGCCTGCGGCCGCCGGCCAGCATGGCCTCGGCCAGCAGATCGCCGGCCGCGCACTCCTCCTGCCGGCACATGGCCGCGCCGAGGGGCCCGTCGGCCCGGCCGAGGACCGTGGCACGGAAGGCCTCCAGAGGCTTGGCGAAACGCTCCACCTCGGCCAGGGTGGCCGGATCCTCGGGGATGGAAGCGTCCAGGCGCACCGGGTTGCCGTCGGCTTCCTTGACGTGGCCGGCCGCGTCGAAGACGAGGTGCAGCACCCCGAGATAACGGCCCCAGTAGCCGGCCGTGACGATGTACGTTTTGCCGCCGTCCGGTCCGTCCACCACCAACGGGCAGGGACCCACGGCCTCGGGATAGCCGTTGCCGAGCAGCACGTGGCTGTGGCCGCCGACAATGACGTCGATGCCGGCCACGGCTGCGGCCAGCTTCTTGTCCCCGGCCAGCCCGGCGTGGGACAGGAGGATGATGCTGGTCACACCCTGTTGGTGAAGTGCGGCCACGGCCTGTTTGATGGCCGGGACGAGTTTGGGAAAGGAGACATCCGGCCCCGGGCTCGAGATCTGGGCCGTCTTGGGCTGGGTCGCGCCGATGATGCCGATGGTGCGGCCGCCCACGTCCCGAACGATGTACGGCGCGACCAGCCCCTTGAGTTCCGGAGAAGCCGCCAGGTTCACGTTGGCCGTGACCACCGGAAACTTGAGCCGCCGAATGAAATTCGCCAAAGTGGCCGGGCCGTCGTCGAACTCGTGGTTGCCAAGGGTCATGGCGTCGTAGCCGAGCCGGTCCATGAAAAAGGCGCTGGCCTCGCCCTTGTACCGGGTGAAAAAGAGCGTGCCCTGGAACTGGTCCCCGGCATCGAGGAAGAGCATGTTGCCGCCCGTGGCCCGTTCCCGGGCCACGGCCGTGGCCAGCCGGGCCGCGCCGCCCTGGCATTGGCCGGCCGCGTCCTTTTCCTTGGAACAAAACGCCCCCCATGCGTCAAAGGCGGCCAGGTGGGCGTGGATGTCGTTGGTGTGCAGGATCGTGAGCGTGAAATCCCCGCCGGCAAAGGCGGTGGCGGCCGCCAGGACCAGTGTGGCCGCAAACACCGCAACGTGTCGCAATCGCTTCATGTTTCTTCCCTTGGTTTTTTCGGCCTCGAACCAGCCTGGACAGAAGAAAGCCCTTGACAAAGGGGCTCGTTTCGAATTTTTAACTTCACATCAGGAGATACTAAGAATGATCGACGAAATTGACCGTCGTATTTTGATGATCCTTCAGGAGAACGCCCGGACCTCCAATGCCGACATCGCCCGGGCCGTGGCCATGGCCCCCTCGGCCGTGCTCGAGCGGGTGCGAAAGCTCGAGCGCAAGGGCGTCATCACGGGCTACGAGGCCCGCATCGACCCCTCGTCCGTGGAACTGGACCTCACGGCCTTCACCTTCGTCAAGACCGACGAGCCGGTGGGGGCCATCGACACCGGGGAGCAGCTGGCCGGCGTGCCCGGCGTCCAGGAGGTCCACTACGTGGCCGGCTCGGCCGCGTACCTGATCAAGGTCCGGGTGCCCGACACCCGGTCCCTGGCCGAACTGCTCAAAGTCATCGGCCGCCTTTCCACCGTGCGCGACACCAATACCACGGTGGTGCTGCAGACCGTCAAGGAAACCGGGGCCCTGCCCCTTGGCTCGAAACCAGCAACCGGAGAGCAACCGTGAACCAGCCGCTCGATGCCGCCATCCTTGCCCGGGGCAAGGCGTTTTTCGCCAGCATTCGGGGCGAGTCGCCCTCGATTTTCAACAAGGGATTCTGGACCGGCAAGGTCATGGACTGGGCCATGCAGAACGAGGCCTTCAAGGTCCAGCTGTTTAGGTTCGTGGACGTCCTGCCCTACCTGACCACCTCCGGCAACCTGTCGCGCCACATCGAGGAGTACTTCGCCGGCGGCGAGGCCGGGGACATTCCGCCGGTGCTCAAGTGGGGTGCGGAGAAGTCGGGCATGTTCGGCGGCGTTGCGGCCAAGCTCATGGGCAAGGCCATCCGTTCCAACATCGAGGGCATGGCCCGGCAGTTCATCGTGGGCGAGAAGACCAAGGAGGCGGTCAAGAACCTTTCGCGCATCCGCAAGGACGGCTTCGCCTTCACCGTGGATCTCCTTGGCGAGGCCACGGTGTCGGAAATCGAGTCCGACGCCTACCGCGACGGCTACCTGGAAGTCCTGGCCGCCATCGAGGCCGAGCAGAAGGCCTGGAAGCCGTTCGGCGCGGGCGCCGGCGGCCTCGACTGGGGCAGCGCGCCCAAGGTCAACGCCTCGATCAAGCCGTCGGCCCTTTTCTCCCAGGCCCGGCCCATGGATTTCGAGGGCTCGGTGGAAGGCATCCTGTCCCGGATGCGGCCGGTCTACCGCAAGGTCAAGAACCTTGGCGGGGCTCTTTGCATCGACATGGAGCAGGTGAAGTACAAGGACATCACCATCGAGCTTTTCAAGCGCCTGCGCAGCGAGCCGGAGTTTCGGGACTACCCGCACCTGTCCATCGTGCTCCAGGCCTATCTGCGCGACACCGAGCACGATCTTACGGAGCTCATCGCATGGGGCCGGGCCGAGGGCCTGCCGTTCGGCATCCGGCTGGTCAAGGGCGCCTACTGGGACTACGAGACGGTGGTGGCCAAGCAGATGGGCTGGCCGGTGCCGGTCTGGACGCGCAAGGCCGAGTCCGACATGGCCCACGAGAAGCTCTCGCGCATTATCCTCGAAAACAGTGACCTCCTCTATTTCCAGTGCGCCTCGCACAACATCCGCACCATCGCCAATGTCATGGAGACGGCGGCCGCGCTTGGCGTGGCCGAGAACCGCTTCGAGTTCCAGGCCCTTTACGGCATGGCCGAGCCGGTCCGGAAGGGACTCCTCAATGTGGCCGGCCGGGTGCGGCTCTACTGTCCTTACGGCGAACTGTTGCCGGGCATGGCCTACCTCGTGCGGCGGCTGCTCGAAAACACGGCCAACGAGTCGTTTCTGCGCCAGAGCTTTGCCGACGGCGAGGCCGAAGACCGGCTGCTCGAAAACCCGGAGGCGACCCTGGCCCGGGACCTGGCTGAGAATCCGCCCCGTCCGGCCGGCGATCCCGGGGCCATAAACGGCCTGACCGGCTTTCGCGGCGAACCCCTGGCCGATTTCACCGTGGCCGAGTTGCGCCAGGCCTTCCCCGAGGCCATCGCGTCCGTTCGGGCCCGGGCCGGGCAGGTCCTGCCGCTGGTCATCGGCGGCAAGGAGATCGCCACCGACGACCGCCTCCCCACGGTCAACCCGGCCGATCCGACCGAAGTCCTGGCCACGGTCTGCCAGGCCGGGATCAAAGAGACCGACGCAGCCATCGAGGCGGCCCAGGCCGCCTTTGCCGCCTGGCGCGACAAGACGCCCCGGGAGCGGGCCGAGGTGCTGCTTAAAGCCGCGGCCATCGCCCGGCGCGATATCGTGGCCCTTTCGGCCGCCCAGGTGCTTGAGGTCGGCAAGCAGTGGGACCAGGCCTACAACGACGTGGGCGAGGCCATCGACTTCCTCGAATACTACGCCCGCGAGGCCGTGCGCCTGGGCACGCCGCGCCGCATGGGCCGGGAGCCGGGCGAAAAAAACCACCTCTTCTACGAACCCAAGGGCGTGTGCGCCGTCATCGCTCCCTGGAACTTCCCGCTGGCCATCTCGTGCGGCATGTCCGCCGCCGCCATCGTGGCCGGCAACACCGTGGTCTTCAAGCCCTCGGGACTGGCTTCGCTGATCGGCCACGGCTTGGTCGCCCTGTTCAAGGAAGCCGGCCTCCCGGACGGGGTCTTCAACTTCTGCCCGGGACGCGGCTCGGTCATGGGCGACCGGCTCGTCGAACATCCGGCCGTGGCCACCATTGCCTTCACCGGCTCCATGGAGACCGGGCTTCGCATCCAGGAAAAGGCGGCCCGGGTCCAGCCGGGGCAAGCCTACTGCAAGCGGGTCATCGCCGAGATGGGCGGCAAGAACGCCATTATCATCGACGACGACGCGGACCTCGACGAGGCCATTTTGGGCGTGGTCTACTCGGCCTTCGGCTTCCAGGGCCAGAAGTGCTCGGCCTGCTCGCGGGTCATCGTGGTCGATTCCATCTACGACAAGTTCGTCACCCGCCTGACCGAGGCCTGCTCGTCGCTCAAGATCGGCCCGGCCGAGGACCCGGAAAACGCCATGGGACCGGTGGTCGATCCGTCGCAGCAGAAAAAAGTCCTGGAATACCTGGAAATCGCCCGGTCGGAAGGCAAGGTCCTGGTCGAGCGGACCACCTCCGGCCAGGGGTATTACGCGCCCCTGGTGGTGGCCGCCGGCATCCGGCCCGAGCACCGGCTGGCCCAGGAAGAGGTCTTCGGCCCCATCCTCGCCGTCATGAAGGCCGAAAGCTTTGACGAGGCCCTGAGTTTTGCCAATGCCTCGCGCTTCGCCCTGACCGGCGGCGTCTATTCGCGGAGCCCCCGGCACCTGGAAAAGGCCCGCCGGGAGTTCCGGGTGGGCAACCTCTACCTCAACCGCAACTGCGTCGGGGCCATGGTCGGCCGCCAGCCGTTTGGCGGCTCGAAGATGTCCGGCGTCGGCTCCAAGGCCGGCGGCCCGGATTATCTCCTGCAGTTCATGGACCCGCGTGTGGTCACGGAGAATACGATCCGCAGAGGATTTACGCCCATCGACGCCGACGACGAGTGGGTGGATTAGGGGAGGGGGGCGAAGAAGAGGAGAAGATGCCTCCGGCGGCCGGGAGGGGGTCACCCCCTCCCGGACCCACCCGAAAGGGGGGTATTGTTGGGGACCCGGTTTGTTCTTTTCGTCCGACGCATCCGTCGGGCCGGACGTTCCGCCCCGCCTTCCCGGCTTGACTTTTCCCGGCCTCCCGGCCCAATTTCCTGGCAAGAAACCGGACGGAGCGGAGTGAAACATGAAATGGACTGCCCTTGTCGGTCTTGTACTGGTGGCGTTCCTGGTGGCCGGCTGCTCCATGGGGCCGACCAACGCGGAAGTGGAAGCGGCGTACCGCGAGTCCTTGCAGCGAAACGACGTGATGGGGCTCGTGTCCAGCACGGTGCAGATCGAGCAGTTCCAGGTGGATAAGACCGAAAAACGGGATAACGGGGTCTACGTGGCCACGGTCACGGTCGTGTCCTCGGCCCATGTCGGGCCGCTGTCGGTCGGCGGGGCCAAACAGACCACCATTCGCCTCAAGAAGGTCGGGGATGCCTGGGTGGTGCTCCAATAGGGACGAAGCCGACGGTCGTGGCCTCGGGAAAAAACGGCGGTCGCGGCATGTTGAAGAATCGGCCTAGATGACCACCTGCTCCAGGACCAGTTCCACGCCGTAGAGCCGGCGGGCGGCCTCCCGCATGGCTGCGGCCACGGCCAGGATGTCGGCCCCGGTGGCATTCCCGGCGTTGACGATGAACCCGCCGTGGCGGCGCGAGACCCGGGCCCCGCCGATGGCAAATCCCTTCATCCCCGCCTCTTCCATGATCTTCCCGACCGGCGGCGCGCCGTCGGGGCGGCGAAAGACGCTGCCGGCGCTCGGCCGGTCGTAGGGCAGCTTCGAGCGGCGCAGCCTGCCGATCCGGCCCATTTCGGCCAGGATTGCGGCCGGATCGTCCGGCGGCAGGTCAAGCTCCACCCTGACGATGACCGCGCTCGCGCCCTGGAAGGCCGTGGTCCGGTAGGCCGGCCGGCATGCCTCGCGCGACAGCCGGCGCAGCGCGCTTTCCCCGGGGAAATAGGCGGTGACGGCCACCAGGCCGTCGTAGAACGACGCGCCGTAGGCCCCGGCGTTCATGCAGGCCGCGCCGCCCACACTGCCGGGGATGTCCCACAGGTGTTCGAGGCCGGCCAGTCCGGCCCGGGCCGCGGCCCGGCACAGGTCGCGAAGCCGCGCCCCGGCCCCGGCCGTGACCCGCGACCCTTCTACCGCAATCGTCGGCTCCAGAACCCGGGTGCACACGAACCGGTGCGACGCGTCGTAATAGGGCCGCGACAGGATCACGTTGCAGCCGTGGCCGAGGAGATGGACCGCCTGCCCGACCCCGGGCCGCAGGGCCTCGGCCAACGCGGCCGCGTCGCGCGGAAAGAGGCAGCAGGCGGCCACAGCCGCCACCCGGTACGAATTGCAGTCCGTCAGATCGACCGCGCCCTGGCCATACTCCACGTCTTTTTCTCCCCGACTCGCCATGGGCCGGACGCGCTGTGGCGCCACCCGGCCCCACCACCCCTTCCCCCCTTCCAGGGGGTCCGGGGGGGTGTGCAACCGGGAACATCGTTGACAGTTTGGACCGGGTACATCCCTGACACTTTTTAGCTGATCAGGGATCGAACCGGAACCACCCGTTTGGGGTCTTTGGGGCAAAACCCGCCGAGCAGGTGCTCTCCAAGATAAACCAGCCAACGATCATCATAATTTCTGGTCAGGCCGATGCGACATTTCGCAAATGCCTCGCCGAGAAAAATCTGCCTGCCTTCCCAGTTGAACATCCCATCCCGGCGAACCGTCCGACTTTCGAAAGAGGAGGGATACTCAAAGCATGGTTCGTTTCGAGGCAGCCGCCGGGACGAAGGCCGGTAGATTGAAGCCGGCGTGGCCTGATCAAGTGCTTCATGGGGACGATGGCTATTAAATCGCTCCCGCCAGGACTCCAATCGTTCTTGTTGCTCCCGCAGATTCGCCGAAGGCGGGATAGTGGCTTCCAGTTTCAAGGTCCGATGCATTCTTTCGTGGCAGCCATTTTGCTCGGGCTTTCCAGGCGCGATGAAGTCCACGACAATACCCAGCTGGAGCCACCAGACGCTTAAGCCGGTCAAACCTGCGATCCCGGTCGAACCAAACGGAGTCCCATTGTCCACGCGGATGGCGCGTGGCAGGCCGTATCGCATAAACACCCGCCGCATCGCCTCTTTTGTTCGTTCAAGCGTCTGCGTAGGAAAGACGTAACACCCTAAGACATAGCGGCTAAAGATGTCACTGATTGTCAAAGGATGGCAAATGCTCCTGTCCTCCAGGCGAAACCAGCCCTTGTAATCCGCACTCCAAACATCATTTGCCTGTTTGGGCTGCCGGAGATCCTCTCGCCGCAACCGGCCTCCTGACTGACGGCGCTTTGCTTTTGTGGCGGTGATCAATCCGTGCCGTTTCAAAATGTCGCCGGCTGTACTTTTGGCCGGTGGGTACTCTATGCCGTGCACATCTTGCAGAAGCCTGACGAGCTTTTTGGGACCCCAGTAGGGATTCTCCTGTCGCAATGCGAGTAATAACGTAACGACTGCATCAGGTGTTTTGTGCGGGCAATGCCGGGCAACGCGGCTTCGTTCCCCAAGCCCTTCCCCTGCCTGATAGCGGCGCAGCCACTTGTAACCCGTTTCGCGACTGATCCCATACTTGCGGCACAAGGCTGCAAATGATTCCCGTCGCTGCGACAACTCCACAATGAACCGGGCGCGTTCTTCCATCGGATTGACCTTTTTCCAGGGCATTGGAGCTTCCTCCTCTGCCCAAAAGTGTCAACCATGTACCCGGTCCGTTCTGTCAATCATGTACCCGGTTCATACCGGGATGATCCCCCCCGGCCGCCGGAGGCATCTTCCTTCTTCTCCTCTCCTACACCGCAAATCCCAAGGCTCTCGCCAAGTCCGCCATCTTGCCGGAGAACGGCCGGCGTTCCCACAGGGCGTTCTGGGCGGCCCACCAGTCGGGGTGCAGGTCCAGGTCCGCGGCCCGGGCGACGAGCCGGGTGAGCTTTGGCGCGTCCGGGTCCGGCCGGCTGATGAGGCGGGCGGTCTCGGCGGCGAGCCGGGCTTCGAGGGCGGCCTTGACCGGGGAATCGCGGCCGGCGTCCATGAGAAAGAGGCGCAGGAGCGCGGCCCGTTTTTCCGGCAGCGGCAGGTCGAAGACGTCCTGCCAGATGAGGCCGGGCCAGAGATGGAGCCAGAGCGGGGCCAGGTTCAGGGTGTGCTGGGCTTCCTGCAGTTCGGTGACCAGTTTGCGGCCGGTGGCGGCCCGGGCCAGGACGTCCTCGAAAAAGACGTCCTCGGCGTGGCGGGCGAAGGCGTCGGCCAGGGACTGGCGCTTGTTGACGGGCAGGCCCACGTCCCGGAAGCAGAGGCCTTCCTCGGCTCCGCCGGCAGCCGGGATCATGGTGGCGCAGGCGTCGAAGGGGTCGGCGGTCCTGGCCGGCCGGTAGGTGACGGCGAAGTCTTCGGTGGCCGTTTCCAGGGTGTAGCGGATGGAGACGGTGCCGGGGCGGACCTCGCCCTCGGCGGCGTCCAGGGCCACGGTCACGGCCACGCCGGGCCAGTCGGCCACGGCCGAGGCCCCGGCGGCGGGCAGGCGCTCCTCCAGGGCCAGGGTCATGAAGGCCTGGGTGACAAGCGTTTTTGGCGTCTCGCGGCGCGGGCGGACCATGGTGTCCCAGATGTCGCGGCCGGTGCCCATGGCCGGGTCGTTGGAGCGGGCCTCGGCCAGGAGGGCCGTCACCTCGGGCTCGGGGTCGGCCATGCCCGTGGCCCGGGCCAGTTCCATGGCCCGCAGGGCGAAGGTGAGGGCGTTGACCGGCTCCAGGCGTGAAATCTCGTCGAAAAACCAGGCGCAACTGGCAAAGGAGGCCAGACCCCAGGCCTCCATGGACAGAAGCTTCCAGGCCGCGCCGCGTTTGGCCGTGGACAGCCCCTTGGCGAACCGCTTTTCGGCGTAGACTTCCGGGTCGAGGCTGCCGGCCAGGACCTGGCCGTAGGCGACCAGCGCCTCGTGCGGATCCTTGAAGAGCGGCTGGCCGGCGGCGAAAAAGTGGGCGTCCAGGCGGGACTTGAGAAGGTTCAGGGCGTTTCGCAGGGGAGCCCGCCACTTCTGGTTGTAGCCCGGGTGCTCGCCGTTGGTGCAGCCGCAGTCCGAGCGCCACCGCTCGACGCCGTGGGCGCAGCTCCAGGCCGAGGCCTCGCGGATGCGGACGGAGTGCGTCGGCGGATTGTCGGCCAGGTAGGCGGCGTAGTTGGTCAGGGTCAGGCCGTCGCGGCCGGACCGGGCCTGGTCCAGGGCGTAGGCCAGGGCCATCTCGCCGAACTTGAAGTGGTGTCCGTAGGTTTCGCCGTCGGTGGCCAGCGACAGGAGGCCGCCGTCGAAGGCGGCGGCCGCGCCGGACAGCCGGTTGAAAAATTGTTCCCCGTCGGCCAGCAGGCGGTCGAAGGCCACGGCCTGGGACAGGGGGCCGTGGTAGAAAAAGACGGCCATGGGCCGGCCGGAGGGCAGGATGACGTTGTAGGGCCGGCGGATGTCCAGGGAGCCGGCGTCAACGCCCTGCCAGTCCGTGCCGTCGCGGCTTACGGCCACGGCCTGGGACGGGGCCAGGACCGTGAAGCGGAGGCCGGCGGCGGCCAGGGCTTCGAGGGACGGGGTGTCGACAGCCGTCTCGGCCAGCCACATGCCCTCCGGGGCCCGGCCGAAGCGGGCCGTGAAGTCGTCCACGGCCCAGGCCACCTCCAGCTCCTTGTCGAGGTCCGAGGCCAGCGGCATGATGACGTGGTGGTAGACTTGCCCCAGGGCGTTGCCGTGCCCGAGGCGCTTTTGGCTCTTGCGGTCGGCTTCGAGGAGCCGGGCGTAGGTGTCCGGGGCCGAGCGGGCCATCCAGGAGAGGAGGGTGGGACCGGCGTTGAAGCTCATCCACTCGTAGCAGTTTAAAAGCTCGACGATCCGGCCCGAGCCGTCGAGCCGCCGGGCCCGGGCCAGGGGGGCGTAGGATTCGCGGCATATCCGCTCGTTCCAGTGCCGGCTCGGGGCGGCGCTGCCTTCGGGCAGGATGCGCCCGAGCCAGGGGTCTTCGCGGGGGGGCTGGTAGAAATGGCCGTGGATGCACAGCGCTCGTTCCATGGGCTGCTTCCTCCTGTCCGTTGTCAGCGTTCGATGCCGGGGCCGGCCGCGTCCGGGGCCGCGAAGATCTTGCGGTCGAAGGCGTCCAGGGCCTTGTCCGCGATCCGGGCCTCGCGGCGGCGCAAAAGCGAGGCGTCCACGTAATGGATCTCCATGGGCCCGGTCCGGGGGCGGATGACCGCGATGGAGATGCCGGGCCAGGACCACTGGTGGATGGTGCCGCCGTCGCCACCGGGCGGGGTGTCGGGCCGGGTGGCCGGCGGGCCGTACTTGGCGGTGTAGGCCGAAAGGACCCGCTCGTAGTCCTTTTGCGGGTCGCCGCCGGACGGGGCCACGACCAGGGTGACGCCGGCCAGCCGGTTGGCGTCGTAGCCGTAAAGGACGCTTGAGAGCGGAATGTCGCCGAGGTTCAGGCGTTCGTCGGCCCGGCGGTAGTAGCGCCGTCCCCGGTGGACGTAAAGGTATTCGCCGGAGGGCAGGTTGTCCGGGGCCGAACCGAAGGCCGCGCCGCGAAAGGAACGGGGCGGGTCGCCGGGCGAGAAAAGCCGCAGGCCGCCCGAGAGCGACGGCGGGGCTCCGGCCCGGGTTTCGGCCTCGGCCACCTGGGCCAGGAGCCGGGCGTCGGCGTAGCGGATGGCCAGCCAGCCGGCTTCGGCGTCGCGGGTCAGCGCGATCTGGGCCTCGGGCCAGCTCCAGACGAGCTCTTCCTCCAGGGTGGCCGGGATGGCCCGGGGCGGGCCGTACTTGGACTGGTAGGCCCGGCGCAGGGCGTCGAAATGGTCGGCGTCGCCCGAGCCCTCCGCCCGCATGACCACGGCGAAGAACCGGCCCTGCCAGAAGCCGTAGAGGATGTCGGAAAGGCGCAATTCGCCAAGCTCCAGGCGCTCGTCCGGCCGGCGGTAGTAGGCGGCCGCGCCCTCGCGGTAGGCCGGGACCAGCCCGGCGATGCCGGAGAGTTCGCGGCCGAACCGCAGGCCCCGAAAGCCGATGGGCCCCCGGGCCCGGATGTCCTCGGCGCTCTGCCAGACCTCGCGCTCGTCCGGGGTCAGGTCCGGCAGGTAGACGTAGTCGACCACCGTGTCGCCGTCCCGGGCGAAGTGGGACAGGCTGACCGTCAGAGCCGGCAGCCGCCAGACCAGCCGCAGGACGCCGGGCGCGCCTTCGCGGGCCGGCCGGCCGTATTTGGCCTCGTAGGCCCGGGTCAGGACGGCCAGGCTTTCGCAGCCAGCCAGGGTTAGGCGTACGAAAAAAAGCGCGCCCCGGGAAAAGCCGTAGCGGATGTCGGCCGGGCAGTCCTCGCCGAGGACCGGCTTTTCGTCGGCCCGGCGGCAGAAGACGGTGGGGCCGTGGTCGGCCACGGGCACCATGCCCGGCAGGGCGGCGAGCGGCGCGCCAAAGGCCAGGCCCCGGAACTCGGGTGGCCGGGCGGCCGGAACGCCTGAGCCGCCCGGACCTCCCGGGCCGGGGACGGGGGCCGCCGCCGGGGCCGTGCCCGGGAAGAGCAGGAGGCCGGCCAGGGCCAGGCAACAAAGGCGCGCGGCCATGGGTCCCCCGGTCAGCGGGCCAGCCGCTTACCCAGGCGGCGGGCCATTTCCCGCAGGCTTTCGGCCAAGAGGCCGAGTTCGCCCGGCCCGGACGCGTCGAGGTTGCCGGTCAGACGGCCGACGGACAGGTCCCGGGCGAACAAGGCGCACCGCCTGACCGGCCGGCCGAGCAGCACGGCCATGGCCACGGCAAAGGCCGCGCCGAGGAGCAATATCGCCCAGCCCGCGCCGCCAAGGACCAGCCGGGTGGTGCGCAGCGAGGCGGCCAGCCCCCCGACATCGCCGGCCGCTTCGGCCAGGGACGCGCCGCCGAGCGCCGTGGCCGCAGACAGGGCGGCCCGCTCGGCTTCGAGGATCTGCCGGCCCGTGGCCCGCAGCGCCTCCCAGTCGGTAAGGAGCGCGGCCACGGACTGCCGGTATTCGGCCAGGGCGGCAAAGGCGGCGGCCACCCGCCGTCCGTCCTCGTCCCCGGTCCCCCGGGCCTCGCGCAGGGCGGCCTCGGCCGCCTCGAACCGGCCGGCCGCCTCGGCGAGCAGGGCCGGATCGCGCGAGGCCCGGGCGGTCTCGGCCGCCTCCCGCACGTCGCGGCCGGCGTCGAGGGCCGCCTGGGCGGCCTTCTGGCGTCTGGCGTCCTGGCGCAGGGTGTCCGGTACCGGATATTTGACGGAAAGGTCCTTGTCCCAGGTGGCGGTTTTGAGCTCCTGGTAGGCGGCGGCCGCCGCCAGATAGGCCTCGGCGGCCCGGGCCAGGGCGGCCCGGGCGTCGGCCACCCGTTCGTTGGCCACCACCGAACCCTCGGCCGCCTTTTTGTAGGCATCGAGGAAATAGCCGATCTTCCCGGCCTCGGCGGCCAGCCCCTCCATCCCCGGCCGGGAGGCCGCCTCCCGGGCGTCGTGCAGGGCGTCGGCGGCTTTGGCCAGGTCCTTTTTGGCCCGCTCCAGGGCCTCGCGGTCGGCGGTCAGGGCGTAGCCCCGGATGGCCTGGGCGGCCAGGAGCAGCCGGCGCTCCACGGACACGGCCAGATCGGCCCGGGGGAGCCTTGCGGTCTCCAGGGCCCGGGACCGCTCGGACAGGGCGTCCAGGCGCGAGACGGCGAAAAGGCCGAGCAACAGCGCGGCCACGGCCGGCAAACCGACGGCCAGGCCGATGGCGACGGGAAAAAGCGGAAACCTCATGCCTGTGCGTCCTTTGGTTTTGGATGCGGCACGGGGGCGGGGGAAACGGCGGACCGGGCTCCCGAGCGAGAGCCATGTCATACCGGGATTCGTGGCGAAATCAAAGCGGCGGCCGCAAGCCCGGCCCGACGGCCAGGGCGGCCCGCCCCGGAGGGCCGGCGGGGACGGGGCGCCCGGCCCGTCCGTGGCCCGGGACGGGTGTCGCGTTCTCGAAATCCGTATCTACAAATTTCGAGCATACCATGCTACAAGAATTGTTTTCTGAAAAATAGCACCCTGTTTCCCCGCCAACGCCGCACTAACCGAACCGGCCGGTGATGTAGTCCTCGGTCTGCTTCTGGGAGGGCCGGGTGAAGATGGTTTCCGTGGCGTCCACCTCGATCAGCTTGCCCATGTAGAAAAAGGCCGTGCGGTCCGAGACCCGGGCCGCCTGCTGCATGCTGTGGGTGACGATGATGATGGTGAAATTGCGCTTGAGGTCGTGGATGAGCTCCTCGATCTTCTGGGTGGCGATGGGGTCGAGGGCCGAAGCCGGTTCGTCCATGAGCAGGACCTCGGGTTCGATGGCCAGGGCCCGGGCGATGCAAAGCCGCTGCTGCTGGCCGCCGGAAAGCCCCAGGGCCGAGTCGTGGATGCGGTCCTTGACCTCGTCGAACAGGGCCGCGCTTTTGAGGCTTTTTTCCACCTGCTGGGACAGGTAGGTGTTGTCGCTGACGCCGCCGACGCGCAGGCCGTAGGCCACGTTCTCGAAGATGGTCTTCGGGAAGGGGTTGGGCTTCTGGAAGACCATGCCCACCCGGCGGCGCAGTTCCACCACGTCGAGGGAGGAGGAGACGATGTTTTCGCCGTCAAGGAGCAGCTCGCCCTCGACCCGGGTGCCGGGGATGAGGTCGTTCATGCGGTTTAGGCACCGCAGGAACGTGGATTTGCCGCAACCCGACGGGCCGATCAGGGCCGTGACCTGGTGTTCGTTGACGGTCAGGTTGATGTCGTGGAGGGCCTTGAACCGGCCGTAGTAGAAATTCAGGGATTTGGCGGCCATTTTCACGGTATCGGGCATGGGGCGTTCCTTTTCGTGGGTTGCGGGCGCGCATGGGCTGTGCCGCAGACTGCCGGCCTGGTGTGGATATCTTATGACGATTCGGCCGATGGTCCAAGACAAACCGGGGCGGGCGCGCCGTCGTCGGGGCCGGCCGCGGGCAGGGTGAAGTGGAAGGCCGCGCCGGTCATGTCGCCCCGGGCCCGGTCGACCCAGATCCGGCCGCCGTGGCGCTCCACGATATGCTTGGCAATGGCCAGGCCAAGGCCGGTGCTGCCGGGGGTCTTCGACCGGTGGCGCTCCACCCGGTAGAAGCGCTCGAACACCCGCTGGCGCTCCTCGGGCGGGATGCCCGGCCCCTTGTCGAGGACGCCGAAGGTGACGCTTCCCCCGGCCGGGTCGGGCTCGGCGGTCATGGCGATGGGCGAACCCTCGGGGGCGAACCGGGTGGCGTTCTCCAGGAGGTTGCGCCAGACCTGGGTCAGCTGGCCGGAGTCGCAGGCGACGGTGAGCCCGCCTTCCGGCAGCCGGTTGTCGAAGACGAGCCGGCGAGCCTCGGCCAGGGGCTCGCATTCCCGCACCGCGTCGGCCAGGGCGGCGGCGGCGTCGGCCCGGGCCCTGGGCAAGGCCCCGGCCGCGGCCTTGCCGCCGGCTTCCGGCCCGTCCGCGGCCGGCTCCTCTTCCAGGCGGGCGAGCGTCAGGATGTCGCCGACCATCTTCGACATGTGATTGGCGTTTTTTAAGATCACGTCCACAAACCGGCGCTTTTCCGGGGCCAGCTCCGGGGCGGCGGCGAGCAACGTCTCGGCGTAGCCCTTGATGGAGGTGAGGGGCGTGCGCATCTCGTGGGTGACGTTGGCCGCGAAATCGCGGCGCACCCGGGACAGGCGCCTCGTTTCCGACACGTCGTGAAAGACGAGCACCGCGCCCGGCTCGTGGCTTTGCCCGGCCGGCTCCCGGCCAAGCCGCACCAGGGAGACCTCGTAGAACCGGCCCGGTCCGAGCTCCACTTCCACGGCCAGGGCCGGCGGGCAGTCCCCGTCCCCGAGCAGCCGGTCGCAGGCCAGCTGCAGCTCCGGGCTCGGCGCCACCTCGATGGGACGCCGGCCGGCCACGCTGCCCGCTCCCGGAGCGATGCGGCGCAGGGCCGGATTGGCCACCCGGACCTTGCCGGCGGCGTCGAGGACCATGACCCCCTCGCGCATGCCGTCGAGGATGGCCTCGAGCTGGGTCTTCTGGTCGGTGATGGTGGCGATGTGGGATTCGATCCGCCGGGCCATGTGGTTTATGGCCTCGGCCAGGGCGGCCAACCCGCCGCCCGGGGACAGGTGGAGGCGGTGGCGGTAGTCGCCGTCGCCGATGGCCCGGGCCACGGCGATGACCTCGGCCAGGGAGCCGGACAGGCGGCGGCCGAGGAACCAGAAGACGGCCCCGGCCAGGACCAGGGCCGCTCCGGCGGCGGTCAGGCGTTCGGGCCGGCCGGCGTCGGCGGGCAAAAGCTCGGGCACGGCCAGGCACACGGCCGTGACGGCCAGGCAGGCGCCGGCCGCGCGCAGGCCCAGGGTGGCGGGGCTGGCCACGGCTACTCCTTGAACCGGTAGCCCACGCCCCGGACGGTCTCGATCATGCGGGAGCAGGCGCCGAGCTTCTGGCGCAGCCGGCGGACGTGGGTGTCGACCGTTCGGGCGTAGCCCTCGAACTCGTAGCCCCAGACGGAATTGAGGAGCCGGTCCCGGGTCAGGACCCGGCCGGTGCTCTGGAACAGCTCGGCCAGGAGGCGGAATTCCGTGGCGGTCAGGGCCACTTCCTCGCCGTCAAGGGTCACCCGGTGGGCCCCGAGGTCCACCGACAGGCCGTCGCGGGACAGGACCTGCCGCTTTTCCGTCTCGGGCGCGTGGCGCTTGAGCACGGCCCGCAGGCGCAAGATGAGCTCCCGGGGCGAGAAGGGCTTGACCACGTAGTCGTCGGCCCCGAGCTCCAGGCCGACGATCCGGTCCACTTCCTCGCCCCGGGCCGTCAGCATGATGATGGGCGCGCCGGCGGTTTTGGGGTCGCGCTTGAGCTCCTTGCAGACCTCGAAGCCGTCGAGCCCCGGCAGCATGAGGTCGAGGATGATGCCGGCCGGCGGGGTGCGGCGGGCCTTGGTCAGGGCCTCGTAACCGTCTTTGGCCGTTTCCGTGGCAAAACCGGCGCTTTGCAGGTTAAAAGCCAACAATTCGACAATGTCTTCGTCATCTTCGACTATCAGGATGGAATCCTTGGACATGCGCGCACCTCGGAGGTTTCGTCGCTCGAAAGAACACGGCGCCTTGACGCATCGGTGAATGGCCTGTGACGATTGTGTGACACCGGTTTGTCCAAACCACAATGCCCGGGATGCCGTATTTTCTGCGGCCGGCGCAAGGCCGGCCTGCGGTTTGACGCATTTTCCAAAACGGCCTAGAACTGGAAAACCGAAAAAAAGCCTGGGCCGAAGCGGCTCGGGAGGACCGTGATCCATGGCAGGCACGTTACGCGCGCTTCTCCGGGCCGCGCTGGCCACGGCATGGCTGTTGCTGGCCGTGTCCCGGGTCTTGGCCGCCGCAGAGGCCCGGCCGATCCGGCTTGGCCTGTCGGCCGGTTTCACCGGTCCCACCCGGGACATGGCCGTGGAACTCTACCGGGGGGCCATGGCCGCCATCGACCGTCAGAACCGCGACGGCGGCGTGTCGGGCCATCCCCTGGAACTCCTGGCGGCGGACGACGGATACGAACCCACGCCGGCCATCGAAAACGCGGTCCGCTTCCTCGGCCAAAACCGGGTCCTGGCCCTTTTCTCGGCTCTCGGCACCCCGACCGTCAGCCGGGTCCTGCCGGTCCTGCGGGCCTACGCCGACCAGGGGGCGAGGCTTTTTTTCCCGGTCACGGGACTTGAGGCCTCGCGGGTGCCGCCCTACGTCCCCTACGTCTACAACCTGCGGGCCTCCTACCGCCAGGAGATCGAGGCGCTGGTCGCCGCCTTCGTGGCCCGGGGACTGACCCGCGTCGCCATCTGCCACCAGGCCGACGCCTTTGGCCGCAGCGGCTGGGACGGGGCCGGCCGGGCCCTGGACCGGCGGGGACTGGCCTTTTGCGGCGAGGCCACCTTCGCCCGGCTGGCCGGCCTGGCCGAGGACATGACGCCCCAGGTGCGGCTGCTGGCCGCCAGCCGGCCCGAGGCCGTGCTCCTGATCGGGGCCACGCCGGCCTGCGCCGCCCTCATCCGGGACATGCGGCAGGCCGGGCTCGATGTGCCGGTGGGCCTGGTCTCCTTTGCCGGCGGCGAGATCCTGCTGCGCGCCCTGGCGGACGAGGGGAGGCGCCTTGGCCGGGCCCTCGACGGCAACCTGATCCTGTCCCAGGTGACGCCCTGCTGGCGGGACGGGAGCCTGCCGGCCGGCCGCGACTACCGGCAGGCCCTGGCCGAACTGGCCGACCGCCACCCCCCGCCCGGGGGCTGGGAACCGGGCCTGCCCGAAGGCAGCGCCGCCGGCTTCGAGGGCTACCTGAACGCCCGGCTTGTAATCGAGATCGTCAAAGCCATGCCCGATCCCCTGGACCGGGCCGGCCTCGACGCGGCGGCCGCGGCCGTCGGCCGGGTCGACCTTGGCATCGGCGCCCCGGTCTTCCCGGCCGGACCCGCCCACCAGGGGCTGGAAACGGTCTGGCTGACCACGGTGGCGGACGGGCGGCCCGTGCCGCTCCCGGCCGTGCCGGCGGCCGGGGACTGACGCCGTGTCGAAAATCTTCCGCAAGACCCTGGTGGCCATCATCCTCGTTTTCGGCGTGGCCGCCAACGGCACGGCCCTCCTTTCGGCCTGGCTGCTCCACCGCCACCTGACCGGCGAATACGTGACCAAGGGCCGGGCCATCGCCATGGCCATCGCGGCCGCCAGCCCCGACGCCCTGGTGGCCGGCGACGACGCCTCGGTCCAGGCCCTGATCGACGAATTTTTGCACATCGACGGCGTGGGCTACGTGCTGGTGGCCGACCGCCGGGGCCGGGTGGTGGCCCACACCTTCGTGCCGGCCATCCCGGCCGCCCTGTCCGGCCAGGAAGCCCGGCGCGGGGAGGGGATGGCCGTCGAAGCCGTCCGTTTGGACGGCCTTGGCGACTACCTCCAGGTGTCGGCCCCGATCCTGGCCGGCGAGGCCGGGCAGGTCCGCGTCGGCATGGACAAGGCCGGCATCTGGCGGGTCATGCGCGGCGCGGTCATGCAGCAGGAAGGGCTCATGCTGGCCATGATGTTCGTGGCCTTGCTGGTCTTTTACGCCCTGGTCGGCAGCGTCACCCGGCCGCTGGTGGCCCTGGCCGGCTACGCCGTCAAGATCAGGGACCACGACTTCACGGCCAGGCTTCCGGCCACGGGCAACGACGAGGTGGGGGTCCTGGCCCGGGCCATGGGCTCCATGGCCGGCCAGCTGGCGCTTCTCGTCTCGGACCTCACGCGGGCCGTGGCCGACACCACCCGCGAACTCAAGGATTCCCTGGCCCATACCCGGGCCATCATCGACAACCTGGCCGACGGCCTGCTCGTGCTCGACGCCCGGGGCCGGGCCTCGCTTTTCAATCCGGCCCTGCTGGCCATGTTCGGCCTGACCGAGGCCGAGGTGGCCGGCCGGGCCGCCTCCCGGGCCTTCCCGCCGGCCATGGCTGCCCTGGCCGCCTCGGCCGCCGCTTCCGGCCGTTGCGGTCCCGTGGGCGAGGAGGGCCACGTCCAGGCGGCCGAGGTCCGGCTGGCCGGCGGCGGCACGGGCAAGGCCGTGGCCACCCGGGTGCGGCTGGCCGGGGAGGACCGGGAAGGCACCATCATCCTCGTGCGCGACATCACCGTGGAAAAGGAAGTGGACCGGATGAAGACCGAGTTCATTTCCACGGTCTCCCACGAGCTGCGCACGCCGCTCACCTCGGTCCTCGGGTTCGCCAAGATCATCCGGCGCAAGTTCGCGGACCTGGTCGCCCCGGCCCTGGCCGAGGCCGACCCGAGGACCTGGCGCGGGGCCCAGCAGATCCGCGAAAACCTCGACATCATCGTGGCCGAGGGCGAGCGCCTGACGGAGCTGGTCGACGATGTCCTCGACATCGCCAAGATGGAGTCCGGCCGGTGCGAATGGAACATGGCCGCCCTGTCCCTGGCCGAGGTGGCGGACCACGCCGTCAAGGCCGCCACGCCGCTGGCGGCCCGAAAGGGCCTGGTCCTTGCCAACCAGGTGCCGCCGACCCTGCCGCTGGTGCTCGGCGACCGGGACCGGCTGGTCCAGGTCTTTTTGAACCTGATCGGCAATGCGGTCAAATTCACCGCCACCGGCCGCGTGGACGTGGAAGCGGCCCTGGACGGGCCGGAGATCCTCGTGACGGTGCGCGACACCGGCCCCGGCATCGCCGCCGGCGACCTGGAGCGCATCTTCGAGAAATTCAAGCAGGCCGGCGACACCCTGACCGAAAAGCCCAAGGGCACCGGCCTTGGCCTGCCGATCTGCCGCCAGATCGTCGAACGCCACGGCGGCCGGATCTGGGCCGAAAGCGAAGGCGGGGCGGGCAGCGCCTTCCGGTTCACCCTGCCGGCCATGCCGCTGGGCGACCGGCCGCTGCCGGCCTGTCCGCTGCCGGCGGCAGCCATCCCCGCCGCCTCCCCTGAGGACGAAGCGGGCAAGCGCCGCATCCTGGTGGTCGACGACGACCTGTCCGTCCGGCGCTACCTGGAGACGCTCTTTCTCGATGACGGCTATGCCGTGGCCCTGGCCCGCAACGGGGCCGAGGCCCTGGCCGTGGCCGAAAGCTGGGGACCGGAGTGCATCACCATGGACCTGCGCATGCCGGGCATGGACGGCAAGGAGGCCATCCGGCGGCTGCGGGCCGGGGAGGCCACCCGGGACATCCCCATCGTGGTGGTGTCCGTGGTCTCGAACCGGGAACGGGCGGAGAGCGGGGCCGATGCGGCCGTGGTCAAGCCCGTGGACCAGGAGGCGCTCCTGGCCACGGTGCGGGGACTCCTCGAAGGCCACGACGCCGACGCGGCGGGCGCCCGTCCCTGCCTCATCTACTCCCGCGACGGCGGCCGCAAGGTCAGCCGGCGGTTTTTCGTCTGCCCGGGCGAGGCCACGTCCCTCAGCGAGGAGGCCGACCTGTGGCGGACCGTGGAAGCGGGCTTTCAGGGCACGGTCTTCGTGCCGGCAACCCTCGGCCACGACCTCGATCTCGGCCGCCTGTGCGCCTTCCCGGGGGTGCACGTCATCATTATTCCGGACTGAGACGGGGAGATGCCTCCGGCGGCCGGGGGAACCCTTTTTGAAAAAAGGGTTCCCCCGGACCCCTTCCCAAAAACTTTTGGCGGGCTTCGCGTCGCGGGCGGGTGTTTGTCGAGATAAAAAGGTGATGGGCGGTTGGCGTTCCCGGTCAGACCGGGAACGCCAACCGCCCACAGGAAGGGAGGGTCCGGGAGGGGGTTACCCCCTCCCGGCCGCCGGAGGCATTCTTTCCTCTTACTCGAAATCCTTCAGTAACGCGGCGATTTCCTCGCGGATGACGGCGGCGGCGGCCCGGGGCACGGCCCGTTCGATTTCGGCCGCCATCTCGGTCCGCATGGTGTCCAGGGCCGCGTCGAGGTCTTCGTACCCGGCCTTGTCTTCCAGGCGGGAGTGGGCGGCCGCGACGGCGTCCTCGGCCCGGGCGGCGGCTTTCCCGGCTTCCTGGACGGCTTCGGCGTCGGGCAGGGAGGGCAGAAGGGCCTGGCGGACGCGCTCGGCCACGGCTTCGGGATCGAGCCGGTCGTTTTCCAGGGCCTCGAGCCGGCTGGCCAGGGTCTCGCCCAGGGACCGGACCTCGGTGGCGGCCGCCTGCCGGCCGGCATCGATCACGCCGCCCAGCCGCTCGTCCAGGCCGGCGGCGATGTCGTCGGCCAGGCCCTGCTGCAATTCGCCGCCGAGTTTGGTCACGCGCGCGTCCAGGCTGTCCCCCAGCTCGCTTCGCAGTCCGGCCACCCGTTCGTCGAGGCCGGCGGCGATGTCGCCGGCGAGCGTTTCGCGCAGTTCCCGGCGCAGTTCGGCCAGCCGCTCGTCCAGGTTGGCCGCGATGTCGCGGGAGAGGTTTTCGCGCAGCGTTTCCAGGGCCTCGCTGACGTTTTGCGTCGAGGCGTAAGCGTCCGGCCCCGGCAGTTCGCGGCGCAGTTCGGCCAGCCGGGCCTCCATGGCTGCGGCGAAATCCTCGAATTTGGTCTGCCGGCCCTGGGTCAGGGCTTCCAGGCGCGCGAGCGACTCCCGAAGGCCGTCCAGGGCGGCGGCGGTCTCGGCCTGGCCGGCCAGCTCCCCGGCTTGGGGCAGTTCGCCGCGCAGGGCCTCGAACTGCGGGGCCAGGGCGGCCTGCACGTCGGCCAGGAGGGAATCGCGGTCCGGCACCCGGCGTTCGATTTCGGCCAGGATGTCGGTGCGAAGGCCAGCCACGTCCGGCATGGGCGGCTGGCCGGCCAGGACCGCTTCCAGGCGTTCGGACAGGGCGTCCTCGAGCCTGGCCGACAAGGCGTCGGCCAGGGCCTCGCCGTCCGTGGCCGGGGGCAGGGTCTCGAGCTTGTCGTACAGGGTGGCCGTGGTCGATTCCAGGGAGGCGATGCGTTCGGCCAGGGCGTTGAGCCTGGCCGGTTCGGGCGCGGCTTCGGGCTCGGGTTCGGGCAGGGGGCCCCTGGCCGCGTCGATGAGGTTGTCCAGGGCCCCGAGGTCGATGGCGGTGGTCGCGGCGGCGGGTCCGTGCGGCGCGGCGGACTGGGCCATGGCCGCGACGCCGGCGGTCACGCCGGCGGCGGCCGCCACGGTCAGGGCGGCCATGGCCGCCTCGCCGGCGGCGGTGGACCCGGGGGTGTTGGCGTCCGGGACCGGCGCGGCCGGTTCCTCGAGCGGGGGCAGGGGGGAAATGTCGGCGATGTCCATGGCCCCGTCGTCGGTGGCGTCCGGTGCGTAGGGCACGTCCCCAAGGAGATCGGCTCCGGCCGCATCGTCCGCCGGCGCCGGGGGTTCGGCGACGGCCGGCGCCGGCTCCAGTTCCGACAGATCCATGCCGGTGAGGTCCATGGCCTCGTCGTCCGGGGCGGTTTCGGCCCCAAGCCCGCCGAAGTCGGGCAGTTCGCCGGCGGCCTCGGCCGCGTCTTCGGGCGTCTGGCCGGCCTCGGCCAGGGAAATCGCATCTTCGGGCAACTCGAAACCGAGGCTTGAAAGGCCAGCCGCCTCGTCGTCTGGCGTCGTGGCGGCGGCCGTGGCGGCCGGTCGGGCCGGGGCTTCGGCTTCGCCGAACAGGTCGGCCATGGCGTCGTCGATGTCGGTATCGGCGGCGGCATCGGCAGCGCCGGCCGGGGCCTTTGGCGCGGCCGGGATCTCGTCGAAGCCCAGGCCGGCCAGGTCCATGACGTCGTCGTCGCCGTCGTTGGCTGCGGCGGTGGCCGCAGCCTGGGCAGGCGCGGGTTCCGGGACCTCGTCGAGGCCGAAGCCGGTCAGGTCCATGACGTCGTCGTCGCCGTCGTTGTCGCCGGGGCCGGCCGGGGCGGGCGCTGTTTCCGGCGTTTCGTCGACGTCGAAGCCGGCCAGGTCGATCAGGTCCTCGTCGGCGGTTCCGGCGGCCGGCCCGGCGGCCTTGGGCGCGGCCGGGGCGGCGGGATCGGCGTCGCCGAACAGGTCTTCGAGTTCCTGCTCGAAACTCATGTCCACGGGGCCGTCGTCGCCGGACGGGGCATCGCCGGCGCCCCCCTCCTCCACGAGGTCGGTCAGGTCGATGATGTCGTCGTCGGAGTCGGCAAGGGGTTTGTCGGTCGCCATGGGATACCTCGGCCGGAGTTGGCGTCAGAAAAAGGGGGCGAGGCCGGGGGATAGGCCCCGGCCTCGCGGGATTGCATTTAAGAGGTCTTCTTCGGATGGCACTCGGGGCACTTGGTCGGGCCCTTGGCTTCCTTCTTGTGGCAGCCGATGCAGCTCTTTTCGCTCTTCATGTCGTGGAAGGCCTTGTAGAACGAATGTTCGCTGGTCTTGTCCTTGGGGTCGGTGCTGTCATGGCAGCCGGCCGAGGCGCACTTCTGGGTGGCTTCACCCTTGTGGTGGCACACCTTGCAGTCGATCTTGGCATGTCCCTTGTGGGAGAACGCCACTTCGGCCTGGGTGGCGGTCATGCCGGCCGGCACCTTGATCGTCATGTCGGCCGGAGCCTCGACCGCCTGCAGCATGGGCAGGCCCACGAAGCCCACCAACGCCGCGCACGCAAAAATCGTAAACAACGCCTTTCTCATCCCTCACACCTCCTTCCAGGAATAATTTTTCACTTAGGCTGTCTACGACCTGCCTGGACAGCCTGTCAAGGTGCAGGGGCCGGAAAAGACGGAAGAAATCCCGCCCGGAGCAGTGGGGAATCAGGGCGCCAGATCGTATTTCCCGGCATAGCCGCGCGGGGTCAGCATGGCGCCGGCGGCCAGCCGGGTGGCGGTGTTGCCGATGACGACCAGGGTCAGCATGTCGGCCCAGTCGGGATCGGCCGCGGCAAGCGGGGTGACGCGGATTTCCTGGCCGGGGCGGAAGGCCTTTTTGACCATGCCGACCGGCGTTTCCGGGGGCCGGTGCCGGGCGGCCAGGGCCAGGGCCAGGGCCAGGTGGCCGGACCGGCGCCGGGAGCGGGGGTTGTAAAGGGCCAGGACGAAATCCGCGCCCAGGGCCGCGTCCAGGCGGCGGCGGATGGCCTCCATGGGGGTCAGGAGGTCCGACAGGCTGACCACGGCGAAGTCGTGGGTCAGCGGTGCGCCAAGGAGCGCCGCCGCCGCGCATACGGCCGGGATGCCCGGCACCACGGAAAAGGCCACCTGCCCGCCAAGGCCCATGGCTTCCAGCATCTCGAGGGCCAGTCCGGCCATGCCGTAGACGCCGGCGTCGCCGCTCGACACCAGGGCCACCCGCCGTCCGGCGGCGGCCGCCTCCAGGGCCAGCCGGCACCGGGCCACCTCGCCGGTCATGCCCGTGGCCGCCACCTCCTTGCCGGCCAAGAGGCCCGGCGGCACCAGGTCGATGTAGGCGGTGTACCCGGCGACCATGTCCGCCCCGGCCAGGGCTTCGGCGGCCATGGGCGCGAGCAGGGCGGCGTCGCCCGGGCCGAGCCCGACGACCGTCAGCCGGCCAGGGCCACGGCCACGGTGGAAAAGCCGGTCCTGGCCTTCTGGATCAGCAGTTTCCCGTTCCCGGAGGCCAGCATCGCCGCTGCTTCGCATACGCTCCCCACTCCCATGTGTTTGGCCACCCGCTCCGAAGGGTTCGGGGCGGCGACGCCGGAAAGCTCGTCGGCCGTGAAAAATCGGACGTCCGCCCCCAGGGTGGCGGCGGCCTCGCGGATGCCCGGCTCGTCGCGCTTGGCTGCGATGGAGGCGAGAAGGCCGACCGAGGCCACGGCCAGCCCTTTCTCCCGGCAGACGTGGGCCAGAAGCGACAGGATGTCCTCGGCCGGGGTTCCCCGCCGGCAGCCGACCCCGGCCACCAGCACCCGGGGCCGCAGGTAGAGCCGGTCCGGGGCAAGCGGCCCAAGCCGCCAGTCCACCACCACCAGGGGCTGGCCCGGCCGGGCCGGGGCGGGCGAGGCCACCCACTCGAAAAAACGGGCCGCGTCCGGATCGGCCGGGGTGAACATTCCCAGCGGATCGAAGACTGCCACGGGTTCGTTTGCGGCCAAGGCCCCATTGACACGGCGCGTGGCCGCCGGGTTATCCATGGGAAGCCGGAGATCCCTGGCCAGAAGCTCGATGGCCGGGGCCCCGGCGGCGTCGGTGGCCGTGGTCACCACCGGCACGGCCCCGATGGCGGCCGCCACCTCCCGGGCCAGGGCATTGGCCCCGCCCAGGTGGCCGGCCAGCAGGCTTACGGCAAATTGTCCCGCGTCGTCCACGCAGACCACGGCCGGATCGGCCGCCTTGTCGCGGATATGCGGGGCAATGGCCCGGACGGCGATGCCGCAGGCGCAGACAAAGACATGGGCCGGCCGGGCGGCGAAGGTTTCGGCCACCAGGCCGCCCAGGGAGGCAAAGGCCGTGGCCGGGCCGAGGCCGGCGGCGTCGGCCCGGGTGGACAGGTCGGCCAGGCGTTCGGGCACAAACAGGTCCGCGCCGAGCCGGGCGGCCAGACGGCGGCCCAGGCGGGCCCCTTTTTCGGTGACGGCGTACACGGCCGGGTGTGGTGCGGGCATGGAAGGGGCAGCATAGGCTTTTTCGGGCCGGGACTAAAGAACCATCTCGGCCGGGTCGATGAGAGGGAAGGATACGGTGTGATCCGTCCGGAGGCGGCCATGGTCGATGCGGTCACAAGCGGCGGTTACGGGATGCTCGGGCTCTACGCGGCCCAGGCTCCGGTCGTGCCCGCGCCGCCCCCGCCGGCCGCCACTGCGGCCCCGGCCGACGGCGCGGCCCTGGCCGTGGTCCCGGTCGAGCCGGCCAAGGCCCTTGGCAGCGGACCGGTGCCCGGGGGCGACCCCGGCGCCGGCGCCGGAGCCCAGGGGGGAGCCGATGGAGGGTCTGACGGCAAAGCCGCCTCGGGCCAGGCCTTTTCCAGCCAGGGGCAGGCCCTGGCCCGGCAGGCGGCCGTGGCCGTCAGCCTGGCCGGCGGGCCGCCGGCCGGAGGCGGGTCCGCCACGGCCGCCCGGCCCGCCGGCCAGGACACGGCCGAGGCCTCGCCCGGCCGGGCCTCCCGGGCCTACGCCCGGACCCGGTTTTCCGAAAGCGCGCGCCCGGCCGGGGCCATGTTCTCGGCCAAGGCCTGAATCCGCGTCCTTTTTCCCGTTCCCCGGTTTGCACCCGCGCCGGCGCGCCTCCCAGGATCGGGGCCGCGAGGCGGATCCGGAAGAAACCGCCCCCGGGCCGGGACAGGCGGCGGCCCGGCCGAACGGTCAGCGGGTCGCGGACCGGGGCGGCGCGGACGCGAAGGGGGAGGCGTTGCCGGCGGCGGCCTTTTCCGCCACCCGGGGCTTGGGAAAGGAGACCGTGACCGTGGTGCCGGCGGTTTCGGAGGTGTCCATGCTGATCTTGGCGCCGTGGGTTTCGGCGATGAGCCTTGCGCCGTAGGTGCCAAGGCCGGTGCCGTCCTTTTTGCCGGCGGTCACGTACTTGTCGAAAAAGTGGGGCCGGATCTGGGCCGGGACCGCGCCGGGGTTGGCCACGGCCACGTCGAGGGACCGGCCCTCGGCCAGGGTGACCGCCACCCGGCTGCCGGGGGGCGCGGCTTCCAGGGCGTTTTTGATGAGGTTTGAGAGCATGGTGTACAGGAGCATTTCCTCGCCCCGCACGGCAAAGGCGTCCTCGGGCCGGCGGGGCCGGCCGCGCACCACGACATCGAGGGTCAGGCCGCTGGTTTCGATGACCCCGTGCAGTTCGCCCGCGATGTTGTCGAGGATCGGCAGCAGGTCCACCTTGGCCGGGGTCAGCTCGTAGACCCCGCGCTCCATGCGGAAAAGGTCCAGGGACTGGTTGATCATGTTGAGCATGCGGTAGCCGGCGTGCTGCATGAGGCTTAGCATGTCGGTCTGCCGCTCGGTCAGGTTGCCGTCGCGCTTTAAGAGCTGGGGCAGGGTCAAGACCGCGGTCAGCGGCGACTTGAGGTCGTGGCGGGTCATGCGTTCCACGTCCTCGCGCAGCCGCTCGGCCTTTTTGCGGTCCGTGATGTCAACGATGGTGTAGCCGAGGATGTCCGCGAAATGCGAAGCGAATTCCGAACCCTTTTCGCTCGTGTAGCGGTCGGGGTTGGAATCGAAAAAGCTCAGGATGCCGATCAGGCGCTGGGGGCCGAACTTGTCTCTGAGCGGCGAAATGAAGCACGAGCCAAGGAGCAGCACCTTGCGTTCGGCGCAAAAGCCGGGGCCGAAAAAAAACTCCGGGTCCGGCACCGCGCTTATGGGGCACATGAACGGCCCCGGCAGCCTGGCCCCGGGCATGAGGGCGGACAGGGCCTGGCGCATGGCCTTGGCCTCGGCCAGGCGCGCTCCCGGCGGATCGAAGGCCGCGAACTCGCCGGCGTCCAAGAGCAGGCTGACCGCCCGCAGGCCGAACAGGTCCTTGATGCGCTCGAGGATGGCGGGCAGATCCTCGTGGGCACGCATCATTTCCACCACCCGGATGGCTTTGCGGAACTTCTCGAAGGCCGTGAAGCTGCCTTCGAACCGGTCGACCACGGTCTTGAGCTTGGCTTGCAAATCCACGGCCTGCTTGCGGGTCCGCTCGCAATCCTTGCGGCAGTCGAGGATCTCGGCCCGGGCCAGGGCCGCGGCGTTGGCCCGCATCTTGGCCGCCCGGCGCAGCTCGGCCAGGATCTTTTTGAACTGGTAGCTGTTGTGGTCGGCAAACGCCTCCTCGAGCTTGAGCAGGCGTTCCTGAATGTCGGGGAAGTCGAAATTTTCGGGCATGATGCGGGTGTCAGCGGCGATCGGAACCGTAGGGATGCGACGAATAGACGCCGTAGACCTGGGCGTCGCCCGTGGTGCGCACTTCCAGGTTGGAGGCCAGCGGCGCCGTGTGGGCGCAGCCGGAGAGGGCCAAGACGGCCAGGAGGAACAGGGTGCAACAGGCACGAAACATTGTAAAGGCTCCAGGGTTGGGCGGATTGCGGCCAGGACCCCGCCCCCGCCAATGTGTGATCCTACGGCAAGCGCGGGCCGGGCGCAACGTCCAGGCCCGGGCTTTTGACATTCCCCACCGGCGCGGGTAAAAGCGCTCACGTCGTCGCCTGCGGCCTCGCCGGCCTTGCCCGGCCGACGGGCCGGACCTCGCCCCAGGGCCGGGCCGGGCGAGCCGGACGTCTTTTCGTCGAGCAAGAGGAACCCCGCCCCATGCAGCAATCTTACCGTGCCGCCCTTGTCGCCCTGCTCGCTGTCTTCGTCCTCCTGGCCGCACCCATGGCCGATTACGGCCAGGCCCTGGCCAAGAAAGCCCCCCAGGCCGAGAAGGACCGGCCCAAGGCCAAAAGCCGCAAGGCCGCCCCGGTCCGCAAGGTCGCCCGCCACGAGGGGAAGCCGGCGAAAAAGGCCCGCCATGGCCGCAAGGCCGTGGTCCCGGTCCCGGCCGATGTCGAGAACGAGGAAGGCGACATCGGCTCCTGCGAAGTGCCGGCCCTGACCGTCAAGTCGGCCATGCTCTGGAACGCCAGCACGGGCGAACTCCTCTACGAGCAGAATCCCGATTTCCAGATCCCGCCGGCCTCCCTGACCAAGATCCTGACCCTCTACATCATCTTCGACGCCATCCGCCAGGGCAAGCTGCGCCCCTGGGACGTGGTGGACGTGTCCGAGCGGGCGGCCACCCAGGGCGGCTCCACCATGCGCCTGCGAAACGGCGAATCGGTCAAGGTCACGGACATGATCAAGGGCATTGCCGTGGCTTCGGCCAACGACGCCTGCATGGCCATGGCCGATTACCTGGAAGGCGGCAACGTGGACGCCTTCGTGGCCCTCATGAACGACACGGCCAAGCGGCTCGGCATGAGCAACTCCGTGTTCATGAACCCCAACGGCCTGCCGGCCGAGGGCCAGCTGACCACGGCCCGGGACATGCTGCGCCTGGCCAGCGCCTACCTGGAGCAGTTCCCCAAGGCGCTCTCCATCCACTCCCTGCAGTTTTTCTCCCACAACAACCGCCAGCGTCACAACGCCAACTCGCTCCTTGCCAGTTACGAGGGCTGCGACGGGCTGAAGACCGGCTTCGTGTGCGCCTCGGGCTACAACATCGTGGCCACGGCCAAACGCGGCGATACCAGGCTCATCGCCGTGGTCCTCGGTTCGCGCAGTCCCCGGGTGCGCCAGCGCGAGACGGCCAAGCTCCTGGACAAGGGGTTCAAGCTGGCGGCGATCAGGAAGGCGACCACACCGGCCGTGGTCGCGGCCCGTCCGGTCCCGCAGCCGGAGGCGACCGCCGCCCAGTAGCGCCGGCGGGACAACGGATTTTACGGGAGCGTCCGCTGGGCGCTCCTTTTTTTTGCGGATCGGAAGACGGGGCCGGAGGCGAGAGGCAGTGCCGCCGCCGGCCCGTGGAGCAGCCGGGGGGCGTCGCCAAGGGCGGGCCGACCTCGCGGGTTCGCAGGGTGGGAAGAGGCGTGAGCCCGCAGAGGGCCGGGAATGCGCAAAAAAGGCGGAGGGAACGCTACGGCGCGGCCGGGCTTGGGGGCGTGGCCGGGCCGCCGAAGGCCTCGTCCAGGGCCTCTTCGAACTGGCCGGCCGTGTAGAGGTCGCGAAGGACCACCGGGGAGGTGGCGTCCCTGCCGGCCGGGAAAAAGGCGGCCACCGGGATGGACTGGCTGCCGAGGGCCCGCAGGAGGGCCATGGCTTCGGGCGTCTGGCGCGTCAGGTCCACCTTCATGAACACGGCCTTGCGCCTGGACGCCCACTGGGCCACCCGGGCCGAGGTCAGGACCGTGCGCTCCAGGAGCTTGCAGGTCGGGCACCAGTCGGCCGTGAAGTCGAGGACCAGGTTGTCGCGGCCCAGCCGCTCCTCAAAGGCCTTGGGGGTGTAGGCCACCCACTCGGCCTCGGCCGGCGGCGTGAAGGTCAGGGCAAAGGCCAGGCCCGCGGCGGTGACCGCCAGGGCCAGGAGCGTCATGACCATGCGGCGCAGGGGGCTGCTCGACAGATGGGCCCCCCGGCCGAGGAGAAAGGCCCCGAGGGCCGTGGCCCACAGGGCGGCCAGGGCCGGCAGCAGGCGGCCGGGCGGCAGGAGCGCCAGGAAATAGAGGCAGGTGGCGGCCAGGAGAAAGGCCATGCCCTTCTCGAGCCCCTGCATCCAGGCCCCGGGCCGGGGCAGGAACCGGACCAGACGCGGCCAGATGGCCAGCACGGCGTAGGGCGAGGCCATGCCGCAGCCGATGGCGGCGAAGACCGTCATGACGACCGGCAGGGGCTGGAGCAGGGTCCAGGCCAGGACGCCGCCCAGAAACGGGCCGCTGCAGGGCGTGGCCAGCAGCGTGGTCAGGACGCCTGTCAAAAAAGCGCCGCGCCGGGTGTGCCCCCGGCCGCCGGAAGAGATCTTGAGATCCACCACCGGCAGGTGGAAGACACCGAAAAGGCTCAGCGACAGGGCGAAAAGGATCACCGTCACCACGATGGCCAGGGCGGCCGACTGGAACATCTCGCCCCAGGCCAGGCCAAAGGCGCCGAGCAGAAAGCTCAGAAACAGGAAATAGACCACAATCCCCAGGGCGAAAAAGAAATTGTGCTCGCGCAGGATGCGCCGCCGCTCCTGCCGGCCCTCCTCGCCGCTGATGGCCAGCAGGCTCGAGAGCTTCAAGCTGACCACGGGCAGGACGCAGGGCATGAAGTTGAGGATCAGGCCGGCCACAAAGGCGAGGAGCGCCGCCTTGAAGAGTCCCGAAACCTCCAGGGCCGGGGTGAACGACCGGGGCGTCAGTTGCGGCGGCGGGGCGGCCTCGGCCGGCTCGGCTGCCGGGGGCGGCGCGGCCTGGGGCCGGGCCAGGGACGGCAGGGCCGGTTCCGGGCAGGTGGCCTGGGGCATGGCCAGGGCGGCGTTTCGAAGGGCCGAGAAAAGCGGCCACCACGAGGCGGCCTCGGCCGGGGGCAGTTCGGCCGGATCGCGGCCGGCCAGGGGGATGGAGACCGGCAGGGTGGAGGGCCAGCAGCTGGTGTCCGAGCAGGAAAAGACCTTGACCTGTCCGGCCAGGGCCGGCTCCTGGCGCATGGCCTCGGTGACCGGCACGAAGATCGGGGTCAGGCCCTGGTAGACGAGCACGGTCTTTTCCGGCTCAAAGGCGTCCGGCTGGGGCGTGCCCGGCGGAAAGAGGGCCAGGGCAGCGACGGCGCCGGCATGGAGCGTGGCCTGGGCCGACTGGCCGGACTCGGCCGGGCCCACGGCGTAGGCGTGCCAGCCCGGGGCCGAGGCCAGGGTCAGGACGGCCAGGACCTGGCCCGAGGGGTCGCCCTTGGGCAGCCGGTAGAGGGCGGTTTCCAGGCTGGCCGGCAGCTGCTCCTCGCCGGCGCTTGCGGCCACGGCCTGGGGCCCGGCCGACGCGGCGGGCGTGGCCCGGGCCGGGGTCCAGGCGCCGAGCAGACAGGCCAGAAGCGCGGCGGCAAGCGTCAGGGAACGCATCGGGCCGAGGGAAAAAACGTCAGGAAAACGCATGCGACGTGTGCCGGAGGAGGGACAGGGTGGAGGGGACAGTGGCCATGGCAACGGTCCTTGGCCGCCTGGCCGGCCGGCCGGGGGCCCGGCCCGGACGCCGGGCGGTGCGGGCGGTCACTCGAAGCAGAACTCCAGGGTGAAGTCCCCGAATTCCGTGGAAAAGGGGATGGCCACCACGGGTCCGCTGGTGATGTGGCTGATGGTGTGGTTGTCGCCAAAAATGACCGTGGGCGTGGAGGAGGAGAGGTTCAGGCCAAGCTGGCTGAGGCCCGCCCGGGCCTGGCCCGAGATCATGTTGGTGATCTCGCCCACCGCGTCCTTGGCGTCCTGGATGATGTCGGCGATGTCGTCGCCGAGCATGTTTTTCACCACCGCGATGGCACACTTCTTGGAGAAGCTGATGGAGATGCTGCCGTTGCGGTCGCCGGTCAGGCCGACCACGGCCGAGACGTCGCCCGCCGCCGCGCCGGCCTTTTTGACATAGGGCTTGCCAGGCTTGGGGTCGAGCTGCGCCATCATGGTCAGGACGTGCTTGGTGGCGTCGACAAAGGGCTTGGCGACTTCGGCGTCGGTCGGTTTCATGGGCTTCCTCGGATTGCTCGCAGGGCGCTTCGGCCGCGAGGCAGCATATGTCGTATGGCGCAATGTCCTACATCAAAACGTCGGGGCCTGTCACTAGGGGCGGCCGGCCCGGCCGGGCCGGGGCGGAAAATACGTTTTCCCCGCCGGATCGGGAAAATCCGTCCCCGGGGCCGGCCCGGGCGGGCCGGGAAATACGCCTTGCGTTGGGTCAGGGGATTCAGTAGAAGGGATAGGGCAAGGGGCTGGTTTTCTTTGGAAAACCTTGAGATACCAAGTCGTTGCGTGTTCCTGGTCCGGATCTCGGGGGCGCGTTGGCGGTTTCACCGAGGGAGCGCGGACGGCAACCATGCACAGGCAGACGCAAGGACAAGGGGGCTGCGGCGCCAAGACCGCCTACGGCGGCACGGACTGGCAGGCCCTGGAAATCCAGCTCAACCGCACGCGCAACATCCTGCAGGACATCCTGGTCCATTTGCAGGAAGTGCTCAGGAACCTGAAGATGGCCCGCCACGGCGACCGGGGCTTCGCCGCCGCCGCCGATGCCACCGGTCCGGGCCGCTTCGGCGCCAAGGACACCCGGTTTCGGGCCGAGGCCAAGGCCTCCGCCCACACGGCCCACGGCCAGCGGACCCAGCAGGCCGGCCCCTCGGCCGCCGGGGGAAGCGCCACCGCCGGCCGGGCCCATGCCTCCCATGCCACGGGCGCCGCCGGCCGTCCCCATGCGGCCGGAACCGGCGGCTCGGACTGGTTCCGGGCCCGGGCGCGCCAAAATGCCGACACCCGCGCCGAAACCGGCCCGGGCCGCGCCTCCCGCCCCACGCCCGGACCCGAGGCCGCTTCGGAAAACGCCCGCTCCCGCCCCCAGGCCGGCGCCGGCGAACAGGCCCGGCCGAACGAGGGCCGGACATTCCGGGCCGGCCCCACGTCCTCGCGGACCCAGGCCCCGGGCGGCCAGGCCGGCCGTGAGCGCCCCCGGGCCGAAAGCACCTTTCGCGCCTCCGCCGCCGGCGCCGAACGCGAGGCCCGCCAGGGACCGGCCGCCGGCCAGGCTGCGGCCGGCGCCGGCGCGTCCTCGCGGACCCACGCCCGGACCACCGCCCGCGCCGCCGGTTTCCGCCTGGACCAGGACCGCCAGTCCCGGGCCCGGCAGATGGCCCGGCGCAGCGGCATGAACCTCAAGTGCGCCTACGACATCCTCTGCCTCGACTACCCCTGCACCGTCGATGAACTCAAAGTCGCCTACCGCCACATGGCCCGCCTCTACCACCCCGATCTCGGCGGCGACGAGGAAGCCATGAAGGACGTCAACGTGGCCTACGAGCTGGCCATGCGCTTTTGCGCCGGCCCCCGCCGCGCCAGCGCCGCCTGGGCGGTGTAGGGCCAGCGAAAGAGCTGGCGGCCGGAAGGACTTCCCGCGGACCCGCCCGATACGCCGGCCCGGTTCCTTTGGCCACACGTCCCACACCCGCCAACGACCACCCCCGCACCCGCTTCCCACACTCCCGCCCCCCCGTTCGGGGGGGTCCGGGGGGCGTGACGCCCCCCGACCGCCGGAGGCATCTTCTCTTCTCTTCCCGTCTCCCTCTACTCGGCGCGCACGACCTTGTTGCGGCCGGTGCGCTTGGCTTTGTAGAGGGCGGCGTCGGCGGCGGCGAGCATGGCGTCGACGGAGCCAAGCGGCTTGTCGCACAGGCCAATGCTGATGGTGACGCCGACGGCGGTCTTGCCGGCCTTGGCCTTGGACCGTTCGATGCTGTTGCGCAGGTCGTTGAAGACGGCCAGGGCCTGCTCGCCTTCCATGCCCGTGGCCAGGACGCAGAATTCCTCGCCGCCGAGCCGGGCGACCACGTCGTGGCCCCGGAAGCGGTTGCCGAGGCCGTGGGCCACGTGCTTGAGGACTTCGTCGCCCACGGCGTGGCCGTAGGTGTCGTTGACCTTTTTGAAGTGGTCGATGTCGAGCATGGCCAGCGTCATGGGTTCCTCGCCCCGGGTCAGGCGGCCGTGGAGGTCCTTGGCGGCTTCGAAGAAGTGGCGTCGGTTGTACAGGCTGGTCAGGGGGTCGCGGATGGAGGTTTCCCGGAGCTTCTGGATGTATTCGAGCATTTCCAGGTTCTGGGTGACGCGGCAGTAGAATTCCTCGCTGGAGAAGGGCTTGTTCAAGAAATCGTTGGCCCCGTTCTTGATGAACCGGGCCGAGAGGATGGTGTTGCCGTAGGCCGAGATGCCGATGACGGCCAGTTCGTCCTTGCGGCGGCGCCGCCGCACGCGCCGGGTGAGTTCCACGCCGTCCATGCCGGGCATGAAGTAGTCGGCGATGACGACCTTGATTTCGGGGTGGCGTTCGAGGACCGCCAGGGCGCAGGCCCCGTCGTCGGCCTCGTGGACGATGAATTCGTGGGCGGTCAGGAGGCGCACCAGATGGTTGCGCACGGTGGAGGAGTCGTCGACCACGAGGATGTTGACGAACTTGTTGAGCGAAATGCGGCGGACCAGCGAACACAGGTAATCGAGGCTGTCGGGCGATTCCTTGGATACGTAGTCCACGACTTTCTTGGCCCAGATGCGGTCGCGGACCTCGGATTCCACGTCGCCGGTGAAGACGATGGACGGAATGCCCTTGGAAATGACGTAGTCCACGATGCGCCCGTCGGCGGCATCGGGCAGGTGCAGATCGAGCAGGGCCACGAAGAAGGTGTTGTTGTCCGGATTTTCTTCAAGGAGATAGCGGGCTTCCTCGAAATTGGAGGCCCAGCAGGCGTCGAAAAAGAGCTCATCTTCTATCTTGCGGATGAGGATTCGGGCAAAGACCTTGCTGTCTTCGACGATGAGTACTTTTTCCATGGATAGGCGACCGAAGGGAATGTCGCTGTACGGTTTTCGTATAGTCCCGGCCCGCGCAAAAAGCCAGTCGCCGACCATGGTATTTTCCCGAGGTGTCTTGCGTTTCTCGCTTGCGCGACGGTAGGGTGTCCCAAAGCGGGAGCAAAGGAGGCGGTATGCGCGGGGGAGTCTGGACGCTCATGGCGGCGCTGGCGGCGGCGCTTGTGGTGCTGGGGAGCGGTGCGGCGGCCGAGGCCCGCCAGGCCGAGGGGTTTGGCGGCCTGCCATTCGGGAGCGAGCGGGCCAAGCTCGGGTCGTTTATGACGCTTAAAACCGTGGGCGACGTGGAATACGCCGTCAACCTGAACGAGCGGTATCGGATAAACGGCCAGGCGCCGGCGGTCTTCTACGGCTTTGCCGGGGGGCGGCTTTTCGCGGCCTACGTGCGGCTCGACGGCCTGGTGTCCCGGGACGAGATGGCCCGGCGGCTTTCGGCCGATTTCGGCAAGCCGGCCGTTGCCGTGGAAAACGGGGTCGAGGTCCTGCGCTGGCGGCGGGGCGACCTCAAGGTCAAGCTCAAATACGACCCGGCCGCCGGCACGCTCAAGCTCGGCTATTACTCCCTTGTCTACGGCGGCCCGGCGGCCAAGGCCCTGGCCGACCCCGAGTCCGCCCATTTCGACGAGATTTCCAAAGCGTACGAGAAAAACAAGACCGCCAAGGGAGTGACCCTTCCCAAGGCGCCGTCTGTGAAGGGGTATTCGCCGTATGACGACGGCGTCTCCGATCCGGCTGGCTCTTTCTCTCGCCAGTGAGGGCGAAGGGGCCCTCAGCCGGGAGCCGGTCCGGACCCTGGTCGAGGGGCTGGCCGATGGCGTGGCGGTGCTCGGGGAAACGCGCGGGTTCGTGCGCGGCAACGTGGCCGGCCGGGCCAGGCTTGGCGGCCTGGACGGTCCGGCCTGCCACGAGGTCCTTTTCGGCCGCCACGCGCCGTGTCCGGCCTGTCCCCTGGACACGGGACAGGCCGCGGTCACCGCCGAGGCGAGCTGCGCGCCGCTTCCGGGCCGAGGCCCGCGGCCGGCCGGGGTGGTGTGTGTCTTTCCCTCGGCCGCCTCGTCCGTGGCCGACAGCCGCCTGTTCGGCGTGCTCGACCACGTCCCGTCCGCGGCCTTCGTGGCGGACCGCGACTTTCGCTTCCTCTACGCCAACGAGGCCTTTGCCCGGCTGCACGGCCGGGGCGTCGGGGATTTCGTCGGCCGGGGCATGGCCGAAACCGTGGATCCGCAGAATTTCGCCCGCTTCAAGCAGGTCGCCCTCTCGGTCCTGCGCCGGGGCAAGGCCGAGGAGGACGAGATCCGGATCGATTTCGGCGACGGGGAAAAGACCTTCCTGGCCACCTGCCTGCCCCTGGCCAACGCCGTCGGCGAGGTGGACGCCTTTTGCAGCACCCTGACCGAGACCACGGCCCACCGCCGGGTCGAGCAGGAACTCGACGCCAGCCGGCGCCGCTACCAGGCCATCGTCGAGGACCAGACCGAGCTTGTGGTGCGCCTGGACCCGGAGCTGCGCCGCATCTTCGTCAACCAGGCCGCGGCCCGGTTTTCGGGCCGCCCGGTGGAGGCGCTTCTGGGCGGCCCGTTCCTGGAGCGGGTGCCCGAGGTCGAGGCCAAGGCGTTGCGCCAGCGCATCCTGGCCCTGTCGCCGCGGGCCCCGGTCTGCGACATCCGCCACCTGCTCCACCGGCCGGACGGCCTGGAGCTTTGCCTCAACTGGACGGTGCGGGCCATTTTCGACGACGCCGGGCGGGTGCGCGAATACCAGGCCATGGGCCGGGACGTCACGGCCTACTGGCGCATGGAGCGGGAGCTGGTCAAAAGCGAGACCAAGTACCGCGACATCTTCGAGCACTCGGCCGAGGGCATTTTCCAGTTCGAGCCGACCGGCACCATGCTGGCCTGCAATCCGGCCCTGGCCCGCATCCTCGGCTACGGATCGGCCGAGGAGGTCATGCTCGAGCAGGGGGACCTGTTCCGGCGCATCCAGGCCAGGCAGGACGACCGGCTGGAGTTCTTGCGCCTGCTCGCCCTGCAGGGCCGGGTGTTCGATTTCGAGATGCAGGTGGTGCGCCGCGACGGCCGCACGGCCTGGCTGTCGGTCAATGCCCGGGCGGTCATGGACGAGTCGGGCCGGCTGGCCCGGGTGGAGGGCGCGGCCCGCGACATCACGGACCGCAAGCGGGCCGAGGAGGAGCGCATGCTCCTCGTCTCGGCCGTGGACCAGAGCGCCGAAGGGCTGGTCATCGTCAGCCGGGATTTCCGCCTGGAATACGCCAATCCGGCCTTTGCCCAGATCATCGCCGGCGGCCAGGAGACGGCGGGCCGGTTGGACCTGGAGGCCCCTCTGGCCGCGTTTCTCGGGGAATCGGTGCGCAAGATGCTGGGGCTTGGCCTGCGCTGGTCCGGCCGGGTGCGCGTGGCCCGGCCGGGGGGCGGGGAGGGCGTGGCCGAAACGCTCATCTCGCCGGTGCGCGACGCCACGGGCCAGATCGTCAACCACATCATGCTCGTGCGCGACATGACCTACGAGGTGGGCCTGGAAAAGCGGCTGCGCCAGGTGGAGAAGCTTGAAGCCATTGGCGTCCTGGCCGGGGGCGTGGCCCACGATTTCAACAACATCCTGACCCCGATCCTGCTCAACACCGAGATGATCCTGGCCGACATTCCCTGGAAGGACCCGCTGCGAAAGCCCTTGGCCGACGTGGTCCGGGCCTCGGAGCGGGCACGGGACCTGGTGCGCCAGCTGCTGACGTTTAGCCGCCAGGGGGAGCTGACGGTGGGCCCGCTGCCCTTGACCCCGCTGGTCAAGGAGACGGTCAAGCTGGCCCGGGGCATGGTCGAGGCCCGGGTGGAGATCCGGCCGAAGGTGTCGGAACTGGCGCTGACCATCGAGGCCGATCCGGCCCAGATCCATCAGGTGCTCATGAACCTGTGCCTCAATGCCGCCCAGGCCATGCCCGGGGGCGGGGTCATGGAAGTGGGGCTCGCGGCCGTGCCCGAGCCGCCCCGGCAGGCCGGCCCGTCCATCGCGGCCGGCCTGCCCCTGGCCGGGCTGGCCCCTGGCCCCTACGCCCGGGTCTGGGTCTCGGATACCGGGCACGGCATGGCCCCGGACATCGGCGAGCGGATCTTCGAGCCGTTTTTCACCACCAAAAAACCGGGCCAGGGCACGGGCATGGGGCTGGCGGCGGTCCACGGCATCGTCAAGGGCTGCGGCGGCGCGGTGCTGGTGACGAGCGAGGTCGGCCGGGGAAGCCTGTTCGAGGTCTTCCTGCCGCTTATCCCGAAGCCCCGGGAAGAGGGCGTCAGTTGATCGGCGCGTCGAGCAGGTCGTAGCCCTGCCAGCCCGGGCCGTCGAAATGCCACCATTCGGTCGGCAGCGGCTCGAACCCTTCCTTTCGCATGGCCGCTTCCAGGCGCTTGGCGTTGGCCCGGGCGGCCGGGTCGCCGCCGGCGTAGTCGCGCCGGGCCTTTTCGGTGAAATCGTCAAATCCGGACGGCATGGGCAGTTCGTTGCCCGAAGCGTCGACCAGGGTCAGGTCCACGGCCGCGCCCCGGTTGTGCTTGGAGCCCGAGGCCGGCTTGCCGTCCTTTTCCACGGGTTTGGCCACCCAGTCTTCGTTGGGCACCAGGGCCCAGAACTTCTTCTGGATGGAAAACGGCCGGTAGCAGTCGTAGACCTTGAGGCCAAGGCCCTGTTTTTCGAGCTCCGCCTGGACCCGGGCCAGGCGGGCGGCCACGTCGGCCCGCAGGAAACAGCGGGGGGCCGGGTACACGGCCACATGGGTGAAGTTGTTCGGTGTGGCGTAGCGGATGTCGAGCCGGACGTCCGGCGCGGCCCTGGTCACGTCCACCAGGCCGGCGGCCTCGGGCGTGGCCGGCCCGGCGGCCCGGACGGAGGATGCGGCGGCAACGAGGACGCACAACAGCAGGACGGGCAACAGGGCGAGGCGGCGGCAGTGCATGGCGAGGCTCCTTTTTGGGCGACAATGCCCTGCCCCGGCCCGATGTCAAGCCATCCGCCGGTGGCAACCCGTTCCCCGCAGGGCGGCATTCCCCATGGACAGAATCGCGGCCATTTCCCCTTCCCCGGGAACTCTCGGCTTCCTATTTCCGCCACACCCTTTCGGGGGGTCCGGGGGGGATGATCCCCCCCGGCCGCCGGAGGCATCTTTCCCCTCCGGTTGACGGAAAATCGTGGTCGGTTCATAACATGCCACAGTCGCCCCAGGCGGCGAAACCCCAAGAGGAGGAAAACGCAATGAGCGAGAGGACCGGTCTTGTCACCTTTCAAGGAAACGGCCTGACCCTGGCCGGCAATCCCGTGGCCGTCGGCGACGCGGCCCCGGACTTCACCGTCCTGACCAATGGACTGGCCCCGGCCAAACTGGCCGATTTCACGGAAAAAGGGCTCATCCTCATCGCCGTGCCCTCCCTGGACACGGCCGTGTGCGATCTGGAGGCCCGGCGTTTCAACAATGAAATGGAGGGACTGGCCGGCAAGGCCAAGGCGCTGGTCGTCAGCATGGACCTGCCCTTTGCCCAGAAGCGGTGGGCCGACGCGGCCGGAGTCACCAACATCGTCACCCTGTCCGACCACCGCGACACCTCCTTCGGCCTGGCCTATGGCCTGCTCATCAAGGAGCTGCGGCTTCTGGCCCGGACCGTGCTGGTCCTCGGTCCGGACCGCAAGGTGGCCTACATGGAACTTGTGCCCGAAGTGACCAACGAACCCGACTACGCCGCGGCCCTTGCGGCCCTGGGCAAGGTCCTGTAGACACGGGGCCGGCCGCCTGGGCGGCCGCCAGGACGCACCATGAAGCATTTTCCGTTTTCTTCGAGCCGACGCCGCCTGGCGTCGGCCCTTTTTGCGGCCATGGCCGCGGTCTCGGTCCTTGCCGGCTGCGCCGGCCAGCAGGCCACGGTCACGCCGTCGGTGGTGGTGGAAAAGGAGACCCTCGGACGCGGGGTCGAGGTCGCCATCAAGGTGACCGACGCCCGGCCAAGCGCCGAAGTCGGTCTGTGCAATCCCGCGTCGTCGTTTACCGGCAAGCTGACCACGGCCTGCGATCCGGCGCCGGCCATGCGCTCGGCCGTGGAAAGGGGCCTTCGCGACAAGGGGTTCACCCCGACGGTCGCCCACGAATCCGTGGTCCGCAGCCTCACGGTGGAACTCAGGGAGCTGTCCTACAAGCCCGCCCAGGAGGGGGGCCAGCTGGCCGCCCGGGCCGTGGCCGTCATCCATGTCACGGCCGACAACAACGGCCAGGTCATGACCAAGCGCTACGAGGGCGAAACCGTGTGGAAGTTGCCGGGCGAAGGCGTGGAACCGGAATTCGACAAGCTTCTGAGCATGACCGTGTCCAAGGCCTTAAGCCGCATGGCTTCCGATTACGAACTGATCCATTTCCTGGAAAAGACCATCCTGCGCACGCGCGACATCAAGTAAGCCGGCCGGGGCCGCCCCTGGCGGTCCCGGCCCCCTGTCCCGAAACGGCCGCCCCGCCGGCCCCGTCCGGCGGCACCCCCGCCGCAAAAGGATGACCTCCCCATGGCCCTTTCCGTCGGCATCGTGGGTCTGCCGAACGTCGGCAAATCCACCCTTTTCAACGCCCTCACCAAGGCCCAAAACGCCCAGGCCGCCAACTACCCCTTCTGCACCATCGAACCCAACGTGGCCATCGTGCCCGTGCCGGACGCCCGCCTGGACGCCCTGGCCGGGCTCGTCGATCCGGACCAGATCGTGCCGGCCACCGTCCGGTTCACCGACATCGCCGGCCTTGTGGCCGGCGCCAGCAAGGGCGAAGGCCTTGGCAACAAATTCCTGGCCCACATCCGCGAAACCGAAGTCATCGTCCACGTGGCCCGGGCCTTCGAGGACGACGACGTGGTCCATGTTTCCGGCAACGTGGACCCGGCCCGGGACATCGACGTCATCGAAACCGAGCTCATCCTGGCCGACGCCCAGGTCCTGGAATCCCGCCTGGACCGGCTGGTCAAGCAGACCCGGGGCAGCAAAGACCGGGATCTGCTCGATAAGGTCACGGCCGGCAAGCGGCTGCTTGACCACATCATGACCGGCCAGCCGGCCTCCACGGTCCCGGACATCGACGGTCCGGGCATGGCGGCGCTTTTTGACGAAATCCGCCCCCTTTCCGCCAAGCGCGTCATCTACTGCGCCAACGTCGGCGAGGACGACCCGAACGGCCTGTCGCCGTTGGTGGACAAGATCCGCCAGGTGGCCGCAGCCCGGGGCGCGGAGATGGTCGTGGTCTGCGCCCGCATGGAAGAGGAGCTGGCGGGCCTGGCCGACGACGAGCGCCAGGAATTTCTCGCCTCCTACGGCCTGACCGAATCCGGCCTCGACCGGGTCGCCCGGCTCGCCTACCACACGCTCGGTCTCATCAGCTTTTTCACCGCCGGCCCCAAGGAAGTCCGGGCCTGGACCATCACCGCCGGCGCCAAGGCCCCGGCCGCGGCCGGCCAGATCCACTCCGACATCGAACGCGGCTTCATTCGTGCCGAAGTCATCTCCTTCGACGACTACATCCGTTGCCAGACCGAGGCCAAGTGCCGCGCCGCCGGCGTGCTGCGCCAGGAAGGCAAGGAATACGTCATGGCCGACGGCGACGTCGTCCACTTCCTGTTCAACGTGTAGGGGGAGGCATATTCTCCTCCTCTCCCACGCAACCTTGCCGTACTGTCATCGCCGAGTAATGTCGCAAAGAGGCGGCGGTGCTACAGTCCGGCAAAAAAGGGAGACGCCGCATGTTTTCAGGACTGTTGCAGCCGATGCATCTGCTGTTGATTCTTGGTGTTGTGCTGATCGTGTTCGGACCGGGCAAGCTGGCCCACCTGGGCCACGACCTGGGCAAGTCGATTCGGGAGTTCAAGTCGGCCATGGAGGCCCATGACGTGACGCCCGAGGCGGTGTCGGAGAAGCCGGCCCCGCAGGCGGTGCCCGACAAGGCCGGTCCGGCGGCCTAGGGTTGCGCCCCTTGAAAAATACGCCGGCATTTTCCAAGCAAAAGGAATTGGCTTGGATGGTTCTCCAGGAAAAAGCATGTGCTTTTTCCTGGACGCGACCCTAGGCAGGGGCCAGGGGCGGGGATTTGGCTTCGGCCTTGTCCTTGTCGAGGCGCAGGGTGCGCCGGAACCGTTTGTCGAGGGTTTCCTCGAGGAATTCCTGGAGTCCCCGGCGGTATTTCTTCAGGTAATACTGGCGGTCGAGGAACTTTTCCTTGTGCCGGTATTTGATGAGCGTCGAGGGGTTGAAGTAGGCCACCGCGTTTTTGGGCGTCAGGACAAAGGGCGGCAGGCCTTCCTGGACCAGGATGTAGCTGGCGACCAGGGCGCCTGTCCGGTGGTTGCCTTCGAGGAACAGTTGCGGCTGGCTGACCGAGAGCACGTAGACCCCGGCCGCCCGGCGGGTGGCGGACTTGTGGCGCTTGCGTTCGTACCAGTCGGCGATCTCGTCGATGCCCGCGGCGAAGCGGCGGCGGGTTTCGAGCAGGTGCGGGCCGTATTCCAGGCGGACCCGGGCGTTCGAGCCGCAAAGGACCAGGTGGTTGAGTTCCAGGATGTGGTCCACGCCGGACGGGGAGAAGATTTCCACCCGGTCTTCCAGGAGCTGGTCCACGTAGGCATAGCCTTCGAGCAGGTTGCCGATGATCTGGTCGGTGAGCGGCTCGCGGCGCATGAGCAGTTCTTCGTTTAAGGCCTCGAAGTTGTTTTTGACTTCGCGCAGCGAGGCCTCGATGCGGTCGAGATCGAGGCGGTATTGTTTGTGGCTGCTCATGGCCATGATCCGTGCATCCTCCCACTCCTAATCCGGCCGGCGCGTCCGGTCCAGGGGATTTGCCGCAAGTCCGGGACAATGTCCATGGCGGCGGCGACGGGTGGCGGGGCCCATGAAAAAGCCGCCCCGGACATGTCCGGGGCGGCTTTGCGTGTTGTTTGGGAGGCGGTTTCGCCTGGCTAGGCGGCGTTGCCCTGGGCCGGGCGGCGGGGGCGCTGGCCGCCTTGCCGGTCGCCCTGCTCGCGGGACAGGCCGAAGGTGGAGCGGCCGTCGTTGCCGTGGGAACGGGCGGCTTGCGGCCGTTCCTGGCGGGGCCGTTCGGTGCGGGTGTCGGGCCGGGCCCGGTCGTCGCGCGGCCGGTCACCCTGGGGACGTTCGGAGAAGGAGCGCTCGCCCTGGGGGCGATCCGAGGAGCGGGCGCGGTCGCCCTGGCCCCGGTAGCCGCCCTGCTGGGGACGTCCGCCGTAGCCGCCCTGCCGGCCCCGGGCGGGGTAGCGGGGAGCCGGGGCGTAGGAGCGGCGGAATTCCGACGGATCGGGCTCGAAGCCTTCGACTTCGCGACGGGGCAAGGGCTTTTTCATGTGGGACTCGATGGCCCGGACCATGCCCATGTCCTCGCCGGTGACGAAGGTGTGGGCCTGGCCCTCGTGTTCGGCCCGGCCGGTGCGGCCGATGCGGTGGGTGTAGGCCTCGGCCGTGTCCGGAATGTCGAAGTTGACCACGTGGCCGACCTGGGACACGTCGATGCCCCGGGCGGCGATGTCCGTGGCCACGAGCACCTGGAAGGAGCCGCGGCGGAAGCCGTCCATGGCGATCTGGCGCTGGCGCTGGGACAGGTTGCCTTGCAGGCAGGTGGCCTTGTGGCCGGAGCGGCACAGCTGCAGGGCCAGGTTCTTGGCCCGGTGCTTGGTCCGGGTGAAGACGATGACCGACTGCTTGCCGGCCTCTTCGAGCAGGTGGAGCAGGAGCGGCGCCTTCTGGGTGTGGGAAATCGGGTAGATGGCGTGTTCGACCGTGGACAACGGGGCCATGTGGCCGATGCGGACCGTGACCGGGTCGGTCAGGGTCTCGTGGGCCAGGCCGCTGATGGCCGGGGGCATGGTGGCCGAGAACAAAAGCGTCTGGCGCTCGCTCGGCAGGGCCGACAGGATGCGCTTGATGTCCGGCAGAAAGCCCATGTCGAACATGTGGTCGGCCTCGTCGAGGACGAGGGTCTCCAGGGCGTCGAAGCGGACGTTGCCCTGGTTCATGTGGTCAAGGAGGCGTCCCGGGCAGGCCACGATGATGTCCACGCCCTGGCGCAGGGCCCGGGTCTGGGGAAACATGCCCACGCCGCCGTAGATGACGGCGGCCCGCAGGCGCGTGCCCCGGCCGAGGTCGAGGCCGGCGCGGTAGATCTGTTCGGCCAGCTCCCGGGTGGGGGCCAGGATCAGCGCGCGCACGCCGCGCTTTTCGGACTTGGTGGTCATGAGCCGGTGGATGATCGGCAAAAGGAAGGCGGCGGTCTTGCCGGTGCCGGTCTGGGCCAGGCCCATCAGGTCGCGGCCTTCGGTCACATGCGGAATGGCTTCCGCCTGGATGGGGGTCGGGTTTTCGTAGCCGAGGCGCTTGATGTTTTCGGTGATGGTCGCATGAAGGCAAAAAGAGTCGAAGCTCAAAAGAATATCCTTTGACAAGGGTGACCCGCGCAACAAAACCGCGCGCGGAGGCGATCGTAAAATCGAGAAACGGAAGCTGCGGGCCGAGTCAGGATCGGAAGATCGGGGCCAGTGGCCATCGGCGGGGAGAGCGTCCGAAGGAAGGGCGACAGGCTTGCAGCGGGGCCGCGTCGCGAAGACATCACCTCTTGGCCGATACAGAAGCAACGGGGAAGATACGGGCTTTTGGCGGCTTGTCAACAGGCTGGCCGGCAACTTGGTTTTTTTCTTCGGCCGGGCTACCGTTCTCCAGAGGGGATCGGGCATGAAAGACCAGAAAAAGGCCACGCGGTACGGGCTGGCCACCGTGGCCATGTGGGCGACGGTGGCCACGGCCTTCAAGCTGTCCCTGGCCCATCTGGCGCCGCTCCAGCTTCTTTTCTACGCCAGCCTGGCGTCGTGCCTGGTGTTGGGGCTGGTGCTTTTTTTCCAGGGCCGCCTCGGCGGCCTGCGGCAGCTGACCCGGGCCCAATGGCGGCGGTCGTTCCTCCTGGGGGCCCTCAATCCTTTTCTTTACTACACCATCCTTTTCGCCGCCTACGACCTGCTCCCGGCCCAGGAGGCCCAGCCCCTCAACTACACCTGGGCCATCACCCTGTCGCTTCTGGCCGTGCCGCTCCTCGGCCAGAAGCTGCGAAAAAAGGACCTGCTGGCCCTGGTCGTCAGCTATGCCGGGGTGGTGGTCATCGCCACCCACGGCGACGTGTTCGGCCTGCGGTTCGCCAGCCTGTCCGGCGTGGTCCTGGCCCTGGTGTCCACGGTGGTCTGGGCCCTCTACTGGATTCTCGGGGCCAGGGACGACCGCGACCCGGTGGTGGGGCTTCTCGCCAATTTCCTGTGCAGCCTGCCCCTGACGTTGCTCGCGGTCCTGTGTTTTTCCGATCCCTGGCCGGGTTCCTGGGAGGGTTTGGCCGGCGCGGCCTATGTCGGCGTCTTCGAGATGGGCCTGGCCTTCGTCACCTGGCTTTCCGCCCTGCGCCACGCCGAAAACGCGGCCCGGGTGGCCAACCTCATCTTCCTCTCGCCGTTTTTGTCGCTGATCCTCATCCACTTCCTGGTCGGCGAGGCCATTTTGCCGTCCACGGTGGCCGGGTTGGGGTTGATTCTGGCCGGGCTCGGGGTGCAGCGCGTGGGGCGGTGACGGGATCACTCCTGGGGCAGGGCTTTTTTGATCGTCGCCAGGGGCAGAAAGAGGGTCAGCGGGCGGCTCGGCAGGTCGAGGAAGCCGTGGTGGCGGTAGAAGGCGGCCGCTTGTTCGTGCTTGGCTTCCACCAGCACGGCGAAGGCCGCGGCCTCGGCCCGCAGGCAGCGTTTCAGGGCGTCGGCCAGGAGGAGCGCGCCGCAGCCCGTGCCCTGGAGCCGGGAAGCCACGGCCAGCCGGCCGAGACGGATGGCCGGCAGGACCGGATACCGGGGCAGGCGGCGGGCCAGCTCTTCCGGCACGTCGGGCAGGGGGATGCTGGCGCTTGAAAGGGTATAGAAGCCGGCCACCGCGTCCCCGTCCAGGGCGACGAAACAGTTGGCGATGTGCCGCCTGCAGTCCTGGGCGGCTTGTTCGCGCAAGTAGCGGTCCAGGGCCGGTTCGCCGCACTGAAAAGCGGTGCGGTCGTGGGCGCCGTCCAGTGCCCGGATGCGGAGTCTCACTCCGGGTCGACCGTCCGGCCGTGCCGCGCAAAGGCCCGGACCAGGGCCGGCGCGGGCTCGGGCGGGGTGAGCAGGGCTTCGGCCACAAGGCGTTGGTCTGCGGCCGCAAGCCGGAGGATCTCCATATCCTCGATGGTCTTGCGCGCGGCCTCGCTGGCGGCCGCGACCACGAAATCGGTCAGGGACCGGCCTTGCAGGTCGGCGGCGCGCTTTAAAAGCGCGTGCACCTCGCGCGGCAGGCGGGCTTCCAGACGGGCGGTGGGGGTGTGGCGTTCCATGGGCTGACTTGTACGGCAAAATGCCGTATGGCGTCAAGGAGGCGGGTTCTCTCCGGAAAGAGAGGCCACCGCGCCGCCGGCCGGCTCAGGCCGCTGCCGCCGGCTTGAACCAGACCTGGCCGAGGACGATGAAGATGGCGCTGCCGACCAGGATGTGCAGCGGGTAGAGGTAAAGAACCTCCTGCGGCAGGATGGTCGGCAAAAGGGCCAGGGCCAGGGCCGGCGGCGAGGACAGGTGCAGGCGCCTGGCCACGGCAAAGGCCGTGGCCACGGACAGCCCGGCCGCCAGCCACAGCGGCCCGGAAAAAAGGCGCACCACCACCGCCATCCAGGCCGTGCCGGCCAGGGCGCAGGCGGACAGGAGCAACAGCAGCCGGGGCATGGACTTTTGGCGCAAGGCCCCTCCCGGGTGGGCCAGCTCGACAAAGGCCACGATCAGCGGCGGGGCCATCATGTAGAGCCCGCCCCAGGTGGTGGAAAAAAGGGCCACAAGCAGGATGAAGAAAAGAAGCTTGCCGTAATGCCGCCATTCCGCGGCGGCCGAGGCGTGGGCCGGCCGGCCTGGCGGCGGCAGGGGCGCGTCCCCGGGCCGGCCCTTTTTCCGGTCGCCGGCCTGGCTCACCAGGGCGATGGCCGCGGTCATGACGCAGACGGCCACGGGGTAGGCCCAGCTGTCGATGCGGGTGATGATCGGCAGGATGGCCGCTGAGAAGGACGGGGACATGGCCGAGCGGAAAAGCTTCAGTTCGAGCAGGACAAAGACAAAGGCGATGCCGACCAGGGCCACCAGGGAAACGGGCAGGGTCCGAAGGAGCAGGACGCCGGTCGCCGCCCCCAGGGTCGGCGAGAGCCAGATGGTCCAGGCGGCCCCGGGCCAGGGCCGCTCCTCCATCACCCAGGCCCCGAAGGCCAGGGCCGCGATCTCCGGGAAGATGGTGTCCCGGATGCCCGCGTATTCGCCGAACGCGACCATGCAGACGACGAGCAGCATGGTCAGGCATTCCATCTTGCTGTAGGTCATGGCGGCCATCCTGCCCGGGACGAGGTTTCGGGCCAGGCCCGCCCGCCTGGCGCGGCGGTGTCCCGGGGCGGAGGATGGTCCGGGATTTTTTACTTTCCGTCAAATCGGCGCAGGAGGTTTCATGGCGTCATCCAAGAACAGCAATTCCGTTCCCGTCTATTCCACGGACCGGGGCGCGCTCTGCCCGGGCTGCGGCCGTCCGGCCGGGCAGTGCGCCTGCGGCCAGCCGAAAGCCGGGCCAAAGGGCGACGGCATCGTGCGGATCTCCCGGGAAACCAAGGGGCGAAAGGGCAAGGGCGTATCCGTGGTCACGGGCCTGCCCCTGGCTCCGGCCGCCCTCGAGGCCCTGGCCGGGGAGCTCCGCAAGCGGTGCGGGGCCGGGGGCACGGTCAAGGACGGGGTGGTGGAGATCCAGGGCGACCATCGGGAGCTTCTGGCCAAGGAGTTGGAAAAACGCGGCTACCGCGTCAAGCTGGCCGGCGGCTGAACCGGACGTGCGGTCCACGGCGCCCCGGCAGGGGCGGATGACGCGAAACACGCTTTCGCCCGGGATGCATTGACATATTTAAGCGGCTCCACGTAAGAATGGCTATAAGGGACCAGAGGCCCAGGGCACGGTCCCTTCCACCCTTCCCAACCATGGAGTTGCTCTGCCGATGGTCATGAAAACCAAACGCCGCTACCCGATCGGAGCGGAAGTCCAGCCCGCGGGCGGGACGCATTTTCTCGTATGGGCCCCGCGTCCGGGCAAAGTCGAACTCGTCCTGGAGTCCGGCCCGGGCGCGCCCGCGGTCATTCCCATGAAGGCCCTGGCGGACGGCTATCACGGGGCCATGGTGCCCGTGGCCACGGCCGGCACCCGCTACCGGTTCCGCCTGGACGGCAAGGGTGATTATCCCGACCCGGCCTCGCGCTTCCAGCCCGACGGGCCCCACGGCTCCTCCCAGGTCGTGGACCCGACGGCCTACGACTGGCAGGACGCCGGCTGGCCGGGCGTGTCGGTCAAGGGCCAGGTCATCTACGAGATGCACGTCGGCACCTTCACCAAGGAAGGGACCTTTGCCGCGGCCCAAAACGAGCTGGCCGAACTGGCGGCCTGCGGCATCACGGTCGTCGAGGTCATGCCGGTGGCCGATTTCCCGGGCCGGTTCGGCTGGGGGTACGACGGGGTGGGACAGTTCGCGCCGGTGTGGCTCTACGGCGAGCCGGACGACTTCCGCCGCTTCGTGGACACGGCCCACCAAAACGGCCTCGGCGTCATCCTGGACGTGGTCTACAACCACTTCGGCCCGAGCGGAAACTATCTCAAGGAATATTCGACCGACTATTTCACGGACGCCTACAAGAACGAGTGGGGCGAGGCCATCAACTTCGACGGGAAAAACTCCCGGCCGGTGCGCGAGTTCTTCCTGGCCAACGCCGCCTACTGGATCGAGGAGTTCCACCTGGACGGCCTGCGCCTGGACGCCACCCAGCAGATCTTCGACGCCTCGCCCGAGTACATCGTGACCGCCATCGCCCGCCGGGTCCGCAAGGCGGCGGCCGGCCGGCAGACCATCCTGGTGGCCGAAAACGAGCCCCAGGACTCGAACCTGGTCCGCCCGGCCACGGCCGGCGGCAACGGGCTCGACAGCCTGTGGAACGACGACTTCCACCACAGCGCCATGGTGGCCCTGACCGGCCGCAACGAGGCCTACTACACCGATTACCTGGGCAAGCCCCAGGAATTCCTGTCCATGCTCAAGTACGGCTACCTCTACCAGGGACAACGCTACAAATGGCAGAAGGGCCGCCGGGGCTCGCCCGGCCTCGACCTGCCGCCGGAGGCCTTTGTCCTTTACATCCAGAACCACGACCAGATCGCCAATTCCGGGCGCAGCGAGCGCCTGCAGTTTTTGACCAGCCCGGGCCGGCTGCGGGCCATGACCGCCCTGCTCCTTCTGGCCCCGGGCACGCCCATGCTGTTCCAGGGCCAGGAATTCGGGGCCTCGACGCCGTTTTACTACTTTTCGGACCACGATCCGGAACTGGCCAAGCTCGTGCGCGAGGGCCGGGCCCAGTTCACCCAGCAGTTCCGCAGCCTGGCCACGCCCGAAATGCAGTCCTTCGTGAAGGATCCGGGCAATCCGTCGGTCTTCGAGCAGTGCAAGCTCGACCTCGGGGAGCGCGAGCGCCACCGGCCCGTCTACGACCTGCACAAGGACCTCCTGCGTCTGCGGCGCGAGGACCCGGTCTTTTCCGCCCAGGCCCCCCGGGGCCTCGACGGCGCGGTGGTGGCCGAGGAGTGCCTGGTGCTGCGGTATTTCGGCCAGGAGGGGGACGACCGCCTGCTGGTGGTCAATTTCGGGCGCGACGTGCACCTCGACCCGGCCCCGGAACCGCTCCTGGCCCCGCCGGCCGGCATGGCCTGGGGCATCGTGTGGTCGAGCGAGGACCCCAAATACGGCGGCACCGGGACACCGCATCCGGACACGCAAGAGAACTGGCGCATGCAGGGCCATGCCGCGGTGGCCCTCGCCCCGGTCCCTCGGGAGGACAAAAAGGATGCTTGAAAATATCAGCCTGTCGCCGGCGCTCACGCCCCACAGCCCGGACGAGGATCCCCATCGGTACAAGGAGTGGCTGGTCACCAACGGGCTTGGCGGCTACGCCACCGGCACCGTGGCCGGGGCGATCACGAGGCGCTACCATGGCCTTTTGATCGCGGCCCTGCCGAACCCCCTCGGGCGCATGATGATGCTAAACGGCCTGTCCGAGCGGCTGCGGCTGCCGGACAGGAGCGTCGTCTACACCGGGGCCGAGGAGCTGGTGGGCCTGGCCCCGGAGGCGGTCCACCCGCTGTCCAGCTTTCGCCTGGAAAACGCCGTGCCCGTCTGGCGGTATGAAATCGGCGAATGCATCCTCGAAAAGCGGCTGGTCATGCCCTACCGGCAAAACACCGTCCACGTGACCTACCGGCTTTTGCGCGGCACGGGCGTGGTGCGCCTGAACCTGCGCCCGGCCATCCAGTTTCGGCCCCACGACGACTCGGTCTGCCTGCTCCAGGCCATGCACTACCGGCTGTCGGTCTACGACGACCAGTTCGAGATCGAGGGGGAGGCCCGCTACCCGACCCTGCGCCTGCTGTTGCACGGCCCGTCCACGGCCTTTACCGTGGACCGCAAGGAGACCTCGACCATCCCCTACACCACGGAACGCAACCGGGGCTATCCGTGCGAGGGGTCGCTGTGGAGCCCGGGATATTTCCGCACCGATCTGGAGGAGGGGCAGGAGACCACGCTCGTGGCCTCGACCGAGAACTGGGAGACCATCCACGCCCTGTCCCCGGCCGCGGCCTTTCGGGCCGAGACCGAGCGGTGCGAGTTTCTGGTCAGCGCGGCCGCGCCCGAGCTCCAAAGCGGCCTGCCCGCCCAGCTGGTCCTGGCCGCCGACCAGTTCCTCATCACCCCGGTCGGCCGCACCCAGGACGCGGTCCGGGCCAAGGCGGCCGGCGACGAGATCCGCACGGTCATCGCCGGCTACCACTGGTTCACGGACTGGGGCCGGGACACCATGATCAGCCTGGAAGGCCTGACGCTTATGACCGGGCGCACCAACGAGGCCGGCTGGATCCTGCGCACCTTTGCCGAATACATCCGAAACGGGCTCATTCCCAACATGTTCCCGGAAGGGCAGAAGGACGGCCTCTACCACACGGCCGACGCCACGCTCTGGTTTTTCCACGCCATCCACCGCTACGTGGAGACGACGGGCGACCGGGTCACCCTGCGTCAGCTGTTGCCCAAGCTGGCGGACATCGTCCGGCACCACCGCCAGGGCACGGATTTCGGCATCCGCATGGATCCCGAGGACGGGCTTTTGCGCCAGGGGGCCGAGGGCTACCAGCTGACCTGGATGGACGCCAAGGTGGACGACTGGGTGGTGACGCCGCGCCGGGGCAAGGCCGTGGAGATCAACGCCCTGTGGTACAACGCCCTGCGCCTGCTCGAACGGTGGCTCCTGGACGCCGGCGACGCGGACGGCGCGGCTCCGATCGGGCGGATGGCGGACCAGGCCCGGGAGTCGTTCAACAAACGGTTCTGGTACGAGGCCGGGGGCTACCTCTACGACGTGATCGACGGGGAGGCCGGGGAACCGGACGACGCCTGCCGCCCCAACCAGGTCCTGGCCATTTCCCTGGACCACGCGGTCCTGGACGAAAGCCGGTGGCCGTCGGTCATGGACGTGGTGACGCGAAAGCTGCTGACTCCCCTGGGGCTCCGGTCCCTGGCGCCGGACCATCCTGACTACAAGGCAAAGTATTACGGTGACTTGCGTTCCAGGGACGCCGCCTACCACCAGGGCACGGTCTGGGCCTGGCTGATCGGCCCCTATGTGGACGCCTGGATCCGGCTCCATCCCGGCAGGAACTACGAAGCCCGGGGATTTCTGGCTGGCCTGCTGGCCCACATGGACGACGCCTGCATCGGCTCCATCAGCGAGGTCTTTGACGCGGACGCGCCCTTCCTGCCGCGCGGCTGCATCGCCCAGGCCTGGAGCGTGGCCGAGGTCCTGCGCTGCTGGGTGAAGACGGCCGAGTGACCGGCCGGCCCGGCGTCCTCACGGCCGCCCCGGCGGCCCGGCCTCGGCCTGGCGCAGGAAGGCGGCCACGGTTTCGAGATAGTCGCCGGGCCGTTCCAGGTGGTGCTCGTGGGAGGCGTCCTCGAAGACACGCAGCCGCGCGCCCGGGAGAAGCGACCGGTACAAGGCCGTGGTCGCGGGCGTGGCCTCGTCAAAGCGGCCGCAGGTGAAAAGGGCGGGCAGGCGCAGGCCGCCGAGGTCGCCGGTCCGGTCGTATCCGGCCAGGCAGCCGGTCACGGTGAACTCGCTTGGGCCCCACATGCGGGCATAGACGGGATGTCCCATCTTTTCGATGGCCCGGGTGAGGCACTCGGGCCACGGGTCGAGCCGGCAGACGTGCCGGGCGTAAAAGGCGGTGACGGCCGCCTCGTAGGCCGGGGAGGCGAAATCGGCCGTGGCCTCGGCCGCGGCGATGGCCAGCCGCACGTCCTCGGGCATCTGGGCGAGGTGCTCCCGCTGGTCGGCCGCGAACTGCCGGGCCGACAGGCACGGCCCGGACAGGACCAGGCCGGCCACGCCGGCCTGGCCTTTTTCCAGCAGGTAGTCCACGGCCAGCATGGTGCCCCAGGACTGGCCGAGCAGGTGGAGCCGGGAAAGCTTCAAGGCCCGGCGCACGGCGTCGAGCTCGGCCACGAACCGGGACACCGTGAAAAGGGCCGGGTCGTCGGGCCGGTCGGACAGGCCGCAGCCGAGCTGGTCGTAGAAGACCACCGGCCGCTCGTCGGCCAGGGCCTCCAAGGGTTCGAGGTAGTCGTGGGGCACGCCCGGGCCGCCGTGGAGGACCAGGAGCGGCAGGCCCGGCGCGCCGTGGCCCACGGTGCGGCAATAGACCCGGCCGCCCGGGACGTCGACAAACATCGCCCCCTCCCCCTGCGACGGAAACATTGCGGACATGCGTCACCTCCGTGGCCTGGTCCCGGCCGCCGGGCCGTCCGGCTTTCGCTCAAGGGACCACGAAAGGGCCTTTCGGGCAAGCCCCGGCCGGAGCGCCCCGGTTGCGACGGCCTTGCGGCCGGCCGGGCCAGGACCGGAGGCGGCGCTCTTTGCCGTGAGGGCGGGGCGGGGGCGGCCTCTTGACAGGGGACGGATTTTTGGGTGGATGCGAGGAAAGACCGGCGGAGGTTGGGCCATGAACCGGTGGGGCATGGGGACGACGCTTTATCGCGCGACCATTCTCTATGGATTGTTGGCGGTGCTCTACGACACCGTCCTGCTGGCAGCCTGGTGCGACCGGCTGGTGCCGTGGCGGCTGGCCCTGGCCGGCGGCGGCACCCTTCTTTTCCTGGGGCTGGTCGTCTACGCGCTCGGCACGTTTTCCGTGTACAAGGCCGTGGACGCGGGCCAGCTCGCCACGCGCGGCATCTATGCCGTGGTGCGCCATCCCCTGTACGCCGCCTGGGTCTGGCTGATCGTGCCGGGCCTGGCCCTCTTGCAGGGCACGCCGCTCACCCTGGCCGCGCCGGTGGTGGCGGCGGTCTTTTACCGCCTGTGCATTCCCCACGAGGAGGCGGTCCTCAGCGCAGCCCACGGCGAGGCCTACGAAGCCTACCGCCGCCGGGTCGGCGGCATTGTGCCCCGCCTTGGCCGCGCGGCTGGGCCGGGCCCGGCCAAGGCCGGGGGTTCCTGAACCGTCCCGGAATCGTGGAAAAGGAAGGGGCCGGTTCCAGCCGTCATGGAATCGGGGCCGGCCGTCCCGATCGGCCTAGACGTCGCCCGGCAGGAAGGCCTTGATGATGTCCTCGATCTGGACGTCGGCCGCGGCCACCACATCGGTGATGCGGTCCGGGGCCAGGCCGACGGTGTTCCAGGCCACCGGGGACAGGGGCGGCACGTAGGCCTCGCCGCTCGAACCGAGGCCAAGGGCGGCCGTGACCACGTCGGCCGTGTGCACGATGGCCGGCAGGGCCATGCCCATGTGGGTGGGGCCGCCGTGGTGGTGGCGCACGGCCTTTTCCAGGCTCTCGGGAAAGCGCCATTTGCGAAGGAGCATGCCGGCCAGGGTCGCGTGGTCGAAACCCAGGGTCCGGCGTTCGGCGTCGCGCAACAGGATGCCTTCGGCCCGGGCCAGGGCCAGGGTGTGGGCGGCATGTCGCGGCAGGCTGCGGTAGAGCACCAGCCGGCCCACGTCGTGCAGCAGCCCGGCCACGAAGAGCCGTTCCACGTCCATCTCGGTGTCCGGGCCGGCCAGGGCCGAGGCCACGACGCCGCAACTGATGCTGTGCTTCCAGAACGAGCGCATGTCCACCAGGCAGCCGGGCAGGTCCTTGAAGATGGAGATGACCGAGATGCCGAGGGCCAGCGTGGTGAGCTGGCGGCTGCCGACGATGGTCACGGCCCGGGACAGGGTGTCGACCTTGACCGGAAATCCGTAAAAGGCGCTGTTGACCACGGTGAGGAGCTTGGCCGAGAGGCTCGTGTCCTTGCCGATGACCTCGGCCGCCTCCTTGGCCGTGCTGTGGGCGTCGTTTAAGACTTCGTTTATGCGCACGAACACGTCCGGCAGGGACGTGAGCTTGGGGTCGGATTCGATGAGGGCCATGGGGCCGGGGGCCGGCCCGTCCGGCAGGGGAGGCAGGCTTTCCGGCGGCACCGGCCCGAGCGGGGCCAGGGCGGCCGGCCCCCGCCGGGCGAGCAGGCGGGCGGCCCGGGGCAGGCGCAGGGCGTAGAGCCGGGACATGACGGCTTCGGACAGGGCGGCATGGACGAACCGGGGCCGCAGGAGCGCGTCCACCGCCGCCAGCGTCTCGGGATCGGCCTGGAAGTCTTCCAGAGCCTGCGCCTCGTCCGGGGCGTCGCAACCGTCCGGCCCTGCCCCGGCCGCTGTGGCCGAGTCGTCGCCGCGGACGATCGCCACCGCCTCGATTCCCCAGACCGGGAACAGGGCCAGATGGCGCTCGGTGAGGAGCGCCCCCCGGGGCAACAGCAGCACGCCGTCGGCGCGGCGCAGGGGTTCGGCCAGGGTGAGGCCGGCGGAGAGGGCGGCAAGCGGGAGTCGTTTCTTCATGCTCGGATTCCGGGACCGCCCGGTACGGTCCTCAGTTCTTACGGCCGGACGGTAGCCGGAACCGCCGAAAAAATCGACAGGAAATCCCATGCCGGCCCAGGGGGGCTCCGGCCGGCCCCGGCCGGCCAGACGGCAATGCAAGATCCATGCTTGGGGGCAGGCAGGCCGGAAACGGGCTGTACTTTTCCGGCCGGGCCACGCAGGATGCCGGCCGGGAGAACGACGCATGCCCAAAAAACCGCTCGCCGTGGTCGTCAGCCTCGATGTGGAGGAGGAGGGCCTTTTTTCCGGTTCCTATCCCCGGGACGGGGGAGGGCTCGCCAACATCCCCGAACTTCGCCGGCTGGAATTTCTGCCCCGCGAGTTCGGCCTGCCGCTCACCTATCTTTGCGACTACCCGGTCCTGACCCACGGTCCGAGCCTGGACGTCCTTTCCGGCCTCCTCGGCCGGGTCGGCGGCGAACTCGGCGCCCATCTGCATCCCTGGAACACGCCGCCCTTTCCGGACCTGCCCTGGCCCGAGCCCGTGTCCACGGCCGTCATGCCGACGGGCGTCTTCCGGGCCAAGCTCGACACCCTCCAGCAGGCGGTCCGGGCCTTTGCCGGCAAACCGGCGGCAGCCTTTCGCATGGGCCGGTGGAACCTCTTTCGCCGGGCCATGGCCGCACTGCCGGGGGCGGGCTTTGCCGTGGATTCGAGCGTGGCCCCGCTGCGCCACGTGCCGGGCGGGCCGGACCATTTCCTGGCTCCGGCCGATCCCTACTGGCTGCGTCCGTCCGGGACCTCCGGGCCGCGCCTGCTCGAAGCCCCGACCACCCAGGTGGCCTTGCTGCCCGGCAGCGCCCAGGCGGCCCACGCCCTGGCCGCGCGCCTGCCCGGCCGGGCCCGGGACGCCCTGCTCGGGGGATTCATGAAGACGCTGACCCTTGGCGTCAATCCGGTCTGGATGCCCGAGGCCACCATGAAGCTCGCCGCCTGGACCCATGTCCGGCGGGGCGGCCGGGTGGTGACGCTGTTTTGGCATTCCTCGGAACTTTTGCCGGGAGCCAGCCCGCACTTTCCGGACAAGGCGTCGGTGGACGCCTTTCTGGCCAAGGTCCGCCGCTTCGCCGGGTGGCTGCGGCGGACCTTTGCCGTGCGCGGGACAACGCTCGGGGAACTGGCCGGGCCGGAGTTCAGCTGGCCGGATCGCAGCAGCTCGGCGTCTCGTCCTTGTAGTAGGGGGGATTGGGGCTAGACAGGCCCCGGCCGTTCTTGTCGAAGATGGGATACTGCTTTTTGCCCCATTTTTGCAGGCGAAACTGCAGGGAGGTCTGGAGCACGCCGAGGCCATAGGTGCAGCTGCGGCGGAAGTTGATGGACGAGGCCTCCTCGAAATACTTGGTCGGGCAGGAGACTTCGCCGATGCGGTAGCCGAAGTAGATGGTCTGGGCCAGCATCTGGTTGTCGAAGACGAAGTCGTCGGAATTTTCCCACAGCGGCAGGGTTTCCAGGACTTCGCGGGAGAAGGCCCGGTAGCCGGTGTGGTATTCCGACAGCTTGGCGTTCAGAAACAGGTTCTGGGTCAGGGTCAGGAAGCGGTTGGAGATGTACTTGTAAAGGGGCATGCCGCCGCCAAGGGCCGTGCCGCCGAGGATGCGCGACGCGATCACCGCGTCGTACTCGCCGCTGGTCACGAGGTTGGCGATGGCCGGGATGATTTTCGGCGTGTACTGGTAGTCGGGGTGGACCATGATGACCACGTCCGCGCCGGTTTTGAGGGCCTCGGCGTAGCAGGTCTTCTGGTTGCGGCCGTATCCCCAGTTCTGCTCGTGGCGGAAGCAGCGCAGGCCGAGCCGGCGGGCCTGCTCGATGGTGTTGTCCCGGCTGCAGTCGTCGACCAGGATCACCTCGTCCACGATGTCCTTCGGGACGTCGGCATAGGTGCGTTCCAGGGTGGAGGCCGCGTTGTAGGCGGGCATGACCACCACCACTTTTTTTCCGTGCATCATGGGTTGTTGCTCCAGGGGGGTCGCCGGATCGGAAGCGAAGCGGCGGAATGCGCCGCGTCTTGGAAGACAGCGGCCAAAGGGGCAGTAATCCCGAAACAGGGGGGTCTGTCAACCACCAGGAATCCGGGTCCGGTCGGGATCCTGGCGGCGGAGGGGGGTGCTTGCGGGCCGCGTCCGCCCGGCCTGAAGGAGGGGCGGGCTGCCGTGGCGCCGGATTCGAGCCGTCGGCCCGGGCTTTTTGGGGCAATATCAGGGGGTTTCCTCTCTTGCCGGACAGAATTGCCAAGTTCCCGCCGATGGGGCATAAGGGCAGCACAAGCGTTTTTTGAAGACAGTCTTCGTGGTGCAGCGTGGCGGTCTGGTTCGTGACGACTGCAACGGCCGCATGCCGCAGGGCCGATGCATGCGTCGTCGTGCCGCCAGGTGGCGATACCTGTTCTGTTTCTTGCACAAAAGCAACAATCAACGGAGGGCACATGAGGCTTTCAAGCAAACTGATCGGTTCCTTCGCCGTCCTTCTCTGCATCATCTGCGGACTTGGGTTTTTCTCTGTCTTCGAAATGGGGAAAATCAATGCCTCGACCAACGAACTGGGCGCCAACTGGCTGCCGACCATCAAGGCCGTGGGCAGGGTCAGCAACCTGACCTCGCGGTTTCGGCGCCTGGAACTGGTGCATCTGATGACCGAGTCCAAGGACGAGATGCGGAGTTACGAACAGCAGATGGAGGGCCTCAAAATAGAGATCGACAAGGCCCTCGTTGCCTACGAGCCGCTCATGAGCGAACCGGAAGAACGCGCGAATTTCCCGAAGTTTCTCGACCACTGGAAACGGTATCTGAAGAGCCACGACGAGGCCATCGTCCTGTCGCGCCAAGGCGAGAACGAGGCAGCCGCCAAAATCGCCGCCGGCGAGGGAGCCAAGGATATTCAGGAAGCCCAGAAATACCTCGACATCCTCATCGATGTGAACGACCGGGGCGGGGCCCGGTCGGCGGCCACGGCCATGGCCGCCTACGGCACGGGCAAGACGACCATCCTCGTGGCCGTGCTGGTTTCCCTGGCCGTCGGCGGCCTGCTCGCCGCCTGGCTGATCAAAAACGTGCTGGCCCAGCTCGGCGAGGACCCGGGCTACCTGCTTACGGTGTCCAAGGCCGTGGCCGGCGGCGATCTGGACGTGGCCTTCCGGCCGGTGGCCGGCCAGGGCGGGGTCTACGGCGTCTTTGTGACCATGGTCGCGAACCTCAAGGCCAAGATCGCCGAATCGGACCAGAAAAGCCGGGAGGCGGCCGAAGAGGCCGAACTGGCCCGGCAGGCCACGGCCAAGGCCGAGGAGGCGACCCGGGAGGCGGCCCGGGCCAAGGCCGAAGGCATGCTCCAGGCGGCCCGGCGGCTGGAAGGCGTGGTGGCGGTCGTCACCTCGGCCTCGGACGAACTGGCCGCCCAGGTCGAACAGGCGAGCCGGGGCAGCGAGGCCCAGGCCCAGCGGGTGGGCGAGACGGCCACGGCCATGGAGGAGATGAACGCCACCGTGCTCGAAGTGGCCAAAAACGCGGGCGAGGCGGCCGAAACCTCGGGCAAGGCCCGGGCCAAGGCCGAGGAGGGCGAGACGGCCGTGGGCAAGGTGGTCACCTTCATGGGCCAGGTCAAGGACAACGCCCACCAGTCCCGGGAGGACATGGGCGCGCTCGGCAAGCAGGCCGAGGGCATCGGCCAGATTCTCGGCGTCATCTCCGACATCGCGGACCAGACCAACCTGCTGGCCTTGAATGCCGCCATCGAGGCGGCCCGGGCCGGCGAGGCCGGGCGCGGCTTCGCCGTGGTTGCCGACGAGGTCAGAAAGCTCGCGGAAAAGACCATGACCGCCACCAAGGAAGTGGGGGACGCCATCCGCGACATCCAGGCCGGGACGCGCAAGAATTTCGACAACGTCTCCCAGGCGGTGGCCGTCGCGGAGGAAGCCACCACCCTGGTCGGCCAGTCCGGCCAGATCCTGGCCGAGATCGTGACCCTGGTGGATACGGCCGCCGACCAGGTCCGCTCCATCGCCACCGCGGCCGAACAGCAGTCGGCCACCAGCGAGGAGATCAACCGCAGCGTGGAGGACGTCAACCGGATCTCGACCGAGACGGCCGAGGCCATGCGCCACTCGGCCATGGCCGTGGACGAACTGGCCGGCCAGGCCAGGGAGCTTTCGAGCCTGATCGAGGAAATGAAGGCCGAGGGCGGCGAGACCGGCGCCGGCAAGTCCGCCTCCCTGCCCAGCCGCGCCCGGATGGCGGCCCTGCGCTAAGCCGGCGGCGCACGGTCGCGGGGGCTGAAGCCGGAAGTCCGGGATCAGCGCGAGCTGCGGCCGGCCGCCTTGCCGTTCGCGTTGCCGACGCAGTTGTTGTTGAGGAGCCGCACGAAGATCTCGCCCGTGGACGAGGCGAACACGATCTTGCGGCCCCGCTCGCCGCCGACGTTGGAGGCGGCGACCCGCAGCCCCAGGTCGGCCAGGGTGGCGAAGGCCGTTTCCACGTTGCGCCGGCCGACGGACATCTCCTCGGCGAAAAGCGCGCTTGCGCCGCCAAAGACCTTGCATTCGATGTCGCCCGGCCGCACCCCCCGGTGGACGAGGCGGTGGACCAGGGTGGTGATGGCCGTGTCCACGAACTTGTAGGGCGTGGCTTCCGGAGCGTGGAGCCGGTATTCGGTGGACCGGGGAAGGAGCGCGTGGAAGATGGCGGCCAGGCCGTGGCGCGGGGCGAAAAAGGTGACGGACACGCAGGAGCCGAGCACGGTGTGGGCCATGGTCGGCCGGTCGTACAGTCCGCCCTGGGCCACGTTCAGGAAGGCCAGGGTGTGGTCGGGAAAGCGGTCGATGAGGCCTAGCATGGACCCTCTGCGGCATCGAAGTCTTCCCTGTCGAGGGGGTTGTCGGCCAGGGAAAGGCTGGCCAGGGCTTCGAGCAGGGTTTTGGGGGTGAAGGGCTTGGTGACGTAGGCCTGGGCCCCGGATTCGAACTGGGCGCGCAGCATGTTGGCCGGGTCGTCGAGGCTCGAGAGCATAACGGCCGGGGTGCGCCGCTCCTCGGGAACCCCGGCCGCTTCTTCCTGGCGGCGGATGCCGGCCAGGGCGTCGTGGCCGGAGAGTTCGGGCATGAGGATGTCCATGACGACCAGATCGAAGGGCCGTCCCGCCTCCAGGGCGGCCTGGAAAAGGTCCAGGGCCTGCCGGCCGTCGGCGGCCTCCTCGGTCGTAAAAAGATCGGCCAGGGCCTGGATGATGAGATAGCGCTGGTAACGGCTGTCGTCGACGATCAGGGCGCGCGGCATGATCAGCTCTCCCTTTCCGGTGCGGCTTGGCCGTGCCCGGTTCCCGACGGCGCGGCGGTGTTGTCGAAAGCGCGCCCGGATTCGGCCAGGGCGGCGCGCAACAGTCCCGGAACGTCCACCACGAGGGCCATGTCGCCGGCCTCGGTCACCGTGCCACCCAGGACGCCCGGCACCTTGCCGAGGGCCCGGCCCAGGTGCTTGAGCACGGCCTGCTTGCGGCCGACAACCGCGTCCACCACGATGCCGGCCCGGCCCTCGTCCCGGCGGACCGTGACCACGTGGGAGCCGGACGGCGCCTCCCGGCCGAGGTCGAAGAAGTGGCGCAGGCACACGAGCGGCATGGCCGATCCCCTAAGCTCCATGATGCCCCGGCCCTGGTGCAGGGCCGTCGCCGGCGGCAGTTCCAGGCATTCCTCCACATAGTCCAGGTGCAGGTAATAGGTCTCCCCGGCCACCCGCACTTCCAGGCAGTCGATGATGGCCAGCGAGACCGGCAGGCGCATGGTGAAGGTCGCGCCCTGGCCCGGGGTCGAGGCCACGTCGATGCGGCCGCGTAGGGCGGCGATGCCCTCGCGCACGGCGTCCATGCCGACTCCCCGGCCGGAAACCGCGCCCACGGTCTCGGCCGTGGACAGCCCGGGCAGGAAGATGAGGTCCAGGGCGGCCTGCCGGTCGTAGGCCCGGGCCGGATCGAGGCGGCCGGCGGCCACGGCCTTTTGCCACAGTTTTTTCCCGTCGATGCCGGCCCCGTCGTCGCCAAGCGCGATGACCACGTCGTTGCCGTCCTGGCGCACGGACAGGCTGATGGTGCCCCGGCGGGGCTTGCCGAGGCCCTGGCGGACGTGGGGAGCCTCGATGCCGTGGTCCACGGCGTTTCGCAGGAGGTGGATGCAGGGGGTGTTGAGCTGTTCGATGATGGCCTTGTCGAGCTCGGTGTTCTCCCCGTCCATGACCAGGTCCGCGTCCTTGCCGAGGGAGGCGCAGGCGTCGCGCACGAGCCGGCGGTACTTGGGAAAGCTGACCTTGATCGGCAACATGCGAAGGCCGAGGACCTGGTCGCGAAGCAGCGCGGCCAGACGTTCGACCTCCTCGGCCACGTCCCGCAGCTCCCCGTCCCGGCGGCGCTGGGACAAGGAGGCGAGCCTGGCCTGGGCGATGCCGAGCTCGCCGATCCGGTCGACCAGGATGTCCAGTTCGCGGGCCGGAATGGCCAGTTTGCGGATGCGCTCGTCAGGATGCGGAGGGCCCGGGGCGGCCGGAGCCTCGGCCGGGTGGGAGGCGGCCCCGGCGTCTGGCGACAGCGCCATGGCCGGGTCCGGCTGGTCGAGCAGGCGGGCCAGGCGGGCCATTTCCGTGGCCACGTCGCGGGATCTGGCCGCGACCGGGTCCTCGGCCATGCTTTTGATCACGTCGAAGACGGCGAGCAGTTCGCCGATGAGCCTTGGGGTGACCGGCAGCCGGCCGTCGCGGACCGGGTCGAGGACCGATTCCACGGCATGGGACAGGTCGGCCAGGGGCCGGGCGCCCACGGCCCCGGCATCGCCCTTGATGGTGTGGGCGGCGCGGAAGACGGCGGCCACCTTGGGGCCGAGCACGCCCGGCCCGGCCGATTCCAGGTCCAGAATGGCCGCTTCGATGCCGCGCAGCTGCTCCAGGCAGCTTTCGGCGAAGAGTTCGAATATTTTGTCGTCTTCGACCATAGGAAACGCGTAACCCGTACGTTCGGGAACCTTACGGTCCCGCCGCCCCGGAAGCAAGGGACATTGCGGGAAAACGGCGGATCGGGACCAGGCCCGGCCGGGGCCGGCTCACAGGTAGCCGAGGTCCGACAGTTCGGCCGCCAGCCTGGCCGCCGCGTCGTCGTCCGTATCCGCCGTGCCCCCCGCGCCCCCCGTGCCTGGTGTCGCGCTCCCGGTCGCCGCCGCCGCGCCCGCCCCGGTCCGGGCGTCCGGCGTGCCCGGCCGGAAGGCCTCGGCCAGGACCCGGCCGTCCATGCCGTCGGGGACGGCCTCGCCAAGCGCATGGAGGAGGGTCGGGGTCACGTCCGGCATGGCGGCGTCCGCCAGTTCCACCCCGGCGGCAATGCCCGGGCCGGCCAGGGCGAAGACGCCGTACTGCTCGTGGCGGCCGCTCCAGGGGTGGGAGGTGAAGAGCCCGGCCGGCGCGTCCCGGCCGTAGAGCGGGATCTCGTGGGGCACGAGGACCTGGTAGCCGGGGGAGCACAGGGTCACCACATCCGGGGCCCGGGCCACAGCCGGCCCCTGGTAGAGCTCCTCCCGGGCGTGGACCGCCGCGAAGGGCCGGGTGCGGGTCTCGGGATCGGCCAGGGCGAGAAGGCCTGCCCGCAGCCGCGCGACGAGTTTCGGCCGGGCCGCCTCGGCCACGACCCGGGGATTGAAAAAGACGCCCCCGGCGATGCCTTCGGACAGGCAGGCGGTTCGGTCCCAGTCCACGATGGAGGCAAAGAGGTTGTTGACGCGGTGGTGGGCCCGGGAGGCGGCCTTTCGCCGGGCGGCCAGGACCGACGCCGGCAGGGCGGCCCGGGCCAGGGCGGCCACCGCCTGGCGCAGGCGCGAGGGAGGCCGGGCGGCGAGGGTTTGGGCCAGGTCGCCGCGAAGGACGAGCAGGCCCTGGTCCATGAGCCATCTGTTGAGGAAAACGGCGCGCTTGAGCGGTCCGGCCCCGTGGTCGGACACGAGGGCTACGGCCGTGTCCGGCGGGCAGGCGTCGAGAATGCGCCCCAAGGCCGCGTCCAGGCCCTCGTACACGGCCTCGATGGCCTGGCCCAGCGCGGCGTGGTCCGGGTGGGCCGGGTCGCGGTAGCCCCAGAAGAAGTGCTGCACCCGGTCGGATTCCATGAAGACCGAGCAGAAGTAGTCGAGGGGCCGCTTGCGCATGAGCCACAGCGTCAGGTCGCACCGGGCGTCGATGCCGGCCAGGAGGTTTCGCAGATACCGGCCGGGGTCGGGATCGCGGGGCGGGGAATCGCGGTAGGGGCCGAAGCGGGCTTCGACCGCGGCGAGGAGCTCCGGCGGGTGGGTGACGACCCGGGCCCCGGACGGGGTGAACATGCCCGGGATGACCAGGCCGTCCACGGCGTCCGGCGGCCAGGTCACGGGCACGTTGACCGCCCCAGCCGGCCGGCCCCGATCGGAAAGGATGGACCAGACGGGCGGGGCCAGCCGGTTGGCCGCGGACACGAACCGGACCTCGTGGGTGTGGGGATCCAGGGTCAGGGCGTCGAAGATGCCGTGGCGGCCGGGATGCATCCCCGTGGCGAAGCTCGTCCAGGCCACGGGCGTGACCGGCGGCACGGTGGAGCGCAAGGGCCCGTGGACGCCCCGGGCCAGGAGCCCGGCCAGGACCGGCAGGCGGCCGGCCGCGACCATGGGTTTCAGGATGTCAAAGGTGGCCCCGTCCCAGCCGACGACCACCACGCGCGCGGCCTTCATGCCAGTCCTCCCGGTTTGGCCCCGGCCGAAGGGCGGGGGCCCATGACGGATCGCAAAAGGAGCAGGTCGTTTTTGCCGAACGCGCCGAGCCCGGCCAGGACCCCGGCATAGACGGCCGTGCCCGCCGCGGCGCCGAGAAGCGGCGCGTGGCCCAGGAGCAGGCAGGCCCCGAGGCAGGCGCCGCCGGCGCAGCAGACCCGGGCCAAGGGCCCGGCCGCCCGGGGCCGGAAGCCGTGGCGGGCGGCGAAGCGGCTGGAGAAGGCCAGCAGCCACAGGTAGGAGGCCACGGCCACCACGGCCGCGCCGGCCGCCCCGTGGCGCGGCACGGCGTAGAGGTTGCCGAGGATGTTGAGGGCCAGGGCGGCGGCCGCGTAAAAGAGGGCGTAACGCTGGCGGCCGATGGCGACCAGGAGGTTGTTGACCAGCATGTCGAGGGCCAGCGGGACCACGGCCAGGGCCAGCAGGCGCAGGACCGGGGCGGCCCCGGCGAATTTCTCCCCGAAAAGGAGCAGGCAGGCCGGCTCGGCGTAAACGGCCAGCAGGATCGCGGGCAGGGCCATGGCGTAGAGGGTCTGGGCAAAGACGAGCCGGTAGAGGCGGCGGGCGGCCGGCCGGTCCGCCGGGGCCAGGCGGGCCAGGACCGGATAGACGGCCAGCATCAGGGCCTGGGGCAGGATTTCGAGCTTGAGGACGAACTCGTGGGGGGCCTGGAAATCGGCCACGGCCGCGAGATTCGAGAGCCAGGCCAGGGCCAGGGTGTTGGCCCGAAAGAGGTTTTGCTGGAAAAAGACCCCGAGCCCGACCACCGAGGTGGCGGCCAGCATCCGGAGCAAGGCCGCCCGGTCCCGGTCGAAGGCCGGCCGGACCAGGGACCGGACCACCACCCGCCAGACCAGGGCCGCGTGCAGGCCGGCGGCGAGGAGCAGGGCCGCGAGGACCCCGGGCAGCCCCTGGCCGGAAAAAAGGGCCAGGCCCACCAGGGCCAGGGAGGCGGCCCCGGTCAGGATCGAAAGCGGCGGCTCGTAGGCCATGCGCTCGTAGGCCTGGAACACGGCGCAGCCGAGCAGGCCCATGGCCCGGCAGGCCTCGATGCCGAAGGCCAGGACCAGGGCCGGGCCGAGGGCGGCCGGCCCGCCCGGGAAAAGGCCGATGGCGCCAAGGACGAGTCCGGCGGCCGCGGTCAGCAAAAGGCGCAGCACGAGGGCCCGGCCGACGATCACGGGCCCGTCCGCCCGGCTCGCCGCCAGGTCGCGGATCATGACCTGCTGGATGCCGCCGTAGGTGATCGCGACCACGGCCGCGGCCAGGGCCGTTGCCGTGGCGTAGCGGCCGTAGGCGTCAAGGGGCAGGCTCCGGGCCACGGCCAGGAGCACGCCGAAGCCGGCGGCGGCCTGGACGGCCCGGGAGGCGGCCAGGGACAGGAAATTGCGGGCCAGGGACCCGGGCGGCGGCGTCACCACGGACCGCCCCCGGCCGGCCGCCTTTGGGCCGGGGAGGGCGGGACGCGGCTCAGTAGGGATTGGTCGCGCACGCCAGGGTCCCGGCCAGGGAGGCGAGCAGGCCGCGCGGCAGATGGTAAAGAACGAAAGTGGCGTTGCCGGCGGCGACGTAGGGGGCCAGTTCCGGGGGCACCCCGCCGGCCGGCCGGTCCAGGGCCAGGAAGACGCGGTCGTCGGCCGGGCCGTCCAGCATCTGGGACGGCAGGCGCACCGGCCGCTCGGCGTCGAGCGTCAGGCCGAGAAAGGCCCATTTCCACGGGTCGGCCGAGCACACGGCCACGGGCGCGGCCGGGGCCCCGGCCAGGGCGGCCCGGAGGGCCGTGGTGTCGCAGTCGATGACCCGGTAGCGGCCGTGGTTGCGCACGTAGCGGGGATAGTCCCGGTCACGGGCCGCATAGGCCGGCCGCAACCCGGCAAAGGCCAGCTGCCAGCCTAGAAAGGCCACGGCCACGACCGTGCCGGCCTGGGCCAGCCGGTCCGCCCACCGGGCGGGCAGGCGGACCCGGCCGGCCCTGGCCCCCAAGGGCTGGCGGGCCAGGGCGGCGTAGAGCGGCAGGGCCAGGAGGAACGGATAGAAGTAGGACAGGCCCTTGCCCGCCACCCAGGGGGCGTTTTTGAAGGTGAAAAGGGCGAAGGCGGCCAGGGAGGCGGCGGCAAAGGCCAGGGCGGCCAGGGGCGCGTCGTGGTCGCGGTCGGTGGCCGCCCGCAGGGCGCCAAGGACGAACAGGACGGCCATCGACAGGGCGAAAACAGTGACCAGGACCGGGGGCAGGTTCAGGAACGACAGGCCGGGCAGGCCTGAAAAGCCGTTTTCGGCCAGGGGCAGGCCGAAGATCCCGGCCGGCACGTTATGGAAAAGCCACTGGAAGTAGGCTTCGGCCCACAGTTCCGGCGCGGTCTCGGTAAAGTGGATCTGGGCCAGCATGTGTTCGAAGAGAAACCGCACCGGCCAGGTGGCGGCCATGCCGCAGGCGAATCCCCCGGCCTGGACCAGGACCTCGCGCCGGGTGAGCCGGCCGGTCATGGCCTTGGCCAGGACAAAGGCGGCCACCGCGCCGGCGATCATGGGGAAGATCTCGGTGTAGTTGACGAAGCAGGCCAGAAACGACAGCCCCAGAAGCCCGAGCCGGCTGGCGGTCGGGCCCGGGCCCCGTGGCGCCGGCAGGGACACGGCATAGGCCAAAAGGACGGTCAGGGGCAGGACGTTGATCTGGGAAAAGGCCCGGATGTCGAGCACGAACTGGCCGTAGAAGCCGGTGGCCAGGGCCAGGGCGGACAGGGCCGCGAACAGGGGGCCAAGGCCCATGGCCGCCAAAAACGGCAGCAAGGCGGCATACAGGAGGACAAAGCTCGTCAGGGTGAAGGTGTACTGGAACTCAAGCGGCCCCTGGCCGGCCAGCCGGGCGCAATAGGCCAGCATGGCCCCGGAGGTCCAGCGGATGCTCAGCATGGAGCGCGGCGGCCCGAGCATGGGGTCGGCGGCCTCCACTTCCGCGGCCGTGTGGGCGAAGGCCCAGGCCCGGGGGTGCTCGTCGAAGTATTTGGCCAGAAACGTGTAGATGAGCGAATCGCTGGCGTTGCCGCGAAAAACGGCCCAGCCGCCGTTGCCGGCGGCCAGGGGCGCGGTCAGGAGCCCGAGGCAAAGGGCCAGCCCGGCCAGCCCGGGCAGGAGCCGGCGGCGGTTGGCCGTGGCCAGCCGGGCGGCAAGCCTGCGGCGCACGGCCACGAGACAGGCCAGGGAAAGGGCGAGCAGGCCGGCGGTCAGGGGGAACATGGCCGAGGCGACCGTGCCCTCCCGCAACAGCCAGCAGGTCAGAGTGACGCTGGCCAGGGCATAGCCCGCGGCCGGGGCCAGGGCCAGGAGGGTCGACAGGCCCGCGCCCGGGACGAGGACGGCCAGGGGGCCAAGCCCCACGCCGGCGAACACGGCGCAGTTGAGAAGGATGGCGGCTGCGGCTTGGAACATGGCGGGGCTTATTGGGCGGCGTCCGGCAGGTTGACGGTGACGTCGCAACGCATGCCTTCGTGGATGCGCAGGCCGGGGTTCGGCAGGGTGAGTTCCACCTCGTAAAACGACGGCTGTTGGAGCATGGCCGGCTGGGCCACGAAGTCCACCTTGGTGATGGTGGTCTGGAAGGTCTGTCCGGGCAGGGCATGGAAGACCAGGGTGGCCGGGTCGCCGACCTTGAGCTTCTGGGCGGCGATCTCGTGGACCGAGGCCCGGATGAGCATGGGGTCCAGGCGGCCGACGGTGATGAGGGAGGCCTGCTTGGTGAAGGCCATGCCCGGCACGAGGCTCGAATTGGTCCACAGGACATAGCCGTCCACGGGGGAGCGGATGTAGCCGATGCGCGGCAGCTTGTGCACGTCGATGTCCTTGCCGTACTTGGACCGGGCGATGAGGATCGCGTTGTCGTAGCGCTGCTGGGCCAGGTCGCGCTCCTCGGCCAGATAGTCGCGCTGCAGGAGCAGGCCGTCGATTTCCTTGGCATTGAGCCGGACGTCGATGGGGGCCACCGATTGGTCGGCCCGCATGTTTTCCAGGTCCGCCTGGTGTTGGCGAACCTTGGTCAGCTTGCTGTCGACCACGGCCAGGGCCTGCTCCAGCCCGTTGAGCTTGGCCCGGGACAGGGCTTCCTTTTCGGCCATCAGGCTTTCGAGGGGCAACTCGTAGGTGATGAGGACCTGCTCCTCGGAGACCTTGTCCCCGACCTTGAGCGGCGCCGACAGGATGCGCAGCCGGCGCATGTCGGAACCGAGGGCCGCGGCGGATTTTTCCTCGACCCCTTTTTCCTTGGGCAACTCGTAGACGTTGGGCGCGATGCCGCTGCCCTGGCTTTTGGACGGGTCGGCCTTGGTCAGAAACGGCCAGGTGATCTCGTACTTGATGGGGCAAAAGCTCTTGCCCAGAAAGGTCAGGGGTTCGGCCGAAGCCCGGCCGGCCAGGCACAGGACCATGGCGGCCAGAAGGCCGGGGATGCATCGCATGGGTTTCATGGCAAACCTAAAATCGCAGAGGGTTGACGGCGTGGACGCCGGAGAAAGGCGCGCCAGGAGCGGCGCGGAGAGCCTGATACACCATCTCCGGGCGGACCACAACGCGTGGCCGGAGACGGTTTCGCCGGCGCGGCCCGGGACGGCTCGTGTTGCGCCCCTTGAAGGATACGCCAGTATTTTTCAAGAAAAAAAGAATCATCCTCGGTTGTTACCCATGAAAGAAAGCAGGTGCCTTTTCCATGGACGCACCCCTAGAGTTGCCGCACATCCACGCCCCGCTCGGCTTCGATGCGGGCCTGCAGGCGTTCCAGGCGGGCCGTCAGGTAGGCCAGCTCATAGGTTTCCGGCAGTTCGTGAAAATCGGCCATGTCCGGGTCGAAGGCGGCGAGGTCCAGGACCACCCGTTCGGCCACCAGCCGGACGTAATCGGAATAGCTGGGAAAATCCAGCGGCCGGCCCGGCGCGCGCAGGCTTCTGGCGAATTCCAGGGCCTCGGCGTAGGCGGCGGTGTCGAAAATACCGGGATTTGCATCTTGCATGGCGCGTTCCTTTCTTTTCGGGACTTCCGGGCCCCGGGGCGCGGCGACCGGGCTCAGTAGCCCGGCCAGCCCGGGTAGCCCGGGCCGTAATAGGGCCTTGGCGGGGCCTCGTCCCCCGGGGTTTCGCGGACGGCGGGCGTTTTTTCCTTCTTGCCGGCGGCCCCCGATTTGCCGGCCTTGCCGGTGGCGGCCGGGGCGGCCTTGGCGGAGAGGCCCTCGACCCGGCCGGACAGGGCCCGGATCTCGGCGGTCAGCCGCTCCAGGGCCTTGGTGTCCTCGGCGGCCCGCAGGGCCTCGACCCGGGAGGAAAGTTTGGCCATGGCCTCGCGCAGGGCCTTGATCTCGGCCTCGAGGCCGGAGACGTCTTTGGCCGGGACGGGCGGCAGGGGCGGCGGCATCTCGCGCACGGCCCGCTCCACGGCGAGGACGTCGGTCCGCAGCCGTTCGGTGGCAAAGCCGAGCCACACCACGCCCGCCAGGACCAGGAGCAGGACCAGGACGCCGGCCGCGGCCACGCGCCCCCATGGGAAGGTCTGCCGATCCATGTCCTGTCGCCTCCTTTGCCCGTCCGGTCCCGGCGACGGCACGCGCCGGGCCTTCGTGGCATGGTTGCGGCCATACACCATTTGCGCAGGGCCCGCCAGCCGTGGTACCGGCCGCCATGCCACCGAACAGGACAACGCATGCCGGCGGTTCGTGACGCCCTGGTCTGGGCCTACTGGCACCCGTTTCGGCTGCTCGTCCGGGCCCTGCCGGCCGGCGCGGCCCGGGCCCTGGCCCGGGGGCTCGGCCGGGTCCTGGCCCGGGTGCCCCATGCCCGGCTTGCCGGCATGGCCGAAGCCGCCCGGCTCGTGCCCGGGGTCGCGGACGATCCGGCCGTCCGGCTGGGGCTGGCCCGCCGGGCGCTGGTGGAATTCTGCCAGACCGACCTGGAGGTCCTCCTTTTTCCCGGCCTGACGCCCGCGCGCACGGCCCGGCTGGTGGCCATCCGCGGCCGGGAGCGCCTGGACGCGGCCCTGGCCCTTGGCCGGGGGGCCATGCTGGCCTTCGGGCATTTCGGCGCCAACCAGATGATCATGGCCGCCATCGGCCACGCCGGCTACCGGATGTGGCAGCTGTCGGCCCCGGCCACGGTCTTAAACGCCCGCCTGCCCGAGAAGAGGCGGCCGGCCGTGGCCCGGACCCGGGAGCTGCGCGCGGCCCACGAGCGGAGCCTGCCCGTCACCCACATCGATGTCTTCGGCAGCCTGCGGCCGGCCTTCGCCTGCCTGCGGGCCGGGCATGTGCTCGGCGTGGCCGTGGACGGCGGGGGCGGGGAACGGCGGGCGGCGGTGCCGTTTCTCGGCCGGCGGGCCCTTTTTTCGCTCGGGCCCATGCTCCTGGCCGGCCGGACCGGATGCGCGGTCCTGCCCTGCTTCATGGAGCGGGGGACCGATGGCCGTCTCACCCTTCGCATCGAGGAGCCCTTGCCGCTCGTGTCCCCGGCCGCCGGGGAGACGGAGGCCGGGGCGGCCACGGCCAACACCGCGCTTTTCGCCGCCCGCCTGTCCGAGGCCGTTGTCGCCAACCCCAGCCATTACCTCCATTTCCTGGCCTTTCGGGAGCTTATGGCCGCCGGCGGCCATGAGCCGTTTTTCGAGCGGGACTGAAGCCGGACGCGGCCGGAAGGCGGGGTGCCCCAGGCAGGCGTCGCCGGCCCGCAAGGACACGCCCCGGCCCGAGACTGGACAACGCCGGCCGCCTCCATTACCCAGGGCGGGCCATGCAAAGCACCACGACGACCGCCGGACCGATTCCGGCCACGCCGCCGCGTCCGGACCGGCCGGGATTTTTCGCCCGTCTGGACTGGGGACTTCTCCTCCTTTTGGCCGTGGCCGCCTGCCTGCTGTTCTACAACCTCGGCCAGCGGCCCTTCTGGCAGGACGAGGCCGAAACCGCCTGTCTGGCCAAAAACGTCCTCAAAACCGGGCTCCCCTATGCCTACGACGGCGTCAATGTCGTCTCCCAGGAAGAGGAGCGCGAGTTCGACAAGACCGGCGGCTATCTGTGGCGCTGGTCGCCCTGGATCCAGATCTATCTGCAGGCGGCCGGCTTCGCCGTGGGCGGCTTCGACACCGCCGCCGGCCGGGCCCCCTTCGCCCTGGCCGCGCTCCTGTCCGTCTTCTGGACCTACCGGCTGGTGCGCCGCCACTTCGGGGACCGGTCCTGGGCCCTCATGGCCGCGACGCTTTTGACCCTGTGCGTGCCCTTTCTCCTTATCGGCCGGCAGGCCCGGTACTACGCGCCAGGGACGCTCATCGTCCTGTGGACGCTCGACGCCTTTTTAAGCGACTGGCAGCACCGCTGGCGGCCCTGGCTGGTCACCTTTTTCGGGATGGTGCTGCTTTTCCACGCCAACTACCTGCTCTTTCTCAGTTTCGCCCCAACGGCCCTGGCCGCCGCCGTGCTCGTCTATCCCGAGCGCATGGCCTGGCGCCGGCTGGCGCTTTTGGCCGGGGCCACCCTGGCCGTGGCCGTGGTGCCGGGGATCTTCCTCTACCGCATCGGCCGGCAAAGCGGCATGTTCGACGTGCTCCTGGTGCCGGAGAACATGATGCTCTATTTCGCGGACCTGTGCATGTTCTGCATCCCGCTGCCCGTGTCGGCCGCCCTGGCCTGGCGGTGGCGGGGCTTCGTCACGCGGCTGGCCCGGCCGTCCGATCCGGGCGAGCGGTTCGTCCTTTTCTCCGCCGTGCTCATTGTCCTCAGCCTCCTTTTCCTTGGCATCGTGCCCCAGCGGTTTTTCCGCTACATCGCCCACCTGCTCCCCTTGTGCGCCATCCTCCTTGCCTGGTGCGTGCGCCGGCTGTGGGGCTTTTCCCGGGTGTCGGCCGTGCTCCTTTTTTTCCTGCTGGCCTTCACCAACTGGCTGGCCGTCTATCCCATGGAGCGGCTCAAGATCGTCAACCGGCCCTGGCAGAACGATTTCCGCATGCTGACCTCGCTCAATTTCCCGATCAAGCTTTTTGCCACCGAGCTTGTCTGCGGCTACCCCGACGTCAACACGGCCATCATCGACTTTTTCAAGGCCCACGCGAAGCCCGGCCAGACGGTGCTGGCCGAGTACGGCGAGCTGCCGCTCATGTTTTACGTCGACGGCCTGCACATCCTCGGCGGCCTGCAAGGCCCGGTGCCCGAGGGCACGGTCCCGGACTGGGTGCTGCGTCGCCGGGTGGTCCGGGTCAACCGCGACCGGTTTCTTTTCGGGGCCCGGGAATTCACCGACGCCATGGACCTGTCCCGCGACTACGAGCGGGTGCCCCTGGCCTTTCCGGACGAGACCTTCGGCAACCGGACCGACGACCCCAACCACCACTATTTCATCGCCGTGGAAGCGCCCCAGAAGGAACTGGAAGTCTGGCGGCGCAAGGGGGTGACGCCGTGAAGCGACTGTTCACCCGCGACAACGCCATTCGCCTGCTCTTGATCGTGGCTCTCGGCGGCACGGTCTGGAAGGGCTTCCTGAAGACGCCCGAGGCCGCCTCGCACCTGCGGCCCAAGGCCTTCTACGACGACCTCGTCAACGACGGCGAAAATACCGCCATCATGAAGGAGCGCCACCGCGACGTGCTGGAAGCAACCGACAAGGCCGTGCGGGTGCGCCTGGACGAGCTTCGCGCCGGCGTCTACGTGCCGGGGGCCGGGTCGCTCGTGTCCGAGGAGTCGCTCGTGCGGGCCATCCGCAAGGATGTGGCCACCCGGGCCCGGGCCGTGGACGACGAGGTCCGGGCCTGGGAAAAGCTCGAGCGGGCCAGACGGCTCGAGGCGTCCGGCTGGCGCATGCCGCTTGGCTGTTCGCCGGTTGCGGCGGCCCCGGCGTCCGGCCAGGCTGCGCCGGGCGGGGAGGGCGGACAGTGAGCCTGCCCCGCCGCACCGTAAGACGGGCCCTTTACGCCGGGCTGGCCGTGGGTATCCTGGCCCTTGGCGCGGTCGTCTGGTTCGGCGCCTGGTACTACCCGGCCATGGGCCTGGCCGGCATCCCCAAAGACGGCTACCGCCAGGCCATGGAACGGGCCGCCCGGGGCATGGCCGCCTCGGAGGGCCTCGCCTACGAGGATTTCGATTTCCTGAAGTTCCGGCAGGTGGAGCGGGGCGGCGAGGCCTACGCCTGGGGCGCGGCCCGGTGCCGGGCGGCCGACGGTTCCACCAGCTTCTACTGGGTCTACCTCGAGTGGAGCAAAAAGCGCGGCCAGTGGCTGCGCAACTACAGCCTGGAACTGGCCGCCCCGGACGACGAGATCTATTTCACCCGCTTTGAACCCCGGCAGTTCGGCCGGGCCCGGCTGGCCATCGGCAAGCTCCTGGGGCAGCTGGCCGCCCACGTCCGGGAGGCCCGGGCCTGGCGGGCAGGGGCCGTCGGCGGCCAAGGCTTGCAAAGGCCGGGCCTTTGACGTATTGGCCGTTGCTCCGGCCGAGTGCCGGCAGCCGGCCAGGCTGGCAGGCCGCAGGCGCGGCGGACTTTTCCCCCCATCCGCACCGCCGTCTGTTCCCAAACCACTCGAGGATGAAACGAACGCCATGACACTTCGCCAACGCTGCGACCACGTCAACGCCCTGTATTCGAGCATTTCCGCCCAGGGGATCAACCCCTACTTCAGGCCCATCGCCAAAACCTGGGGCACCGAGGTCGAGGTCGAAGGCCGCCGTCTCATCATGATCGGCTCCAACGACTACCTGGGCCTTTCCCACGACCCCCGGGTCATGGACGCCTCGGCCAAGGCCGTCTACGAGTGGGGCACCGGCCCCGGCGGCTCGCGGTTTTTAAGCGGCAACATGGTGCTCCACCACCAGCTCGAGGAGCGGCTGGCCGCCTTTGTCGGCAAGCGCGGCGCGGTCGTCCACGTCACGGGCTTCAGCACCAACATGGGGGCCCTGGGCGTTCTGGTCACCCCGGCCGACACCGTGATCTGCGACCGGGAAAACCACGCCAGCATTTTCGAAGGCATCAAAAACACCCGGGCCCGGCTCGTCACCTTCGCCCACAACGACGCCGCCCAGGCCATGCAGCGCGTGGAAGCCGCCAAGGCCTCCCGCCCGGACGGCGACGTGTTCCTCATTACCGAGGGCGTTTTCAGCATGTCCGGCGAGCTGGCCGTGCTGGACGAACTGGCCGCCATCAAGGAAGCCCACCCGGACATCATCTTCTACCTGGACGACGCCCACGGCCTCGGCGTCTTCGGCCGGGGCGGACGCGGCGCGGCCGACCATTTCGGCATCACCGACAAGGTCGACTTCATCATGGGTACGTTCAGCAAGTCCATGGCCTCCATCGGCGGATTCATCGCCGCCGACGACGAGGACATGCTGCGCTACCTGCGCTACCAGTCGCGCACCCAGATTTTCTCGGCCGCCCTGCCCGCGGCCAACACCGTCGCCGTCCTGACCTGCCTCGACATCCTGGAGCGCGAGCCCGAACGGGTGGACCGGCTCCACGAGGTCACCATGCGCATGCGCCAGGCCTACCGCGACATCGGGCTTCGCATCGGCAACTCGGCTTCCCCCATCATTCCCATCATCATCGGCTCCGACGAGAAGGCCTTCCAGTTTTCCCGCGCCCTGTTCGAGGCCGGCGTGTTCGCCCTGCCGGCCGTCTACCCGGCCGTGCCCCGGGGCCAGGCCCTTATCCGCACCGCCTACATGAGCACCCACCAGGACCGGCAGCTCGATTTCGTGCTCACCGTGCTCGACCGCCTCGCCAGGGAGTTTGGCGTGCGCGAGTGCGACATGGTTGCAGAGCCGGGCCAGGCCTGCCAGGACGAGGCCGCCGAGGCCGCCGGCAAGGCCAAGCTCTCGTACTTGTAAAGCGTTCCCGTCTCCGGTATGGGCGAGGAAGCATCCGGGCGGGCCTGGCCTCCCGGTATCCCACTATGGCTATAGGAAAGCGAAAGCAAATAACGGTTGCGGAACTCGACCGCATACGGCGCCGTGGCGCCGGTCCTTTGCGTTACTACGACCTCGTGCGCGTGAGCGTGCGGGAAGTCTTGCGCAAGCGCCGCCGCTACATCGGCGTTCTGGCCTCCATCGCCCTTGGCATGGCGGGATTCATCGTCATCATCACCATGGGCAACGATCTCAAAAAGAACTTCAACAACGACCTGGACCTGCTCGGCGGGGCGACGATCATAAACGCCATGTTCGAGCAGCCCCAGCTCGACCGCCAGGAGTGGTTTCGCGACCGGACCCTCGAGGCCATCGGCCGCATCCCGGGCGTGCTCGACACCACCAAGGTGGCGCTCAAGACCAGCGCCCTGACCACCTGGCACGACCGGCTTTTCGGCTTCAACCTCGTGGGGTGCGAGGCCAACTACTGGAAGGTCTTTTCGTTCAACGCCGCGGCCGGCCGCCTGTTCGACGCAAAGGACATCGAGGAAGGCGCCCGGGTCTGCGTGGTCGGCTCCGACCTGGCCCGCCAGATCTTCGGCGGCGACAAGGAAGCCCTCGGCCAGATCCTGTCGATCGACGACAATCTCTACACCGTCATCGGCATCCTCGGCGGCGTCCGGGCCGGAGACCGCAGCCTTTTCGTCTTTTTGCCCATCACCACGGCCCGGGCCCGGGTGGTCGGCATCTCCCAGCCCTACAGCTCGTATATCCGCTGCGCCACCTGGGACGACGTGGCCCCGGTGGCCAAGGCCGTGCCGGGGGTGGTCAAGGCCAACCAGTCCGATCGGGGACTGCGGATCAACGTGGCCTGGGAGCCCTTGAAGCAGGTGCAGCGCATCTTCTGGTGGGTGGAGCTTTTCATCTACAGTTCGATCGTGGCCACCATGATCCTCGGCGGGTTCGGCATCTGGAACATCATGATGGCCACCGTCACCAGCCGGACCCGGGAAATCGGGCTCAAAAAGGCCATGGGGGCCCTCGATACCGACATCCTCTACCAGTTTCTTTTCGAGGCCCTGTGCGTCACCCTGTCCTCGTCGGTGTTCGGGGTGATCCTTGGCCGCATCGGCATCGAGTACATGAGCCGGATGCTCGGCTCGCGCCCGCCCGAAGGGCTCTTTTTCATCTGTCTGATGATGGGCCTGGGCTTTGCCGCCGTGCTCGGCGTCGGGGCCGGCCTTTATCCCTCCATCCGGGCCAGCCGGATGCAGGTCGTGGACGCCATGCGCTATGAGTAACCAGACGGCCGGTTCCGGCGACAACGATCTTGTCATCGACATCAACAACCTGACAAAGACCTATAATTCGGGCCTCGAACCGATCCGGGTGCTGAAAGACGTGAACCTGCACGTGCGGCGCGGGGAGATGGTGGCCGTCATGGGGCCGTCGGGATCGGGCAAGTCCACCCTCCTTTTCATTCTCGGCCTCTTTCAGCCGCCGTCCACGGGCGGCTACAAGGTGGCCGGCGTGGACGTCCTGTCCTTGTCCCGCGACCAGCAGGCCATTTTTCGCCGGGAGATGCTGGGATTCGTTTTTCAGACCTGTGACCTGCTCGAAAACTCCACGGTGTACGAAAACCTGGAGTTGCCGCTCATCTACGCGGGCGTCCCCCGCCGGGAGCGGCCGGACCGGATCAAGGAGGCGCTTCGCATGGTGGCCCTCGACCACCGGGTCTACCAGCCCTCCAACCGCCTGTCCGGCGGCGAGCGGCAGCGGGTGTCCATCGCCCGGGCCCTGGTCAACGAACCCGAGTTCATTTTGGCGGACGAGCCGACAGGCCAGCTTGACCGGGAAAACAGCCTGCGTGTACTGGAGTATTTTACGAAGATCACGGAAGAGGCCCGGACAGCCATGGTCGTGGTCACCCATGACCAAATGACGGCCGAGCATTGCACGCGCAAAGCGGTCCTGACGGACGGCTATCTTAACGGTTGAACGCTCGACGGGGAGGAGCGCATGACCAGGGATTTGACCTACGGGCAGCGGGTTGGCACGCCAGGGGGTGGCGTGTCCGGCCGCGGCGGAAAGGCGGGGGGGGCGCGTCTGGCCACGGCCGTGATGCTGTGCCTGGCTCTTTTGCTCGGCGCCATGCCGGTCCGGGCCGCGCCCGGCGACCGGTACACCAAGGACAAGGTCAAGGGGGCGTCCGCGCCCGCGGCCCAGGCGCCGGCGGCTCCGGCCGCCCGGCCGGCAACGGCGGCCAATGACCAGGACGACGATGCGTCCATGGATTTCGCCCGGTCGAAGGGCTCGGGCATGGCCCTCGGGGCGGTGACGGTCAAGTCGCCGGCCGACTTCCAGGAGTGTGTGCGCGTGGCCCTGGCCCAGTCGCCGCTCCTGACCAAAAGCTCCATCGAGATCGAATCCAAGCGCCTGGACGTGGGGGATGCCTACTCGCAGTACATCCCGACCATCGTCATGAGCACCACCTTTTACATGCGGTTGCCGGAATATAAAAATCTGGCCGGAACGGCGTGGAACTCCTACGCGGCGGATAACGCCTCCTCCAATCCCGCGCAGAATTTGTCCAATTCCATCACCGCGGCCAACGCCATCTATGCCGGCAACTCCGCCAACCGCAGCCGCAAGGCCTACGACCTGAACTTCTCGACCGGGGCCTGGAACCCGCTGCTGACCGCCTTTGACGTGCAGGCGAAAAAGGAGATGGTCAACATCGCGGTCCTGTCGCACCTGAAGGTCATCGACCAGGGCTTAAAGCGGCTTGGCACCATCTTCCTCCAGCTCGGCATGGTCGACACCATGATCAAGATGGCCAAGGAAAAAGAAGACCTGGCCGTCAAGAATCTGGAGTACGTCAAGACCCGGGCCGGCCTCGGCCAGGGCGCGGAACTCGACGTGCGCATCGCCGAGACCAAGATCAATCTGGCCAAGGCCGAGGGCGAGAAGATGCGGACCTCGAAGTCCGTGCTCCTCGACGAGCTCAAGTTCGTCATGGGCGTGCCCTTTGTCCAGAAGGTCGACCTGTCCCTGGCCAACGCTTCCAAGCAGGTGCTCGAGGACTTCAACCCGGCGGGCGTCTCCGACGAGACCCTGCGCCGCCACTCCTTCCAGCTGCGCATCCACGAATACGAGAAGGGCCTGCAGAAGAAAAACATCGCCCTGTCCTACATCCACTTCCTGCCGACCTTTTCCTTCGGCTTCACCTCGGTCTCGACCCTCAACAGCACGAGCTACAAGGACGACACCTCCAGCCTGCCGTTCATGTATCCGAACCTGACGCTGAACTTCCCCTTCGACCTCTGGACCAAGGCCCGGGATGTCAGCCGGCAGTACAAGAAGATGGCCCAGTTAAACGTCGAGGGACGCAACCTCGAGTTCACGCTCATGAGCCAGTTCCAGCAGGCCCTGGCCAAGCTGCGCTCGGCCAATTCCGATGTCAAATTCGCCGCCTCCTCGGTCGAGCTGCAAAAGCTGACCGCCCAGCAGGCCCAGTTCCGCTTCGAGTCCGGCCAGGCCGAGTACGACGCCATTGTCCGGTCCATGAGCGAGTACCTCGACAGCCGCCAGAACCTGCTCATGAAGGAGTACGACCGCGACGTCGCCATGCTCGACGTCCGCTCCATCTCCGGCGACTTCCAGGACCGCTACATCAACGTCAGCATCATGGAGAGCCTCTAGATGCGGTTTTTCGTCTCGCTTCTGGCCGCCGGGAGCTTGCTCGCCGGGGCCTGTGGCGCAAGCGCCCAGGCCAAGGCTCCGGCGGCCCCGGCCGCCCAGACTGCCCCGGCCACGCAGGCCGCCGAATCGGCCTCGTTTCGCCCCACGGAAATCAACTTTTCCGGCAAGCTCTACAGTCCGGTCAAGCTCTCGGTCTTTTTGCCGTATAACGCCAAGATCACGGCCCTTTCCGCCCAGATCGGGCAGAAAGTCAAGCGCGGCGACGTCCTGGCCACCTACGAGATCCCCCTCGAGACCCGCATGGACGAGAAGACCAGACTCTCGCCGGCCAACATCAAGGAGCTCGAGTACAAGATGGCCGCGGCCGACAAGGAGATCGACCGCCTGTCGGCCAAGGGCCGCGAACTCGAGGCCATGAGCCAGCGCAACATGGCCTCCCAGCAGTCCCTGTCCATGAACGCCAAGGAAATCGAAGTCTTCCGCAAGGAAAAGAGTTCCATCGGCGAACAGCTGTCCCTGGCCAGGGAACTCCTGTCCGACCGGGTGGAGCTGGCCGAGGACCGGTTCGGCAAGGGCGCCGGGGTCGGCAAGGTGCCCAAAGACGGCATCGTCAAGGCCCCGACCGACGGCTACGTCATGTGGATGAACCCGGAGCTGCGAAACGGCGTCAAGCTGGCCAAGGAGTCCGAGCTCTTCCAGGTCGGCTCCATCAACCCCATGATCATCCGGGCCCAGGTCCACGAGATCGAGGCCCAGAAGCTCAAGGAAGGGGAGGCGGCCGAGGTCGTCTTCGATTCCCTGCCGGGTAAGAAATACGCGGCCTCGGTGTCGCGCATCCCCTGGGCGCCCATGGCGGCCACCCTGCAGCAGCCGTCCTACTACGAAGTCGAGCTGACCATCCCCAACCCGGGCCTGGAGCTCAAGGAAGGCCTCAAGGGCCAGATCACCATCCAGCCCGGAAAATAGGACCGCGACGCCCGGCATGACAGACTTGACCCTGACCGTCGCCCCCGTGGACGGGGAGGCCGACCTCGACGCCTTCATCCGCTATCCGTGGGAAATCTACCGCGACGACCCCCTGTGGGTGCCGCCGCTTCTTTCCATGCAGCGCGACGTGCTGGACCGGAAAAAAGGTCCGTTTTTCGAGTTCGGCCAGGCCCAATATTTCCTGGCCCGGCGAAACGGCCGGGTGGTCGGCCGGATTTCCGCCCATGTTAACGGCCTCTACGAGCAATACCACGACACGGAGACCGGGTTTTTCGGCTTTTTCGAGTCCGAGAACAACCCGGAGACGGCCCATGCCCTGTTCGACGCCGCGGCCGCCTGGGTGCGCGGCTTCGGCAAGGTCAAGCTCCACGGGCCCCTGTCTTTTTCCATCTACGACGAGGTCGGGCTCCTGGTCGAAGGCTTCGATTCGCCGCCGTCCATGATGCAGACCCACAATCCGCCCTACTACGAGGATCTGGTCCTGTCCTGGGGGTTTGCCAAGACCTTTGACTGGTACGCGTACAGGATCAGCCGCGGGCCGGGCCGGGACACCGCCGACGCCGACAAGCTGGCCAGGATGCGCGACGCCATCCTAAAGCGCCAGCGCTGCACCATCCAGCCCATCGAGCGCAAGGACTTCGCCAAGCGCGGCCCCCAGATCAAAGAGCTTTTCAACGACATCTGGAGCAAGAACTGGGGCCATATTCCGCTGACCGACCGGCAGTTCAGGGACATCTTCGTCACCTTGCAGCCGCTGGTGCGGCCGGATCTGGAAAGCATGATCCTCGACGGCGACGACATCGTGGCCTTTTCCGTGGTGTCGCCGGACATGAACCGGTCGGTCAAAAAGTTCAACGGCAAGTTCGGCTGGTGGCAAAAGCTCCAGCTCCTCTACGACTGCCGGGTGCGGCCCCTGACCCACTGCCGGGCCATCATCATGGGCGTGGCCAAGACCCACCAATGGAAGCGCCTGCACCACGCCATCATCCTCAACATCGTGGTCAATTTCCTCCAGAACCATCCCACCATGGAATACTGCGACTGCTCGCTCATTCCCGAATCCCTGGAGCAGTGGAACAAGACCCTTCGCGACTACGGGGGCGAGCGCTACAAGGTTTTCCGCCTCTATGACCGTTCCATCTGACCGGCCGGTCCGCCTGGCGGACTGGCTGTGGGTCGGCTTCCTGTCCGTGCTCGTTTTCGCCGTGGCCCACCGCCATGGCTTCGCCTCGCCCTTTGTCGTCAACGACGACGTCCGCCAGCAGCTCTACTGGATGGCCCGCTGGCTCGACCCGGCCCTCTATCCGCCTGATCTCCTCGGCGACTATGCCGCCGGCTACGTGCCGGCCGGGGTCAAGGCCCTCTATTTCGCGGCCGCCAAGGGTTTGGGTGTCGGACCGATCCTTTTTTCCAAGCTTTTGACCGGCGGCCTGTTCGTCACCCTGGCCCTGGCCTTTTTCGGCCTGGGCGCCCGGCTCGAAGGCCGGGTCCTCGGTTTTGTCTGCGCGGCCATGGCCTGGACGCTGCCTTTTTTTCTCAAAAACATCTCCGGCGGCCTGTCGCGGTCATTTGCCGCCCCGCTTTTGGCCCTGTTTCTCCTGGCCTGGCTGCGCCGCTCGGCCCGGGGCATGGCCGTGGTCCTCCTGGCCGAGGCGGTCTTCATCCCCTACATCGCCTTTTTGTGCGCCGGCTGCGCCTGCCTGGACGCCGTTGCCGCCCGCCTGACCGACCGGCCGGACGCCCCGTTTCCGGTGCGCCCCTGGCACGGCCTGGTCCTGCTGGCGGCGGCCGGCCTGGTCTGGTCGTTCAACCACGCGCTTTCCGCCTCGGGCTTCGGCCCGCTGGTCGGCCGGGCGGCCCTGGCCGTGGGGCCTGAATTCACGACCGCCGGCCGGCTGGAACTCTACCCCCTGGCGAACCCCTTTTTCGATCTCGTCTATTGGCCGTTCGAGAGCATCGGCCTTTTTCTCGACATCGGCCTTGTCGCCGGCATCCTGAGCCTTGCCGTTCTTTTGCCGTTCGTGGTCGTCGGGGCCAGGCGCGCCCCCTGGCCCCGGTATCTGCCCGGCCTGCGGCCGGCGGCCATGCTCCTGGCCGGGTCGCTTCTGCTCTACGTCCTGGCCCGGGCCGTGGCGCTCAAGCTTTTCGTGCCGGACCGCTACATCACCTACACCATAAACCTGCTCTACGCCCTGGGCCTGGCCGTGGTCTTGCGCCATGCCCTGGCCGGACCCCTCTCCCGGGCCGGCGGCCGGGTCTGCCTGCTCCTCCTGGCCGTCGGGGTCGGGGCCGTGCGCCTGACCGACGACGGGCTCTACGACTACAAGGCCGACGCGGCCCTCTACGCGGCCGTGGACGCGCTGCCCAAGGACGCCCTCCTGGCCGGCAACCCGGTACTCCTGGACAACGTCCTGACCTTTGGCCGGCGAAACGTCCTGGCCTCCTTCGAGCTGGCCCACCCCTGGAGCGAGGGCTACTGGGCCAGGCTCTACCCGAGGCTGGCCCATCAGGCCGAGGCCTATTACGCCAAAGACCCGGCAACGGTGCTCGAATTCGCCCGGGCCTACGGCGTGACCCATCTGGTGGTGCGCGAGGCCGACCTGACCCCGGCCGCCATGAAGCAGGGACCGCTTTTCGCGCCCCTTGACGACCGCCTCCGGGAGCTGGCCGAGGCACCCGGCGAATTCGCCCTTCTCGACGGGGAGAAATTCCCCTATACCAGCCCTGAACCCGGCCTGCGCCTCATCGACCTGCGCCCCCTGCTCGCGGCCGGGGAGAAAGGCCTGCCCTGACCCCCGGGGCCGTTGGCCCGGGTACCCAGAATACAACACGGCGGGGACCATGCCGGATATGCTTTCCATCATCATTCCGCTTTACAACGAGCAGGACAACATCGGGCCGCTGGCCGAAAAGCTCGATGCCGTCCTGCCGTCCCTCGGCAACCCCTTCGAGATCATCCTGGTCAACGACGGCTCCACCGACGACACCAGGGCCCGCCTGGACGCCCTGGCCGCCGGCAACGACCGGGTGCGCGTGGTCCACCTGCGCCGCAACTTCGGCCAGACCGCGGCCATGATGGCCGGCATCGACCTGGCCCGGGGCGACATCCTCATCCCCATGGACGGGGACCTGCAAAACGACCCGGCCGACATTCCGCGCCTCTTGGCCAAGCTCGACGAGGGTTTCGACGTGGTCTCGGGCTGGCGCAAGGACCGCAAGGACAACCCGATCAAGCGCAACTTCCCGAGCAAGGTGGCCAACGGGCTCATTTCCGCCATCTCGGGGGTCCGCCTGCACGACTACGGCTGTTCGCTCAAGGCCTACCGCCGGGCCATCATCAAGGGGGTCAAGCTCTACGGCGAGATGCACCGCTTCATCCCCATCCACGCCGCCTGGCAGGGCGCCCGGGTGACCGAGGTCGGCGTCACCCACCACCCCCGCATCCACGGCCAGTCCAAGTACGGCATCGAACGGACCATCAAGGTCATCCTGGACCTCATGACGGTCAAGTTCCTTGACAAGTACGCCCAGAAGCCCATGTACCTCTTCGGCGGCTTCGGCCTGGCGAGCCTCCTCGTATCGGCCTTTTTTTTCGTGTTCATGCTCTATTGCAAGTTCGTCCTCGGCAAGAGCTTCATCGAGACGCCGCTGCCCCTGGCCGTGGTCATGTTTCTCCTCATCGGCATCATGGCCATCTTCATGGGCCTCATTGCCGAGATCCTCATGCGCACCTACCACGAGTCCCAGGACAAGCCGACCTACATCGTGGACTGCACCCGCAACTGCAAGGAGCCCAAGAGTGGCCCTTAAAAAATATGATGCTATTTTTTAAGAAAAATACGCCTCCCGGGACGCGTTGTTCCCGGAATGCGCCCCCTCGGATTTCGAGGAGGCAGAGCTAATCCCGTGTGCGGCATCTGCGGCTTTGCCGGTCCGGGCGACGCCACGGCCCTGGCCGCCATGAACGGCCGGCTCGCCCGGCGCGGACCGGACGGGGAGGGCGTCTTTGCCGATGCGCCGGCCGGGGTCTTCCTGGCCCACCGGCGGCTGGCCATCATCGACCTGGCCGGCGGCCGCCAGCCCATGGCCACGCCGGACGGCAGTCTGGCCGTCACCTACAACGGCGAGATCTACAACCACGCCGCGCTTCGCCGGGAACTGACGGCCAAGGGCCACCACTTCGCCACCGGCCACAGCGACACCGAGGTCCTGCTCCACGGCTGGCGGGAGTGGGGCGAGACCCTGCCCGAACACTTAAACGGCATGTGGGCCTTTGCCCTCTACGACAAGGCCCGGGGACAGCTTTTTTGCTCCCGGGACCGGTTCGGCAAGAAGCCTTTTTTCTACGCCGCCCGGCCCGGCTTTTTCGCCTTTGCCTCGGAGCTTTCGAGTCTCATCGCCCATCCCGCCCTGGCCGGCCTTTCCGTCTCCCGGCCGGTCCTTCGCAAGTATTTCGCCTACGGGTTCATCCCCGGACCCAATGCCCTCTATGCCGGCACGGCCAAGCTGCCCGGCGGGGAGAACCTGCTGGTGGACGTCGGCACCTTGTCGGTCGTCCGCCGCACGTGGTGGTCCTTTTGCATCGAGCCCATGGAAGCGGTGCCGGCCGACCCGGAGCGGGAGTGGGGCGGCCGGCTGCTCGAACTTTTGGACGCGGCCGTGGCCCGGCGGCTCATGGCCGACGTGCCCCTTGGCGTCTTTCTTTCCGGCGGGGTCGATTCCTCGGCCATAACCGCCCTGGCCGTGCGGCACGCCCCGGACATCGCCGCCTTTTCCATCGGCTTCGACGACCCGGATTTCGACGAGTCGGCCAAGGCCCGCCGGGCCGCCGCCTTTTGCCGGGTCACCCACCACGAGGCCCGTTTCTCCCTGGAGACGGCCCTTTCCCTCATGCCCGAGATCCTCGGCCGGCTGGACGAGCCCATGGGCGACGTGTCCCTGGTGCCAACGGCCCTTCTTTGCCGGGAGACCCGCAAACACGTGACCGTCGCCCTTGGCGGCGACGGCGCGGACGAGCTTTTTGCCGGCTACGACCCGTTCCGGGCCATCCGGGCGGCCGAGTGCTATGCCCGGCTGGCCCCGAAGCCGCTCCACCGCGCCCTGACCCTCCTGGCCGCCCGGCTGCCCGTCGGCCACGGCTACATGCACGCGAGCTTCAAGGTGAACCGGTTTTTGCGCGGCCTGTCCTTTCCCCCGCGCCTGTGGAACCCGACCTGGCTCGGGCCGCTGGCGCCGGACGAGATCGCCGGCCTTTTCGAGGAAACAGTCGATGCCGAGGACCTCTACAGCGAGGCCATCGGGGTCTTCGAGGCCTGCCCGTCGCGAAGCCTGGTGGACAAGACCATGGAGTTCTACACCCGGCTCTACTTGCAGGACGACATCCTGGTCAAAACCGACCGGGCCGGCATGATGCACTCCCTGGAGGTCCGGGCACCCTTCCTCGACATCGAACTGGTCGATTTCGTGCGCACCATGCCGCACGCCTGGAAGTTTCGCCGGGGCACCACCAAGTACATCCTCAAAAAGGCCCTGGAGGCCGTCCTGCCCCGCGACATCATCTACCGCCGCAAGCAGGGCTTCGGTGTGCCGGTCGGCCGCTGGCTGGCCGACGGCGCCCTCCCCATGGGCGCGCCGTCGCCGCTCGAAACCGGGCTTTCCACGGCCTTCATCGACAGCCGCATCCGGGAACACCGGTCCGGCGCGGCGGACCACCGGCTGTTTCTCTGGAACCTGTGGGTCCTGCGGCGTATGGCCGGGGGCGGAGTCTGACGTGGAGCGCGATACCCTCGAATACGTGGCCCTGCGGGTCATCCGCCGTTTTTTTTTCCGTGAGGCCAGCCTGCATGCCCTGGGCCGGTTCCTGCCCCATTACCGGGTCAATACCGGCCTGACCGATCCCTGGGCCATTGCCGAGGCCTACGCTTCCGATCTGGCCCGGGTCGGGGTTTCCGTCGCCGGCCAGCGGATTCTCGAAATCGGCAGCGGCGCGGCCAACGGCGTGGGCTATGCCCTGGCCGCCCTGGGCGCGGCCAAGGTGGTCTGCCACGAACCCTTCGTCCCCTTTGACGTGGGCCTGGACGCCAAGCACCTGGGCGGGCTCGTGCCCCGCTTCCCCACGGTCAGGTTTTCCGTCGTGGACCGGGTCAGGACCCTCGCCGGCCTGCCGGACGGTTCCATCGACCTCGTGGTCTCCAATTCCGTGCTCGAGCACGTGGCCGACCCCGGGGCACTCTTTGCCGACCTCGGCCGGCTCCTGGCCCCGGGCGGCGTCATGCTCCACCGGGTCGACTACCGGGACCACTTTTTCAAATATCCCTTCCATTTTCTCCTCTTCTCCAAATTCGCCTGGAAGTGGTTTTTGAATCCCGGCGACCTGCCCCGCTGGCGTCTCGACGACCACCTCGCCGCCCTGGCCGCCGCCGGCTTCGACGCCAGCGTCCTCGAAGCCGACAGCGACCCCGAAGCCTTCGCCGCCATAGCCGGCCGGTTGCATCCCGACTTCCAGGACCGGGACCCGGCGATGCTGGCCGTGACGCGGGCTGTGATATATGCCTCCGGCGGCCGGGGCTTTGCCCCGGACCCCACCGGGGGGAATGATTCCCCCCGGACCCCCCCGGCGGGGTAAAGGGTGGGCGAACAAATGATGGACCAACAGCGACCCATGGAAAGTTTTTGGGAAGGGAGAGCGCGAGAGGGGAACCCCTTTTTTCAAAAAGGGTTCCCCTCTCGCATGCTTTTATTGAATTACGAATACCCGCCGCTCGGCGGCGGGGCGGGGAACGCCACGGCCAACCTGGCCCGGGAGCTGGCCGGCCTGGGCGTGGCCGTGCGGGTGGTCACGGCCGCCTTTAAGGGCCTGCCCCGGCGGGAGGCGGTGGACGGCTACGCGGTCCGGCGCCTGCCGGCCCTGCGTCGCCACGCCGACCACTGTTCGCCGCTGGAGATGCTTTCGTTCATGGGGAGCGCGGCCGTGGCCTTGCCGGTCCTGGCCCGGGAGTTTCGGCCGGACGTGTGTGTGGCCTTTTTCGGCATCCCCTGCGGCCCGGCGGCCTGGGTCCTGAAGCTTTTGCGGGGCGTTCCCTATGTCGTATCGCTTCGGGGCGGCGACGTGCCCGGGTTCCAGCCCTACGATCTGGCCGGCTACCACCGGCTGACCGGGCCTTTGATCCGCTTTCTCTGGCGCCAGGCCGCCCATGTGGTGGCCAACAGCCGGGGGCTGGCCGCACTGGCCCGCACCTCCGCCGGTCAAACACCCATCGCCATGATTCCCAACGGCGTGGATACGGCTCTTTTCACCCCGGCGTCCGAGCTGTCGCGGGAAGGGCCGGTGCGGCTGGTCTTTGTCGGCCGGCTGGTCCGCCAAAAGGGCCTGGACGTGCTGCTGGACGCCCTGGCCCGGCTGCCGGAAACGGCCTGCTTCGAGCTTTCCATCGTCGGCGACGGGCCGCTTCGTCGCGAACTCGCCGAACGGGCCAGGCGCCTTGGCCTTGGCGACCGGGTCCGGTTCGCCGGCTGGGTCGGCCGGGCGGACATGCCGGAGCTTTTGCGCGAGGCCGACGCCTTTGTCTTTCCCTCCCGCGACGAGGGCATGCCGAACGCGGTGCTCGAAGCCATGGCCGCCGGGCTGGCCGTGGCCGCCACCCGCATCGCCGGCAACGAGGAGCTGGTCGAGGACGGCCGGACCGGCTTTCTCGTACCCCCGGACGATCCGGCCGCCCTGGCTTCCGTCCTCACCCGGCTGATCGGGGACCGCAACCTGTGCTGGCGGCTCGGCGCGGCCGGCCGGGACAAGGTCGTGCGGGAATACTCCTGGCGCGTGGTGGCCGGGGCCTACCTGGACCTTTTCCGAAAAGAACCAATTATTCTTTCCTCATAGAGGAAAAAGGAACAACAGAGTGACATCCTCGGAAAGAGCCTCGCGCCTGGACTGCTTCATCAGTCCAGGGGGTCCGGGGGGCCATGGAACCATGCCGCCCCCCGGCCGCCGGAGGCATCCCCCTCTTCTCTCTCCCCAAGGAATACTGACATGTGCGGCATCTGCGGGTTCGTGACACCTCGGGGCGGGGCCGGGGAGCTTGGCGCCACCCTGGCCGCCATGACCCGGTCCCTGGCCCACCGGGGACCGGACGGCGAAGGGTTTTACCACGACGCCTTTGCCGGCGGCGGCGGGGCTTTCCTGGGCCATCGCCGGCTGGCCATCATTGACCTGGCCACCGGCGACCAGCCGCTTTTCAACGAGACGCGTTCCCTGGCCGTGGTTTTCAACGGCGAGATCTACAATTTCCAGGCCCTTCGCGAAGAGTTGCAGGCCACGGGCCACGTCTTCGCCACCCGAAGCGACACCGAGGTCATCGTCCACCTCTACGAGGAGCTGGGCCCGGCCTGCGCGGCCCGGCTGCGCGGCATGTTCGCCCTGGCCCTCTGGGACGCCGACCGGCGCGAGCTGTTCCTGGCCCGGGACCCGTTCGGCAAAAAGCCCCTCTATTACGCCGAGGAGGGCGGCGCCTTCGTCTTCGGCTCCGAGCCCAAGGCCATCCTCGCCTTTCCCGGCCGGACCGCCCGGCTCGATCCGGCCGCCGTGGGCCACTACCTGACCCTCCAGCACGTGCCCGAGCCGGCCACCGGTTTTGCCGGCATAAGGGGCCTGCCCGCCGGCCACACGCTCGTCTGGCGCGACGGCCGGGCCAGCCCCCCCGCCCGTTATTTCCAGCTCGACTATCTGCCCAAGCTCGCCGGCTCCGTGGACGCCCTGGCCGAGGAGCTGCGCGTCCGGGTCACCGAGGCCGTGCGCCTGCGTCTGGTCGCGGACGTGCCGCTCGGGGCCCACCTTTCCGGCGGCGTGGATTCCGGCATCGTCACCGCCGTCATGGCCGGGCTGACCGACCGGCCGGTGCGGACCTTTTCCATCGGCTTCGCCGAAGAGGCCTTCAGCGAGACGGCCAAGGCCCGGGCCGTGGCCGACCGCTTCGGCACCGAGCACACGGAATTCACCCTCGGCTTCGCCGCGGCCCGGGACGTCATGGAAGACGTGGTGGCCGCCACGGACATGCCCTTTGCCGATCCCTCGGCTCTGGCCGCCTGGCACCTGTGCCGGCTGACCCGGGAGCACGTGACCGTGGCCCTGAACGGCGACGGCGGGGACGAGATGTTCGCCGGCTACCAGCGCTACTTCCTCGATCCCCTGGCCGATGCCTACGCCCGGCTGCCCCATGCCGTGACCCAGCGGTTCGTGCCCTGGCTGGCCGGCAAACTTCCCGCCCAGGGCGATGTGCCCGTGGAAGCCGACTGGCGGGCCGGCATCGCCCGCCTGGCCCAGGCCGTCCGCCTGCCCCGGGCCGGGAGCCTCGCCCGCTGGGGCTCCTATTTCTCCCCCTGGGACCGCGACGCTCTCCTGCGTCCGGAATTCGCCCGGGCCGCCCGTCTGGATGCCGTCCGGGGCGACACCGTGGCCCTTTACGAGGCCGCCTTTGCCGCGGCCACGGCCGACAACCCGCTCGACCGGGGCCTTTTCGCGGATTCGAGCATCTATCTGCCCGGCGATCTGCTCGTCAAAGCCGACCGCATGGCCATGGCCCACGGCCTGGAGGGCCGCTCGCCCTTTCTCGACGTGGAGCTGGCCGCCTTCGCCGCCCGCCTGCCCGTGCGCTGCAAGCTGCGCGGCAAAACCGGCAAGTATCTTCTGCGCCGGGCCTTCGCCCCCCTTCTCCCGCCCCGCATCGCCGACCAGCCCAAGCGCGGCTTCGGCCTGCCCCTGGCCGGCTGGTTCCGGGGGCCGCTTCGCGCCTTTGCCCGCGATCTCCTCTCCGGCGGCCGCCTTGTGAAGGACATCGCCCGCCCCGAAGCCGTCGAAGCCCTGCTCGCCGCCCACGAAACCGGCCGGGCCGACCATGGCAAGCGGCTCTTCGCCCTGGTCATGCTGGAGCTGTGGCTGCGCCGGTATCTGTAAAGCGGGGAGAGGAGCGGAGGAACGGAGGAGGGGGGAGATGCCTCGGGCGGCCGGGGTGGAAAATCCCCTCCCGGCCGCCCGAGGCTTTTCCCTGCGTGCTACGTCAGCGGATGCAGGCAGTCGTGGCCGTGCTCGTGGGCCTGGCACAGTTCGGCGCTGTCGGTGAGCGTGCCGGCCAGGTAGGCGGCGGCCGCGTCATGGACCGGGCCGCCGGCGCCGCGAATGACGGTGATGCCGGAACGGCTGAGCTTGTCGGCCGCGCCCTGGCCCATGTTGCCGGCGATGAGCACGGTGACGCCCATGCCGAGAAGCGTTTCCACCAGATTGGAGCGGCAGCCGCACTCGGCCGGCGGGGCGAAGGTCTCTTCCCCGGCAATGGTGTTGTCCGCGCCGACGGAGAGGATCGTGAAATAGCCGCAGTGGCCGAAGTGCTGGTCCACCTGGCCGTCTCGGGAAGGAATGGCGATCTTGGTCATCTCGGTCTCCTCTGTATGCACCCCGCCTTCCTACCGTGTTTAGCCGGGAGAGGAAAGTCCCTTGGCCCCGGGCACCGGGCCGGCCCAGGCCGGGGACGGGGAGCAGAACGGGGCGAAGCCGCCCATGGCCGCCAGCTCCTTGGCCGTGGCCTCGGCGCTCCGGTGGACCACGCCCCGGATTCCAAGCGTGGCGGCCACTTCCACGAACAGGGCCCGGTCGTCGATGTAGGCCGATTCCTCGGGCGCGGCCTGGGCGATGTCCAGGGCGATGCGGAAGATGTCGGCGTCGGGCTTTCGGAAGTGGACGAAGCACGAGGACACGAAGGCGTCCATGAAACAGCCGAGGCCAAAGGTCCGGATGCGGTAGACGTTCAGTTCGCGGCCCTCGTTGTTGACGGCCACGATCTTGATGCCCTGGGCGGCCTTTAAGCCGCGCACGTATTCGAGCATGGCGGGAAGCGGCCTCGACTGGGCGTACATGAAGTCCGTAAAGGCCTTTCGGTCGAAAGGCCGGGGGGCGTGGAACACGGTCCGGTCCAGATAGTCGTCGAGGCTGAGTTTGCCTTCCTCGTAGGCGTCGAAGGTCAGGTGGTGGCGCTCGTCCATCTCGTCCGGATCGAGGTCGAAGGTCTCGGCCGCGAGCCGTCTCGACCGCCGGTCCCAGCCGTTGGTCAGAAGCACGCCGCCGACATCGCTGAAAAGCGTGGTAATGGGCCGTGTCACCGCAGGACTCCCCCTTTCCCGCCGGCCGGCGGGGTTGACGCCGTGGCCGCCAGGGCCGGCCTCTCCTTCTTAGACGATTTTGGCCGGGCGGCGTCAAGGGACGGCCGGGGCGTCGGGCGATGGCCCGCGCGTCAGGCGACGGGGGGATGGCGACGGCGGAAAAGGCCGGTCTCGCAGACCGGGCGGGTGCGCCAGTTGCGGGTGATGGCCAGGACGCGCAGGCCGAAGGTGATGACGATGGTGGCCAGGGCGGCGTTCAGGGGGGCAAAGCCCAGGGACTGGCGCAGGAACGGATAGGCCAGGCAGCCGATCAGGGCCGCGAAGGCGTAGAACTGGCCCGGCCGGAAAACCAGCGGCTCCTCGCGGGTCAACACGTCGCGCAACAGCCCGCCGCCACAGGCGTTGACCGTGCCGACCAGCACGGCCGGGGCGAAGTCCAGGCCAAAGGCCAGGGACTTTTCCATGCCGACCACGGCATAGGCGCCAAGGGCCGCCGCGTCGACCAGGGCCACGAATTTTTCCGACAACACGGCCCGGCGGCCGAAGACCAGGCAGGCCAGGGCCGCGGCGGCCACGGCAAAGAGGTAGTCCTGGTTCCTGACCACGGCCGGCACCCCGGCCTGAAGAAAGATGCCGTCGCGGATGAGGGCCCCGCCGACGCCCGTGGCCAGGGCCAGGCCAAGCAGCCCCACCAGGTCGAACTCCCGGCGGATGGCCTCGATGGCCCCGGTGGCGGCCATCAAAAAGACGGCGAAAAGATCCAGATACAGCGGCAGTTCGAAACCCTGGCTCATGGGCGCTCCTTCGGCGGCGTTCCCCGCCCCGAGGGACTCCTCGGGGCGGGGCGCGGTACATAGGATCGGCCGGAGGCCGCGTCAAGAGGCCTTTTTCGGGGTCCGCCGGACGAGGCCGGCCAGCTGCGGCACGATGCGCGGCAGCATGACCAGGAAGATGGCGCAGTAGAGGAAGGTGAAGAGGAAGTGGACCTGGGTGCCGTTCAGGTTCCCGGGCAGGCGGGCCCAGACCTCCTGGGGCACGGCCGGGGCCAGGAACTGGCCGATGAAAAGGACGAACAGGAGCACCGCCCCCCGGATCGACAGGCGAAGGCCGGCCAGGAGTCCCACGGCCAGAAGCGACTGGGCGGCGGTCAGGAGGATCTCGTGCATCTGCAGGCTGTCAAGCGGCATGGGCACGGCGAAGGTGCCGGCCGAAATGCCGTAGACGGCCGGAATCATGCCGACCAGGAGCGTCCACTGGTTGAGCTTCGACGAGATGAGGCTGCCAAGGGCCAGCCCGCCCTGGCCGCGCAGGGCGAACATGATGGCCACGATGAATTCCGGGGCCTCCGAGGCGATGGGGGCCAGCCACTGCACGAGCAGGAACTCGTTTATGCCAAGGATCTTGCCCGTGGCCACCAGCCCCTCGCTGAACCCCTCGGCATTGGCCACGATGACCCCGGCGGCGAAAAGAAAGAGCAGGCCCGTGGTCAGCCGGCGTTTGATCCGGGGCAGCTGGCCGAGCCAGGCGGCCACGCCCGAAAGCTCCGGCTCCTCGCTCTCGCGGCGGGAGACGATGACGATGTAGACGCAGTAGAGGCCGATGAGGACCACGCCGTCCATCCAGGTGAGCGAACCGAAGAGCGGAATGGTCATGGCGTAGATCGTGGCCAGGCCGAGGAACAGGACCTCGGTGCGCCGCTGGAACCCCAGGACCACGGCCGTGCGCTGGCGCCACCAGACAATGGCCGCCACCGTGGTCCAGGCCAGGCCGATCAGCATCCGGTTGGCCCCGGTCATGTTGGCGATGGCGTAGTGGACGTAGTCGGACTCGGGCTCCTGGCCGGCCATCCAGGTGAAATACATGTCCACGGCGTATTCCGGCAAAACGGCGATCAGGGCCACCACGGCCAGGGCCAGGGCTTGGGGAATGTCGTGCTGGGCCACGTCGCAGGCCCAAAGGAGCAGGAACGAAGCCCCGAGGATGGCCGCGCCGGACACGGCGGCCGCCTGGGGCGGGGACAGGTGGATGGACAAGATGCCGCAGACGAGCCCGGGCAGGGCGGCGGCCACGGCCAGCCACATGGGGAAAAGCGCTTTTCGCATGGTGTCTCCTCGGTTTGGCGCGGCCGGCTAAAAAAAAGACCTTGGCACGCGCGCGCATGCCAAAGGTCTCGCCGATCGGTTCCGGAGGACCGACGACAGGGCCAGGCGGCGCATGCGCCGCAGGGATGTTGACCCTGTCCGAAACAGCTACTCCCCTTTGGGAAAATGACAATATGGCAAGGTCCGGCCCGCGTCAAGCGCCGCCGGGCAACCCCTCGGGCCGCCGGGCCGCCGGACGGTGTCGGGGCCCGAACCGGCCGTTCAGCCCGCGTCGCCCCCGAGCTGCTGCTCGACCTTTTCCGAAAAGAGGTAGAGCGCGTCGATGGCAAAGGCGAATTCCGGCACTTCTTCCCGCCACAGGGTCATGAGGTCCTTGACCTTCACCCGGGCGGCCTGGATCTCCGCCGCGGTCTCGGCGTTGTTGATGTCGGCCAAGGCCTCCAAATATTCGTCGCTCATGAAGGCCGTGACCAGGCCCCGCGACACCCGGTCCTTGTCGATCCCGTCCCAAACGCCTGCCGCCATGGTGTATCTCCTGTGATTTATTAAGATGCCTCCGGCGGCCGGGGGGGATGATCCCCCCGGACCCCCCCGATGGGAGGGCGGGGCGATGGCGCCCGGAGCATCATTTTTTCGGAGGCGGGGGTGAAAAAGCCCGGTCGCACCCCGTTAAGCGTTTTTGGGGAGGGTGGGGGTCCGGGGGAGGGAACCCCTTTTTGCAAAAAGGGGTTCCCTCCCCCGGTTCGCCTTTCCTTTCTTCGCCTACATGCGGTTTAAGGGCACGTTGGCGTAGGCTTCGTCGAAGTCGTCGTCGAGCTCTGCGGCGAAGCGGGCCGGGTCGAACTCCCGGCCGCAGCCGTGGCACGACAGCATGATCCGCAGGCAGGTGCGGTCGAAGGTCAGGGCCTGGCCGCACTCGGGGCAGGCCACCTTGGCCGTGGTCGGCTGGAACTGGATGCGGGAAAAAGCCATGGGTGCTCCTTTAAACCATGTTCGCGTCGCTCAGGATCATGATCAGGCGCTTGAACACGTCCATGTCGAACTGCTCCCCCATGTCGTCGCGCATGAGGCGAAGGGCCTGGAACGGGGGCATGGCGTCGGCGTAGGCCCGCGTGGTGGTCAGGGCGTCGTAGACGTCGGCCACGGCCACGGCCCGCACGTGCAGGGGAATGAGCTCGCCGGGCAGTTCGCCGGGGTAGCCGGACCCGTCCATGCGTTCGTGGTGCATGAGGATGCAGGCGGCGGCCGTCTGGGTCAGCGGCACCTCCTGGCACAGGGCCACGCCCTTGGCCGGGTGGGTGTTTATAAGCGTGCGCTCCTCGGCGGTCAAAGGGCCGGGCTTGGACAGGATGTCCCCCGGGATGCGGGTCTTGCCGATGTCGTGGAGCAGGGCCCCGATGCCGGCCTGGACCTGCGTGTATTCGTCGGCCTTCAGGGCCTGCAGGACGGCGGCGGTATAGACGAAGACGTGCACGTTGTGGGTATGCACGGTGTAGTCGTGGGAGGCCAGGGCGGCGATGCACTTGAGCGACTCTTCCATGGCCAGAAAGTGCAGGCTCTTTTCCACCAGGGCGGCCACCCGGGCGTATTCGCGCTTGCCGAGGCCCTTGGGGAGCCTTTTGTCGAACACGTCGCGGACCACGGCGTCGGTGGCCGTGTAGAGGACCTTGGCCCGCTCGGGGACCGGAATGGCCGTGTCGCCGAGGATGAACGGCAGGTTCTTCTCGATGTACCGGTCGTAGTCCGGCCGCTCCTCGCCCCGGATGAAGACCTCCTCCACGCCGGCGTCGTGGAGCTTTTGCCTGTGGCGCGGGGTGAACTGCTCGCCGGCCGGGGCATAGAGCACGAAGTTTCCGGCCTGCTTGATGTAGACCCGAAACCGCCCCAAGGCCTTGGGGAAGATCATCAGGGGGGAAACCGCGAAAAAGGTCTCTTCCCGCATGTTCATTGTGGCCTTTGCCTTCATGCCGCCTCCTCGGAGCGTGCCCGCGTCGGTCCGGCGGGACCGCGTCCGTGTCCTTTCGGCCGGGCTCTCAAAAAACTTGAGGCGTCTTCGTCGGTTAGGCCACGGAAACCGGGGCGGGGCTTTCGGGGAAATGCCGCAGCAACGCCGGCCGGCCGTCGGGCAGGCGGGTGGCTTCCAGGTAGAAGTCGAAGGCGTCGAGGGCAAGGCACAGGTCGAAGTCCTCTTCCGGCACGATGGCCGTGTCGCCGAAAAAGATCTCGGCCGTGGTTGCGGTCCGCAGGAATCGCGGGATGGTCTCGAAGGCGTTGGGCACGCCCTGCAGGACGTTGGCCAGGTACATGGCGCACAGCTTGTCTTCCGGGGCGTGGGACAGGCCGGCCTTGCCCATGGCCACGATGGACACGACCGCCGGGTCGGCGGCCCGCAGGGCCGCGGCCGTGGCCGCCATGTTGGTAAACGAGCAGGTCAGCACCCGGTCGGCCACGTCCATGGCCGCGAAAAGGCCGCGCGTGCCGGCGGACGTCGCGTGGACCAGGGTCTTGCCGGTGAGGTCGGCCTGGCGGACCTCGCTTGGGGAGTTGCCGAAATCGAAGCCCGGAAGCTTCAGGCAGTGGCGTTCGCCAGCCAGCACGTACTCCGGATGGGCGGCCTTCAAGGCCCGGGCCTCTTCCACGGTATCGACCGGCAGGATCTTTTCCACCCCGGCGGCAAAGGCGTAGCAGGCCACGGAGCAGGCCCGAAAGACGTCGATGATGACAGCTGTCCCCGTGGCCTCGGCGGCCCCGGAGAGAAGCTCGAGCATTTTGATGCGCACGGCAAAACCCTCCCGTCACGGGGGCATAGCAGCGGGAGGGCGGTTTGAAAAGACGCCCGTGGCCCGCCTTGCCAGGAGCCGGGCTTGGCCGTATGAGGAAAAAAACGCGAGAACCGCTTCGGAGCCATCCGCCATGGCCGCACGTCCGGAACCGATGCCGCCGCTTTTGCCGGTCATCCCCGAATACACGCCCTGGCTGGCCAAGGCGCGCGGGGTGGCGGCCGCCGACGCGGCCGGGGTCGACGCGACCTTTGCCGCCCGCCACGGCGTGACAAGTGTCCCGCCGCCGGAGCCGGCGGACGGGGCGGGACAGGGCGCGGCCGGCCGGCCGGAAGAGCGCCGGGGCACCGTGGCCGACGAGACGGCCTGAGCCGCATCCATAAAAAATACGTCGGTATTTTTTAAGAAAAAACCAGCGTGCTGCGGATGTTGCATTAAAAGCAGGCACGCACGGCCTTAAAGGACGCGACACGAGGCCGGCCGCCGGCCCGTCCCCAGGCGGCGCCGAAGCGTGCTCCCCTTATTTCGTCCAGGAGGGCGTATGGCCCAGTGCGATTGGCGCGAGAGGCGCCGTGTTGTCCTTTCCCAGGCCAAACGGGTGGTCATCAAGGTCGGCAGCGCGGTCCTGGCCGGGGCCAACGGCATCGACGCCGCCGTGGTGGCCAGCCTGGCCGCCCAGATCGCCGCCCTCGCCGCCTCGGGCCGGCAGGTGCTGCTCGTTTCGAGCGGCGCCGTGGCCGCCGGCCGCGAAGTCCTCGGCGACCGCTACGACCGAACCTCGCTTCCCCACCGGCAGGCCGCCTCGGCCATCGGCCAAAGCCGGCTCATGCACGCCTACGACCAGGAATTCGCCCGCCACGGCCGCATTGCCGCCCAGGTGCTCCTGACCCGCGACGACCTCGACAACCGCGAGCGCTACCTCAACCTGCGAAACACCCTGTCCACGCTGTTTGACCTCGGGGCCGTGCCCGTGGTCAACGAAAACGACTCGGTGGCCATTGCCGAGCTGGTCTACGGGGACAACGACTGCCTGGGCAGCCTGCTCGTCGGGGCCATCGGGGCGGAGGTCTTCGTCAACCTGACCTCGGCCCGGGGCGTTTTCGCCACAAGCCCGGACGAGGACCCGGCCGCCGCGCCCATGGCCGTCATCGAGGACATCGGCGAGCGGGACCTCGACGCCATGTGCGGCTCCAAGACCACCCTTGGCACCGGCGGCATGCACTCGAAGCTCCTGGCCGCCCGGCGCGTGGCCCAGCTCGGCGTGCCCACGCTCATCCTGGCCGGGCGCGAGCCGGGCGCCCTCACCCGGGCCTTTGCCGGCGACGAGGTCGGCACGTTCGTCCTTTCCGGGTGCAAGCCCATCCCCAGGCGCAAGTTCTGGCTGGCCTACCACCACGAGCCGCAAGGGACGCTGGTCGTCGACGACGGCGCGGCGGCCGCCCTTCGCGACCACGGCAAGAGCCTGCTCCCGGCCGGCATCGTGGACGTGGCCGGCGATTTCCCGGTCGGGGCCATGGTCCGGGTGGTTGCGGTCGACGGCGCGGTCATCGGCGTCGGGCTCTCCAACTACGGCGCGGCCGACCTGCGCAAGATCATGGGCCTCAAAAGTTCGCGCATCGCCCAGGTCCTCGGCGAGGCCGCCTACACCGAGGCCGTGCACCGGGACAATCTGTTGTTGGATGCGGCCATTTAAGACCGGAGCTCTGCCCCGGACCCCGCCGGGAGGGAATGATTCCCTCCCGGACCCTCCCCAATGGGGGGTAGGAGCGCGCATGGAAGCCATGGCCAAGTGTCAGGGATGGGATGTTTTCGAGAGCGACGGCCTGTGTTCGGTCTGTGGAGAGAAGGCCGTGTTCGCGCCGATCCGGCCCGGGCACAGCCTGCGCGAGACCAGATGTGCGGTCTGCCGGGCCAGCCGACGGACCCGCGACCTGGCCCGGGTCCTTTCCCGGCTGGCGGCCGGCCCCGGGTGCCGGCTTCTGCCGGAGGCCCTGCCGGCCATGGCCTCCTGGCGGGTCTTCGAGGCCCAGGCCGCCGGCCCGCTGCACGAACGCCTGCGCTGCCTGCCGGGCTACGTCTGTTCGGAATACGTGCCCGAACTGGCCGCGCCCGGGTCCTGCGCGGCCAGCGGCCTGCGCTGCGAGGACCTGGAGCGGCTGAGCTTCGCCGACGCCGCCTTCGACCTGGTCGTCACCCAGGACATCTTCGAGCACGTGGCCGATCCCTGGCGGGCCTTTGACGAGGTCTGGCGGGTCCTTTCTCCGGGCGGCCGCCACGTCTTCACCGTGCCCCTGCACGAGGGCCACGCCACCACCACCCGGGTCCGGCTGCGGGACGGCGACCGGGAAGACCTGCTCCCGCCGGTCCACCACGGCGACCCGGTCCGCCAGGGCGGGTCCCTGGTGGTCACGGATTTCGGCGACGACCTGCCAGGCCTTCTCGCCGCCCGGGCCCAGCCGACCACGGTCGGCGTCCACGTGGCCTTTTACAAGCCGTCCGAGATGCCGGGCATCATCGACGGCGACACCCACGCCCTCTACGAAGCCGCCTACAAGGCCGGGGAAAAGGCCGGCTTTTTGCGCTACAATTCCGTGGTCTTCGTGACGGAAAAGCCGGTCTGAAGCGGCCGGCCTCGCTGGCGGATGAAGCGAATAACGCCCCTATTCGCTTCAAAACGTGAAGCGAATAGGGGGCCGTCTAGAAAAGGCTCAGGCCCATTTCCCCGGTCTTGACGCACTCGCCGGCGTGGGTGGCCAGAAACGCCGCTTCCCAGCGGAAGATGTGGTCCACCACGTTGCCGAGGATCTTGGGCAGGATCTCCGGAAACCGCTCGGCCGTCTTCAGGAACTTTTCCTTGGAAAGCGTCAGGCACTCGACGTCCGCCGCGGCCCGAACGGTGTAAAGGGCCTTGGCCGAAGCCAGAAGCCCGAGCCCGCCGAAGAAATAGCCCTCGCCGCGCCGGATGAGCGTGGTTTCGCAGCCCTCGGCCTGGCGCGCCACCTCCACCTCGCCGCACAGCACGTAGAAGCACCGGTCCACGGGCTCGCCCTGTTCGCACAAGGCATCGCCCGCCCCGAACCCCTCCCGGCCGGCCAGGTAGGCCAGGACCTTGACGACGTCGAGGGGCACGCCGTTAAAGACCGGCAGTTCGCGCAGGATGTCCAGATAGTCGTTGAAACCGCAGGCCTTAGGCCCTTGCCGCTGATCCGTGGACGAGGTCATAGAGCATCCCCTTTTTTTCCATGAGCGCCGCATAGGAGCCGACTTCGACGATGCGCCCGGCCTTCATCACGGCCACCTTGTCGAAATTCTTGATGATGTCGAGCCGGTGGACCACGGAGATGACCGTGGACCGTCCCTTCCACTTGGATTCGAGCAGATTCTGGATGCGGGCCTGGGAGGCGTTGTCGAGGGCGGCCGTGGCCTCGTCCAGGATGAGGATGGGCGGTTCCTTCAGAAAGGCCCGGGCCAGCGCCACCTTTTGCCGCTGGCCGCCGGACAGCCGGTCGCCCATGGACCCGACCGGGAAATCCAGGCCGATTTCCAGGATCCGCTCCAGCATGTCCTCCTCGATCAGCAGGCTGACGATGGTCTTCTGGATCTGGTCCAGGACCTTCTGGCTGTTGGTCTTGACGCGGCCAAACAGGATGTTGTCCATGACGGTCATGGAATAGAGGTAGTCGTCGCGCCGGAAAAAGGTGACCGCGCCGGGCAGGTCGGTCTCGATCCGCTCGGCGAACATGGCCCGGCCCTGGAGGAGCAGGCCCTCCAGGATGGGGGAGAGCGTCACGATGGCGTGGCGGCCGGGCGTGAAGCGCAGGGCCAGGGCCAGCAGCAGGCGCTCGTCGTTTTCCGACAGCTTGTGCAGCCGCACCCGGCCGAGCCGGCCGGCCAGTTCGCGGTAGGCGTCGAATTCGTCCACCGTGATCGGGGTCTGCTCGAAGAAGGTGGCGTCCGGGGAGGGCACGTCCTTTAAGATGTCGACCGTCCGGCTGGTCAGCTCGGCCCCGGTCTGCATAAGCAGCATCTTGAGCCCGGCCTCGTGGAGGAAGTTCACGAAAAAGGGGTTTTGCGTCAGGTTTTCCGGGGTCAGATCGTCGCGGGACGGGGTGCCGAAGAGCAGGTTCTCGGCCACGGAGCTGAAATAGAGGTAGCGGGTGGGGTCGAAGAACTCGACCGAATCGGCCAGGGCCTCGCCGTGGCCGGCGTGGTAGGCCTCGCGCACGCGCACCACCTTTTTCACCAGGTGCTCCTTCCTGCCTTCCTTGAAGACCGAATTGAGGGCGAACCGCAGGATATCCGCGAAAAGCCCGACCTGCTGCACCACGGCGATGATCTCGTCCAGGCTCGGCAGGCCGTCCTCGCCGAGCCTGCCGTGGGCCTCGCGCCGGGCGTTGATCGAATAGAGCAGGTTGTCCTTGATCGAGCCCTCGAAAATGAACGGGTGCTGGGACACGATGCCGACATTGTCCGCGATGTCGGACTTGGGCATGCCGGCGATGTCCTGGCCCGACAGCGTGGCCGTGCCGGCCGTGTACTTGAGGATCTGGCACAGGCAAAGGGCCAGGGTCGACTTGCCCGAGCCGGAAAAGCCGACCAGGGCCACCTGTTCGCCGGGGTTGATGTCGAGCGACACGCCTTTTAAGAGCTGGATGCCGCCCGGCACCTCGAGGACCAGGTCCTTGGCCGCCACGGTTCCGTCCAGGGCCACGGGCGGCCGGGGCTCCTCGGGCTCGGACAGAAATTCCGGATCGCCCTGGAAGTATTCCATGATCCGGCCGTAGCTGACCGAGGCGTCCTGCCAGGTCTGGTAGAAGTCCATGAGCTCCTTCCAGGGGTCGTAGAGCTTCTCGTTGGCCGACAGGAAGGCGACCAGGGCCCCGAGGTCGAAGCGGCCGTTTATGGCCAGGTAGCCGCCGACCAGGAAGAGGACGAAGGGGCCGAGGTTCTGGAAGAAGTTGTTGGAGACCTTGATGGTGAACTTATACAGGTTCCAGACCACCCGGACCCGGAACAGGGCGTCGGACATGGCCCCGAACCGGCGGTTTTCCAGGCGGAAGCTGGCGTTGCCGTGGACCTCGTGGATGCCGGAGATGGTTTCGCTTATGAGCGTCGACATCCGGCGGCCGGTGTCCACGCGCTCCTTGTTGGCGGCGTTGGCCCGCTTTTGCAGGGCCGGGATGACCAGGATGGCGATGGGGTAAAGGGCCATGCTGATGATGGCCATGAGCGGGTTGAGGTAGAACAGGTAGCCGGCGAAGGCGAGCAGTGTCAGCAGGTTGGTGACGGGCACGGCAATGGCCTGGCCCACGAACTCGCCGGTGTTGGCCACCTCGGAGATGAGCGAGGACACGACCATGCCGGGCGAGGCCTTGCGGAAAAAGGACATGGGAAGGGTCAGGATGTGGGCGTAGAGTTGCTTTCTGAGGTCGGTCAGGGACTGTTGGCCGATGTAGTTCTGCAGGGCGTTGACCGCGAGCTTGAGCCCCGAGGCGGCCACCACGCAGGCGAGGTAGTAGCCGCAGTACATGAGCAGCAGGTCCACGCGCTTCAAGCCGATGGCCTGGTTGATGATCTTTTTTTGCATCTCGAGCGGCAGGACGCGCACCGCCACCAGGACCACGATGATGCAAAGGAGCAGGCCCTGGAGTTTCAGGTTGCTGGTCCAGACCCAGGAGAAGAGGGAGCGCTTGTAGAGGATATCCGGGATGTCGGGACGAAGCTTCATGGACCGGTCCGCCTTTGGTCTGTGGTGTCGCAGGGGCGCCGGTTGCCCGGCGCGGGTGCCGTCAGTCTCCGGCCCGCCTGGCCCGGGCCTCGATGAGCGAGATGGCGAGCGCGGCCAGGTTGACGAACTGGGGCTTGGAAATCTGGCCGTCCGCGCCGACGGATTCGCCCTTGTGGCGCAGGTCGTCGGTAATGAGCGACGAGAAGAGGATGACCGGCAGGGCCGCAAGCCTCGGATCCTCCCGGATCGCCCTGGTCAGGGTGTAGCCGTCCATGAGCGGCATCTCGATGTCGGAGACCACGATGTCGGGCATGGGGGCGTCCCGTTCGCCAAGGGCGGCCAGCGCCTGCTGGCCGTTGCCGGCCAGCGCCACCTCGAAGTTGGCGGCGGCCAGGCGCTCCCGGATCATGTGACGCATGATGCCGGAATCCTCGACCACCAGGGCCCGCCGCCGCTTGGCCGAGGGGGCGGGCATGGCCTCGCCGCCGAGGTCGGCGTCGAGTTCGAAGATGATCTTTTCCAGGTCGAGGAGTTGGAGGAAGTGGTCCTCCAGGCGCACGAGCCCGGTGATGCAGTTGCCGGGGAGCCGGGCCAGGGCCGGGTGGGGCGGCTCCACGTCGCGCCAGTGGACCCGGTGGATGTGGGTCACGCCCGTGGCCAGGAAACCGGTGGTCCGATCGTTGAACCGGGTGACCAGGATGACCTCGTTTTTCTGCCGCACCCGGGGCAGGCCCAGCCACACAGCCAGATCGAGCACGGGCAGGACCAGGCCGCGCAGGGGAATGGTGCCCATGAAGCAGGGATGGGGCGCGCCGGGCAGGGGAGCCAGGCCCGGACTTTCGATGACTTCCAGCACCTTGGCCACGTTGACCCCAAAGGCGGACCGGCCGCGCTCGGGCCCCTCGTCGATCAGGAATTCGATGATCTCAAGCTCGTTCGTTCCGGCTTCGAGAAGGATATCGGTCTGGGCCATGGGGGCTCCCGGCGGGTGGACGTGGGGGGATTGCCCGACGATAAACCACAGGCGGGAGCCTGTAAATCGGCCCGACGGACACGGGGCGACGCGTCCCGGCCGGACGGTTGACAGGGCCGCGGGCCATCTTATAGCCAGCGGACAGGAACCCTTTGCCGCACCCTGCCGCGTCCGCCTGTCGGCCGGGGATTTTCCTCCCTGGCCGAGGCCCGTGTCTTTTCCCATCCTTTCGGCCGCAACCGGCCGGTTCGGAGGCATCGTCCCACCCCATGCTGGAACGCAGGCTCGACATTTTCGTCCATACCCAGCAGGGGGTGCGCCGGATTTTCACCTACCGCCGCTGGATGTTTCTCCTGCCGGCGGCCCTGACCCTGTCCCTGGCCCTTGGCTGCCTGTTTCTTTGGCCCTACCGGGCCGGGCACGACGCCCTGTCCGTCCGGCGGCAGCAGGCCCTTGGCCGGCTGGCCGGGCAGAAGGCGGCGGCCCTGCGGCTTCGCGAGCGGATCTTGCGGCTGGAGGGCGAGGCGGCCCGCATCGGCTCCTTTGACGGCAAGCTTGCGGCCATGCTGGGCGCTCCCCGGGAGCGCGGCGGCCCGGGGGGCCTGGCCGGGCGTGGCGCGGACCTGGTCCTCGGCGACACCCACACCCACCGGCTCTTGGAGTTCCTGGAAGCCTTGCAGGGCCGGATGGCCGCCGAGGAGGTGGCCCAGCAGGCCCTGGCCCTGTCCCTGTTCGAGCGCCGGCTGGAATTTCTGGCCAAGCCGTCCCTGTGGCCGGCCAAGGGCTACATCACCTCGGGTTTCGGCGGCCGGTCCTCGCCCTTTGGCCGGGGCGGGGACTTTCACAACGGCGTGGACATCAAGGTGCCCCTGGGCAGCCCGGTGGTGGCGGCGGGAGCGGGGCGGGTGACCGAGGCCGACACCGTGAACGGCTACGGCCTGCGGGTGGTGGTAAGCCACGATTTCGGGCTGGAAACCGTCTACGCCCATCTCAAGAAGGCCGAGGTCAGGCCCGGCCAGCAGGTCAGGCGCGGGGAGCGCATCGGCCTGTCCGGCAATTCCGGCCGCACCACCGGGGCCCATCTCCACTACGAGGTCCACGCCGGCGGCACGCCGGTCAATCCCCGCCAGTACATGCTCGACTAGCGTCGCGTTCTCGAAATTCACGCATACGAATTCAGAGAATAACATCTTTAAATAATTACTTTTTAGCGAACGTCCCACAAGGCGCGATCATGGCCGGGGACCAGATTGTACGGAGAAAGATACTATAGTAACTATATTGTCTCGAAACACGCCGGCGGCTGGCGCAGGGCCGGCCCGGGAGGTTTCGCCGCCCGGAGCCGGGCCGGCCTCAGACGGTGTCCCGCAGGGTCCGCCATGTTTCCTCCCAGGCGGCAAAGGCCGTATCCGCGTCCCGGCTGGCCGCGACTGTCATGGCTGAGCGGCCAAAAAGGCCGTCGAGCTTGGCCCGGGCCCCGAGGAGCTGGCCCACGGCGGCCTGGTTCCGGGCCTGGGCCGGACCGGCGTGCTGGTGGTGGCGGACGGCCAGGCTTCCCACGTAGACGGCCCGGCGGCCGGCCAGGAACCCGCCGAGGTCCCGGGCCAGGTCGTCGAACTGGCTCGGGGAGAAGCGGATGTCAAAGGGGGCCGGGCCGGCCAGGGCCTTCCCGCGAAAGAGATGGCAGCAGCCCGACACCGATGGGCAGGGGCGGGTGGTGGCCAGGAGGCCGAAATCCGGGCCGTTGCCGTGGTTGACCAGGGGCCGGACGGTGTTGGCCGCGTCCGGCGGCAGGAGGCGGACGTCGGCCGCCTGGACGACCCCGGCGGCCGGGCCGGTCGCCGTGACGATCCGGGCCCCGGCCACGTCGGCCAGGGGATCGGCGAGCAGGGCCCCGGCCAGGAGTTCCAGCCAGTCCGGCGGCAGGGTCACGTCGTCGTCCACGTAGGCGGCCAGATCGTCCGGGCCGAGGTTCGAGACGGCGGCCAGCCAGTTGCGGGCGGCCGGGGCCCCGATGTTGGCCGGCAGGCGCAGGGCCTCGAACCGGTCCGGGCCGAGCCGCTCCCCGAAGGCCCGGCAGACGGCGGCCGTGCCGTCCGTGCCGCCGTTGTCGAGGACCACGATCCGGGCCGGGCCGAGCCGGCTGGCGGCCAGGCTTTCGAGCGTCGCGGCCAGGAGCCCGGCCCGGTTAAACGAATAGAGAAAGACGAAGAGCCGGCCGGGCAGGGCGTCGAGGGAAGCCGGGGCCTTTGGCCGGGTGAGGGCGTCCAGGCGAAGCGTCAGGCCGGGGTGCCAGTTCTCGGCCCGCCACAGGCTGGCGAGGACGGCTGCGGCGGCCTGCCGCTCGCCGGTCTCGGCCAGGCCGTGGGCCAGGGCCAGGCCGTGGAACCGGGGAAAGAGGACGGCGTCCACGGCGTGAAGGGCGGCCAGTCCCGCCGCCGGGCCGTCCCAGGCAAAGGCGGCCTCGGCGGCCAGGCGCGGCCCGAGGGCGGAAACCGGGTCCGGCTCCCGGCCGAGGCGTTCGATCACCTCCCGCCCCAGGTCGGGCAGGCCCCGGGTCAGGGCAAAGGCAAAGGCCCGGCCCGGCCAGAAAAGGCTGCCAGCCGGGTCGGCCAGGCGGGGGCGCAAAAAGGCGAGCCCCGCCTCCGGGTCCGGGCTGTCGCGAAGGGCCGGCCAGTCTCCGGCGTCGGGGACGCCGGCGGGACCGGACAGCCGCCTGGCCAGGGCGGCGCACAGGGCCCGGCGTCGTGGCGCATCGCCGGCCTGCCGGGCGGCGGCGAGCCCCGGGGCCGCGAAGGCCGGGTCCAGGGGGGCGCGCTCGAAGTTCCAGGCCGCCAGTGCCCGGGCTGTCCCGGCCAGGACCGGGTCCTTGGCCGCGGCCGAGGCCAGGGTGGCGGCCAGGTGCCGGGCCAGCCACGGCCCTTCGAGGCCGAAGGCCAAAAGCGGCGAGGCCCGCTGCAGCCTTGCCGGCGGCGGATACGGTGTTATCTCCGGTTGTTCGGGCATGGCGCGGACCTTCTCCGGCGGGCATCCGCCGGCCGGGTTCCTGGTTTGACGAAAATCCTGTTACAGGGCATGTAACGCTCACTTTGCACCAAGGACGTGCCGTCGTTTCCAGCCTTGGCGGCGACGGCCGCAGGGACATCCGTATGCTTTGGAATACTCACCGGCTGGCGCTGGCCGCCCTGGTCACGGGCCTTTTCCTGGCCCTTGGCGCGGGCTGCAGCAAATACGACACCCTTGAACGGAACATGCAATATGTTTCCGACAACCTGGTGCGCCAGGACGCCCAGCTCGCCTGGGAGGCCGCCACCGCCGCCCATGACAAGTGGCGCAAGGCCGGGGGCGGGCGCGAGGCCGGCAACGCGGCCTTTGCCGCCTACCAGGACGCCTATCTCAAGTACGCCGTCATCTACAACGAACTGGTGGACCGTCAAAACGGTCCCATCGCCGACTATCTGCGCGGCGTGACCGAGGAAGCGCCGCCGCCCCCGCCGGGCGCGGCCGCTACGCAAAAGCCGGCCCCGCCGGAGACGCCCATCTCCGGGCTGGCCGCGCCCCAGGCCAGGGAGCTTGGCGAGGCGGCCCCGGCCCGCTAGCCCCCTCTTTCGTTCCGGTTTCGCTCCTCACCAGGCCTTCGGCACGCAGCCGAAGGCCTTTTTCATGGCCGCGACCAGCCGGAGCAGCCGCCGGTCGTAGGTGTGTTCGGCCAGGACCCGGGCCCGGCCGGCCTCGGCGAGGCGCGCCCGGGCGCCGGGATGGGCCAGGTAGTGGCGCACCATGTCCGGGATCTCGGCCGGATCGGCGTACACGGCCATCTCCCGGCCCGGCTCGAACAGCGCGGCCAGCTGCTCCCGGGCGTCGGTCAGGACGAACCCGCCGGCCGCCGGCACGTCGAAGACCCGCTGGTTGACCGCGCCCTTCATCTGCAGGCTCGTGCAGTTGAGATTGACGTCCGAGCGCGGATAAAACCCGGGCAGCTCGTCGTAGTAGTGGAGTTCGGGAAGCCGGCGCCAGTCCCGCCCCGCCCCGGGCAGGGCCGTTTCCCAGGCCGCGTCCCCGGCGATCAGCGGCGAAAAGGGCAAAAGCCCGCGCACACAGGCCAGCCGGTAGCGCCGGGTGGCCTCCCAGGTCAGGGCCAGTTCGGCGTCGAGCCGGGCCTCGGCCGTGGGCAGGGCGGCAAAGGGGCCGGCGCAGGCCGGGTGGGCGGCCAGGAAGGCCCGGGCGCTTTTCTCCGGGGAGGCGGCGAATCCGGCCGCCGCCCCGGGCAGGTGGGCGGCCAGGAGCGGATAGGGCGCGAGCTTCCCCAGGGCCTCCCCGGCCTGGGGCACCATGGACGCGCCGACGAACGAGGCCCGGGCCCGCCAGGGGTGGGGGCCGGCGGCGCCGGCCAGGGGCCGGAACCGGTCCGGGTCCGTGGCCAGGGGCAGCCAGGCCGTGTGGACGAAGCCGAGGTCTTGTAAGGCCGGCAGGGCGTCGGCGTCGTAGGAAAAGACCATGGTGCGCTTCGAGGCCAGGGCCGCGTAGTCGTGGAGAATGAGCCGGGGGCTGTCCACGAACCACGAGGCCAGGGGCAGGCCCAGGCTGGCGAAAAGGTCGGTCAGCCGGCCCTCGCGGTCCAGGCCCAGGTGGTTGACGGTCAGCGCGAAGTCCGGCTGAAACTCGGCCACAGCCGCCAGGATGGCGGCCACCACCCCCTCCTCGCCCGTCTGGCCGGAGCCGGTGGCCACCCGGCGCCAGGGCAGGCCGAGGCGGGCGAGGGCGGCCTCGATCTCGCGGTAGAGGAAATAGGGCCGGGAGAGGAGGAGCACCCGGGCCGGGGCCTGGCGGGAGGCGAATTTCGGGTAGGCCACCCGGTCGCGGAAGGCGGCGTAGGCCCGAAGCCCGGCCGTGACCCCGCCGTACCAGCCCGGGTCCAGCCGGGCGTAGACCGGGTGGGCGATGACGGCCAGGGCCGCGAAGGAGGCCGCGCGGGCGGCGTCGGCCACCCTTGCCGCCGCCCGGGCCGGATCGGGGTCGTCGAAGAAATGGATGCCGGCGTCCCCGGCCAGGGCGGCCCGAAGCCCGGTGGCCGCGTCGATGGCCGCCTCCCGGTCGCAGACGAAAATGGGGCCGGCGGAGATCTCGCGCACGGCCCGGATGCCGGCCCCGAGCCCGGCCCCGACAAAGACCGGCAGCCCGCCCCCAGGTACGGCGGCCACGGCGGCCATGGCGGCAAGGGCCCGGTCCCGTTCCGCCTGGCCGCCGCCCCGGCCGGCCAGGTGCCAGGTCCGGCCGCCGACCGTCAGGCCGACGTCGGCAAGGGCCCCGCCCGGACCGGGGAGGGCCGTGGCGGCATAGGGGGAAGGAGGGGGCAGGGCGGCCATGGCGGTCAGCGGAGCTGCAGGATGCGGGTGACGGCCTTGCCGGGGATGCTGACGATGCCCTGAAGCACGCGGTAGACCATGTCGCCGATCAGCTTGCTGCGGTCGATGGAGAGCTTGGGCCCGTCGAGGGGCCCGATGATGGTGGCCGGCAGCTGGCCGCCGCCGGCCAGGGCGGCCAGGAGCGAGAGGTTTATGGACTCGTCGCGCAGGTCCACGAAGCCCTTGCCCGTCACCCGCATGCGCGGGCTTTCGATGAGAAAGTCTTCGCTGTGGGCCACCCCGCCCCGGGCCAACCAGGACGAGGAAAAGACATCGAAGGGCAGTTTGTCGTAGGTCGGCTCTTCGCCGGGCCTGCCGGCCGGCTCGCGGACCTTGAGGCTGCCCCGGGTGATCTGCAGGCTGGCGTTGCCGGCCAGGTTGCCGCGCAGCTCCTCCTCGCTCCCGCCGCTGGTCCGGGCGGCCAGGATGAAGGTGCCGGAACCCGAGTCCAGGGTGTTGCCCTCGGCCCAGTCCCACAGGAACCGGGCGATCTCGATGCTTTCGAGCTTGAGCTCGATCAGGGTCTTTACGGCCGTGTCCCTGGCGTCGCCGCGCATCTCCACGGAAAACCGGCCGCCGTAAAAGCGCGGCGACTCCTGGCGGAAGGTGAACTGCCCGCCCCTGGCATTGGCCGTAATCGTGGCCGCGTCAAAGACCACGTTGCCCTTTTTGAGCCAGCCGACGTTGATTTTGGCCTCCAGGGCCAGTTCGCGCAGGAGCTGCAAGTCCAGGGGCTTGCGGCGCTCGACCAGGGACGGGGTGCCCGAGGCCGGGGGGCGGGGGAAATAGGCGTCAAAATCCAGCCGGTCGACGGCCAGCTCCCACTTGCCGCGCCTGGGGTCGAAGCCCGGCACCGTGCCGCTGCCGGTCAGGCTGGCCCCGTCGAGGGTGACGGCCAGCCGCTTGACGTCCAGCGCCTCGCCGGTGGCCGTGCCGGACACGGACAGGGCGGCCTTGGCCAGGCGATCGGCCGGCAGGTCCCGGGGCAGGGCCACGCCCCAGTCGGCCAGGACGCGCCGGGGGGCAAGCGGGCCGGTTTCCAGGGAAAAGGCCACCGGCGCGCCGTCTGCGGCCTTGCGCGACAGTCTGACCGTGGCCGGCAGGCCGCCCGCGTCCAGGCGCAGGTCGCCCGTGGCAAAGCCGCCGGCCGCGTCCGGGCTCACCGGGCCGGTCAGGCCGAGCTTGATCGTCCGGCCCGCGTCCGACGCCCGCCACAGGGCCGAGGCCTCGACCTTGGCCGGGCCGGGCTCCCTGAGCCTGCCGGCCTTGTCGAGAGCCAGGGGGCCGGCGGCCGTGAGCTTTATGTCGCGAAGCCCGAATCCCGCGCCGAGGGTCAGGGCCAGGCTGGCGTCGCCGTCAAAGGCGTCCCCGCCGTCGCCCCCTTCCCGGCCCTTCACGGCCAGGACCAGTTTGGGGGAGGCCAGGACCTGGCGTTTGCCGCCGTTTCCGCCGTGTCCGCCGTGTCCGCCGTTTCCGTGGACGAGCTGGGCGGCTTCGGCTTCGACCGTGGCCGTGACGGGGCCGGGCCGGCCCTTGCCGTCCCCCGGGGCTTCGAGGGTCGCCTTGGCCGTGACCGGGCCGGCGAGGCCGGGACCGTTGCCGGGAAACTGGGCCGAAAGCCGGGCGGCCTCGGCCCCGGCCAGTTGCAGGGCGGCGACGAGGCGGCCGGTCGGGTCGGCTTCGATCCTGCCGGTCAGCCTGCCGCCGAAAAGTTCCGCGCCCGTGACCGTCCCCTCGGCCTTGCCGGCGCCGAGCGCCAGGGCCAGGGCCACGTTCTTGGCCTCCAGGCCCCGCAGGAGCACCCGTTCGGCCCGGACCTTGCCCTCGGCCCGAAAGGGCGTTCCGCCGCCGGCCGCCGCCCCGGCTCCGGCCGTCACGGCCCCCAGCCGGTCGAGGTCCACGGTGTCGGTGGCGCAGTCGAAGGTGACCAGCCCGGCCGTGGCCGCGTCGTAGCCGATCTGGCCGCGAAGGGCCGTGGTTCCCACCTTGGCCTCGAGCCCGGTCACGGCGGCCTTGGCCACGAGGCTGCCCGCGCCCGGGGTGACGTGGAAGGCCCCCTTGGCCTCCAGGGGGACGGCCGGCAGGCCCGGGCCGGAGAGGCCAAGGACGGCGGCGGCCCGGGCCGGGTCCGGGGCCTGCACGAGGAGCGTGCCCTGGGCCTGGTCGGCGTGCAGGCGGCCAAGGAGCCGGGCCCGGCTGGGCGGGCTGGCGGGTTCGCCCGCACCCCGGGCCGGTTCGATCACGGCCCGGACGTCGAGGCCCAGGCTGTCGGCGGGCCTGGCGGCCAGGGAGTCCGCCAGCGGGCCGGGACCGGGCTCGGGCCCGGCGTCGAGCCGGGCGTCCAGGGAGACGAGTCCGCCCGGCAGGACGACCGACACCGGGTAGAGGCGAAAAAGGCCCTCGTGGCCCCGGAGCGTGGCGTGGGCGTCGGCCACGGCCTGGCCGGCCAGCCGGCAGCGGCGCAGGTCGAGACGGGCGTCGAGGTCGGCCGCCCCGGCCAGGGACGTGAGCCAGGGGGCGGGCCAGGGCCAGGCTGGCCTGCCGGCCGGCCGGGGCAGGGCGTCGAAATCCACGTCCTCGGCCGCGATGGCCGCCTCGAGGACCGGGGCGTCGCCGGCCGAAAAGGAGCCTGTGGCCGCGACCCGGCCGCGGGGCAGGCGAAGGGTCAGGTCCTCCAGGCGCAGGCCCGAGGCGTCGGCCTCGGCCGTCAGGGCCAGGGACGCCAGCTCGTGCCCGGCCGGCACGGCGGCCGCCGGCCCGATGGACAGGCCCTCGGTCGGCACGGGGCCGACCGTCTTCTCCGGGGCCCCGGCCGGGGCCGCGACCAGGTTGCCCGGCCCCGCGGCCGGGGAAAGGCCGAGCAGCTCCCGCCACTTGCCGGCCATGTCCAGGTCCAGGGCGAGGGCGGCCCGGACCTTGGGGGACTGGCCGAGGCCCGTGGCCTCGGCCGAGCCGGTGATCCGGCCGCCCGGCAGCCGGACGTCGAGGCCGGCCAGGGACAGGGTGCCGGCGGCCGGATCGTAGTCGGCGGTCAGGCGCGACACGAGGCGGGCGGGCGTGGCCCCGCCCGGGGCCAGGGGCCCAAGGATGGTCAGGGCCGATTCCACCACGGTCTTCGAGAAGGCCAGCCGGCCGGAACCCGGGTCGAAAGTGGCCTTGCCCCGGGCGTGGCACTCGAGCGACGTGTCCGGAAGGAGCCCGGCGGCCCGGAAGGCCAGGGAAAAGTCGAAGGGCTGGCCGAGCCCGGTCTTGAGGCGCGCGTCGGTCACGGCCAGGACCCGGCCGGTGACCGCGTCGCGGTAGTCGACGGAAGCGTTCTCGATGAGGATGTCGCGGGGTTCCGGGGCCACTTCCCAGTCCGGGGCCGAGGCGGCGGCTGCGCTATGCGGCGCGGTCAGGTCGTCCCAGTTGGTCCGGCCCGAGGCGTCCCGGCGCAGGTGCAGGCCGAGGTCGCGCACCCGCACCGAGCCCGGGGAAACCACCCGGGCCAAAAGCGGCAGCACCCGGATGGTCATTTCCAGGCGGCCGGCCGTCAACATGGGCCCGTCGCCGGCCCCCGGCCGCTCGGCCACGGCCACCGGGCCCATGGCCAGCCCGAACCAGGGGGCGAACAGGATGGACACGTCGCCGGAAACCGTCACCCGCCGGCCGAGCGCGTCGGTCAGGGCCTGCTCGGTGATGGTCTTGAGGCGTTCGGGGCCGATCATCTGGCGGGCGGCAAAGGGCAGGACCCCGACCGCCAGCACGGCGGCCACGGCCGCCAGCGCGACGAGGCGGGGGAGGCGGCGGGTTTTTCCCCGGATCGGCGTCCCGATCGGGGCCTTGTCGGGCGGGCCTGGAGGCGTTGGCGTTGGCATGGGGGGCAAAGGCCGGTCCCGGCCGGCGGGCGGGCCGGCTAGAGGCTGACGCTGAATCCGGTCCGGCCCGGGAGTCCCCGCTGGGCCTCCACGATGCAGCGCCGGCCGTTTTTGGTTAAAAGGAGAAACGAGGCCTGGTCGTTGACGTCGTCCACTTCCACGGTCCAGCCCCGGCCGGCCATGTCCTTTTTATAAAAGGCCGAAACCTTGGCCGGCGGCTCGCCGGTTTCGAACGTCACCACCGTGGCCTTGGGGAACCGGAAGATTTTTTTGAATTCCGCGCCCGGCATCAGGCCGGCGTTGTCGGCCAAAACGGCCCGGAAATCCTCCTGGGCCAGGGCGGGCCGGGTGGCGGCCAGGGCCAAAAGCAACAGAATGCACAGGCGCGCGGCCAGTGGCGACGGCACGGCGGTCCTCCTTGGCGGGCGGCTTTCGTGTAGCAACGATCCCGGGCCGAAGTCAAAGCCCGGCCCCGGGATATGGGGTTGCCGTTTTCGGGAATCCATGTATTTTTCCTCGAAAATTGCCGCAGGAGCTTCCATGCGAACACCGATTCTGGCCGCCCTGTGCCTGGCCGCCGTCCTTGGGGCCGGCGCCGGCTGTTCCCGGTCCACGGGCGGCGGCGAGGCCCGCTATCTGGCGCTTTTCGCCTCGGCTTGGCAGAAATGCCACACGCTTGGCCTCTACGAGGTCCGGGTCGAGGCCGTGACCCCGCTTCCCGACGGTGCCAAGCGGGTGGTCGTCCGCTACCTTTTCGACAACGGCATGGTGCCGGACCAGGGCCGGGCGGCCATGTTGGTCAATGCCGAGGGCCGTCTGGCCAGCGACTGCGTGCTCGACCTGGCCGCGGGCATCTGCCTGTGCGGGGCCGGCAAGGACTGGCACGACGGGCCCTAGCCGGCCGGCGCCGGACCCCGTCGCCGTTTCCGGCCCCAAGGGCCGCCTCGGCCCTTGAAAGACCGGGCATTCCCCGGTATGCCGCTTTTTTTACGCCACCGCCAACCAGCCAAAGGCCCATCCATGTCCAAAGTCTATCTCCTCGGAGCCGGTCCCGGCGACCCGGGTCTTCTCACCCTTCGCGCCAAGGACATCCTGTCGCGCGCCGACGTCGTGGTCTACGATTATCTGGCCAACAAGGCCTTTCTGGATTTTTGCCGCCCGGATGCGGAAATCTTCTATGTCGGCAAAAAGGGCGGCGACCACACCCTGCCCCAGGACAAGATCAACGGCCTGCTCGTGGAAATGGCCAAGGCCGGCAAGATGGTGGCCCGCCTCAAGGGCGGGGACCCCTACGTCTTCGGCCGGGGCGGCGAGGAGGCCGAAGAGCTGGTGGCCGCCGGCTGCCCGTTCGAGGTGGTGCCCGGGGTGACCTCGGCCGTGGCCGCGCCGGCCTATGCCGGCATCCCCATCACCCACCGGTCGTTTTGCTCGTCCGTGTCGTTTATTACCGGCCACGAGGACCCGACCAAGGCCGAAAGCTCGCTCAACTGGGAGGCCTTCGCCCAGTCCGGGTCCACCCTGGTCTTTTTCATGGGGGTGAAAAACCTGCCCCACATCACCGAAAACCTGATGCGGGCCGGCATGTCCGGCGACACGCCGGCGGCGCTGGTGCGCTGGGGTACGACCTGCCGCCACAAGAGCCTGGTGGCCACGGTGGCCACCATGCCCGAGGCAGCGGCCCGGCACGGCTTTGCCCCGCCGTCCCTTTTCATCGTCGGCGGCGTGGTTTCCCTGCACGAGACCCTGTCCTGGTACGAACACCGGCCGCTTCTCGGCCAGGGCGTGGTGGTGACCCGGAGCCGCGAGCAGGCCAGCGACCTGGTGCGCCTCCTGGCCGAGGAAGGGGCCTGCTGCTACGAATTTCCGGCCATCGAAATCGCCCCGCTGGCCGATACGACCCCGGTCCGCCAGGCGGCCAGCCGGCTCTACGACTACGACTGGGTGATTTTCACGTCGGTCAACGGCGTCAAATGCTTTTTCGCGGAAGTCGACGCTCTCGGCCTCGACGCCCGGGCCTTTGCCGGCATCCGCATCGCGGCCATCGGACCGGCCACGGCCGAGGCCCTGGCAAGCAAGGGCCTCAAGGCCGATTTCCTGCCCGAGCGGTTCGTGGCCGAATCCGTGGTCGAGGGGCTGCTGGCCCTTGGCATCGCCGACCGCCGGGTGCTCATCCCCCGGGCCCGCGAGGCCCGGGACGTGCTGCCGGAAAAGCTGGCCGAGGCCGGAGCCGACGTGTCCGTGCTGCCGGTCTACGACACCCGGCCCGTGGACCAGGACCCCCAGGAGATCCTCGAGGCCATCCGGGCCGGCGAGATCCGCTACGTGACCTTCACGAGCTCGTCCACGGTCAAAAACTTCTTCGCCAAGATCCCGCCGGCCGCCCTGCAAGCCGCCGGCACGGTCAAGACCGCCGTGATCGGCCCGATCACGGCCAAGACCCTGGCCGAGTACGGCCTTTCGGCCGACGTCATGGCCGCGGCCTACACCGTCCCGGCCCTGGCCGAGGCCATCATCGCCGACGCCAGGGCCGACAAGGCCGCCGGCGCCGCAACGGGCACGGCGTGACCCTGCCCGTCGCGGTCCTGGTCTCGGGTTCGGGCTCGAACCTGCAGGCCATCCTCGACCGGATCGAGGCCGGCCGCATCGACGCCCGGATCACGGCGGTCCTCTCCAACCGGGCCGACGCCCAGGGCCTTGTCCGGGCGGCCGCCCACGGCATCCCGGCCCTGGCCCTGCCTCACGGGGACTACCCGGACCGGACCGCCTACGACGCGGCGCTTTTGGCCGCCGTGCGGCAGAGCGGGGCCGAGGCCGTGGTCCTGGCCGGCTTCATGCGCATCCTTGGCCCGGACTTCGTGGCCGCCTACCGGGACCGGATCCTCAACATCCACCCGGCGCTTTTGCCGAGTTTTCCGGGCGTGCGGGGACCGGCCGACGCGGCCGCCTACGGCGTGGCCATCGCCGGGGCGACGGTCCATTTCGTGGACGAAAAGATGGACAACGGCCCCATCGTCATCCAGGCCGCCGTGCCGGCCCGGCCGGACGACGACGCGGCCGCGCTCGCCGCGCGCATCCTGGCCTTCGAGCACCGCATCTATCCCCAGGCCCTGGCCTGGCTGGCCAGCGGCCGGCTCACCCTCGACGGCCGCAAGACCCGCCTCGCCCCGGCCGCCATCCCCCCGGCCGACATGGCCGACGCCGGCCCGTGCCTGGTCAACCCGCCGCTCGAACAGGGATTTTGAAACCCCCCTTTCGGGAGGGTCCGGGAGGGGGTGACCCCCTCCCCGCCGCCGGAGGCATCTTCCCGCCCATTCCTGCCCTGACGGGAGGCACCCTCAGGATGACTTGCCGGATTTCGGGCCTTCCTCGACATAGGGTTCCGTGGTCCAGGGAAAAATCTCCCGGGCCCGGGCCACGGCGAAATTCTCCACATCGTGGTGCCAGGTCCGGAACGTGCGCACGACCTCGTGGCCAAGCGGCGTCAGGCGAAAGCCCTTCTTGGGGCCCGACCGCTCGACCAGGGGTTCGCCGATCACGGTCTCGGTCTGCTTCATGCGGCCCCAGGCGGCCCGGTAGGACATGCCCATGGCCGCGGCGGCCTTGTTGAGGGACCCGAGTTCCTCCACCAGCTCCAAAAGCTGGATCCGGCCGAGGCCAAGCAGCATGCCGTCCTTGGTTTCCAGCCACAGGTGCAGCCGCTGCACGGCCCTTATTTCACGCATCATCCCTCCCGGTGCCGTTCCCACGTCTCTGGTTTTCGGCTCGGCCTGTCTTATCCTTAGCGGGCCGGACCTGCCAAGGGGGAGTTGACCCCGGGTTCGGGGTCCCGTATCGCCTGTCGCTTCCGTTGCCGCTTGTGGAGGGAGGATGGAAAAACGCGCCGGCCTCATGGCCGCCGGGGTCGGATTCCGGGATATCTGGGGGCTCGCCTGGCCCCAGATCCTTATGATGTTTCTCAATTTCCTGATCGGTTTCGTGGACGTCTACGTCGGCGGCCGCATCGATCGGGAGACCCAGGCCACCATCGGCGTCCTGACCCAGGCCATGTTTTTTTTCCAGGTCCTGTCCATGGCCGTGGCCAACGGGGCCGTGGCCGCGGTCAGCCAGTCCGAGGGGGCCGGGCGCTTGCCCCGGGCCAACCGCTACGTCTGGCTGTGCCTGCTCCTTGGCCTGGCCGCCTCGGCCGCCATTTTGCTCGTCGGCCTGGCCGGACGCGAGCTGTTTTTGCGCCTGCTCCAGGTGCCGGCCCCCATGCTGCCGACAGCCCGCTATTTCCTGACGGTCTTTTTGTGGCTGTTGCCCATCCAGTCGTTTTTCGTCATCGCCAACGCGTTGTTCCGGGCCAAGCGGTTGGTCATGGTGCCGCTTTACGCCTGGGGGCTGGCCGCGGCGCTGAACGCCTTCGGCAACTTCGGCCTGGGCCTCGGGTATTTCGGCCTGCCGCACCTGGGCTATGCCGGCGTGGCCTGGAGCACCTTTCTCTCGGTCACGGTGGGGATGCTTTTCAATCTCGGAGCCCTCATCCGGGCCGGCATGCTGCGGACCGGGGAATTTCCGCCCTGGCGGTGGATCCGGTGCGGCAGCCGCTATCTCTTCAAGGTCGCCTGGCCGTCGGGGCTCATGCAGGTGGTCTGGCACACGGGCTACCTGGTCCTTTTCGCCATTACCGGGTCCCTGCCGGTCGGCAGCGTCGACGCCCTGGCCGGCATGTCGGCCGGCATGCGGGTGGAGTCGCTTCTTTTCCTGCCGCCCATGGCCTTCAATTTCACGGCCTCCATCCTGGTCGGCAACCTGCTCGGGGCCGGCCGGCCGGAGTTGGCCAAGCGGGTGGGCTACCGCATCGTTGTGGCCGGCACGGCCGCCGTGACCGTCATGGGGGTGCTCCTGTGGCCGTTTCTGCCCCAGGCGGCGGCGCTGCTGTCTCCCCAGCCCGAGGTCCAGGCCCAGGCGGTCTCCTATCTTCGTTATAATGTTCTGGCTATTCCCTTTACGGTCAGCGGTCTTATCCTTATCGGCGCCATGACCGGAGCCGGGGCGACCCTCTACACGATGTTCGTCACCGGGACCTCGATCTGGCTCGTGCGGTTGCCGTTGGCCGTCTACCTGGGGCATACGCTTCTGGGCCGGGCCGAGGGCGTTTGGGTTTCCATGTTCGTCTCCCAGGCCGTCCAGGCGCTGGTGTGCCTCGGCGTCTACCAGTTCGCCGACTGGGCCCGGTTCGGCATGGGCGGCAGCAAACCAAGGAAGTGAGATGCGAGACGGTTTCGAGGAAATATCGCTGGCCCGCCGGGAAGATTATCTCGACCGGCTGGCCCGGTGTCCCCAGAAGGTTTCCGACTACAGCTTCGGCAACCTGTGGGGCTGGGCGGAAGAGTATGGCCTGTCCTGGCGTTTTGGCGAAAGCCATGTCTGGATCCTGCAGACCAAGCCCTACGAGGTCTTCTGGGCCCCGGTCGGTCCCTGGGCCGACGTCGATTGGAGCGCCTGTCCGTGCCTGTCCGAGGGGCTCGATTTCATCCGGGTGCCGGAGAAGCTGTGCCAGATTTTAAGCGCCGCCATGCCGGACAGGGTCACGACCGAGGAGGCCCGCGACCACTACGACTACGTCTACAGTGTGCCGGAGCTGGTCGATTTGCGCGGTAACCGCTTCCACAAGAAAAAAAACCTGCTCAGCCAATTCCTGCGGGCCTACGACTTCGAGTACAAGGCCCTGACCCCGGACTGCGTGGAAGACACCCTGGAGCTCCAGCGCCAGTGGTTTTCCTGGCGCGACCCCGAGGATTCCGGTGCGCTTTTGGCCGAAAACACGGCCATCGTCCGGGTGCTCCAGAACTGGGACCGCATGCCGGGCTTGCTCGGCGGGGCCATCCGGGTGGACGGCGAGATGATCGCCTACACCGTGGCCGAGGCGTTGACCCCGGAGATGCTGGTCATCCATTTCGAAAAGGGCCGGCCCGGGTTCAAGGGCGTCTATCAGGCCATCAACCAGATGTTCCTGGCCGACTCCGGAGCCGGCTACGCCCTGGTCAACAGGGAACAGGACCTGGGCGACGAGGGGCTCAGGAAGGCCAAACTGTCGTACAATCCAGTCGATTTTTTAAAGAAATGCACGGTGTCCGTAGCGCCCGCCGCCTGAGGGCGGGCGTGACGCGACACCGACGCGGCACCGAAGCGGCAGGGTCGGCCATGGGAGGCCGTCCCCTGCGACAGGGCTGCGGCGCGGCCCGTTCGGGGGGGGCGGCCAGCCGTAAAAAGGGCAAAGCATTGCTTGCCTTTTTCTGCAAAAGAACCGAAGCAAGGCCCGAGAGCGGCCTTGCCGCGAACAACCCTGGCCATGCGACGGCGGAAATGGAGAAGCGACTGAAGGTTCTCGTTGTGGACGACTCCAAGGTCATGCGCGGCATCATCCGCAAGATGCTTGGAAGCGGCGGCGTCGAGGTGCTCGAGGCGGCCGACGGCCGGCAAGCCCTCGAAGTGCTGGCCGCCGGGTCCGTGGACTGCATCATTTCCGACTGGAACATGCCGCGCATGAAAGGCATCGACTTGCTCCGGTGCGTGCGGGGCAGTTGTTCCTTGGCCGGAATTCCGTTCGTCATGGTCACGGCCGAGGCCCTGGCCGACAATATCGCCGAGGCCGACGCGGCCAAGGTCAGTTCGTACCTGACCAAACCCTTCACCGCCGACGACCTGTGGCGCACCCTGCGCGAGATTCTGCCGGAACACACGGCCAACTGACGCCCAGGCGACAGACAGCCGGCCCTCCCCGCCGTATTCCAAAACGCATGACGCATGCCCGGCCCCGCGCCGGGACGCGGCCACGGCGTCCCCCTCCGGGGGCCGCGTCTCTCCCGAAACCCCTTGCGAAGGTTTTTTCCCATGTCGTACCGCTTGTCCCGAAAGACCCTGTCCCGCCTGCCCCAGACCTTCTTTTTCCTGGCCACGCTCTGGATCGGCTGGCGCTTTTTCCTCTATTGCCGGTTCGCCGCCGGCCTTGGCCCGGAAACGGCCCGCCCGGCCGGGGTGGAGGGCTTTCTGCCCATTAGCGCGCTCCTCGGCCTGCGCCACGCCCTTTCCACCTTCGCCTGGGACCCGGTCCATCCGGCCGGGCTGGCCATTTTTCTGGCCGCCCTGGCCATGGGACTTCTCTTTCGCAAGGCCTTTTGCGGCCACGTCTGCCCGGTCGGGTTCGTGGCCACGCGCCTGGGCCGGCTTGGCCAGCGTTGGCGCGTGGCCCGGTCCGTGCCGCCCCGGCTCGACGCCGTCCTCGGCCTGCCCAAATACCTGCTGCTGGCCTTTTTCCTCTTCACCGTCTTTGGCGGCATGGACGCGGCGGCCCTCGAAGGCTTTTTGAAGTCGTCGTACAACATCACGGCCGACGCCCGGATGCTGCTCTTTTTCACCAGTCCCGGGCTGGTGGCCGTCCTGGTGCTGGCCGGGCTGGCCGGGCTCGGGCTGGTCTTTCGGGGATCGTTTTGCCGGTGGCTGTGTCCGTACGGGGCACTCCTCGGCCTTGTGGCCCGGCTCGGCCCGACCTCGCTTTCCCGCGACCCGGCCGGTTGCTCGGGCTGCGGCCGGTGCCGCCAGGCCTGTCCGGTGGACCTGCCCCTGACCACCGGCCCCCGGCCCATGGCCTGCACCGGCTGCGCCTCGTGCGTCATCGCCTGTCCGAAAGCCGAAAGCGCGGTCCGGTTCCGCTTCGCCGGACGCGCGGCCCCCTGGTGGCTGACCGCCGCCGGGGCCTGCCTGGTCTTTGCGGCGGCCTACGGCGCGGCCCTGGCCGCGGGCCTGTGGAACACGAGGCTCCCGGCCGCCATGCTGGCCCGGCTCTACGCCGCGACCCTCGGCGGATGACCGTGGCCCGTGTCCGCCCTTGCCTCCTATGCCCTCTGCGGATATAGCTCCTGCATGGACCTAGTGTAAAAATAACCTAATTTGGGGGCTGTATGGGCAAACTCGTGAAGGAAGGACAGGAAGGCGGGCGGCTGCACATCGAATCGCCGCTCATGGGCGAATCCCTGGTCAGCCGGACACTTCTGTCCGGCATGAACCGTGGCGAAGTCTTTCGCATGCACCCGGACGTCAACGTGCTCAAAATCGGCGGCCAGTCCATCATGGACCGGGGGGCCAAGGCCCTGCTCCCGATCATCGACGTGCTGCTGGCGGCCAAGGAAAAGCACAAGATCATCCTCATGACCGGCGGCGGCACCCGGGCCCGGCACATCTACAACATCGGGCTCGAACTCGGCATGCCCACGGGCGTGCTGTCCAAGCTCGGCGACAAGGTGGCCTCCCAGAACGCCGAGATCCTGTCCGTGCTCCTGGCCAAGCACGGCGGCGTGCGCATCGGCCACGGCGACCACCTGGAACAACTGACCATGTTCTGCCAGCTCGGCTACCTGCCCATCACCCCGGGCATCCCGCCCTACGGATTCTTCGAGCATCCGGCCGAGGAAGGCCTCATCCCGCCGCACCGCACCGACTGCGGCGCGTTTCTGCTGGCGGAAAACATCGGCGGCAAATCGCTCATCTATCTCAAGGACGAAAAGGGCCTCTACAGCGGGGATCCCAAAAAAGCCAAGGACGGGGAAAAGCTTGAATACTACGGCCGTCTGTCCGTGGACGAGCTGATCGCCCTGGACCTCGACGACCTGATCGTGGAGCGGCCGGTGCTGCGGTTCTTGAAGCACGCCAAGTGCATCAAGGAGTTCCAGATCATCGACGCCCTGCGCCACCCGGAGCACATCCTGGCGGCCCTGGACGGCGAGCACGTCGGCACGGTCATTTACAAGGACTAAGGACTAAGGACGAGGGAGAGGCGAAGAGGCCTCCGGCGGCCGGGGGGCGTCACGCCCCCCGGACCCCCCGAACGGGGTGGGCGGGGGTTGGGTAGGCGGATGGCGGAGTGGTCGTGGCCGGGTGTGCGGCGTGTGGGCGGAATCGGGTTGGCGACGCAGGCCGCAAAGCCGGCCAGCACGCCAACCCGATTCCGCCCACACAGGCCCGTCGCCCCGGGGACGGGGCGAGGTGAAGAAGTAATATGTCCAGGCTGACGCTGCAGTCTGGCCATCGTGGCCCCAGGAAGGGAGGGTCCGGGAGGGGCTTAGCCCCTCCCGGCCGCCGGAGGCATCTTCCTCTCGCTCTTAAACTTCTTTTTCACCGCCGACGCCGGCCGGGTCGGTGGGCAGGTAGATGACTTCGGCGCCAATGGACTGGGCGATGGCGTCGAGTTCCCGCTTGCGGATGTGCTCGGCAAAAAACTTGATGTCGCCCGTGGCGGCCACCACGCGGAAACGGGGCTTCTTCTCGCCTTTTTCGATCTTGCGGCGCTCGCGCGCGAAAATCTTGGACATGTTCCACCTCCATGGTGAGCGGGTTGCCTGTCTTGGTTAAATGGAACATATGTGCTTAGAGCACCTATGTCAAGGAGGAGTGGCCGATGTCGGAAAAAATAGGGCCGGGCAAGCCGGACCGCTACATGCAGCCGTCCATCCTGATGGCCCTTTTAGGCGGCGAGTCGCACGGGTATGAGCTGTTGCAGCACATCGGCGAGTACGGCTTTTTGAAGGGGGACGCGCCGCCGGGGATGATCTACCGGCATCTGCGGCAGATGGAGGAGGAGGGGTTGGTGTCGTCGCAGTGGAACGCCACGGGCACGGGGCCGGCCAAGCGGGTCTACGCCATCACGGCCGAGGGGCGGGAAGTGCTCGACGCCTGGGCCGGCTACATGGAGCGCCAGGCCAAGTCCCTGCTCGCCTTTGTGGCCCGCTACCGCGAAGCGACGCCTTCCTGAGGCACGGGCCGTACGGAACGAACTTCCGGGAGCGATCGGTCCGCCCCCTATCGGGGAGGGTCCGGGAGGGTGTCACCCCCTCCCGGCCGCCGGAGGCATCTTCCTCTTTTCCCCTACGCCGCCTTGTCCTTCCGTTTGCCCAGGGCCGCGACCCAGCGGCCGGCGCCGTCGGCCCGGACCTGGAGCACGGGCTGGCCGGCCCACAGCGACGGCCGCAGCCAGCCGCCCGTGGCTACCATGTCGTGGCCGAGGGGGGTCAGGGGATCGCGGTCCACGGAGACCACCTGGATGCCGAGGCGCCACAGTTCGGCCACGGGCACGGTGAACGGGAGTTTGCGCATGGCGCCGAGTTCGATGAACCGGCCGCACCAGCCGTGGCGGGTCAGGCCCACGGCCGCGGCCGCGCCGATGAGGCCGTCGTTGGTGCCGCCGACCCCGGCCAGGAGCACGCCGGATGCGGCGTCCATGGCCGCCTGCTGGGTGACCTTGCCGCCGTTGCAGTCCAGGGCGAAGGCCACCAGTGCGTCGCTGACCGTGGCCCGGGCCGACAGGCAGACGCCCGGATCGCTCCCTTCGGGTGTGTTGGCCGCGAGGTAGGCGGCGGCCGCGTCAAAGAGCGGCCGGCCGAGGTCCGGGTCGTCCACGTCGAAGACGGCGCAGGCCGAGCTGTTGTTGCTGGTGAAGGGGATGTCCGGGAGCTTCGGCAACTGGTGGCGCAGGACGCAGCGCAGGCGGTAGGTGTCCGGCAGTCCGGCGCAGAAATCGCGGATGCACCGGCCCGTGCCCTTGGCCGAGGTTGTGGTGTCGGTGTCGTCAAAGCCGAGGTAGAGGACGCACGTATCGTCAGGTCGGGTCATGACCCCTCCGCGTGGCGGGCGGCGGTGGCCGGCCACGCCGTTTGCGAGGCGTTCAGGCAGACGCGCCCGGCCGTTTCGGCCGTCGTCCGGACCGATCGGGGCCGGCGCTATTATATTCCGCAGGCCAGAGGGAAGGGGAATGGAAAAAACAGGCGGAACTTCCCGGTGGCTTCCGCCAGGCGACAGTCGCGCCAGGCGGAAGCCACCTTACCATGGGGCCGTCCCGGGGGACAATCGCCAATGCTAATAATAGCTTATATTATTAATGGCATAGCTGGCCAGGCTATTTCCTGGGCTTGCCGCCCGAGGATTCCTGGCCCGTTATGTGGTTCATGGAATAGCCGCCCTGGTAGATGACGCCGGTGGCCGTGTCCATCACGTACTCCAATTCGCCGTTGGCGATATAGAGGTAGCGTCCGACGGCCCGGCCGGTGGCGTAGAAATACAGGAACACGATGAGGCCCGCGACGAGGGCGAGCTTCAGGAGCACGTCAACGAGATCCTTGAGGCGTGGCGACATGGTCTGCCCTCCCAGGCCGGGGCTTGTACGCAAAAGACCGTGACCGGGCAAGGGGCGCGGTGGTTTTGGAGAAAAGCGTCCGGCCCGCCGCTCCTAGAGAGCGCTCTCGGTCTCGTCGTCGTCCCGGACCAGGCCGTACTTGCGGATGCGGTAGCCGATCTGGCGCAGGGTCAGGCCGAGTTCCCGGGCGGCCCGGGACTGGACCCAGCCGTGGCGCTCCAGGGCGCTTAGGACCTGCTGGCGCTCCATGTCGCGCAGCTCGGCCGCGTCCTCGGGCAAAACCGGCGGCCGTTCGCCCTCGGCCAGGATCTCCGACGGGATGTCCGCGATGTCGATGCGGTCCTCGGGCGCGGTGACGGCCAGCCGCGCCACCATGCCTTCCATCTCCCGGATGTTGCCCGGCCAGTCGTACCCTTCCAGGGCGCGCAGGGCCTTGGAGGTGAGGGTCAGGCGACGGCCGCCCCGGCTGGCCTCCATGGTCAGCAGGTGGTCGAGCAGGGCCGCAATGTCCTCGCGCCGCTCCCGCAGGCTCGGCACCTCGATGGTGGCCAGCGGGACCGTGGCCGTCAGTTCCGGGCTGATCCCCTGGAGCGGGGCCTTGAACACCAGCCGGGTGGCGCTGCCGCGTTCCCGGCTGCCGCCCACCCGGGTGAAGGTCCCGGTCCGCAGGAATTGGGCCAGCCGTTCGCACACGTCCGGCGGCAGCCGGTGGGCCTCCTCCAGGAGCAGGGTGCCGCCGTCGGCCTCTTCCAGGCCGCCCGGGCGGCCGCCCGAGGCCAGGGACCGGGACGTGCCGAACAGCCGCTCGGCCGGGCGGGCCTCGGTCGACAGGTCGAGGGTGGAAAACGGCCGCGTGGCCCGGCTGGAAAGTTCGTGGATGATCCGGGCCAGGGTGGCGCGCCCGGAACCGGGCTCGCCCAGGAGCAACAGCGGCGCGTCGGACAGGGCGGCCCGGTCGGCTTCGCCCCGAAGGGCCGAAAGGGCCGGGCTGGCGCCGTCGGAAAAGACATGGCGGTAGCGCAGGGACACCTTGGACCGCAAAAACGCCACCTCGCGGGCCATGTCCAGGCTCCCGGCGGCCTTCGCGGCGGCGATGGACGCCATCCGGCCGATGATGTCCGCCACCAGGACCGCCAGCCGCAGGTCGTCGGCCAGGGACGCTCCCCCGCCAAGCAGGCCGTCGGCGAAAAACCAGCCCACGACCGACTCGCCGGCCAGGACCGGCGCGGCCAGCATGGCCGCCTCATCGCGCCCGGCCGACACCTCGCCGGCCTCGTCGGCCACAACCGGCCCGGCCCCGCGCCTGAGCACCCGCGCCCGCCGGGCCTGTTCCCCCCGGTCGAGGGTGGCCGTCAGCACCAGGCCCATGTCCGGCGCGCCGCGCTGGGCCCGGATGGCCGGCCGTTCCTCGGCGTCGGCCAGGACCACGGCGGCGCTGCCAAAGCCCGGCAGCCCGGCCAACACGTCAAAAAGACGCCCCAAAAGCGCGTCCAGGCCCCGGCCTGGGTCCGCAGCCAGATCCAGGCAGGCCAAAGCCCGGCGCAATACGGCAAAACTCACAGCATCCATGGCAGTCGTCTCTCCTCGTAAAACCGCGCGTCACGGTCGTGCCCTTGTTTCAGGTTTGCCGCCGCGCCGTCAATGCCTCCGGCGGCTGGGGCGCTGCCCCAGACCCCGCCAGGGCGCTGCCCTGGACCCGCCGGGGGGCGTCACGCCCCCCGGACCCCCCGAACGGGGTGGGCGGGGGATGGGTAGGTGGGTGGGCTGGTGGTCTTGGGCGGGTGTGCGTCGGTGTGGCCGGAATCGGGTTGGCGACACTGGCTGCAAAGCCAGCCAGCACGCCAACCCGATTCCGGCCACACAGGCCCGTCGCCCCGGGGACGGGGCGAGTTTGAAGGAATTTTACGTACAGGATTTTTAAAGAAAAGCGCCGCCCACCTGAATCGCTTCAAGGATTGCAAGGCTTGGACACCTTTTTAAGCTGCATGGAAGCTCTTCAGCGAACCCCGCGGCGACAGCCGCCGCGCGCCCCGTTCGGGGGGTCCGGGGGGGTGTGCAACCGGGAACATCGTTGACAGTTTGGACCGGGTACATCCCTGACACTTTTTAGCTGATCAGGGATCGAACCGGAACCACCCGTTTGGGGTCTTTGGGGCAAAACCCGCCGAGCAGGTGCTCTCCAAGATAAACCAGCCAACGATCATCATAATTTCTGGTCAGGCCGATGCGACATTTCGCAAATGCCTCGCCGAGAAAAATCTGCCTGCCTTCCCAGTTGAACATCCCATCCCGGCGAACCGTCCGACTTTCGAAAGAGGAGGGATACTCAAAGCATGGTTCGTTTCGAGGCAGCCGCCGGGACGAAGGCCGGTAGATTGAAGCCGGCGTGGCCTGATCAAGTGCTTCATGGGGACGATGGCTATTAAATCGCTCCCGCCAGGACTCCAATCGTTCTTGTTGCTCCCGCAGATTCGCCGAAGGCGGGATAGTGGCTTCCAGTTTCAAGGTCCGATGCATTCTTTCGTGGCAGCCATTTTGCTCGGGCTTTCCAGGCGCGATGAAGTCCACGACAATACCCAGCTGGAGCCACCAGACGCTTAAGCCGGTCAAACCTGCGATCCCGGTCGAACCAAACGGAGTCCCATTGTCCACGCGGATGGCGCGTGGCAGGCCGTATCGCATAAACACCCGCCGCATCGCCTCTTTTGTTCGTTCAAGCGTCTGCGTAGGAAAGACGTAACACCCTAAGACATAGCGGCTAAAGATGTCACTGATTGTCAAAGGATGGCAAATGCTCCTGTCCTCCAGGCGAAACCAGCCCTTGTAATCCGCACTCCAAACATCATTTGCCTGTTTGGGCTGCCGGAGATCCTCTCGCCGCAACCGGCCTCCTGACTGACGGCGCTTTGCTTTTGTGGCGGTGATCAATCCGTGCCGTTTCAAAATGTCGCCGGCTGTACTTTTGGCCGGTGGGTACTCTATGCCGTGCACATCTTGCAGAAGCCTGACGAGCTTTTTGGGACCCCAGTAGGGATTCTCCTGTCGCAATGCGAGTAATAACGTGACGACTGCATCAGGTGTTTTGTGCGGGCAATGCCGGGCAACGCGGCTTCGTTCCCCAAGCCCTTCCCCTGCCTGATAGCGGCGCAGCCACTTGTAACCCGTTTCGCGACTGATCCCATACTTGCGGCACAAGGCTGCAAATGATTCCCGTCGCTGCGACAACTCCACAATGAACCGGGCGCGTTCTTCCATCGGATTGACCTTTTTCCAGGGCATTGGAGCTTCCTCCTCTGCCCAAAAGTGTCAACCATGTACCCGGTCCGTTCTGTCAATCATGTACCCGGTTCATACCGGGATGATCCCCCCCGGCCGCCGGAGGCCTCTTCCTCTTTCCCCCCCCGCATCACCTCCCGCCTAGGCGCAACGCTCGCCGTCGTCGGCCATGTCGGCCGCATTGCCGGCTTCGTGGTAGGCGGTGAAGGCGGCCAGTCCGGCCTTGCCCATGTAGCGTTCGAGTTGGCGGCGGTCGGCTTTGAGGAGATCGACGACGATCAAGCCGTCGAGGCAGTCGGCGAAGCCCTTGTCCACATTGAAGGCCAGGATCTTGCCGCCGAGTTTCAGGTATTGGCGCAGGAGCACGGGGATGCCTTTGCGGTCGGCTTCGATGTCGTCGATGAGCGCGAGGAGATCGTCGAGGTCCGCGACCAGGGTCCGGGCGGCCCGGGCCAGCCAGGTCTGGCCGCGAAGCGGAGTCTTGGGACGTACGAGCCGGGCCAGGCCGGGGTTGGTGACGTTGCCTTCGAAGTAGCTGGCCATGAGCCGGCGCGAGGCGTGCTTGTAGTCGCTGGTGATGCTGACCGGCCCGAAAAGGATGCGGTAGCGGGGCTCGCGTACGACCATCTGGGCCAGTCCCTTCCAGAGGAGGAGGAGCGGGGAGTAGCTTTTCTGGTATTCGGGCCGCACGAACGACCGGCCCATTTCGAGGGCCGGGCTGATCTGGGAGAAAAAGGCGGCTTTGAGGACAAAGAGGGTGCTGGTGTAGAGGCCCTGGGGCCCCTTGGCGGCCAGCAGTTCGTCGGTGCGGCCGATGCGGTAGGCGCCGGCCACCTCGCGTTTTTCGGCGTTCCAGAGAAAGAGGTGCCGGTAGAACGGGTCGAATTCGTCGAGGTCGCAGGCCTTGCCCGTGCCTTCGCCGACCCGGCGGAAGGTCAGTTCGCGCAGGCGTCCGATTTCGCGCAGGGTGAGCGGCATGTCGGCGGCCCGAGCTTCGATGACCGCGAATTCGCCGCTTTGGTGCAGCACCGCGCCGACCGGCAGGCGCGCGATTTCGTCGGCCAGGAGTTCGGGGCTTATGGGCGCGATGAGGGCTTCCTGCCGGGCCGGGCTTTTCTGGGGAAAAAGCGGGGGCCGGCGTTTGGGCCGATCGGGCCGGTTGCGCAGGAGAAAGGTCCGAAGCCGCAGGTAGCGGGTGATGCACTCGTCGATTTCGGCTTCGCAGCTCGAAAGCCGGGCCAGGCGGCCGAAGCTGATGGGTGTGCCGATCCGGGCCTCGACGGTGGCGCCGCACTTGTTGGCGAATTCCCGGGGGAGCATGGCGGTGCGCAAAAGCGGGTGCGCGAGGCCGAGGACCTGGAAGAGGCGGCTGTTGCGGCCGCTGAAATGGACGGGCACGACTGTGGCTTCGGTCTTGCGCACGAGCCGGGCGACAGTCGTGCTCCAGGCCGGGTCGGTGACGGCCAGGCGGCCGTTTTCCAGGCGCGGGTGGGCCACCGCCCCGGCCGGGAAGACGGCGAGCAGGCCGCCGGCGCGCAGGACCTGCAGGCATTCCTTGAGGGGCCGGATGTTGGTGCCGGTGGCCGAATTGCCGCCAAAGGGATCGACGAAGACGAAGAGCTCGCGCAGCTCCGGGATGCGGGAGAGGAGAAAGTTGGCCATGATCCGGGCGTCCGGGCGCACAGCCAGGAGCATCCTGGCCAGGACCAGGCCTTCGAGGCCGCCGAAGGGGTGGTTGGAGACCACCACCACGGGCCCGGTTTTGGGAATGCGCTCGAGCTCCTCGGCTGCGACCCGGACCGGCACGTCCATGGCCGAGAGGACCGCGTCGACGAACGCGCCGCCGGTGGCTCCGGCGGGCACCCGCTGGTAGAGGTCCTCGATGGGGGCAAGCGACAGGAGGCGGCCAAGGGCCGGTTCGGCCAGGGCCACGGCCCGGCGGACAAAGGCCCCCCCAAAGGAGGGGGAAAGGGCGAAAATCCGGGAACGTACGGGTGTATCCATGTCATCACCTCGATGGACGGCGTCTGGGCGCGTCGGGACGGGCGGGGCCGTCGGACATCCCAGTTCCTAGCCAGCCCGGGTTACGACTCCATGGAGATTTGGCGCGAGCGGACGACGATTGCGCGCGTTCGCGTCACAGGGCGGATGGTACTCTGACGGAAGCCTTTCTACGCCGTTTCGGGGACGGTGGCAAGGCGGCGGTGGGCCGGAAGCAGCGGCGCAGGCCGCGCGAAAAAAGGGGGGCCGGCGGCCCGATCCGTGGATCGGTCCGCCAGCCCCCCACTCCTCGGGGATTGTCGCGGGCCCGACGGGCCGCCCCGACGCCGCGGAAACGTCGGTCCGCCTTCCGGTGGGCGGCGGCGGCCCCTGGCGCGTCGCTCTTTCCAGGCATCAAGGCAGTACAACGGCGGCACGGCCGCCGGTTTGGAGGCGCTGTTTAGACGTCCATGATCTCGAGGTACACCAGGGTCTGGTTGAGCAACTGGTAGGCGATTTCGCCAAACGTGACCGGCCCGGTGAAGGGGTCGGTCTTTTTGCCTTCGAGCTCGGAATACAGATAGTTGAGGATGCAGTTGCAGGAGAAGGCCACCCGGTTGGAATCGACGGCGCATTCCTTGCTTAGGCGGTCGTTGAACACCTTGACGTAGTCGGCCACGGGCTTGGCGTGCTTGTAGCGGATGCCGGTGAAGACCGGGGCGTAGAATTTCACCTGGCCCTCGACCTCGTCCACGTCCTGGACGCTGATGTTGACCAGGGCCCCGTAGTAGTCGGCCACCAGCGGCAGCTTGGTGTCGAGCTTGTTTTTCACGATGTAGGCGGCCAGGTTGCGCTTTTCGCCGTTGACCATGACGTCTTTCGCCGCAAAGTCGTCGGAGGTGAAGGTCAGGATGTCGCCGTCGCCCTGCTCGAACAGGTTGATGATGCCGATTTCGGCCACCTTGCCCTCGGGCAGCATGGCCTGGAGGACCAGGGCGCCTTCTTCCAGGGTGTCGCCGGTGCGGCCGTTGATGACCTTGGGCGATTTCTTGCCGAGATCGCCGAGGTGGACGCCGGCCACCCAGCCGATCAGCGGCCGGACGCCGAAATCCTTGTAGTTGGGGGCATTCAAGGCGAAGGACCGGTGCGTCTTGCTGAAGGCGGGAATGATGATGAAGCTGAAGCCGTGCTTGGGGCCTTCGGCGTAGACCCGGGCCAGGCTGTTTTGGTCGTAGGCCACGATATCGATGGAGGCGACCAGATCGGTGATGTCCGTGGTGCAGATCATGTCGCGACTGACCATGCCGCCCTGGTCGCTGGAGATGAAATAGGGAATCGTGCCGGCGATCCAGTCGCCCTTGGGCAGCTGGCTCAGGGCATCCTCGTCGCCGGCCAGGAGGAGCGTGCGCCCCGCCTCGATCATCTGCTTGACATCCGCCACGGTGGAAATGGTCTGTCGCATATTGACCTCCTAGCCGAAAATAGTTTTCAGATCGTCCTGAACACTTGGCATATTTACGTTGTTGGCAAAGATCGCATAGAGCTGATCCACGCTGGCGCTTATATTTTCGGCCGAGGAATCTTCCTTGACCGCCCGGGTCAGACGGCCAAGCAGGATCTTGGCGGCAAGAAACTTGAGCTGATACGTCTTTTTACCGGTCACGATGTCCTGCCATGCTTTGTTGCTCTTGCTGGGTACATCCATATTCGCCTCCTTCGTTATTCGGCAGCGCGCTCTCGTCTTCCTGAAGAACCTCGGCGTGGGTGCGGCCGCGCGGAACCCCGGCCGCCCATAGCCCAGGAGCAAACGTCTTTGGTGCGTGGGGGACGCCTGAAAAGATAGTGTCGCAACAGCAAGGATCGCACCATCAAATAAATTGTGTTAAAATCAAGACTTAGTCGCAATGTACGAAAAAAAGCCGAAGAACTCAAGACAAAACAGCGCGTTCGCCCGGAACGGGGCAGGGCGGTATTCTGTTTTCTGTATAAAATATTTATTAATTTTAGGGTGATAGAGGAAATGTGGAGAATTGGGGCAGGGAAATGGTCTGGCGGGTCAAAAAGAAACAGGGCCAGTGGCGAATTTGTCAAATATTGCCGCAGGGTAAACTTTTCATTGAAAAAAAAGCCAGGCGCCGGGATCGGCCCATGCGCCGGCCGCACCCGCCGTGCGGCCGCCCGGCAGGGCGAGACGCCGGCGTCGGCCGTAGCGGGCGCTTTCCGGCCGACCGGGCCGCGCCGGATTTCTCGTGCCGCGACCCTGGAAAAGTATGCCGGCATCTCCAATAAAAGATAATAATAGTAAATGCTTGTCCATGAAAATCCGATGCGATTTCGATGGCCGTGACGCTAGGCCACGGTCTTTTGCGCCAGCCACAGGTCGGCCAGCACGAGCAGGACCATGGCCCGCAGCACCGGCACCACGCGCGGGATGGCGCTGCGGTCGTGGCGGCCGCCGACCACGATTTCGGCCGGCTCGCCGTCGATGTCCATGGTCCGCTGGGGCACGGCGATGGACGGGATGGGCTTGACCGCCGCCCGGGCCACTACCGGCTGGCCGCTGGCGATGCCGCCGAGGATGCCGCCGGCGTTGTTGGACACGGGCGGGTGGACGATGGGGTCGTTATTTTGCGAGCCAAGGAGGCGCGCGGCCGCGAACCCGTTGCCGATCTCCACGCCCTTGACCGCGCCGACGCCCATGAGCGCATAGGCCAGGCGGGCGTCGAGCTTGTCGAAAACCGGCTCGCCAAGCCCGGCCGGCACGCCCGTGGCCACGACCTCGACGATGCCGCCGAGGCTGTCGCCCGTGGCCATGGCCTCCCTGGCCCGGGCCTCCCAGAGCGGGATCACGTCCGGGTCCGGGGCGCAAAACGGCCGGTCGGCCGCGCCGGCCACGTCCACGGGCAGGGCCGGGATGCCGCCGAGTTCCACGGTGTAGGCCACAACCCGGATGCCGGCCCGGGCGAGCAGGGCCCCGGCCACGGCCCCGCCGGCCACCCGGGCCGCCGTCTCCCGGGCCGAGGCCCGGCCGCCGCCCCGGTAGTCGCGCCGGCCGTACTTGGCCAGGTAGGTGCCGTCGGCATGGCCGGGCCGCAAGAGCGTCTTGGCCGCCTCGTAGTCCCGGGACCGCTGGTCGGTGTTTTCGATGACAAAGCCGATGGGCGTGCCGGTCGTCTCGCCCTCGAAGACGCCGGACAGGAGGCGCACCGCGTCCGGCTCCTTGCGGGCCGTGCCGGTCAGTCCGCCAGCGCCGGGGCGGCGGCGGTCGAGGTCGCGCTGGAGGATTTCCTCGCTGACGGGGACGCCCGGCGGACAGCCGTCCACGACCCCGCCGAGGGCCGGACCGTGGGACTCGCCGTAGGTGGTCAGCCGGAAGATCGTGCCGAAGGTGTTGCCGCTCATGGTGCCTCCCGGCCGCTGCCCGGCCTTGGTGTGTGGTGCGCGCGGTTTCGGGGACGAGGGCCGCTGCCCTTTAAATAATAGTTGTTTTAATAGGTTCTTCTCAAAATTCGTATGCCCGAATTCTGAGAACGCGGCCCTAGGGCGACGGCGTCTGGTCGCCGGCAGCCGGTTCCGCGGGGCCCGGCGGGGAGACCGGGGCCGGGGCCCTGTGCCGCCGGCTGCGGCGGGAGGGCCGGGGTTGTGTTTCCGGGGCCGGGGCGGCGTCGCCGGCGGGGGCGATGGTGGTTTCGGACCCGGGGACGGCCGCGTCCGGCACCGGGGCGGCCGGGGGCGCCGACTGCTCGGCCGGCGGCCGGTGCCGGCGGCTGCGGCGGCTCTGGGATGCCGGGCGGGCCGGGGCCTCGTTTTCCTGGGGCGCGGTTTCCGGCGCCACGGCCGGGCCGGCGCCCGCCGGCTGCCCCGGCTGCCCCGGTTGCCCGACGCTTGGCGGCGCGACCATGGGCATGGGTTTCGTGCCGTGACGCTGGCCCGGGAAGCGGTCGAGGACCTCGACCTCGATGTCCCCACCGGCATTGGGGGCCGGCGGCGCGGCCGGCGCCTGGACCGCCGACGCCGCGGCGTCCTGGCCCGGCGCGGTCGGGGCCTGGGGCGTGTCGCCGGCCGGGGGCGAAGTCGACGGGGCCTTGGCCGGCGGGGCGGTCGGGGTCTCCGCCGGGGGTTGGGCTGGCACAGCGGCTTGCGGCCGGCGCAGGATCAGGAAGCCGTCCCGGTCGTAGACCGTCTCCAGTTCCTGGCGGGCCCGGGCCACGAGGGCGGTGAACTCCCGGGCCACCTCCGCGTCGCGGCAGGCGCCGTTTTGAAAGTCGCAGCCCCGGTCGAGCACGAACCAGGGCCGGGTCAGGTCGAGCAGCACGTAGCCGGCCTGCCAGGTCCGCACCGGCAGGTCCAGCGTCTGGCCGGTCCGGATGAAGGCCCAGAAATCCTTCCAGGTGGCGCCGGTCAGGTCGCGCACGGGATGGGCGTCGAAAACGCCCAGGGGAAAGCTGTTGAAGTCGCGGCGTTCGGCCAGGGCCCCCCAGTTGAGCGTGTTCTGGGAGACGACCGGCAGGGCCGGATCGCGCGGCACGGAGCGCAGGATCTCGCCCAGGATGCCGGCATCCCGGGCCGTCGGCTCGTAGGCGTCGATGGAAAAGGCGAAGTTGTCGGTGGTCCAGAAAAGCCGGGACACCGGGGAAGGGGCCAAAAGCACATGGCCGCCGGCCAGGGCCAGGAAGATGAGCAGCCCGAAGCGGCGCACGCCGTTGCCGGACTGCCGGGCCAGGATGCGCACCGGGCCGAGCACTTCGCAAAAGGCGAAGAAAAGGGCCCCGGCCGCGCCGGCCGTGTAGTGGTTGGCCCAGCCGTAGGCGCTCGGCTGGGTCGAAAAGAGGGCCAGGGCCAGGGCCGGCAGGGCCGGGAGCAGGAGCTTTGGCCTGAATATCGGGAAAAAGAGCAGGGCCCCGAAAAGAAAGGCCAGGTATTTCCATTTTCCCGGCACGCCGAAGACCACGGCCAAGGCGTCCAGGGGATGGGTGAGCAGGGTGAGGACGGCCGCGCCCGGGCCGCTGCCGAGCCAGGCGTAGGCGCCGCTCGGGGCCCCGAAGCCGCCCTCGGCCGTGCAGAAGGGGACCAGCCAGGCGGTGGCGACGAAGAAATAGAGGCCCCCAAAGAGGATAAGTCCCCAGCCGGCCCGGGACTGCCGGGCCGCCACCAGCAGGTACAGGCCGCAAAAGGCCGTGGTCAGGGCGTAGGGCTCCTTGACCAGGGCCGGCAGCAGCCCCAGGGCCACGGCCAGCCGGTACCGGCCGGACGTGGCCGCCGCCAGGAAGCCGAAAAGGAGCGGAATGAGCAGGTGGTCCAGGTGGAAGTCGAAAAGGGCGTTGGTCCAGACCGGAAAATAGAGGGCATAGGCCAGGGCGGCCAGCATGCCGTAGCGCCTGGCCGCCCACAGGGCCGGCAGGGCCAGGACAAAGGCCTGGCCCGTCAGGAGGACCAGGGGCGCGGCCTGGTCCGGCACCAGCCGGTAGACCTGCGCGTAGACCGGCAAAAGCGGCTGGGCGTGGCCGAGAAAGGCCCGCCACCACTGGCCGTCGTTGTGCAGCGAATAGATGTTGGAAAGAAAGACCCCGAGGTCGAAGACCGTGGAGTGCAGGGCCAGGTACTTGAGGCAGGCCATGAGCGACAGCACGCCGAAAAGGCCGAGAAAGACGCCGCCGCCGAATCCCCGGCCGGAGCCGGTCGGCAAAAGGACGGGATCGTTAAGGGCGGGCATCGGGGATCTCCGGGCTTGTTGTGCCGGGAAGCGGGCCAATCCCGGTCAGGGCCGACAGTACGGCCACGGCCTGACAGCGTGGCCGCGCAAGGACCGGGCTCGGGTCCGCAACATGGCAGAGGAACAGGGCTTTTGCAAAGCGCATGGGATTCCCGTTAGCGGACAAAGGATGGACCGGACACGTGGCGGTCGGGGCTTGAGGTAGCCGTATCGCCCACGGAAATCAAGGCGGTCCGGAAAGATGGCCGTTCCCGGGCCCGGGGCCGCCGGCGTTGCCAAGGGCCGCCGCCTGGGCTACCGTGGGGGAAAGCCACGAGGATATGCTTGATGGAATACCCCCGCGCCAGACACGACCTCGAATTCATTCCCTTTGACCACGAGGGCCGCAACATGGTCCTCGTCCGCGACCGACTGGAACTGGTGCCCTACGGCACGGGCATTCCGGCCGGGCTCCTGCCGGTCCTGGCCCTCATGGACGGCCGGCATTCCCTGGCCGACCTGGAAAAGGAGATAACGGCCCTGCAGGAAGGCCGCCGGGTCAGCCGCGACGACATCCTGTCGGTCCTGTCCGAACTCGACGCCGCCGGCCTCCTCGACACCCCGTGCTACCAGTCCCGGAAAGCCGAGGCCGCGGCCGATTTCGCCGCCAGGCCCGTGCGCCCGGCCGTGTTCGCCGGCCAGGCCTATCCCGACGCCCCGGCGCTCCTCGTCCCCTACCTCGACGCCATGCTGGAGGCCGCTTCGGCCCGTCCGGCCGCCGGGCCGGTCGTGGCCGTCATCGCCCCGCACATCGACCCCGAGGCCGGCAAGGCCGGGTACGGCGCGGCCTACGGGGCCCTGCGCGCCGCCCTAGACGGCCGCACGCCCCCCAAACGGGTGGTGGTCCTCGGCGTCGGCCACCAGGTCATAAAGGGCCTCTACTGCCTGACGGACAAGGTCTTTGCCACGCCCTTGGGCGAGGTCCCGGCCGACGGCCCGGCCGTGGCCGCCCTGCGCCGGGCCGGCCAGGCCACCGTGGACCCGGCCGACCTGCCCCACCGGTCCGAGCATTCGGTGGAATTCCAGGCCGTCTTTTTGCGCCACGTCCTTGGCGACGCGCCCTTCACCCTGGTGCCGATCCTGTGCGGTTCGCCGCTCGGCGCCCTGCCCAGGCACTCCCGCCAGGCCTTTCGCGAGGCGGCCGGCCCGTTCCTCTCCGCCCTGCGCGAGATGGCCGCCGATCCTGACACGCTGGTGGTCGCCGGCGTGGACCTCTTTCACATCGGCCCCAAGTTCGGCCACGCCGAGCCGGCCGAGGCGCTGGAAGAAGCGGCCCTGGCCCACGACACGGCCCTGCTCGACGCCCTGGCCCGGGGCGACGCCGACGCCATCTGGGAAGAGTCCGCCCGGGTCAAGGACGTCTACAACGTCTGCGGCTTCACCGCCCTGGCCACCCTGGCCGAGATCCTGCCTCCCGCGACCATGGCGCTCCTGGCCCACGATGTCATGCGCGAGGCCGAGACACGCTCGGCGGTCAGCTTCGCCGGAGCCGTCTTTTCGCCCCGATGATCCACGCGCCGCTCGTCCTCGACCTCCTGCACGTCGAGGCCTCCTCGCGCAGCCGGGCCGAAACCGGCTACACCATCCGGGCCGGCCACCGGAAGCACTGGCTGGACCACGACCTGCCGCTGCCGCTGTGGCAGCAGGTCCTGGCCGCCGTCCGGCACGTGGCCGAAATCCGCTTCCACGGCTGGGGGGACCCGCTGGCCAACCCGGACATCCTGCCCATGCTGGCCCTGGCCGCCAAGACCGGAGCCCGGGTGGTTGTGGTCACCGACGGGGCGCGCCTGGGGGACGAGCAGGCGGGCGCCCTCGTCCGGGACGGCATCGACCGGGTCGTCTTCCCCCTGGCCGGCCTGTCCGAGGAAACCAATTTCCGCCGGCGCGGGGCAAGCCTTTTTGCCGCCCTGGCCGCCATGGACCGGCTGCGCACCGTCTGCGCCGTGCACCAGACCGGACGTCCCGAAATCGCGGTCCGCTATACCCTGACCCGCTCCGGCCTTGCCGCCGAACTGGACCGGCTGCCGGAATTCCTCGACCGCATCGGCGTGCGCGCCGCCTCGCTGCGTCCGCTCTCCTACGCCACCCGGCCGGAAACCGAAGCCGACACCCTGGTGCCAGACGACCAGGACGCCTACGACCGGCTGGCCGACCATCTGCGCCGCGTCAGGGCCGAGGCCGCCACCTACGGCATCGCCCTGGACTGCCGGCTGGTTCACGGCGGCGTCTCGCGCTTCCACTGCCCGGACACGCCGGGCGCAAGCCTCTTTCTCGCGGCCGATGGCGCGGTCAGCCCCTGCGCTCTCCGAAACGTGCCCATCCCGCCCCCGGCCAGCTACCGCTTCCACGGCCGGGATGTCCCCTTCCCCCGCGACATTCGCGGCAACCTGCACGCCACCCCCTTGTCCGCCGTCTGGAACGACCCCGGTTACCGCGAGTTCCGCTACCAGCACGACACCGACACCCCGCCCCCGGGCTGCGCCGGCTGCTGGCGCTCGTTCCTGGTGGCCGTCGAGTAGGAGCGGGAAGGCGGAGGAAGCGAAAGGCATGCCTCCGGCGGCCGGGGGGCGTCACGCCCCCCGGACCCCCCGAACGGGTGGGCGGGGGTTGGGGAAGCGGGTGGCGGGGTGGTCGTGGTCGGGGGTGTGACGGGTGGCCGGAATCGGGTTGGCGACACTGGCCGCAAAGCCGGCCAGCACGCCAACCCGATTCCGGCCACCCAGGCCCGTCGCCCCGGGGACGGGGCGAGTCTGATGGAATTTTACGTTCCAGACGTTTAAAGAAAAGCTCCGCCCACCTGCGTCCCTTCAAGGATTACCCGTTTCCGCACGCCCCGTTCGGGGGGGCCGGGGGGGATGATCCCCCCCGGCCGCCGGAGGCATCTTCATGTCCGCCTTACTTCCCGGCGGCCAATGCGGCCTTGGCTCGTGCCGGGTCGGCGGCGTAGAGCCGGTCGGCCAGTCCTTCCAGCTCGTCCTCGATGGTGTCGAGGGGCGGGGGGGTGGGGAGGACGGGCACGCCGGGGTGGTCGAGGTCGAGGGGGTGGTAGGCCAGGGCCTCGTCGAGGCGGCAGGCATCGCCGATGCCGCCGCAGGCGCGTTCCTGCTGTTGGCGCACGGGGTCGAGGGATTTGGCGAACTGGAGCATGTCCGAGGGGCACTGGCAGGAGTTGACGGCGGCGATTTCGTCGTTGAGTTCGCGGCCGGTTTCCCGGAGGTGGTCGAAGCCGGGCACCCGGGCCATGCGCCGGGGGTCGCGGGGATCGGGGACGAAGGTGCCCTCGTTGTAGTTTTCGAGTTCCTGGCGCAGGGTTTCGTAGGCTGCGGCCACGGCTTTGCGGTAGCGGCCGGCGGCGGTCAGGGCCAGGGGCCGGCGGTGGCGCGGCTGGAAGGCGGTGGTCGGGAAGGCGGCCAGGCTGGCGGGATCGAAGCCGAGGCGGGCGAGGAACCGATCGGCCTCGGCGCCGCCGAGGAGCAGCTCCCGGAAGGCGCGCCACCGGGCCAGGGCGAGGCGGCCCTGGCGTTCCACTTTTTCCCGCAGCCCGGCGTAGGCTTCCAGGCGTTCGTCGAGGCGGCGGCGGCGGGAGAAGAAATTGTCCGCCATTTCCGTCATCAGTTCGTGCTTGAGGTCGTCGGCGTATTCGGTTCCGACCGTCATGGTTCGCTCCGGGGCGTCTGTGCGTCCAGCCCACTGGTACCCTTTGGATTTTGCCTTGGCAAGCGGGGGAAGTCATGACAAGCGCCTTCCTTTGGGCTACGGTGGCGGCGAGAGGTGGACTCCATGGACGCCGACTCCCGCAGCCGGAAGAAGCTTGCCGCCGAATTGGCGGTTTTGAGCCGTCGCGTGGCCGAGCTCGAGGAGCAGCACCGGGAGTGCCTGGAGACCGAGCAGGCCTTGCGCCAGAGCGAGGAACGCTACCGCCGGCTGCTGGAATCGGTCACGGACTACGTCTACACGGTGACGGTGCGGGACGGCGTGCCGGTGGCCACCAGCCACGGCCCGAACTGCGTGGCCGTGACCGGCTACACGGCCGGGGAATACGCGGAAAACCCCCTGCTGTGGCTGACCATGGTGCCGGACGAGGACCGCGGGGCCGTGCTGGCCCATGCCGAAAAGGTCCTGTGCGGCGAGGCCGCGCCCTTCGAACACCGGATCATCCACAAGGACGGCTCCATCCGCTACGTGCGCAACACCCCGGTCGTCCACCGCGACGCCTCCGGGGCCCTTGTCGCCTACGACGGCATCATAAACGACATCACCGAGCGTCGGCGGGCCGAGGAGCTCATCACCCGCATGTCGCTCCACGACGGCCTGACGGGGCTCCCGAACCGGGCACTCTACATGGACCGGCTGCGCCAGACCCTGTCCCTGGCCGAGCGCCAGGGGGAGCGGGTGGCGGTCTATTTCATCGACCTCGACCGGTTCAAGGGTGTCAACGACGACTACGGCCACGAGGCGGGGGACAAGGTGCTGGCCGAGGCGGCCCGCCGGCTCGTGGCCTGCGTGCGCCGCAGCGACACCGTGGCCCGGATCGGGGGCGACGAGTTCGTGGCCCTGACGCCGGGCGTCGGCGACCCGGCCAATGCCGAGGCCATTGCCGGGAAGATGGTCGCGGCCATGCGCGAGCCGTTCACGGTCCTCGGCCACATCTGCCAGCTCGGGGCCAGCGTGGGCCTGGCCCTTTTCCCGGAGGACGCCGGCCGGGGCGGCCTTCTCTTGCGCCTGGCCGACGCGGCCATGTACGCCGCCAAGAAGGCCGGCGGCGGCGACGGCTGGCGGCGGACCGGAGCGGCGCCGGCGGCCTTTCAGAGCAACAGCAGCGAATAGAGGGCCGCGAACCCGACCACGTAGAGGATGTCGATGCGCCGCCACAGCGCCAGAAGGGACACGGCCAAAAGGGCCACGGCGGCCGGTCCCCAGGTCGCTTCCAGGGAGAATTTCCAGGTCACATAGGCGAGAAGGCCGACGAAGCTGGCCGCGATGCCGAGGGAGGCCCGGAAAAAACGCCTGGAGCCCTTGAGGGCGGCAAACGACGGGGCCACGGTCAGGAGAATGAGAAACGACGGCGCGAACATGGCGATGGTGGCCACCACCGCGCCGACCGGGCCGAAAAGCATGTAGCCGAGAAAGGTGGACGTGATGCTGATGGGCCCGGGGGTGATCTGCCCGAGGGCGATGCCGTCCATGAACATCCGCCCCGGCATCTGGCCGGCCACGTCCACGATCTGGTGGTACATGAGCGGCAGGGCGGCGAATCCCCCGGAAAACGACACGCAGTTGATGCCGAGCATGAGCCGGGCCAGATCGAAGAGGCCCGGATTGTAGAGCCAGGTGGCGGCCATGACCAGGCACAGGGCGGTGAAAAGCGGCAGGGACTGGGCCAGTCCCCGGCGAAGCGCGTTGCCGGGCGGCACGGGCGCGGCGTCCGGTTGGCGGTCGCGGTACAGGGCCATGCCGGCCGCGGCCGCGCCCACAATGACCAGGAACGGATTGACGCCAAGGCCGAGGGCCACGGCCGAGGCCCCGGCCACGGCCGCCCCCCGGACCTCCCGGCAGGACACCCGGGCAAAGGTCCAGGCGGCGAAGCCGATGAGGGCCACCACGGCCACGGACAGGCCGTGCATGAGCGACACCATCCAGGCGATGGACTGGGTCCTGGCGTAGAAGGCGGACAGGCCGAGCATCAGGAAAAAGGCCGGCAGGCCAAGGCCCAGGTAGGCGGCCAGGGCTCCGGCCACGCCCCGGCGGACGAGGCCGATGTAGGCCGCCACCTGCATGGCCGTGGCCCCGGGGATGGACTGGGCCAGGACCAGCCCGTCGCGGAAGCCTTCCTCGCTCACCCAGCGGTGGCGGTTGACGGACAGGTCGCGGATGACCGCGATCATGGCCGGCCCGCCGAAGCCGGTGACGCCGAGGCGGAAAAAGACGCCGAAGAGGGCGCCGAGGCTTGGGGTGTCTTGCTCCATGGCTACTCCTTCGGCCGGCCGGCCTGGACGGTGCGGGCGGTTTCCAGAAAGATGTCCAGGAGCCGGACCCGGTATGCGATGTCCTCGCGCCAGAAATCGAGCCGGTCCCAGCCGGCCGGGGTCAGCCGGTAGGTCTTTCGGGCCGGGCCGGGGCCGGCCGTGTCCCACTCCCCGACGATCTGGCCGTCGGCCTCCAGGCTGCCGAGCGTCCGATAGACCGCGCCCGAATCCACGCCCCGAAGCGGCAGCAGGGCCTGCATCCGGGCGTGGACGGCGGCCCCGTGTCCGGGACCGTGGGCCAGGGCGAGCAGGAGAAAGGCGGGCAGATGGCGGTATCCTTTGATCTTTTCCGGCGGCATGGGCTCCTCCCGAGCTGTTTCTCGCAGCTTACTGTAAATTACAGTAAGCTGTAAAGAACAGTGTGCGGCCGATCCGGGCCGCCGCCCGCCCGCGTTGCCTTCCTTGTATCGAATCGGTACAAACCAAAGGAAACTGCCAGGCGAAACCCTGCCGGCCGACCGGCGACGCGGAGGCAACGTGTTCGACAAAGTCAAGCGCGCGCTGACCGGGCTTTTCGGCCGGGAGCCGGAAAAAGTGGACGGCCTGACCGAGGAGCAGATCCAGACCGAATTCAAGAAGCGGTACCACCACTTCAAGCTGCTCCTGACGGCCAACAAGAAGGCCCTGGAGATCATGTCCGAGATGGAGGAGGCGCTGCACGGCCGCCGGGCCTTCGGCATGGCCTTTATCAAGGCCCACTCCACGGCCGCCTCGGTCAATGTCTACAAGATCGTGGAGCACTTGAATGCCATCGCGCCGGGCAAGTACGCGGCCCTGTATCCCCGCATCAAGGATATCCAGCAGGGCATCGGCGAGAGTCTGCAAAGCCAGGCCGCGCCCGGGGAGACGGCCACGGAGCTGGTCATCCCCCTGGAAAAAGCCGGCCGGGCCCAGGCCGACCAGGTGGGCGGCAAGATGGCGGGCCTTGGCGAGATCGTGCGCCGCACCGGGCTCCCCGTGCCGCCCGGATTCGCGGTCACGGCCCGGGCCTACCGCCGGGTGATCGAGGAAAACGACCTGAAAGACGAGATCTACCGCCTGCTCCAGTCGGCCGGTCCCGACGACCAGCGCAACCTGCTTATCCTCAGTTCCCAGATCCGCCACGAGATCACCAATGCCCGGGTGCCGGACGACGTGGCCGCCGCCATCCTCGGGGCCTACCGGGAGCTTTGCGCCCATTTCGGCCGGCCGGTGCCGGTGTCGCTTCGCAGTTCGGCCCTGGGCGAGGACGAGGAGGGCCAGACCTTCGCCGGCCAGTTTTCCTCCAAATTGAACGTTGGCCCGGACGACATCCTGGAGTCCTACAAGGAGATCCTGGCCAGCAAATACAGCCCGCAGGCCATGACCTACCGGCTCAACCGCGGTATCCCCGACGAGGACGTGGCCATGTGCGTCGGGGTCATGGCCATGGTGGACGCCGTGGCCGGCGGGGTCATCTATTCGCGAAATCCGCTCGATATCCGCGACGACGCCGTGCACATCCACAGCGCGTTCGGCCTGCCCAAATCGGTGGTGGACGGGTCCGTGGCCACGGACGAGTTCGTGGTCCGCCGGGGCGAGCCGCCGACCCTGGTCGAGCGCCATATCCGGGCGAAGGACGAGATCTACGTCTGCGGGCCTGGCGAGGGTGTGTGCCGCATGGACACACTGACGGAGAGGGCCTTCGAGCCGAGCATCAGCGACGGGCAGGCCCTGGAGCTCGGCCGGGCGGCCGTGGCGCTGGAGGCCATGTACGACGGTCCGGTGGACGTGGAGTGGGCCATCGACGCCTCGGGCAGGGTCCAGTTCCTCCAGTGCCGGGAACTGGCCCAGTTGCCGGCGTCCGAGGCGGCCGCCGCCGACCGCCGGGCCTCCGGCGTGCCGCTCGCCGCCGGCGGGGTCACGGCCAGCCCGGGCGTGGGCAGCGGCCCGGTGTTCGTGGTCCGGCGGGAGGCCGACCTGCTGCGGTTTCCCCGGGGCGGGGTCCTGGTCGGCATCGAGGCGCCGCCGCGCTTCGCCTCGGTCATCCACATGGCCGCGGCCATTGTCACGGAAAAGGGCGGTGCGGCCGGCCATCTGGCCAACGTGGCCCGGGAGTTCCGGGTGCCGGCGCTCATGGGCCTGGCCGGGGCGGCCAGCCTGCTCGCCCCGGGCGCCGAGGTCACGGTGGACGCCGACGGCCGGGCCGTCTACCCGGGCCGCCTCCAGGAGCTCCTGGCCGAGGCGGCCGCCCGGCAGGCCCCGGCCCCGGAACGCCAGACCCCGATGCACGCCATCCTGCGCCGGGTCATGGATCGCATCACGCCGCTTTATCTCCTCGACCCCAACATACCGGAGTTCGCCCCGGAAAACTGCCGCACGCTCCACGACATCACCCGCTTTTGCCACGAGAAGTCCGTGACCGAGATGTTCGCCTTCGGCCAGGACTTCCACTTCTCCAAGCGGGCGGCCAAGCAGCTCAAGTACAAGGGCACGGCCATGAAGTGGTGGTTTATCAACCTCGACGACGGCTTCACCCACGACGTGCCGGGCAAGTACGTGCAACTCGAAGAGATCTGCTCCATCCCGGTCGGGGCCCTCTGGGACGGCATCGTCGCCATCCCCTGGCAGGGGCCGCCGCCGGTGGACGGCCGGGGGCTCATGTCGATCATCGCCCAGGCCTCGACCAATCCGCACCTGGAGGCGGCCTCGCACTCGTCTTTTGCCGAGCGCAACTACTTCATGGTCTCGCGCAACTACCTGTGCCTGAGTTCGCGGTTCGGGTTCCATTTCTGCACGGTCGAGGCCCTCGTCGGCGACCGGCCCCAGGAGAATTACGTCAGCTTCCAGTTCAAGGGCGGGGCGGCGGAATTCTCCCGCCGCCGGCGGCGGGCCGAGTTCGTGGCCGAGATCCTGGAGATCCATGGTTTTACGGTCGAAGTGAACGAGGACGCCTCCTTCGCGCGCGCAAGCGGCGGAGCCGAGCCCGAGATGCTGCGGGCGCTGACCGTCATCGGCTACATGCTCATGCACACGCGGCAGCTCGACATGATCATGCACAACGAGCCGCTGGTGCAAAGCTACAAGCAGAAGCTCCTGGACGATCTGGTGACGGTGGTCGGCCGGCCGGCGCGGGAGCGGCCGGCCTGTCCGGTCAGGCCGGAGGACGCCGGGGCGGAAACGACTGTATGAAACCCCGGTCGATCCAATCCTTGAGGGCCATGCACCAGGCCCCTTCGAAGACGAAGGGGCCTTTGCGCAAAATGGCCCGGCCGTCGCCGCAGTTTAAAAGCGCCAGGAAGTTGGTGCCGGTCTGGCGAAAGGGCAGGAGTTTGCCGCCGGTCAGATAGGCCAGCAGGTTGGCGCACAGGATCGGCCCCTGGCGCACGGCGTAGACCCCGGCCCGGGGCAGTTCCCGGGGGCCGAACTGGACGCAGTCGCCGCCGCCGAAGATCTCCGGGTGCATCGGGCTTTGCAGGAAGGCGTTGACGGTCAGTCCCCCGTCCGGGGACAGGGCCAGGCCGCAGCGGGAGAAGAGTTCCGGCGGCCGGGTGCCGGTGGCCACCAGCAGCACGTCGCAGGATTCGTGGGCCCCGCTGGCCAGTTGGGCCCGGCCGCCGGCCAGCCGCACCACCCGGCCGCAGACGATCCGGGCTCCCCGGCGCCGCAGCGACCGTATGGCCGCCCGGCGGGCCCGGCGCGGCCAGCCGCACAAGAGCCCGCGCCCGACGGCCACGGCCACCAGCGGCTTTTTCACGCCGCAGCTGGCAAAAAGCCCGAGGACATTGGCCGCCACCTCGAACCCGGACGGGCCGCCGCCGGCCACCAGCACCCGCACCGGTCCGGCCTCGGCCAGGGACTCGATGTGCCGCCGGGCGGCCAGCAGGTTCTCGATGGGTTTCACCGGAAAAACGGCCGTTCGGGGACTGGTCTCCACCGGAAACGGCACCACCACCCGGCTGCCCAGGCCAAAGCTCACGGCGTCGTAGGTAAGCTCCCGCCCGTCCTCCAGCACCAGCCGCCTCTCCTCCGGCACCACCCGGACCACCGCCCCCCGAATGAATCCCGACAGCGTCCCCTCGCCGTCCGCCCCGTCTTTCCCCGCCCGGGGGGGCCGGGGGGGATGATCCCCCCCGGCCGCCGGAAGCATCTTTTCCCCTCGCCTCCCCGCCATCGCCTCGATATCGAAGCGCAGGTCGGACGGGGCGTAGCGGCCCGAGAGCATGCCCGGGCCCATGCCGGAGTAGGCGAGGTGGGGGGTGGGGGCGACGCAGGTAACGTCGATGCCGGCGGCGTGGAAAAGGTCGAGCCGCGAAAGCGTGTGCAGGTGGGCGTGGCCGCCGCCGGCCAGGATCAGGCGTTTGCGCATGCCGCAGCATACGGCATGTGCCGGGCGGCGGGAAGGCGGGAGACGTTAAAAAAAGGAAAAGGCGGGCGGCCGGGCCGCCCGCCTCAGCGTTCCGCTTCGGGCGTGATGCAGCCCAGTCGCGTCAACTCGGCCAGAATGGACTTTTCGTCGACAGGCTTTTGCAGAAACGAGGTCGCGCCGCCGAGGTACATGGCGTTGTGCGTTTCCTCGCCGTCTTCGAGGACCGAGGTGATGACGATTTTGCAGCGTCCGTCGTGGTCCAGGCCGAAGTCTTTTTCGATCTCCCGGATTTCGTTCAGGGCCCGGGGACCGTCGATGACGGGCATAAGCAGGTCCATGAAGACAAGGGCGTAGGGTTCCCCGGCCTCCAGGGCCTTTTTGAACACCATGACCGCGTCCTCGCCGTTGACTGCCACATCGCACCGGGCATAGGGGTGCAGAATGTATTCGAGAAAGCTGCGGCTGTAAAAATCGTCGTCAACTATGAGAGCCCTCATAATTCCTCCGGCTGATGGTGAAGGGAAATGTCGAGGGGGGGAGCTTTACGGCACGGTTTATCTATCTGCCGCGCGGGGCACCTGTCAAGACGGACCCGGCTCAGTCGTTTTTGAGGATGGTGGCGTAGTTTCCGGCGCAGTGGCAGTCGGTGCCGTACCGGGCCACATAATCGAGCCGGGTGCGCAGGCAGGAGACCAGCCCGTCCCGGAAGACGACCCAGACGCGGCCGTACCCGGCGCAGACGTAGGACTCCGGCCCGATGACCGCCTGCTTCATGGCCGGCGGATTGCCGAGGAGTTCCTTGACCCCGGCCATGGACATGCCCGGCACCACCTGCCGGGCGGCAAAGGCCGCGTCCTCGCGCATCCCTTCCCGGATTTCCCGGGCCCGGAACTCCCGGTCCGCGCCAAAAGGGACGGCGGCCAGCCGGGCCTCGGCCGCGCGCCTGTCCCGGGCGGCGGTCTCGGCCAGGGCGGCGGCGCGCAGTTCGGGGTTGGCGGCAAAGGCGGCCAGCCGTTCGGCCAGGGTGTCGGCCGGGGCCTCGGCCCGAAGGGTCAAGCGCACGGCCAGGCCGTCGGCCGCCGGCCGTACCTCCTCGTCGGCCACGGCCACCCGCAGCAGGCTGTCGACAAAGGCCCGCACGTCTCCCGGCGAGAGCCGGGCCGCGGCCACGGCCGGCTCGGGAGCCAGGATTCCGGCGGCCGCGTCCAGGAGCTTGGCCCGGGTCTGGTCGGCGCACAGCCGTTTGGCCTGTCCCTGGTCCATCTGGGGGCCGTAGAAGCAGGTGGAGGTGGTGGAGAAGGCCCTTGCGTCGGAAACCTGACGCCGCACGGCCCCGGATCCGTCGGCGCCGGGTGCGGGAGAAACCGGGGCCAGGGGGGGCGAAACGGGCGCGGCAACGGGCGGGCCGGCCCGGTCCTCCTGGGCTTGGACCGGCGTCGGGGCGGCGGCCAGGAGGCCCGCAAGACACAGCAGGGCCAGGACCCGGACCGGACAATGGCGCATGGGGGCTCCTTGTGTTGCCGGCAGCGAAGCAAGACCCGTTCCAGAAGATAAAAAAGCGCGGCCGGTTTCCCGGCCGCGCCTGCAAGGATCGTGTTGGCGCGGGGCTGCGTCGTCCCGCGCCCCCTTTCGGGGGGTCCGGGGGGAATGATTCCCCCCGGCGGGGTCCGGGGCAGAGCCCCGGTTTTTCCCCCTATTTCACCGGCTCGTGGCAGTCGCCGCAGGTGACGGGGCCTTTTTTCTGGGCCAGGTGGCAGCCCATGCACTGCTTGTGGTAGGCCCGCATGAGCGGGGTGCGGCCGGACTTGGCGGCGGCGGTATGGCAGTCGGAGCAGGGCACGCCGGAGGTATCGGCCGTGGGGTCCTTTTTGCCGTCCTTTTCCCCGTGGTGGCAGGTCGTGCAGTCGGAAAGGCCGGCCTTTTCGTTGTGGGCGTCATGGGCGAAACGCGCGGGCTGGCGCGTCTTGGCCGCAAAGCCCTCGGCCGGAACCGTGGTCATGTCCTGTTGGCCGAGCGCCGGAACCGCCAGGAACGCGGCGGCGAGCAGGGCCAGGAGCAGGGACGTTTTCGAGCGTCTTTTCATAGCGGTTTCTCCTGCGCGCCGGGGTTACTCGGCCTCGGGCTTCTCCATGAGCTCATAGATGAGGTCGCCAAGGAACTTGGTGTGCATGCCAAGGTCGAACTTGCTGATGATGTCTTCCAGGCCGCCGTGGCAGTTGTGGCAGGGAGCGACCAGGGTGTGCACGCCCGTGGCCTTCAGCTGCTCGGCCTTGATGGAGTTGCCGACGATGCGGACGTTTTTAAACGGAGGCCCGCAGTTGATGACGCCGCCGCCGGCGCAACAACAGTAGTTGTGCTCCCGGTTGGGGTGCATTTCCACGACGTTGTCGCACAGGAAGTGGACCACGTCGCGCAGTTTTTCGGTCAGGCCCCGTCCCCGGATGATGTTGCAGGGGTCGTGGATGGTGACGGGATCGGCGTACTTGCGGGTCAGCTTGATGCGGCCTTCCTGGATCAGCTCCCAGAAGAACTCCACCGAGTGGACCATGGGCACGGGCGTCCATTTCCAGCCGAGCCAGCGGTTGGCCACGTCGTAGACGGCCCGGAAGGCGTGGCCGCACTCGCCCATGACGATGCGCTTGACGCGCAGGCGCTGGGCCGTCTCGTAGTGGGCGCGTTCGATCCGGGACATGATCTCGGCGTCGCCGGAGAACATGGCCATGTTGGAATTGTCCCAGCCGGGCGTGGCCGGCATGGTCCAGGACAGGCCGGCGGCGTTGAAGATGGCGGCCGCCTGGTAGATGAGCTGGGTGCGGAACTTGGGTTCCGGGGCGATGACCGAGTACATGAAGTCCGCGCCCTCGACATCGAGCGGAATGCGAAGCCCGGGAAATTCCTCGCGGGCCTCTTCCTCCTGCCATTGCAGGGTGTCCGGCCACTCGTCGTCTTTCACCCACATCTGGTTCATGGTGGCCGAGTGGCTGTGGGCGGTGTCCTGGATGTACTGCGGGGTGCAGCCGAGCTTGTGGCAAAGACGCCGCACCACGCTCATGATGTAGCCGGTGTCGATGCCCAGCGGACAGTAGTGGATGCAGCGGCGGCAGAGGTTGCACTCGGTGTAGGCGATCTGGGCGCACTGGTAGATGAGCTCCGGGTCGACCCGGCCGCCGGCGGCCAGAAGCTTCCACATGGTCTGGCTGACCTTGGCCACGGGGGTGTAGCTCGGGTCCTTGTGCGACATGTAGTAGTGGCAGGCCTTGGCGCACATGCCGCAGCGCACGCAGGTCTCGACGTAGGTTTTGAGCCGTGCGCCGCATTCGCCGGCGATCAGTTCCTTGAATACCTTTTCTATCTTCTCCGGGGTCAGGCGGGAAACTCCGCGCCTGAGGCCCGTGTCCTCGATGAGGCGATCGGCAATGGTGCTCATGGCGTCCTCCGGTGGCTACCAGTCCTTGGCGTGTCTGACGGACCCGAATTCCGAGGCGATGTAGCCGCGGGAAAAGACCGCGAACAACATGTGCGAGAGCCTCGTGAACGGGATGGCGACCAGCATGGCCTCGCCGCACAGGATGTGCAGGGTGGTGAGAACCAGGTTGTCGCCGATGCGATGATAGGCCAAAACGCCCGTCAGGAAGGTCAGGCCCACGAGGGACACCACCACCCAGTCCTGGGTGCTCGTGACGAAGCGGACTTCCGGGACGCTTATGCGCCGCCACAGGAAGTAGGCGCAGATGAGGACGACCAGGATGGACAGGCCGTCGGCCAGGGCCCCCGGCAGGGCCGGCCAGGACCAGCCCCGGAAGGTGTCGAAGAGCACGATGTGGCCCATGAGGAAAAGGGGCACCAGAAACAGGCACACGTGGAAAAGAAACGTGGCCACGGTGACGCCCGGGTTTTCCTTCCAGCCCAGGGCCCCGAAGGGGGTGAACCAGTGGGTCAGGGACTTGATGGCGTGGGGCCAGCTGATGTAGGCCACGAAGGCCTTTTCCTTGCGGAAGGCCAGGGCCCGCATGGCCAAAAGCCGGTAGACGGAACAGACGATAAAGACGCCGAAGGCGAGCCAGGCCAGGGGGCCGACGGCGAGATCGTAAAGCGCGTGCATGTCTCCCTCCTAGCCGGTGAAGGCGGTAACCGGGGCCACGATCCGATAGACCTTGCCGTCGGCGATGCCCCGGATGAGGACGTGGGTCCCGTCCGGGGAAAAGGCCGGGTCAAAGCACCGGTCAAAGCTCTGGGCGTAGGCCTTGCCGTCGCACAGCACCGTGTACTTGCCGCCTTGGCGCACGGTCACGGCCAGATGCTTCCCGTCGGGGCTGAAGACCGGCGGCCAGGCCATGTCGTAGCGGCCGTTCCAGACCTTGCCGTCGCAGATGACCGCGAAATTGGCGTTGTTCTCGCTCGACAGCGCCGCCACCCGGCCGCCCTGGGGGCTGACGACCAGATCGGTGACCACTGGGAAGGTGATGTCCCAGGGCTGGCCGCCGATGGCCACGGTGAATTCGCCGAATTTCGGGGCCACGATGGCGGCGAGGATTGCGCCGTCCGGGCTGTAGGCCTGATGCCAGATCTGGGTGAACCGGGGCTCCCAGGCCATGACGTCGTCCACGGCCATGCCCCAGGCTCCGGCCTTGCGCACGGGCGCGGCCACCTGTCCGGTGGCCGGATGGAAGACCGGGGCCCAGGCGCAGGCGTAGGCGCCTGTCCAGGCCTTGCCGTCCACGGCGATGGAGTAGTCGTAGAGGGTGCGGCGGATGGTGGTGGCCACGTGCTTGCCGGCCGGGTCGAAGGCGGGATTCCAGCAGTTGACGAAGATGGAGTCCCAGGCGACGCCATTGACCGCCACGCTGAAGATGCCCTGCTGGAAGGTCTCGATGTCGGCCTGGGCCAGGGGCTTGACCTGGACCACGGCGGCGGTGGCGCTGCCGTCGGCCGACAGGACGACCTGGTTGGCATTGTCATAGAGGGTTTCCCAGGCTACGCCATTGGAAACCAGGCCGTACTTGCCGTCCACCTGGATGGGGGCGGCGATCACGTCCCCGGCCTTGGAGAAAAGCGTGCCCCAGATGTAGCCGTACTGGTCTTCCCAGGGTTCGCCGTCCACGGCCATGGTCCATTCCCCGGCCGACTGGACCAGGGCTGTCAGCCGGCCGTCCGGCGAAAAGCGGGGATACCAGATTTTGTCAAAGGTTTGTTCCCAAACTTCACCGTTGACCGCCAGGGAAAATTCGGCGTCCGGCAAAGCGGCGACCATCGCCACGGTCTCGCCGTCGGGCGAGACGTAAGGTTCCTCCAGCCACTCGTATTCACGCGAGCACTTTCGCAGATCGTCGAGAACGACGCGGGCGCCCGGCGTGAAATCCCAGGACTGCGCGAAGGACATACCGACCTCCTTGACGGGTGGAAGACGCGCAGGGCTCGCGTCCAGGATCGCGACGCCCTGATGACGCAAGCGGACCGTGTAAACTCGTGCTTGTTAGTCACGATTTTCACGTGAAGTCAAGGGTTCTGTTTCTTTCACACATCTAGTAAACTAGCCGTTTCTCGCATGACAAGGTAGGGAATTACGCCATGACCAGGGCGGGAATAAAGCGTTTCTCCGATCGATTTGGTTTGGTTGTGTCCGGCCTGGTCCTGCTCCTGGTCCTGGCCCTCGGCGGCCTGACGCTTCCAGGGTCCTGCCCGGCCGGCCAGGCCGCGGCCTGGGAGCCGCCGCGCAAACCCGGCGACATCCCGCTCCCCCGGTCGGCCAGGCTGGCCGCCTCGGGCCCGGAAACGGCCAGGACCCCGGCCGGGCCAAGGGGACCCGGCCGGCCGGGTGCGGCCGAGGTGGCCCTGGGCGCAACCGAGGTCCTGGCCGGGCGGCATGCGGAAGGCGCCGCCCGGCTGGCCGCCTCGGCCGCCCAGGCCGGGACGCTCGCCGACGTGGCCGCCTACTACCGGGGCCTTGGCCTCTATCTGGCCGACGACCCGGCCGGAGCCGGCGCAGCCCTGGCCGCGCTCGCCGCCACTCCGGCCGGATCGTTTCTCGGCCGGGACGCCCTCTATCTGGCCCTTGAGAGCGCGGCCCGGCGCGGCGATCACGGGGCCGCCCTGGCCCTGGCCGAATCCTGGCTCACCGAGGCCGACCCGACGCTGGCCCCCGAGGTCTGGCTGCGGGCCGCCGTGGCCGCCGACGGCCTCGGCCAGGACCGCAAGGCGGCGGATTTCCTGCGCCATCTGTCGCTGACCTGGCCGGCCTCCCGCTCCGCCGTGGCCGGCAACGCCCTGGCGAGGACGATATGCGGGAACAATGCCTGGAAGAATGCCTCCGGCGGCCAGGGCGTGGCCCCGGATGCCTCCGGCGGCCAGGGCGCTGCCCTGGACCCGCCGGGGGGGATCATCCCCCCCGGACCCCCCGAAAGGGGGGAAGGGGCCGGGGTGGGGACGGCCGGGATGTGCTATGACCCGGATGCGCCGGGGAATGTGCTCATGCGGGCCGAGAAGATGGCCGAGAAGGCCGGGCCCGAGGACGCGCTCACGCTTTTGGACAATACGCGGGGGTTTGACGCCGGGCAGGCGTTACGGGCGGCATATGTCCGGGGCAAGGCGCTTTACCGGCTGCGGCGGTTCAAGGCGGCGGCCGAGGCCTTCGGCCGGGTGGCCGCGGCCGATCCGGCTGCGTCGCTTTCCGGCTGGGCCCGCTACCACGAGGCCCGCTGTCTGTGGCGGTCCTTCGAGCCGGAGGATATCGACCGCATGGAGGCCCTGCTCCGCCAGGTCCTGGCCGCTCCCGTCCGAGACGATCCCCTGCGCGAGGCCGCGGCCCGGCATCTGGCCCTGCTGCTCGCCGAGCGCGGCCGTTTCGCCGACGCCCTGGCCGCCGCCGGGCAGTTGCGCGGTCTGGCCGTGCCGGCCGATCTGGCCGCCCAGGGCGCGTCCCTGGCCGCGGTCCTGCGCTACGTGGTCGGGGACATGGAGGGCGCGGCCGAGGACATGGCCGCGTTCATCCGCCGGTTCCCGGGCGACGACTGGGCCGACGGGGCCCGCTACTGGCGCGGCCGGGCCCTGCTCGTCCTGGGGCGGCCAAGCGAGGCCACCGCCGTCTGGCTCGAAGCCCTTTCCCGGCGTCCCAACACCTACTACGGCGGCCGGGCCCGGGCCGCCCTGGCCGGGCTCGGGCTGTCGGAGCAGGCCGTGGCCGCCTCGCCGGTCACAAGCGCGCCGCGCTGCCCGGGCCGCATCGAGGAGCCCTCGGCCACGGCCGAGGCCGCCCTGGACAAGGCCCGGACCCTCTCCGGCGCCGGACTGCCGGCCCTGGCCGAGATGGAGCTGGAATTCGCCGCCCGGGCCGAGCCGGCCCGGGCCGACCTGGCCATGGCCCACATCGAGGCCGCGGCCGCCATGGGCCGGCGGGGGGCGGTCAGCCAGACGGCCTGGCGGACCTTTGGCGGGTGCCTCTTGCGCGGCACGGCCGAGGACCTGGCCCCGCTGCGCCAGGCCCTTTATCCCCGAGCCTACGCGCCCCAGGTGGAGGCGGCCCTGGCCGGGTCGGACATCCGTCCTGACACGGTCTATTCGCTGATCCGGCAGGAGAGTTTTTTCGATCCCCTGGTGGTGTCCGGGGCGGGCGCGGTCGGGCTCATGCAGCTCATGCCGGAAACGGCCCGCACGGTGGGGAAAAAGATCGGCATCCGGGCGGAACGCCAGGATCTTTTCAATCCGATGGTCAACATCCGGCTGGGTGTGGCCTTTTTCCGCGAACGCCTGGGTCGGGCCGGGAGCCTGGCGGCCGCCCTGGCCGGCTACAACGCCGGCGAGAACCGGGCCGCCATCTGGGTGCGCCACCTGGCGCCCCTTGGCGAGGAGCTTTTCACGGAGCTCATTCCCTACACCGAGACGCGCGACTACGTGCGGCGCATCACGGCCAACGCCATGATGTACGGCCGGCTCTACGGCAGGTGAGGGCGGGGGTCAGAGCAGGCGGCGGGGGGCCCCGTCGGCCCGGGGCCGGCGGGCGGCCAGCTCTTCCAGGGAAAAAAGCCGGTCCACGTCGAGGATCATGACGAAGCCGTCGCCCAGGCGGGCCAGCCCCAGGACGAAGACGGCCGGCACGGCCAGCCCCATGTCCGGCGGCGGGGCGATGTCCTCGTCCCGGATCTCCACCACCTCGTGCACGGCGTCGGCCAGCGCGGCCACGGGAAAGGTCTCGCCCTCGTAGTTCCGCTCCACGATGACCAGGCACGACGGGACGCGGGAGGCCGTTTCGGGCAGGCCGAGCTTGCGGCAGACGTCGACCACGGTGGCCGCGTTGCCCCGCAGGTTGACCACGCCGCGAAGGTGTCCCGGGGCCAGCGGCACCCAGGTCACGGCCGGCACGTCGAGCACTTCGGACACGACCAGCGATTCCAGGGCGAACCGTTCGCCGCCAAGGCTCAAGGTCAGGTATTGTCGCGTGGCGGCATTGGCCATGGTTGCCCCGGGTTGTGGGTGGAACTCGGGCGACCCTACCCGACCCGGCCGTTTCCGGCAATGCTTCCGGCGCCCCGGCCGCGCCTCCTCAGGCCGGGCGGATGGTCAGGACCGGGATTTTCGACGTCTTGACCACCTTTTCCGCCACCGAGCCGAAGGGGATCCGCTCCACCCCCCGCCGGCCATGGGTGCCCATGATGATCATGTCGGCCCCGCAGCTGCCGGCCGCCTCCAGGATCTTTTCCGGGGCATAGCCGTATTCCACCCGGCCCTCGGCCGCCACGCCGACGAACCGGCCGAGCATGAATTCGCCCATGACCCGGTTGGCCCCCTCGAGGATCTGCTCGACCAGGGACTGGATGTTGGCGGCCGGCACGTAGAGGCTGGCGTAGCGGTTCATGCTGGGGGAAACGTAGAGGACCAGGAGCCGGGCCCCGAGGCCCTTGGCGAAAATCGACGCGTACTCGGCCAGGTACTGCGCCGCTTCGGAGAAGTCCACGGCCAGGAGAATGGTTTTCACTTGGGGCGCCATAGGAATGCCTCGCTGGGGTTTCGCCGCAATTGCAATGTATGCCTGACCCTTGCGCCCGGCAAGGGGAGCTTTGCCCGGCCGCCGGGAAAAGGGGCCGCCGGCCCGCCCGGCCCGGCCGGCCAGGCCACCCCGCCCCTTTACAAGCCCGGCCGCCGTGCCTACTACCAGGGCCTCAATGCTTGAACCAAGCGCCTTTTCGGCGTAAGGCGACATTCGCCGTCACGGCACTGGAGGCTTCATGAGCAAACGCAGCAGCGTCGCGCTTGGCACCATTCTCAAACAATCCGTCAAGGTGGCCGGGCACCCCTGGATCGCCGGCCGTCTGATCGCCCTGGAAAAGGAAAAGTTCCTTTTTTCCGCCCTCAATCCCCGGGCCGAGACCGGGCAGGCCCGCAGCATCCGCCAGCTGTCGATCCGCATCACCGACATGTGCAACCTGCGCTGCCACACCTGCGGCCAGTGGGGCGACCAGGGCTTTCTGCACGGCCAGAATTTGAAGGACCTCAAAAAGCAGGAAATTTCTCCGGAGCGCTACCTGGCCCTCCTCGAGGACCTGGCCCGAAACGGCCACCGGCCCTCGGTCTACCTCTGGGGCGGCGAGCCGACCATGTACAAGGGCTGGCTCGACATCATCGAGCGGGCGACGGAACTCAAGATGCCGACCTCCATCGCCACCAACGCCACGGGCCTGCTCGCGGCCGCCGACCGGCTGGCCGCGGCCCCCATGTTCCTGCTCCAGGTCTCCATCGACGGCCATTCGGCCGAGACCCACAACGCGGCCCGTCCCTCGGCCGGCGGCGGGGACAACTACAAGGTCGTCCAGGAGTCGCTCGCTGCCATCAAGGAAGCCAAGAAGGCCCACAAGACCAACCTGCCCTTGGTCGCGGCCCTGGTCACCATTTCGAGCGCCAACGTCCACCATCTGGTCGACATCTACGAGGCTTACAAGGACCGGGTGGATCTTTTCGTCTACTACCTGTCCTGGTGGATCGACGAGAAAAGCGCCACGGCCCACGACGAGGACTTCTCCCGGCGCTTCGGTTTCAAGCCCAAGCTCCATTGGGGCTGGGTCGGGGATTGGACCATCAAGGACCACGAGACGTTAAACACCCAGCTCCTCGAGGTGCAGCGCCGGTCCAAGGGTTTCGGCAACCCGGCCGTCAACATCATCCCGAACATCACCGGCGTGCCGAACCTCAAGGAATACTACACCAACCACGAGTCGACCTTCGGCTTCAACCAGTGCATCTCCATCTACCAGGCGGTGGAGCTCGATTCCAACGGCGACATGTCGCCGTGCCGCGACTACCACGATTACATCGTCGGCAACGTCCGCGACCACACCATCACCGAGCTGTGGAACTCCGAGTCCTACCGCCGCTTCCGGGCGAGCCTCCACACCGAGGGGCTCATGCCCTCGTGTACCCGCTGTTGCGGACTGATGGGGTATTGATGCCCGGGCCGACTTCGCCCGCGCGGCCTGCCCGGCCCGCCCGGGTAGTCATGTTGCTTCAGGACCTGGCTTTCGGCGGCACCCAGCGCCAGGCCCTGGAGCTGGCGGCGCGCCTCGACCGCAGCCGGTTCGCCCCGGAATTCTGGATGCTGACCGATGTCCGGGATTTCGCGCCCAAGGCCGAACTGGCCGGCATTCCGCTCGTCTGGCTTTCGCCCTATCCGAAAGTCGGGGTGCTGGGGCTTGCCGCCCTGTGGAAGCGCCTGGCTGCCGAGCGGCCGGACATCCTGATGCCGCTGACCGCCGTGCCGAACATCTGGGGCCGGGTCTTCGGCCGCCTGCGCGGGATCACGGCCGTCATCGGCACCTGCCGGGGCGGCGGGGCCATCAAGCGCCAGCACGAACGGTTTCTGAAGGGCCTGGCCGCCCACCACATCGTCAACGCCGAACCCCTGGCCAAGGCCCTTGTCAAAATGGGCCGGCCGCAGGACAAGATCACCTGCATCGCCAACGGCGTGGACACGGACCATTTCCTGCCGCCGCCGGACGAGCTGCGCCCGGTGCGCGAGGTGGTCCTGTGCCCGGCCCGGTTTTGCGAGGACAAGGACCACGAGACGCTCATCCGGGGCTTCGAGTACACGGTCGCCCGCCGGCCGAGGGCCGAGTTGTGGCTCATGGGCGACGGACCGTTGCGGACCCGGGTCCGCACCCTGGCCGCCAGAAGCCCGGTCCGGGGCAACATCCGGACGTTTCCCCCGGCTGCCGACCCCAGGCCCTTTTTCCAGCAGGCCTCGGCGGTGGTCCTCTCGTCGGTGCGCGAGGGGCTGCCGAACGTCATCCTGGAGGCCATGAGCATGGGCATTCCCGTGGCGGCCACGGCCGTGGGCGGCATCCCGGACGTGGTCGAGCCGGAGCGCACGGGCCTTTTGTGTCCGCCGCGCAATCCGCAGGCTCTCGGCGAGAACCTGGCCCGGGTCCTTGGCGACGAGGCCCTGCGTCGCAGCTTCGGCGAAACGGCCCGGCAGCGGGCCGTGGAACGGTTTTCCATGGAAACGATGGTCCGCCGCCACGAAGCCGTCTTCGAACGGGTGTTGGAGCGGGGATGCGAAGAATCGGGGCGCTGCCCCGAACCCCGCCGGGGGGAATGATTCCCCCCGGTCCCCCCCGACGAGACGGCGGGTGACGGTGCCATGGACCATCGATAATACCCCCGCCCAGGGGGTCCGGGGGGGATGATCCCCCCCGGCAGGGTCCAGGGGCGGCGCCCCTGGCCGCCGGAGGCATCTTCCTCCCCCCTCGGCTTAAGGACAGTCGCGATGTTCGTATTGGTGCAATCCCTGCTTGTCGTGTGGCTGGCCCTGGCCGCGCCGGCGGTGGCGGCGCTGGCCGGCGAGCCCGATATCTCCGGGCTCTGGCGCGGGTCGTTTTACGGCTCGGACGTGCAGGCCCATGTCGAGCAGGACCCTGACCACACGGTCAGAGCCGAGGTGGTGGTCCACGCCCTGACCGGGGAGACCAACGTCTACCATCTGGTGGGCGCCATCTTTGGCGGCCACATCTACATGCTGCACGGCAGCGGCCACGTGTTCGAGGGCGACGCCAAAGGCGACGCCATAAGCGGCGTGCTGACCACCAAGGGTGGCAGCAGACTCGACCTCTCGGCCACCAAGGTGCCCCTGCCGCCGGCCGGAGCCTGTCCGCCGGCCGGTGGGACGGCCGGCCCGGCCCGGCAGCCGGGCTGATTTTTCTCCAAGGAGTTGGCGTGGGCTATTTTGTTTTCGCGGCCATGGCCGCGCAGTTGGTGATGCTTTCCGCTCTTTTCCTCCTCGGCCGGCGCCACGTGCTGGGCGGCGACGGTCCGGAACCCATGCCGGAAGCCTGTCCGCGCCTGGCGCTCATCGTGCCGGTCACGGGCGACCATCCGGGCATGCGCGAGGCCGTGGCCTCGCTTCTCGACCAGGATTATCCCGATTTCACGGTGGTCTTCGTGACGGCCGACGCCGCCGACCCGGCCCGGGCCCTGGTGGCCGGCGTGGCCGGCGACGACCCGCGTGTCCTTTTGGCGGTGGCCGGGCGGGCCGAGCTGTGCGGCCAGAAAAACCACAACATCCTGGCCGGCATCCGGGCCGCGTCCACGGCCGAGATTTTCGTCTTTTCCGATTCGAGCCACGTGGCCGACCGCCACTTCCTGACCAATCTGGCCGCGCCGATCATCCGGGGCGACGCGCCCATGACCAGCGGCTTCCACCGGATCGTGCCCGAGGACGGGGCCATGGGCACCATCGGCATGACCAACACCTGTCTGGCGCTCCACCTCATGCAGCCCTTGGCCGCCATCACCCAGCCCTGGGGCGGGGCCATGGCCATTTCCCGGGCCGCCTTCGAGCGGTTCGGTCTGGCCCGGGTCTGGGCCAGGAACATCGTGGACGACTTTTCCATGGGCCCGCACCTGCGCCGGTCCGGGGTGGCCGCCTGGCCGGTGGCCGCCGCCTGCCTGGACACGCCCCTGCGCGCGGTGTCCCTGGCCCGGTGGGACCTGTGGCTGACCCGCCAGCTCCTCTATTTGAAGTTCTGCATTCCGCTTGACTGGCTGGTGTCGATCCTGGCCGTCTTCATCCTGTCCGCGCCGCCGGTCCTGGCGGCCCTGACGGTCCTTGGCTGGCTCGCCTGTCTGGTCCCGGGCGGCGCTGCCCTGGGGACGCTGGCCTATCTGGCCGCCTTCCTGGGGCTCGGCCTGGCCTTCCGGACCCTGTCCCCCAGGCCCGTCGGCCTGCTCCCCTGGCTCCGGGGCTACGCGGCCACCTTTTTGATGCTCGGCTGGTGCTTTGGCCGGACGTTTACCACCAACACCATGTCCTGGCGCGGCATCGACTACAAGGTCGGCTGGAACGGCGTGGTCCGGAGGATCATCCGGTAAATCGGGCGACACTCCGGTCGCGGAGTCTCGGCAATTCTTCAAACGGCCGTCGCCCCTTCACGGGGCGGCGGCCGTTTCGTTTACTGATCCTGGTGGCCGCGGGAGCCCCAGGCCGGGGCATGGTCGGGCGGACCGTGCTTTTTGGCCTTGCCCTGGCCGTTTTTCTTTTTCTGCCAGCCAGGCGGGACCGTTTTCGTGCCCTGGCCAGGGACCGTGGTTTTGGGGCCCGCGTAGGAGGGCGGGCCGTAGGGCGCCTGGCCGGGGACCGCGGTTTTGGGACCCGCGTAGGAGGGTGGGCCGTAGGGCGGCCCGGCCCCTTGGGACGATCCCGCCGGCGGCCCGGACCGGCCCTGGGACGGCGGCCCGGAGTCCTTTTTGGCCAGCGCGGCGGATACGGGAAGCAGGCCCGCGACAAGGAACGCGACGCAGATCCTTTTCAGTATATCGTGCATGACAACCTCCCTATAGGTTAGCCATAACACAAGAGGGCGAAGAAACAAGCGGGGGAGGCGAAGCGCGGCTTACGTCAACCCCATCTGGACCCGTTGGGCCTTCAGTTCCTGCTTCCAGCGGTAGGCCAGGAAGCCGAAGGGCACGAGGGCCAGGATCTCGGGGATTTCCCGGATGCCGATTCGGTAGGTGGCGGCGTAGAGCCCGGCCGCGCACAGGCTGGCCACCAGGATGCGCCACAGGGATTTGAGGTCGATGATGCGCATGGTCATCTGGCAATAGGTGGTGGTGGTCACGGCCACGGCCGCCTTGGTGATGAGCATGGCCAGGCAGGTGCCGAGGAGCGGGCTGGCCGGGATGAGCGTGGCGCACAGTGTCAGGTTCAGGGCCAGGCCGCCCATGTAGATGAAAAGCAGCATCCGCTGCTTGCCCTGGCTCATCATGAGGTAGGCGGCCAGGTTGTGGACGAAGCCGCAGAGGATGGTGCCGACCAGCCATTTCTGCATCCACATGGCGTCGAAGTAGGCCCCGCCGTAGATGAGGCCGATCAGCCGGTCGGATTCGACGAAGAGCACGAACATGATGGGCAGCGATGCCCCGATCAGCCACCGCACCGAGTTGCTGGCCAGCCGGTTGAACTCCCGCTTGTCGTTTTTCCACAGCCGCACGAAGAGCGGGTAGAGGATGCTGCTCAAAAGCAGGTTCGACACCAGGATGGAGATGCCGTCCACCAGCTCCCAGGTGACGCTGTACTGGGCCACCTTGGTCGGGCCGCCCTGGCTTTGCAGGAAGTAGAGGTTGGCCTTGTTGTAGAGGATGGCGGCCAGGGCCATGAGCACGAACACGGTCCCGTTCTTGGCCGTGGCCCAGGTCCGGGCCAGGGATTTGCGCTTGAGGGCCAGACCGGAGAATTCGGTCGTTTTGAGGGCCATCCAGACGCCGCCGGTGATGTTGCAGACGTTCTCGATGAGCTTGAAGAGCGCGATCCAGTGCGGCGCGGCCCCGAGGCTGAGCAGGGCGATGGCGTAGCCGTAGCCGAAGACGCCGGACACGACGCGGATGCGGCCCTCCAGGTCCTGCCTGCCCTCGACCCGGATGGCGATGAAAAAGGAGCTGGCGATGGCTTCGAGGCCGACGCCGGCCGAGATGACCATGACCAGGTTCTTGAGCCCCGGCGTGTAGCCCTGCCAGAAGATGAAGACCACCACGCCGAGCCAGCCCGTCACCAGCAGGATGCTTTTGAGCATCGTGTACTGGGCCAGGATGTCGCCCTTGTGGCTGTACTTTTTGCTGAGCGAGGCGACCAGCGGCTGGTTGAGGCCGAATTCGCCGAGAAAAAGGATGATGGAGGCCAGGCCGAAGGCCACCATGAATTCGCCGTAGTCGCTGGTGGAAAGCCGGGCCAGATAGATCAGGAAAAAGGTGTGCAGGCCGTCATGGATCCATTGGGCCCCGGCCAGGTGGACGAATTTCGACAGGATGCCATAGGACGGACGAGCGCCCTTGCGGGGGAGGGTTTGCGAGTCTTGGGGCATGTGGGATTCCCCCTCCCGGCCGCGCGGGCGGCCGGGAGGGACGGAAAGGGCTAACGGGCCTTGGATTTCTTCTTGGCGGTCTTGCCGCTTTTCTTGGCCGGGGCGGCCTTTGGCTGCTTGTCGGCCGTTTGGGCGGCCTTGGCGGCTTTGGGGGCCTTGGCCGGCTTGGCCGGCGCTTCAGGGGCCGGGGCCGGTTCGGGCGCGGCTTTTGCCGGTTCGGGCGTCGGTTCCGGCCTGGGCGCGGCCTTTGGCGCGGCCACGGCCGGCGGCAGGTCGACCTTGACGGCCGGTTCGGTCATGCCCCGGGTGGCGGGAGCGGTTTCCCGGCGCGTCGCGGGCACCGCGGCCGGCTCGGGAGCCGGTTCGGGCTCCGGCTGCGGGGCGGGTTCCGGTTCCGGGGCGGGTTCCGGTTCCGGGGCCGGCTTGGGTTCCGGTTCCGGCGTCGGCTCGACCACGGGCTCGGGTTGCGGCGCGGGCCCGGGTGCCGGTTCGGGCTCCAGCCGGGGCTCGACAGTCGGTTCAGGAGCCGGCTGCGGCGCGGAGGCGACGGCAGGCTCGGCAGCCGGCTCGGGTTCGGCCGCAGGCTCCGGCGCGGCCACTGGCTCCGATGCGGCTACGGGTTCCGGCGTGGGCTCGGGTTCCGGGGCGGCCACGGCCGCCGGTTCCGGAGCGGGGGCCGGCTTGGGTTCCGGCTGCGGCGCCGGCTCGGGCAGGGGCTCGGGCGCAGGCGCGGGCTCGGGGGCCGGTTGCGGTGCGGCAATGGGTTCGGGAGCGGCCATGGCGGCCGGTTCCGGTTGCGGCGCCGGTTCCGCCTGGGCAGCCGGTTGGCCGCCGCAGCAGGCGCCGCGCGGGGCGCACTGGATGAACGCGCCGAACTTTTCCAGCTCGTCCACCCGGCAGCTCCAGACCATCTTGCCGTCGTGCAGGATGGCGTCCGGGCAGCCGTCGCACATGTTCTGGCGGCCGTCGGCAAAGAGGTCGCAGGGCTGGATGACCATGATCGACTGGATGTGGACCGGCTTGTTCCAGAGCTTCGGACGCATGAGCAGCCGGCCGAAGATCTTCCTGAGGCTGGCGTTGAAGGGGGCCAGGAAGGCCATTTTCTGGAGCCAGGTCGTCCAGCAGGGTCGGGTGTAGGCCAGGTAGGTGCCGAAAAAGAGGTGGTGGAAGACCTGCATCCACTCGGCCAGCTTGGCGTCGCAGTAGCCGAGGATCTCGTCTTTCGTGCCGGCCCGAAGGGTCAGCAGCCACTTCATGGACAGGGGGTCCTCGGTGCCGTTTAGGTAGGCGCAGGGCTCGTGCTCGGGATAGGCCAGCCGGATGGCGTCGGCGATCTCCTGGGAGACCAGGTCCTGGTGGCCCTCCTGGTGGTCGAGCTGGTAGACGAGGTCGCCGACGTCAACGGGCTTGCCGTGGACGAACACGTCGAAATTGTTCTGTTTGCGGGCCGAGCGGAAGAGGATGTAGACCATGGTCTGGACCAGGTCGATGTGCTCGTGGGCCCATCGGGTGAGCATGGGGATGTCGGCCAGCGTGTCGCGGTAGATGGTGGCGTTAAAGGCGCAGGAGACCCTGCCGCCGCCGTGCTCGTGGATCATCTCGGCCAGGCGCAGGCGCAGTTCGCACAGGTCCTTTTCGCTGGCTCCCTTCCACCCGGGCCGCTTCTGGTGCGAGTCCACGTGCATGGTGAAGCCGATAAGGCCGGCGGCGGCCAGTTCGCGCACCAGTTCCGGGGTGAGCGCCTGTCCGTTGGAATTGATGATGGGTTTCCAGCCCTTGGAGGCGATGTAGCGGACCAGGGGCACGATGTCGGGATAGATGAGCGGCTCGCCGCCGGCGATGGAGATGCCATCGGTGCGCCGAAGCTTCTTGACCGTTTCCAGTTCCCGGATGACGTCGGCGAGCGGCCTGTGCCCGTCGGGATCGTTCTCGCGGTAGCACCCCTCGCAGTACAGATTGCACTTGGTGGTCGGCTCCAGCCACGTAATGGCATTGTCGGCCAGATTCCAGGGCAGGCGATAATACGTTTCCGGGGTAAGCGGTCGTTTTCTCATGGCTCTCCGGTCCCTGTAGCAGGAGTTTCGCCGCTTTGGTCGCGACGTGGCGATGCGTTACCGCAAATGGCGCGTCGTGGCAACCGGGCGGGCCGGGAAGGTCGGCCCCAAGCCGACCGGAGGCCTGCCGGACGCATGGCGGACCCGTTTGGGCCGCCTAGAAGCCGCGGTCCAGGGCCCCGGCGATGGCTCCGGGCGCGCCGCCGGCCGTGCGGGGCACGAACCGGCCAAGGAGCGGCACGCGCCGGGCCGCCTCGCGGAAGGCGGCCGAGCGGCGCAGGTTGACCACGAGGAGCGTCAGAATCATGACCGGGAAGGGCGCGATCTGGAACAGCGTGCCCGAAAGCCCGGGCAGGGCGTCCTGGAGCGCGATGCCGGCCACCTGGATGGCCGCGAAGAAGAGGGCCCCAAGGGCCACCCGGACCGGTTTCCAGCCGCCGAAGATGACGATGGCGAGCGCAATCCAGCCCGCGCCCTCGCAGCCTTGGGGATGGCCCCAGCCGGGCTTGACGGCCAGGGAATAAAAGCCACCGGCCAGGCCGGCCATGGCCCCGCCGGCCAGACAGCACAGAAACCGCACCCGGCCGACGGCCAGTCCCCGGGCCCGGGCCGCCGCCGGCGATTCGCCAACGGCCCGGACCATAAGCCCCGGCCGCGTGCGCATGAGGAAAAACCAGACCACGGCCACGGCCGCCAGGCTCCCGAGCACCACCGGGCTCTGGTGGAAGATCCCCGGGCCAAGGAGCGGGATGTCGGACAGGCCCGGCACGGCCAGGGTGCCGAGGTCCGGCCCGGGCTGTCGGGCCTGGGCGTAGCCGACGAAATAGGCCAGCTCCCGGCAGAAAAGGGTCAGCACGAAGCCGACCGCCAGCTCGGAAGCGCCCCACAGCCCGCCGAAAACGGCCAGGACCGCGGCGATGGCCGCCCCGGCCCCGGCTCCGGCCAGAAGGCCCAGCCAGGGGTTGCCGGACATCCGGGCCACGGCAAAGGCGGCCATGGCCGCGAAGAGGATGGTCCCGTCCAGGGACAGGTTGATCACCCCGCCGCGCTCCGAAATCGTTTCGCCAAGCGCTGCCAGAATAAGCGGGGCGGCGGCGAAGAGCACGGCCGCGACGAGGGCGGTGGCGTAGTCGAAGGTCATGCGCCCTTCCTTGGGCCCGCCGGCCACAGGGCGCGGGCCGCGAACAGGGTCAGGACCATGACCCCCTGGATGACCCCGGCCAGGGACGAGTCCAGGGACAGGGTCAAGGGCAGCTGGATGGAGCCGACGGTCAGGACCGCGAAAAAGAGGCAGGCGAGCGGCAGAAAACGCAGGCTGCCCGAGGCGAGCAGCACGGCCAGGATGGCCGTGTAGCCGTAGTTGCCGGAAATGGACGGAATGAGGCGGTGGTAGAGGCCGGTGACCAGGACGCCGCCGGACAGCCCGGCCAGCCCGCCGCCGATGGCCATGGCCGCCAGCATCCGGCGCCTGGGGCGAAGGCCCAGTCGCTCGGCGGCCATGGCGTTTTGGCGCACGGCCGCAAGGGCCAGGCCGAAAAAGGTGCGGTTGAGCAGCCAGGCCGCCAAGGCGAACCCGGCCACGGCCAGGATGAGTCCCCACAGGCTCATGGGACGCCCGCCCCAAAGCGGCAGCCAGAAGGCGGCGGGGAGCGGCTCGGTGCCGCTCATGGAGGCCATGCCGGGCCGCTTCCAGGGCCCGAGGATCAGCCACAGGCTGACCCCCATGGCCACGAAATTGAGGCCCAGGCCGGAAAAGATCTCGTGGACCCGGCCGTGGGTCCTAAGCACCCCGGACAGGAGGGCCCAGGCCATGCCGCCAAACGCGGCGGCGGCCAGGGACAGGCCGAGGACCAGGTCCGGCGGCACCATGCCGGCCGGATCGAAGGCGCGCAGGAGCCACAGGCAGAAGACCGCGCCCATGGTGATCTGGCCTTCCACGCCGATGTTCCAGAGGTTGGCGGCAAAGGTGATGCACAGGGCCGCGCCGCACAGAAGCAGCGGGGAGAAGGCGGAGAGCGTGCGCAGGATGACGGCAAACGAGCCGAGCCCGCCCTCGGCCATGACGGCCAGCGTCCGGACCGGCGGGGCCCCGGCGGCAAAGACGATGGCCAGGGTGGCGGCCAGGGCCAGGGCCAGGGAGAAGGCGGCCCGGGCGAGCCGGGCGGTGCGGCCGGTCATGCGGCCTCCACGGACGGTGACGGCGCCGGGACGGACCGGCCGGTCATGAGGTCGCCGACGGCCCCGGCGTCGAAGGGTCCGGCGGCCAGTTCGGCGGCCACGGCCCGGTTGTAGAAGACGATGACCCGGCCGGCATGGGCCAAGAGTTCGTCCAGGTCCTCGGAGAAAAAAACCACCGCCGCCCCGGCCGCGGCCCGGTCGCGGAAATGGTCCCATATCTGGGCGATGGAGGCGGCGTCGAGCCCCCGGGTCGGGTTGTCGGCCAGAAGGAGCCGGGTGGCGTCGGGGATCAGCGACAGGAGCAGGCGCTGCTGGTTGCCGCCGGACAGCGAGGCGGCCGGGGCGTTTGGCGTGTCGGTCAGGCGGAAGCGCCCGACGCACCGGTCGCGGAAGATGGCCGCGGCCTCGCGGCGGCGGTCCGGGAAGGCCAGCCGGACGTGGTCCAGGAGGGAAAGGCCGCCGAAAAGCCCTTCCTCCAGCCGGGCGGCCGGCAGGTAGTGGATGCCGGCGGCCAGGAACCGCTCGTGGGGCCGGCCGGTGAGTGGCTCTCCGCCCACTTCCAGGCGGCCGGCGATGGCCGGGGCGATGCCGGCCAGGCCGCGCAAAAAGGCCTCCTGGCCGCCGCCCGAGATGCCGGCCAGGCCCACGATCTCGCCCGGCCGCACGGTCAGCGACAGGCTGTCGAGCACGGTCTTTTCGTCGGCGAAGACCACGTCGGAAAGGCGGACCAGGGGCGCGTCCCCGGTCTGGACGGCCGGGGCGGGCGGAGGCGCGGCCGCGGCCAGGGCGGCGGTCTCGGCCCCGAACATGGTGGAGAGGAGGGCCGGGGGATCGAGCGGCGCGTCGAAGGCGCCGGCCAGGCGGCCCTGGCGCAGGACATAGACCTTGTCGCACAGCTCCCGGGCCTCGGTCAGCTTGTGGGTGACCAGGGCCACGATCCGGTCGCCATCGGCCACGAACCGGCGCAGCACGTCGAACAGGGCCTCTTTCTGGGCCGGGGAGATGCCGGTGGTCGGCTCGTCGAGGATAAGCAGGCGGACATCGCGGTCGAACAGCCGGGCCAGCTCCAGCTGCTGGCGCTCGGCCACGGTCAGGCTGGAGACGGTGGCATCGGGCAGCAGGCAAAAGCCCATGCGGGCGCAGGCCTCGGCCAGCCGCTCCCTGGCCTGGCTGCGGGGCACCACCGGCCCGCCGCCCAGCGAGAAGTTCTCCCAGACGGTCAGCGGCGGGAAATCGAGAGGGTCCTGGGTCAGCATGCCGATGCCGAGCCGGCCGGCCGTCTCCGGGGACAGCCGGCCGTAGTCGCGGCCGTCGACGGTGATGGTGCCCGCGTCCGGGGCCAGCACGCCGCACAGGACCCGCATGAGCGTGGACTTGCCGGCCCCGTTCTCGCCGAGGATGCCGTGGATGCGGCCGGCGGCCAGCGTGACGGTGACGTCGTCGTTGGCGGTAAGGGCGCCGAAGCGCTTGACGATGCGGGAGAGGACGACGTCCACGGGCGTTTCCTTGGGCAGCGTCCTCCTATTTGGAGGCGCTGGCTCCTTCCATGCCGCGCAAAAGCTGCGGGGCGAACCAGATGTCCTTGTCCGTGGCCGTCTGGCCGGCTTTCACGAAGACCGTGCCGTCCTGGTATTCCAGCGGCCCGGCGTAGAGGTTGGCCTTGCCCGAGCCGAGGTCGGCCACGAACTGGTCGAGCGCCTTTTTGGCCTCGGCCGACAGGGCCTGGCCGGCGATGAAGCCGACCGGGCTCTTGTCCGGGTCGTTTAAGGCGGTGAAATCCGGGGCCAGCCAGTCGAAGGCCGGCTTGTAGGTGCCGGCCGTCACGGCCTTGGCGATGGAGAGCAGCGGCGGACCCCAGTTGAAGTAGGGGACGCCGAGGCAGGCGTCGGGCGCGCCCTGGCAGGCTTCCTTGTAGTCGTAGGGCAGGGCGTAGACGTCGGCGCCGGCCTTTTTGCGGCTGCCGGCCACGGTCAGGGCCTCGGGGGTGTCGATGCCGGAAATGATCACATCGTAGCCCTGGTCGTAAAACGAACCGGCCACCTGGCCCGGATCGGAGGTCACACCCGGGATGTTGAACCAGAAGCCGATCCAGTTGACCTTGAACGACAGGTCCTCGGCCTTCTTGCCGCGCACGTTCACCCAGGCGTGGCGGGCCCCGAGGTAGGCGGCGTCGGCCAGCCGGCGGGTCTCGTCGTTAATGAGCGGCCCAAGGAAGCCGATCTTGCCGGTTTTGGTGGTCATGGCGGCCGAAAAGCCGGCCATCATCTTGGCGTATTCCATGCGCGAAAAGACGTTGCCGAGGTTTTTCGGAGCCTTGCCGGTCAGCACGTCGTCGCCGGAAATGTGGATGAAGGTCAGGTCCGGGTGCTGCTCGGCGGCCTCGCGGATACCGTCTTTCATGTCGTCGGACCCGGCGACGATGAGGGTCGCGCCCTTGGCCGCCAGGTCGTCCACGAGCTGGGGAATGGTGAACCCGGGCCGGTCGGACGGATTGACCTTGTCGAGGTAGAGCATCTTCGAGCCGGCGAGGTGCTCTTCGACGTACTTGCCGCCCTCGTACTGGGCCTGGCTGTAGCCTTTGTCGTTGTAGGGGCCGACGAGCAGGAGCCCGAAGGTCAGGGGCTTGTCCGCGGCCAGGGCCGGGACGGCCAGACAGCACACCAGGGCGGCGGCTGCCGCCAGGATCGAAACGCGGCGCATGGCGATCTCCTTGGGAGGGTATTGGATGGGGCACCGTAAAAAAAGCGGACGCAATACGCCAGTCCGGCCTCAGGGGCAAGCCGGCAGAAAACAGACGGACACAGGCCCGGGCACATGGTCCGGGGTTTCGTCCACGGTGATGCGCACGGAACCGCCCAGGCATCCGATCCAGCGGAGCAGACGGTCCGTGGACACCAGACCCACCCGGCCCCGGAGGACTTTCGACAGCGTTCCCTGGTCCGTCCCGCACAGCCTGGCGGTCTCCACCTGGGTCAGGCCGCGGCGTTTGATGATGCTTTCCAGCACCATGATGAGGTCGGCCTTGTAGGCCCGCTCTTCGGGATCGGGCAGACCCAGGTCGGCAAAGACATTGTCAGATCCTTCAATGATTTTTTCTTCCATGGTTGCCCCGGTTAGGCCCCGTCGTGCTGGCGGGCCATCTTGTAGCGCCGCAGAATGATGTCCTTGTCCTTGGGCGGAATGCCTATGCCACTCTTGGATTTTTTCAGGAAAGCGTGGAGTACGTAGACGCCTTTGGCCAGTTTGGCCACATACACGACGCGGTAGGTTTCCTTGTCGTGGTCGATCTTGAGCTCATAAACTCCGGTCACGCCCTTGGCCAAGTTGTTGAGGGGGCAGGCGCTGACCGGTGTTTGTCCGTACTGGATCTTGCGGAGTGTCGTCCCGGCTTCATCCTGCACCGTCCCGCGAAATTCCCGAAGATTTTCCTTGGCATCGCCCACCCAGTACAGGATTTTCATGTCGGTTCCCGTCGCCGTGGCCCCGTCTGTCAAGTATGGCAGTTCTGCCTTATGGTCAAGAACGGCCGGCGCGGTCCATGCCCCCGAGGGCGGGGCATGGGTAGCCTGCCCGCGATAACCGCCGCACCGGACAGGAAAGGGCAAGCGGCCTAGGACCTTCCGGGCAACGCGCCGTCGCGCAAGAAGGCCTCGACCAGGGCGAAGACCGCGTCGTTGCCGCAGAAGTCGCCGGTGGCGATGCGCCCGCGCATGGCCGGCAGATCGCGTTCGAAATCCGGCAGCAGGGACGGCGACAAATGGGCCATGTCCGCCGCCCGGCCATAGCCCAGGCGTTCGAGATACAGGGCGTTCAGTTGCTGCTCGAAGGCCCCGGCCACCGGAAAGGACAGGACCGGCTTGCCGTAGAAAAGGGCCTCGCTCATGAGGTTGTGGCTGCCGCCGCACAGGACGTAGGCGGCCGAGGCCAGGTCGTCCAGGAACCCCTCCTCGGAGTAGTTCCGGAAGGTCAGGTTGCCGTCGACCTTGTCCATTTTATACCCGTAGACCCGGAACTCCCGGTCCATGGTCCGCAGGTACGGCGCAAAGGCGTCGCAGATGCCGCAGCTCTGGTAGACCAGGATGTGGCTCCCCTCGGTCGGGGTCCGGTCAAGGACGCTTTGGCGCAGGATGGCCGGGGCCACCCGGGCGTGGGCCCCGGCTTTGACCGGGGGCTTGAAGAACGAGATGGCCAGATAGTCGGTGCAGGCCGAAAAAAGAAACCGGATCGAGGTCCGGATGCCGCAGTAGCCCGGCAGCAGGGTGAGCGGCAGGTCGTGGTCGCAGCAGGAGATGACGTGCTGGTGGTCGATGGACAGGCAGGGGATGCCGGCCCGCCTGGCCGCGATGGGCACGAAGTATTCGTAGTCCGAAATGGCGGCGTCGGGTTTGAAGTCCTCGATCAGCTTCTTGAGCCGGGCCAGCTCCGAGCCGCGCCGGGCCAGGGTCCGGGCTGCGAGCATGAGCGTGGCCGGGGTATCCAGGCGCTGGTTTTTGTACCGGGTGCCCGGGTTTTCGAACCGCTCCACCCGGAACTCGCGCGAAAGAAGCCCGGCCCCCTCTTCGCTGGAAACGAACAGGAACTCGTGGCCGAGCCCGGCCAGATGGCGGGCCAGGATCAGGGCGCGGATGGCGTGGCCGTGCTGGGTGCCGTGCACGCCGTAAAGGATGCGGGCCATGGGTCGGGACGTACCTCCGGAGCCAGGAGGAGTGGGAATCCTGGCCCGAAAACTGGCGGAGGGAGAGGGATTTGAACCCCCGGACGGGTTGCCCCGCCAGTGGTTTTCAAGACCACCGCCTTAAACCGCTCGGCCATCCCTCCGCGAAAGCGCTTCCTAAGGCCCTTTTGCCGCGGAAGCAACCTCGAAATCGACGGGCTTGCAACCAAGACGCCTGAGTTCCGCGCCAAGGGCCTCGGGCATGTCGCAAAAAGCCAGCCCCACGCCGGGCATGGCCCGTCCCCGGCCCCACGGCTCGTGCCAGGCCACCCGGGTGCGCAACGGATCCGCCAGGACGCCCGGAAACTCCACCCAGGCCGCCTCGCCCTTGGTCCAGTCCGATACCGTGAACAGAAAGCAGCCGAGCCAGGAGACGTTGACGGTGGAGGTCCGTTCGCCGGCGGCCGTGCCGTCCGGGGGCGCGCGCCACAGGACGGCCGGCAGGTGGACCCCGATCCGCTCCCCCCGGCGCAGGCTGCGGGGCAGAAAATCCCGGCAGGCGGCCACGAAGACCGAGAGGCCGTCCAGGGACCCGGGGCCGGCGTGGGTGCCGAGGGCGTAGATGGCGTCGGTGTGCGGATCGTGCTTGAGGCGCGCCGACGGATAGATCTCGGCCAGGCCCTGCAGCAGCTTTTTGTCGCAGTCCCTGGCCCGCACGATGGTCGGCACGTCGAAAAGCACCCCGTTGTAGTGGCCGTGGCGCGTGGCCGCGAGCAGTTCCCCGGTGGTGGAGGCCACGTCGCAGTCGGTGCCGAGCAGGTTCAGTTCCTCGATGAAACGGTCCCTGGCCCGGCCTTCGCGGACAATGAGCAACATCCGCATGGAAAAAAGCCCCGGCCTTTCGGGGACCGGCTAGCGGTGGTCCTCGATCAGTTTGCGGGCCCGCTCGGCCAGGGTGCCGACCTCGGGCTTGGTCACCTGGTCGTCGGCCCCGACCGACAATCCCTTGTGGTAGAGCTGGTCGTTTATGAGCGAGGAGAAAAGGACCACGGGCAGGCTTTTGAGGATCGGATCGTCCTTGATGTTCTTGCACAGGGTATGCCCGTCCATGGAGGGCATCTCGATGTCCGTGACCACCAGGTTGACGTTCTCGGCCAGGGGCCGCTCGCCCCGGGCCGCCTCGCCTTTCCAGGCCTGGAGCCGGTCCCAGGCGTTTTGCCCGTTGATGTCCTGGAGGACTTCGAACCCGTCTTTTTCCAGGTAGGAGGCGATCAGCCGGCGGATGGAATTGGAGTCGTCGACCACCAGCGTCTTGTAGGCCGACCGGTCGGGCGCGGGGATGGCGGCCGCGTGTTCCCGCTCGGTCCGCATGGCCAGGGCCGGGTTTAAGTCCCAGATGATCTGCTCCATGTCGAGGAGCAGGACGATGTGGTCCGGGAACTTGACCACGCCCGTGAAATTGTTGGCCGCGAACGAGGCCACGAATCCGGACGGCGGCTCGACCTCGGACCAGCTCAGGCGATGGATGCGGGTGACGCCGGACACCATGAAGGCGTTGATGACCTTGTTGAATTCCGAGACGATGACCTTGGTGTTCTCGTCGCGGGCCATGGGCTTGCCGAGCCACATGCTGAGGTCGATGAGCGGAATGACCCGGGAGCGCAGGTTGAACGTGCCGATCACGCAGGGATGCGGCGTCTGCGGCATGCCCGTCACCTTGGGCAGGCGGATGATTTCCAGCACCTTGGCCACGTTGACGCCGTAGTGGGCCCGGTACGGCTTGACCCCCGGCTCGGTCGCCTCATCGATGTAGAATTCGATGATCTCAAGCTCGTTGGTCCCAGTCTCTAGCAGAATATTGGTTTGCGCCATGGCCATCCTCGATGCCGTTGCCGTTGGTGCCGCGATATAGCGAAGCCATCCCCTGTCGTGGGCGGCGACCTCCGGACGCGGCAGGCCCCAACCGTATGCTTAGCCGCAAGCCGCCTCCTGTGCAAGCCGTTTGGCCGGCAAACCGCCCACGGCTTTACAGGCCCCGGCTCCCTGGACTACATAGCCGGCGTCATTCCCAAACGCCAAGCCTCGGACAGGGCGAGCCAAAATTTTGAGTCTTCCAAAAACTGCTTATATCCTGCTGTGGTATCCGCTGCCTTCCGAAACCTTCATCTTTCGGGAAGTGGAAAACGCCAAGGCCGCGGGCATGCCGTTTTCCGTCTACGCCCTCTACGGCGCGGTCGACAGGAACCTGTCGGCCCAGATGCGGCACGTCGCACCCACCGTCAGCCGGCTCGGCCTGGCCAAGGTCCCGGCCATCCTGGCCGACATGGCCTGGTGGGCGGTCCGGCGGCCGGTCGTCACCGCGCGCCTCCTGGCCACCATCCCCTGGCGGCGCTGGAGTTGTCTGGAGGTGGCGGGCGAAAACCTGTGGGCCATGTGCGCCGGCTTCAGCCTGGCCCGGCGGTTTCTGGAGCGGGGCATCCAGCATATCCACGCCGGCTGGGCCAACGGCCCGGCCACGGCCGCCTGGGTGGCCTCCACGTTGTCCGGCATCCCTTTTTCCTTTTCCGCCCGGGCCGGCGACATCTACCCCGCGGACGGGGCCCTGGCCGAGAAGATGCGGGCCGCCGCCGCCATCCACACCAACAACAAGGCCAACATCGGCTACCTCTCGGGACTGGTCCCGGAGGCGGCCGGCAAGATCCGCCAGATCTACAACAGCCTGACCCTTTCCGGCAAAACGGAGTCCCCGGTCCACATGGAGCCGCCCTACCGGCTTTTGGCCGTGGGCCGGTTCTGCCGCACCAAGGGGTTTGACGTTCTGCTCGACGCCTGCGCCCTTCTCTCCCGCCGGGGCTTTCCCTTCCAGCTGACCCTGGTCGGGGCCGGCATGCCCTGGCCCACGGCCGTCATCCGCCGCCGGTTGCGCGTCCACGGCCTGCGGGCCCGGGTCTTTCTGCCGGGATTCGTCAGCCACGACCGCATGGGCGAACTCTACGCCGCCAGCGACATCTTCGTCATGCCAAGCGTGATCCACGCCTCGGGCGACCGCGACGGCATCCCCAACGTCATCATGGAGGCGCTGGCCCACCGGCTGCCCGTGGTGGCGACCGCCGTCAGCGGCATTCCCGAGGTCGTCGAGGACGGCGTGACCGGCCGGCTGGTGCCCCAGCGCAACCCCGAAGCCCTGGCCGACGCCATCATGGACCTGGCCGCGGACCGCGGCCGCGCCCTGGCCCTGGCCGCGGCCGGGCGGGACCGGGTGGCCGCCATGTTCGATCCCGAAACCAACACCCGGGCCATTCTCGATTTCTTCGCGGCCATGCCCGGACGCAGGCAGGGCTGACATGGGATTCCCGAAAATGTTTCCGCGCCCAGACGCTGCTCCGGGACTTCCCGGGAGGCGGCCCTAGCATGTGCGGCATCGCCGGCTTCGTCTGGCCCGGTCACGCGCCGCTTCCGCCCGAGTCCACGCGCCTGGGCTGGCTGGCCGCCATGACCGGCACGCTTGCCCACCGGGGCCCGGACGGCGAGGGCCTGGTCCTCGAAGGGCCGGCCGCCCTCGGTCACCGCAGGCTCTCCATCATCGACCTGGCCGCCGGTTCCCAGCCCATGGAGGACCCGACCGGCCGGGTGGTCGTCACCTTCAACGGCGAGATCTACAACTACCGCGAGCTCAAGGCCCGCTACGCCGCCCGGGGGTTCAAGTTCCGGACCAATTCCGACACCGAGGCCATCCTGGCCGCCTGGCTCCTCGACGGCCCGGCCGGCCTCGACGATCTGGAAGGCATGTTCGCCTTCGCCCTGTGGGACAAGGCCACCCACACCCTGTTCGCCGCCAGGGACCGGTTCGGCAAGAAGCCGTTCTATTATACGCTGCAGGATGGCGTCCTGGCCTTTGCCTCGGAACTGTCCTCCCTGCGCCAGCTTCCCTTCCTGCGCCTGCAAACGCCCGTCTCAGCGCTCATGCGATTCGCGGCCTACGAATACGTGCCCACGCCCGAGACCATCTACCGGGACGTCTACAAGCTCAAACCCGGGCACTCGCTTCTTTTCCGCGACGGCCGGCTCACCACCGCCGCCTACTGGGACATGCCGCTGCCCGGTCCCGAGCCCGAGGCCTCCGAGGAGGAACTGTGCGACCGGCTGCGCCTGCTTCTGGCCCAGGCCGTCAAGCGCCGGCTGGTGGCCGACGTGCCCCTTGGCGTCTTTCTCTCCGGCGGCATCGACTCCTCCACCGTGGCCGCCCTGACCGCCGGCATGGTCTCGCGCATAAAGACGTTCAGCATCGGGTTTTCCGAAGCCTCCTACGACGAGTCGCGCTACGCGAGGCTGGTGGCCTCGCGCTTTGCCACGGACCACCACGAGCGGATTCTCTCGGCCGACGCCTGCGGGTCGCTTCTGCCCGAAATCGTGGCCCGCTTCGACGAGCCCATGGCCGACCCGTCCATCGTGCCGACCTATCTTCTCTCCCAGGTGACCCGGGAAAACGTCACCGTCGCCCTGGGCGGCGACGGCCCGGACGAGCTTTTTTACGGCTACGAATACTTTCCCGCCTTCAACCTAGCCGCCGGCTACGACAGATTGCCGCCCTTTCTGCGCCGCCGGGTCATCGAGCCCCTGGCCGGGCTCCTGCCGCACTCGGCCGGCTACATCAATCCACGCTTCGTGGCCGACACCTTCCTGGCCGGGGCCGCCGCCCCCCCGTGGCTGCGCGTCCAGACCTGGCTTTCGGCCTTTACCGCCGAGGCCCAGGCGCCTCTCTGGCGGCATCCCGCCCCGGGGCTGCTGGCCCCGGAAAATCTCTTCGCCCCCACCCGGGACCTCTTCGAGGCCTACCCGGCCGCAGATCCGTTGGCCCGAGTCGGCTACGCCTTCGCCCGCCAGTACATGCTCGATTACATCCTGGTGAAGGTGGACCGCTGCTCCATGATGCACTCCCTCGAAGTGCGCGCTCCCTTCCTCGACCGCGACGTGGCCGAATTCATCTGCCGCCTGCCGTCGCGCTACAAGCTGCGCGGCGCCAAGCGGAAATACCTGCTTAAAAAAGCCGTGGCCGGCCTGCTTCCCAAGGAGATCCTCGGCCGGGGCAAGCGCGGGTTTCTCATCCCCGTCGCCTCCTGGCTGCGCGGGCAGCTTCGGCCCCAGGTCGACGCGCTTTTGGGCGAGAAGCACCTGCGCGAGCAGGGCCTCTTCGATCCCAAGGAAGTGGGGCGGCTGGTGGCCGAACACGTCGGCGGCGCGGCCGACCACCGCAAGAAGCTCTGGACCCTGCTCGTCCTCCAGCTCTGGCTCGACCACCACAAACCGGACATCATCCCGTGAAGCACTGCGACAATCCGGACCGGCCGGAATACGCCCTCACCCGCACGGCCCTGCGCGCCTCGGGCCGGGCCGACATCCTGCTTTTCCTCCTCGTCTCGACCATCGCCTCCACGGCCGGCCTGCAGGCCTGGCAGACGCTCATCAACAACTTCGCCGTCGAAGCCGCCCATCTCGGGGCCGACCAGATCGGCTTCGTCCAGTCCATCCGCGAGGTGCCGGGCTTTCTGTCCATGCTCGTGGTCTACGTGCTGCTGGTCTTCTCCGAACAGCGGGCCGCCTCCCTGGCCGTCCTCCTCCTCGGCCTCGGCCTGTGCCTTACCGGCTATTTCCCGAGCTTCTGGGGCCTGACCCTGACCACGCTGGTCATGTCCACGGGCTTTCACTACTACGAGCCGCTGAACCAGTCCCTGACGCTGCAGCACTTCAACACCTTCGAGGCCCCGGTCGTGCTGTCGCGCATCCGGGCCGTCGGGGCGCTCGCCAACATCGCCGTCGGCGTGGTCATCTACTTCCTGGCCGACGCCATGGGCTACACCGGCATGTTCGCCGCCACCGGCGCGGTCGTGGCCGCCGTCGGCGTCTGGGGGCTTTTCAAGAAGCCCTGCGAGACCAACGTCCCGCCCCAGAAAAAAAAGATGTACCTGCGCCGCAAGTACTGGCTCTACTATCTCCTGACCTTCCTCGAGGGCTCCCGCCGGCAGATCTTCATCGTCTTCGCCGTCTATCTCCTCGTCAAAAAATTCGACTACTCCATCCAGTCCATCACCATCCTTTTCGTCATCAACAACGCCATCAACTATTTCCTCAATCCCATGATCGGCCGGGCCATCAACCACTTCGGCGAACGCCAACTCCTCTCCATCGAATACGGCGGCATGATCCTGGTCTTTCTCACCTACGCCTACACCGACTCCCACATCACAGCCGGCATCATGTACGTCCTCGACTTCCTCATCTTCAACTTCTCCGTCGGCGTGCGCACCTACTACCAGAAGATCGCCGCCCCCGAAGACGTGGCCTCGGGCATGGCCATGGGATTCACCATCAACCACATCGCGGCGGTCGTCGTGCCCGTGCTCGGCGGCGTGCTCTGGATGGTCGATTACAAGATTCCGTTTTTTATCGGCGTCGGCCTCGGCGTCGTCTCCCTGGCCTTCACCCAGCTGATCCGCACGCCTGAGAAGGCGCCGGCATAGGCGCCGGCATAGGCGCCGGCGGAGGCGGGAGAGGAGAGAGAAGGGAGAGAAGAGGAAGATGCCTCCGGCGGCCGGGGGGGATCATCCCCCCCGGACCCCCCGAACGGGGTGGACGGGAGTTGGGGGAAGCGGGTGGGGTGGTGGCCTTGGGCGGGTGTGTGTCGGTGCGGCCGGAATCGGGTTGGCGACACTGGCCGCAAAGCCGGCCAGCACGTCAACCCGATTCCGGCCACACAGGCCCGTCGCCCCGGGGACGGGGCGAGTTTAAAGGAATTTTACGTACAAGACTTTTAGAAGAGTTTCGCCATTACGGACCATCGTCATCCACCCCAAGGAGAAAGACGGATAGACGGTCCGCCTTCGCGGTCCGCCCATCCGTCCATCCCGTTGGGGAGGGTCCGGGAGGGGGTGGAAAATCCCCTCCCGGCCGCCGGAGGCATCTTTCCTTATTTACTGGTGCGGGACCCGCTGGCGCGCGCTGTTGGCGGTGCCGCAGCCCGAGCGGGTGGACTGGCAGGAGGCGATGCAGGCCCGGTCGCCGCGACACTGGGCCACGCACTGTTGGTACTGGCTGTTGCACATGGCCGGCGTTTCGGGGGCGGGATTGCCGATGTTCTGGAGCATCTGCGGGGTGACGGCGATGGTGGGCAGGTTGGGCGGCGGGGTGGTCATGCCGCCGTACTGGACGTGCAGCACCGCGCCGCAGGTCAGGTAGCACTGGGGAACGACGGCGTTGCAGACCACGCTCGGATCATGGCTGTCGCCGTAGGGCAGGACGATGGCGGCGACGGGCATGCCGTCGGGTTTGACGCAATACATCTGGGTCTGGGCCAGGGCGGCGGTGGCGGCCATCAGGGTCAGGCACAGGACCACAAGCGAAAACAGGGGACGCTTCATTGATTCCCTCCTTGGCGGTACGATTTTCCGCTATCCCCATCCTTACAGGAAGAAGCGGCGTTTGTCATGGAAGAACCGTCAAAAAGTGGAAACTAAAAACGCGGGACGGCTTGCCGGCGTCGGCGCGGGGTTGTAGGAAAGCGGCCGGGCCGGAGAGCGCCGGCCGGCGGGTGGAATTCGCGGAAATCGGAAGGTCGCCGTTGACTTTTGGCAAACGGCCGTGCTAGGCCTTCGCGACTTGTGAACTTGTGCACGAGCAATGGCTCTTCCGGGCCGGGACCACGGGGACCCGACCCCGCCGTACGCCGGGAGGGCATGGTGTTTCGCAGGCTGATCAAGGACAAGAGTGTTCGCGAGTCCATTGCCTCGGCTTCGGTGGTGGGGCTCAATCTGGTGTCCGCCACCTTTGTGGGCCTTTTCATCGGCTGGTGGCTGGACCGGTGGTTGGACACCAAGCCATGGCTTTTGTTGACGTTTCTGGTCCTCGGCATCGTGGCCGGGTTCAAGAACGTGATGGTTGAAGTGAAAAAAATCCAGAAGGCCGACGCTTCGCACCAGGACGACGATGGCGGTGATGATGAAAAATCTTAGGGACCGGTTGGATCGGTGGCTGTTGCGCCGGGGGTATATCCACCCCGAAGTGCGCGGCCTGGTCCGCAACCAGCTCGTCCTGACCGCCCTGGTGCTGGCCGTGACCCTGCCCCTGTCCGGGGTGTCGGTGGCGGCTTGGTCGTTGGCGGCGGGAACCGTCATCGTGACGGCCAATTTTTGTTCCCTGGCCCGGTTCGGGCAGCGGATAACGGGGTATGTGGACAAGCGTGAGGCCGTCATGGCGGTGCTGGCCAGGTTCTACCTGCGGCTGACCGTCTCGGGCGTGGCGCTTTTTGCCTGCATCGCATGGTTCGGGGCTTTGCCGTTGCCGCTTCTGGCCGGCATTTCCACGGTGGTGGTTAACTTCCTCGTCTGGGGTGTCTGGCGCCACGCCGGCTCCAAGACGCACCAAACGCTTACGGGAAAGGAGGCATAGGACATGGCTGGTGGGTTGCCGCATCCGATTCTGCTCGTCGACGAGGCTGCGAAGAGTGTCGGGCTCTACAAGCTCAACGACGTCTTCCACGCCCAGGTCATCGACACCAACGTCATCTACGCCTGGTTCGCCATGATTTTGCTCATCATCCTGGGCATGCTGGCCACCCGCAAGCTGGCGATGGTGCCGACCGGATTCCAGAATTTCTTCGAAGTCGTGGTCGGTGGCCTCGAGTCCTTCGTCGTCGAGAACATCGGCGAGAAGGGCCGCAAGGTCTTCCCGTTTTTGTGCGGGCTGTTCCTTTTCATCATCACCGCCAACCTGATCGGCCTGGTCCCGGGCCTCGATTCCCCGACCAACAACGTGAACACCAACGCCGCCATGGCGCTGACCGTGTTCGCCTACTACAATTTCTGGGGCATCAAGATGTGGGGCGCCGGGTACATCAAGCACTTCATGGGACCGTTCTGGTGGCTGGTGCCACTCATGCTGCCCATCGAAATCATCTCGCACCTGGCCCGTCCGCTGTCGCTCACGCTGCGTCTGTTCGGCAACGTGCGCGGTGAGGAAATCGTCCTTGTGCTCCTTTTTGCCCTGGCTCCGGTGGTCGGCACCTTCCCGATGTACTTCCTCTTCTCGCTCGCCGACTGCATCCAGGCCTTCGTGTTCTTCATGCTGGCCATGATCTACCTCAAGGGCTCGCTCGAACACGCGCACTAGAATCGGGGGAAATGGTCCTTCGGACCGTTAACATTAAACACCTGTTCTCAGGAGGATCGACATGCGTAAGGCTTTCATGACCATCTTCTCGACCGCCGCCCTGCTGGCCCTGGCCACCGCCGCTTTCGCCGCCGACACCGCCGGCGCCATGGGCGCCATCGGCACCATCTCCTGGGCCACCGCCATCGGCATGGGCCTGGCCGCCGCCGGCTGCGGTCTTGGTCAGGGTCTGGGCCTCAAGGCCGCCTGCGAAGGCACCGCCCGCAATCCTGAGGCTGGCGGAAAAATTACCGTCACCCTGATCCTTGGTCTGGCCTTCATCGAATCGCTGGCCATTTACGCCCTGGTCGTCTGCCTGATCCTGCTCTTCGCCCACCCGTTCGCGAAGATCATCACCGGCTAATTAGACAACCCGGAAAAGGAGGCCGGGGACCCCGGCCTCCTTTTTTTTTCAACCCGCTCCCCAGCACGCACCAAAGGATGCCGCCTTGAAAAGCGAACACATCCCAAAGGCCACGATCAAACGCCTGGCCATGTATGTGCAAGTGCTGGAAACGCTCAAACGCGAAGGCTCGCAAGTCGTCTCGTCCGAGCTCCTCGCCCGCGCCTGCAGCGTCAATCCCTCCCAGATCAGAAAAGATCTGGCCTATTTCGGTGAGTTCGGCGTCCGGGGCGTCGGCTACCACGTCCAGGACCTCATCTACTCCATCAAGCACTCGCTCGGCGTCGACCGGGTCTGGAAATGCGCCCTCGTCGGCGTCGGCAACCTGGGCAAGGCCCTCCTGCGCCACCAGGACTTCAAGTTCCGGGGCTTCGACATCGTCGGCGCCTTCGACTGCGACCCGTTCAAGATCGGCGAGGAAGTCTCCGGCCTCGAAGTCGTCTGCACCCGCCGCCTCAAGGACGCGGTCAAGGAACTCGGCATCGAGATCGGACTCATCACCACGCCCGTCAACCGGGCCCAGCGCGCCGCCAACTTCCTCATCGAAGCCGGCGTCAAAGGCATCATCAACTACTCCCCGGCCATGCTCACCGTGCCAAACGACGTCTACGTCGAATACGTCGACTTCTTCCACCACTTCTATTCCGTCGCCTTCTCCATTACCATCGACCGCAACCAGGACCGCCCCTCCTTCGACCAGCCCGGCGACGACGAATAGCCGGGAGGGAGACGGAGGAGGCAGAAGATGCCTCCGGCGGCCGGGGGGGATCATCCCCCCCGGACCCCCCGAAAAGGGGAGCGGGGTTGATCATTTGCGGTTTTTCGCGGGATTTTACGTTCCAGACTGTTAAGGAAGAGCCCCGAGCACTTGAACACATTTCAAGAATTACAGGGTTTCGACACCTCTTCCACCGTGCTCCAACACCATGCGACAGGCACCCCTCATAGCCCTTTTGACCGACTTCGGCCTGTCCGACCCGTACGTCGGCCAGATGAAGTCCGTGCTGCTGTCCGCCGCGCCGGGCGTGGCTCTCCTCGACATCAGCCACGACGTGGCGCCGCAAAACCTGGCCCAGGCCGCGTTCTTCCTGGCCGCGACCGTGCCGTGGCTGCCGCCGGGCGCGGTGGCGGTGGCGGTGGTGGACCCGGGCGTGGGCACGGACCGGCGGGTGGTGCTGGCGGAAGTCGGCAGCCGGTGGGTGCTGGCGCCGGACAATGGCCTGCTGACGCTGGTCTGCGGGAGCGAGAGCGGCTGCCGGCTCTACGACGCCACGCCGCGCGTGGTGTCGGCCAGTGCCACGTTCCACGGGCGCGATGTGTTCGCCCCGCTGGCCGCCCGGCTGGCCATGGGCGAGGAGGCCCGGGCCGTGGCTTCGGTCTGGACCGGGGCCGATCCGGTGCGCCTGGAGGGGCTGTGGCCCCAGCGGAACGGGGACACGGTGGAGGGGTGCGTCCTGTCCGTGGACCGGTTCGGCAATGTGGTCTTGAACCTGGACGTCGGGAGCTACGGCCGGTTGCCGGACGCGCCGGCGCTGGTTGCGCCCCGGGCCGTGCCGCTGGTGCCGGTGGCGACGTACGGGGAGTTGGCGGCGGGGGCGGTCGGCCTCCTGGGCGGCAGCCAGGGGTATCTGGAACTGGCCGTGGCCGGCGGTTCGGCGGCGGCGAAACTCGGGCTCAAGGCGGGCGACGCCGTGACGCTTGTGTGGAACGGGGAGGCATAGGGTGGGGATCGTTCGCCAGTATCTGGCCGCGCTTGGCTTTTTGACGCGCCTGGGGCCGGCGGTGCGCGACCCGGACATGGCCGCCTGCGTGCCGCTTTTTCCGGTAGTCGGGGCCACGCTCGGCCTGGTGCTGGCCCTGCCCCTGGCCCTTGGGCTTTTCGGCGGCCACCCCCTGGCCGGGGCCTTTGTCTATGCCGTGGCCAATCTGGCCCTGACCCGGGGCCTGCACCTGGACGGGTTCGCGGACGTGGCCGACGCCTGGGGCAGCCTCGCCTCCGGGGACCGGTTTTTCGCCATCATGAAGGACAGCCGCATCGGGGCCTTTGGCGGCATGGCCCTGGTGGTGGCCCTGCTCGGGCAGGTCTGTCTCGGCGCGGAACTGCTCGGCGTCGGCCGGGTCTGGGTGCTGGCCTTTGCTCCGGTCCTCGGCCGGACCGGGGCGGTGGTCCTCATGCGCTTCTGCCGCGATCTGGCCCGGCCGGGGCTGGGGGCGATGTGCCTGCCCGGGGCGACCGGCCGCAACACGGCCATCGCCGTGGCCGTGGCCGCCTTCTGCGGCATCGCCTGGGCCGGGATCGGTCCGCTCGCCTGGGGATGTCTTTTGCTGGGCGTGATCCTCTACAACCTGGCCCGGCTGGCCCGGAAAAACGGCGGCATCAACGGCGATTTCCTGGGCGCGGCCATCGTGGCCGGCGAGCTGGCCGCCCTGGCCGGCGGGTTGTGGCTGGGGAGGGGATGATCCCCTCCGGACCCGCCTCAACGGGGGAAGGGAAGGAGGGGTATGTCTGGCGCGTATTGGGATAGGGTTGCGTACGGCGCGGCCTTGCCGACACCGTCATGGCCGACGGCCGGGACGCGCGGGCCTGGCTCTCCTGCGCCCGGCACGTCCACGGCCTGCCGGCCGCAACCGGCGACTTCGCCCGGATCCTGCCGCCTAGTACGATTTGAAGATCCAGGCGTAAAAGACGTAGAGCCAGCCCAGGATGCCGTGGAGGATGGCCCAGAAGATGGATTTGTTGAGCGAAAACGAAACCGCCATGGCCAGTGACGAACCGAATCCCACCCCGTACTTGACGATGGTCTGCCGCGTATAGACTTCCATGCCTGCCTCCTGCTGTTTTCCCTGTCCTAGCACACCGTTGCCCGAAGCGCACCACGTCCGGCCAGCCTTGGCGGAATTGACATTTGGCAAGCGGCCGCGCACATTGCCGCTATGGCCCCCTTGCCGCGCAGGTATGCTTTTTCCCCGCTCCGGATGGTCGGCGGCTTGCTTGGGCTGCTGGCCTTCTTCGCGTTTCTGGCCGTCGCCTCCCCGTCCCGGGCCGACGATCCGGCCGCGCCCGCCAGGGTGCTCCACGCCGTCAACAGGCTGACCTATGGTCCGGCCCCGGGCGATCTGGCCCGGGTGGCCGGGATGGGCGTACCCGCCTTCATCGCCGGCCAGCTCGACCCCGACCGCCTGGACGAGCCCCCGGCCCTGGCCGAGGCCCTGGCCCGGCTCCCCACCGAAGCCATGGACACGGTGGCCCTTTTTCGCGAATACGGTCCGGGCGCGGCCTCCGGCTCCCCGGCCGGACCCGAGGCCATGCGCCGCACCTTCGACCGGGCCGGCCTGGCCGCCCTGGAAGCGGCCCGGGCCCGGCTGACCCGGGCCATCCTGTCCAAACGCCAGCTCTACGAACTCATGGTCGCCTTTTGGAGCGACTTTTTCAGCCTGGGCGCCAAGAAAGGCCTGGCCCACCTGTGGGTCGGGTCGTTCGAGCGCGAGGCCATCCGGCCCCACGCCATGGGCCGGTTCCTCGACCTGCTCGCCGCCACGGCCATGCACCCGGCCATGCTCATCGCCCGCGACAACTGGAAAAACGTGGTCCACCGCGACGGCGGCGGACCCGTCAAGGAAGCCATCGACCCGACCTACGCCGCCATCCTCCTGGCCCACCAGACCCTCGGCCCGGGCGGACCGCAGAAACCGGCCGACACCCTGGCCCTGGCCCGCATCCTGACCGGCTGGCGTGTGGGCGCGGCCCGAGGCGCGTCCGACACCGGCGGCTTCTATTTCGACGTGGGCCTGCACGACCCGGCCGACAAGGTGTTTCTCGGCCACACCATCAAGGGCTCGGGACTGGCCGAGGGCGTCGAGGCCCTGCGCGTGCTCGCCGAACACCCGGCCACGGCCCAGACCGTCTGCCGCCGGCTGGTCGCCTATTTCCTGGCCGACGAGCCGCCGGCCCCCCTGGTCGCCCGGCTGGCCGGCGTCTTCGCCAAGTCCGGCGGCGACATCCGCGAAACCTTGCGGGCGCTTTTCGACAGCCCGGAATTTTTCGATCCCAAATACCTGGGCGCGCGCCTCAAATCGCCCCTGCGCCAGGCCGTGTCGGCCGTGCGCGCCCTGGGCGCCGTACCCGACGACGCCACGGCCCTGGCCGGTGCCCTGGCCGGCCTCGGCCAGCCGCTCTACGAGGCCGATGGCCCGGAAGGCTATCCCGTCACCACCGCCGGCTGGCAAAAGCCCGACGGCCTGGTCCGGCGCGTCTCCTTTGCCGGCGACCTGGCTACCGGCCGCATCCCGGGCCTCGGCCTCGCCCCGGGCAAGACTTCCGAAGCCGCCCTGGCCGCAACCCTCGGCCCCGGCCTCTCGGAAACCACCCGCCAGGCCGCCGCCCGCGCCGCCGCCGCCGGCCCGGCCGTGATTTTGGGATCGCCGGATTTTATGCGATATTAGGAGGAGAGGGGAGAAGAGGAAGAGGCCTCCGGCGGCCGGGGGGGATCATCCCCCCCGGACCCCCCGAATGGGAAGAAGGGGGGTGGCCGATCATTGGAGCCGGCTGGCAGGAAGGACGTATTTCTTCTCGTAGGGGTTTCCAAAGGGCGGCGCCCTTTGGTCGCCGAAGGCATCAACCACGACCGAATTTTGACGAGGTGCGCGGGTGCGACGACGGGAGGTGTTGGAATTCCTGGCCGGGCTGGGGCTGGCCGGCCTGCTGGGGCCGGCCGGGGCCTTGGCGGCGCGCCGCGGCCGGGGCGGCAAGGGCCCGGAAGCCAGGACGCCGGGCAAGGCCGGCGAGGCGGGAAAGCCCTCCTGGCGGGCAGGCAAGCAGCTCGTGGTGGTGCTCCTCCAAGGCGGGCCGGACGGCCTGTCCGTGGCCGCGCCAACGGGCGATCCGCTCTACCGCTACCTGCGCCCGACCACGGGCCTGGCCCGGGACTGCGGCGGCCCGGACCTCGGCCGGGGTTTTGTCCTCCACCCGGCCATGGCCGCCCTGGCGCCGTATTACGCCAAAAAGAACCTGGCCGTGATCCCGGCCTGCGGCTTGGCCGGCGTCCCGGCCGTCCACGCCGGGGCCATGGCGGCCTTTGCCCGGGGCGGGGCCGGGGCGGCCAAGGGCGGCCGCGGCGGCTGGCTCGGCCGGCTGTCCCTGGCCCTTGGCGGCGGGGGCGGCCAGATGCTGGTGGCCAGCCAGAGCGAGGCCTATGCCGGAGCGCCCCACTACAACATGATCGCCCCGGGCCGGGGGCCGTCCCTGCCCGGCCTTCCGGTCGAGGACCAGACGCTTTTCGAAGCCGAGGCCCGGCTTTTTGCCGGCAAGGAACCGCTGGCCAGGTCCTTCATGGCCGGCCGGGAGGCCAGGCAGGACCTGCTGGCCAGGCTGCTCGAGGAGTCGCGCCGGGCGGCGGCCGGGGCCATCCCCGCGCCGGCCTTTCCGGATTTTGCCGAGCGGTTCGGCCGGGAGCTGGCCAAACGCCGGGACGCGGCCCTGGCTTTCGTGGCCGTGGGCGGCTTCGACACCCATTCCGGCCAGGGCGGGGCCACGGGCTATCTGGCCGACCGCCTGGGCGACGCGGCCCAGGGGCTGGCCAATCTGGCCGTGGGCCTCGGCAGGGCCTTCGAGGACACGGTGGTCGTGGCCCTTGGGGAATTCGGGCGCAGCGCCCGGGAGAACGGCTTTGGCGGCACGGACAACGGCCAGGGCGGGACCATGCTGGTCCTTGGCGGGCCGGTGGCGGGCGGCCTGGTCCACGGCGACTGGCCCGGCCTGGCCGCCCACCGCCTGGCCGGCGGCCGGGACATCGCCGTGGCCACGGACTGGCGGGATGTGGCGGCCCGCCTTGCCGTCAGGCACCTGGGCCTGCCGGAGGCGCGGGTCGGGGAGATTTTCCCGGGGTTTTCGCCGGCCTCCGCGCCGCCGCCCGTGCTGGGGTAGGCGGGGACGCGCCCGGCGGCTAAAGACAGGACGGCGGAACCAAGACGCCCCGGCCCGTGTGGAACGGGCCGGGGCGTTTGGCATGGCACGGTGCCGGGACGGGGCGTGGCGAGGCCGGTTCGTCAAAGTCCTTATGGCTTGGGGTCCGTCAAGGAGGCCGGCGGGTTCGCGTCCGCTGTTGGCTCTGGCTGGGGCGAACGGTCCAAGCGGCGTGTGGTTGGCGTTGCACGCCGTTTGGAGGCCTCGCCACGCCTCGTCCGGGCATCGTCTCGAAACGGCCCTTTCCGCGTCGGGCCGTTCTTGCGCTTTTTTTCACATAATCACATTTCTGGCAAGAGGCAGGCTTTTTGCAACCGGCTGGAATTGCTTGGCCGGGAGAGAATTTTTTAGAGGGACCCGTGGCCGTCCGCCAGTCCGGCCGGGAAGCCGAGGCCGGACGGAACGGCGGCCCGGGAGGGCCCGCCCCGTCAATCCGGCCGCCAGAGGCGGGACCGGGCCGGCGGCCGCGCGAGACGCCCGGGCGTCTCGCGCGGCCGCGCCAAGGCCCGGGCCGTGGGACACGAGGCCCATGTCGGGCCGTTGGCGCATCAGGCCGGCGGGGCGAGGGTCACAAGCACCCGCATCTCGGTCGTGGCCTTGAGGCCGTGGGGCGTGGCAATGGGGCAGACCAGCACGTCGCCGGCCTTGGCCGGCTGGGAGGCTCCCTCCGCGCCGAGGAATTCCCCCTCGCCTTCGAGCACCACGATGGACAGCTCGCCGTCCACCTCGTGGGCATGGACCGGCAGGGTTTGGCCGGCCCGGAAGTTGAAGTTGACGATGCGGAAGTTGGCCGAGTCGTGGACCCAGAGCATGCCGTAGCCGGAATCCTTAAACGGGCCTTCCTCGAAGATATTGAGCTTTTTCATGTGGTACCACCTTGCGGTTGCATCGTTTCGCCGGCCGGGCCAGGGACCGCGCCGGCGGCGGGGGGGCGGGAGCAACGCGGGCGTCGCTGCCTGGGCCGTTACCTGGCCATGCCGAAGGGGATCTTTCGCGTATCGATCACGTCCACGCTTTTGACGTCCCCCATCCGGCCGACGACGACCTGGGTCACGGGCACGTCCTTGCCGGACAGGGCCACGGCCCGGGCGGCCAGGCGCGACATGCCGGCGCAGCAGGGCACTTCCATCTGCAGGACCGTCACGTCCTTGATGTCGTTGGCGTTCAGGATGGCGGTCAGCTTTTCCAGGTAACTGTCCACGTCGTCGAATTTGGGGCAGCCGAGCAGGGCCACCCGGCCGGGCAGAAAGGCCGAGTGAAAGGCCGGGAAGGCCGGCGGCACGCAGTCGGATGTGAGAAGCAGGCGGGCGCCGTTTAAAAACGGGGCATTGGGCGGCACGAGCCGCAGCTTGATCGGCCAGGAGGACAGGGCCGAGCCGGCCGCCGGCGCCTGGATGCCGGGCAGGTTGGCCTGCTGGCAGGGCGTGAGCGGCGGGTTGGCCGCCTGGGGGGCGCCGGAGTCCGGGGACGCCTGGGGCGCAAGCAGGGACATGGCCGCGCTGCCCGGGCAGCCGCCGGGCCTGCATCCCTTTTCCTGCTGCTTCAGTTCCGCCAGCCGCTCTTCCACGGCCGCCTCGTCGAATTCCGGGGCGTCGCGTTCGATGATCTGCAGGGCCCCGGTCGGGCAGTGGCCGATGCAGGCCCCGAGCCCGTCGCAGAAATGGTCGGCCACGATCTTGGCCACCCCGTCCTGGATTTCGAGGGCCCCTTCGGCGCAACCCGTGACGCACTGGCCGCAGCCGTTGCAGAGCGATTCGTCTATTTCGATGATCTTGCGTTTCATGGCGTCTCTTTCCTTGTGCGGCCCGGCCTTGCCGGCCGGGCCGCGCGTGATCCTTGCGCCGCCTAGCCGAGGATGGCTTTGAGGTCCTCTTCGGGCGTGCTGATGGGCTTGATGTCGTAGTTGGCGACCAGGTAGTTGAGGACGTTTGGCGTCAGGAAGGCCGGGAGCGTGGGTCCGAGGCGCATGTTCTTGATGCCGAGGTGGAGCAGGGTCAGGAGGATGGCCACGGCCTTCTGCTCGTACCAGGAGAGGATCATGGACAAGGGCAGGTCGTTGACCCCGCACTCGAAGGCCTTGGCCAGGGCCACGGCCACCTGGATGGCCGAATAGGCGTCGTTGCACTGGCCCATGTCGAGCAGCCGGGGAATGCCGCCGATGTCGCCGAGCTTCTTGTCGAAGAAGCGGAACTTGCCGCAGGCCAGCGTCAGCACGATGGTGTCGGCCGGGGCCTTTTCCACGAACTCGGTGTAGTAGTTGCGGCCGGGCTTGGCTCCGTCGCAGCCGGCGACCAGGAAGAAGTGCTTGATCTTGCCGGCCTTGACCGCGTCGATGACCGTGCCGGCCACGCTCATAATGGCGTTTCGGGCAAAGCCGGTCATGACCGTGCCCTGGTCGGTGTCGGCCGCGAAGCCGGGCATGGCCTTGGCTTTTTCGATCACCGGGCCGAATTCGCCGTTTTTGACGTGGGTCGCGCCGGGCCAGCCGACAAGGCCGGTGGTGAAAATGTTGCCCAGGTAGCTGTCGGCCGGCCGCTGGATGCAGTTGGTGGTCATGAGGATGGCGCCGGGGAAGGCCGCGAATTCCTTGTGCTGGTTCTGCCAGGCCGTGCCGTAGTGGCCGTAGAAGTGCGGGTGCTTTTTGAGTTCCGGGTAGCCGTGGGCCGGCAGCATCTCGCCGTGGGTGTAGATGTTGATGCCAAGGCCGGCGGTCTGTTCGAGCAGGGCCTTGAGGTCCTTGAGGTCGTGCCCCGAGACCAGGATGGCCTTGCCGGCCTTGGCGCCGAGCGGCACCTCGGTCGGGACCGGATGGCCGTAGGCCCCGGTGTTGGCCGCGTCGAGAAGCTCCATGGTCCGCAGGTTCACTTCGCCGCACTTGAGGACCAGCGCCACCCAGGCGCCGAGATCCTTGTCCGTGGTGAAGGTGTCGGCCAGGCCCTGGTAGAGGAATTCGTACACGGCCGGGTCTTCCTGGCCGAGGATGGCGGCGTGGTCGGCGTAGGCGGCGACGCCCTTGAGGCCGAAAATGAGGGTGTGCTTGAGCGAGAGGATGTCCGGGTTGGTCTCGGGGATGTTTTTAAGCCCATGCTCCGCGCCCTGCCGGGTCAGTCCGGCCAGGTCCAGGGCCGGGCGGAAGGTGGCCGGGCCTTCGGGCAGGCTGGCGGCCAGCACCTTGGCCAGGGCTTCGCGCCGGGCCACGGTTTCCTCGATCAGGGGCTTGAAGTCGGCCGGATCGAAGTTGACGTTGGTCAGGGTGGAAAAAAGGGCCTTGGCGAAAAAGCGGCCGGTGTCGAGGGGCACGGCCTTGCCTTCGGCCTTGGCGGCCACGGCGGCCTGGCCGAGCCCGGTCAGGGCGTAGACGACCAGGTCCTGCAGGTCGGAGACGTCGGGCTGTTTGCCGCACACGCCCATCTTGTCGCATCCCGTGCCTTTGGCCGTCTGTTCACACTGGTAGCAAAACATATGTCGTCCTCCGTTTGGGTTTCGGTTCGAGTGGCCGTTTCCGTGATTCGAGGTCTACGCGGGCCGGGGCAAAGGCGGTTTGACCTAAGTCAAAAACGCGATTTTTTTTCGCTCCTCCCCGCGCCCGTCTCCACAGGACGACGGAAAAACGGAAAATTGAATCCGCTATCGCCTGTCGCGATCGATCGTCCCCAAACGAAAAAGGACAGTCTCTCAAAGGCAGGCTTTTTGAGAGGTTGTCACAATAAACCGCAAGGAGGCCAAAAGGTCAAGGCCGGCGTCCGAAGGATGGGGGCCCGGAACGCATGGGCCGATGAAAGGGCGCAGACGCGTCGGCGCATCGAGAGAAGGAAAGGGTGTCTCGGACGGGCAGGCCGGCGCGGGTGAGCGTTTTGATGGTTTGCGGCCGTGGGGCGGGAGCGGAGCCGGCCCCCGGCCGGCCAGGGGCTTTCCCCTGGCCGGAGGCGTTGTCGGACGGGGCGGCGTGGAGCCCGGGACGGCTAGATGCGGGCCACGCCCAGAAAGACGGCGTGCAGGGCGATGACCAGGGTGAAAAAGGCGGTGCGGGCCGCCGCGGGCGACAGGCCCGGGAAATGGAAGCCGATGCGGCCCCCCGGGCAGGCCCCGACGCAGTCGCCGCAAAGGGTGCAGGAGAGGCCGGGCCGGCCCTTGGCCAGGTCCTGGGGCGAGAGGGCCAGGTAGCGGCAGGCCCGGGAGCATCGGCCGCAGCCGTCGCAGCCCGGACCGATGCGGACCCGCCAGGGGCTCGCCTTGCCGAGGATGTTGCCGACCAGCCCGATGGGGCAGTAGGTCGCGCAGTGGACCATCACGCCGGCCGGGCGCGACACGAAGGCCATGACGCCGAGGCCCACCAGGCCGAAGGCCGCCGCCGCCCAGACAGCGTCGCCCGTTTCCACGCCCATGGCCCGCAAAAGGACGGCCAGCCCCACGGTCAGGGCCAGGGTGGCGGCCCGCCACCAGATCCGCCGGCCGGGCAGACGCCTTGGCACCTTGCGGCCGAGCCGGGCGCAGGCGTCGTCGGCCGCGCCGAGGTAGCACAGATGCGAGCACCAGCCCGGGCCGACCAGGAGCACGGTGGAAAGATACAGGATCGGCATGAAAAGGCCGCCGCCCCGGTAGATCGGCCCGGCCACGATCAGGGCCGGCACGGGCAGATGGAGGGCGCCAGTCATGAGAAACCGGCCGAACCCGGCCAGGCCGAGCAGAAGCTGGCCGAAAAAGACCAGGGAAAAGGCGGCCCAGTACCGGGAGCGCAAAGGGCCGGTCCGTGGCGCGGCCAGCAGCCTGCCGGTCAGCCAGGCGGCGTAGAGGGCCAGGGCCAGGATTTCAAGCGGGCCCCAGCCCGGCCAAAAACGGTCGACCAGAAGGACCGGGAATGGGGCCTTGGCCCGGGCCACGGCGAGCAGCCCGGCCGTCAGCCAGAAGGCCGCGCCCTGGGCAAAGGCGTGCGGCCCGTGCAGGCCGTGGCGGGCCCGGACCCGGCGGGCAAAGGCCAAGAGGCCCCCGGCCGCGCACACGGCCACCACCCCGGCCATGATGGCGGCCAGCCGGAGGTACGGCAGGCCGGCCGCCAGCCGGAACAGGACCATGTCCCGGCCCGCGTCCGCGAAGCCAAGGGCCATGAAAAGGAGCGCCGGCCCGAGCACGGCCGGCCCGAACGGCCACAGGCGCGGCCGGGCGGCCACCAGCCCGCCAAGGGCCAGGGTGGCGGCGGCCAGGCCGAGATTGCCCGAGCGCAGGGCGTGGGCCGCGAACAGGAACAGGCCGAGGACCTGGAGGAGGGGGATGGCGAGGGTCATGGCCGCATCCAGGCCGGAAAACCCGGCAGGCCGTCCGGAAAGGCGATGTCGCCGAAGCGCAGCCCCGGCCGGGCCGCCTGCCCGTAGGCCGTAAGGCACCGGCCGGCCAGGGCGAGCGCTCCTTCCGGCGTGAAGCGGCCGGCCGGCTCCAGGCCGAGACGCGGCCGCCGGCCGAGCCGGCCGCCGACCATGACCCGCAAGGCGGGCGCGGAGCAGGCGATGGCCCCGGCCGGGCAGGCCTGGCCGCACTTGCCGCAGCCGAGGCACCGGTCCCGGTCGATGGCGGCCACGCCGTCGGCGATGGTCACGGCCGCGTCCGGACAGGCGTCGGCGCAGGCCCCGCAGCCGGTGCAGGCTTCCGGGGCGACCACCGGCCGGACGGCGGCCACAAGGCCGAGGTCCGCCACCTGGGGCCGGGCGCAGCCGTTGGGGCAGGCGCAAAGGGCCAGGCGGAAGACCTCATGGTGCTTGATCTCCCGGCCGAGCCGGGCCAGGCCCGGCGGCACGGGCGCGGCTTCGGCCAGGGCGGCGAGCCCGGCCACGAACGGCTCGGGCAGGGCCAGGGCCTGGGGACAGCCGGACGGCTTCACGCCCCGGCAGGTTTCCAGTACATACGGGCGGGTCGGCATGGTGCCTCCTCGGATACGCGGCGTTGGGCCGGGCAGGGCCCGACGTGGCTCAGCCTCTCCGGGGACGTGCCGCATGGCCTTGACCCAAGTCAAATCGGGACGGAAAAAATGGACAAGACCCAAGCCGTGGCCGGCATCGGCCTTTTCGCCGGACTCGGCCCCAAGGAACTGGCCGCCCTGGCCGGCATTGCCGAGGTGCGTTCCTACGCCAAAGGCCAGGACATCTTTTTTTCCGGCGACAAGGCCCTCGGGTTTTTCTCCGTGGCCTCGGGCAAGGTCCGCATCTACCAGACGTCTCTGGCCGGCAAGGAGCATATCCTGCACGTTTTCGGCCCGGGCGAGGTCTTCGCCGAGGTGGCCGTCTTTTCCGGCGGCGTCTACCCGGCCAGCGCCCAGGCCCTGGAGGACGGGGACTACCTTTTCTTCCCCAGGGAGCGGTTTCGCCGGCTCCTGGCCGAGGACCCGGACCTGGCCATGAACATGCTCGGGCTTCTCGCCGTGCGCCTGCGCCAGCTGGTCAAAAAGCTCGAGGACCTGAGCCTTCGGGAAGTGCCGGCCCGGCTGGCCGCCCATCTGCTGCTCCTGGCCGCCGAGAGCAAGAAGCGCCTCCTGTCCCTGGGGCTGCCCAAGGGCCAGCTGGCCGCCTACCTCGGCACCATCCCCGAGACCCTGTCCCGGGTGCTCAGGCGCTTTTCCGACGAGGGACTCATCCACCTGTCGGGCAACACCGTCGAGATCCTGGACCCGGCCGGGCTGGAGCGGCAGGCCGGCGGCGGAGCGGGAGCAGGAGCGGGAGCAGGGGCGGGAGCAGGGGCGGGAGCAGGAGTGGGGGCGGGAGGAGGGGGGATGCCTCCGGCGGCCGGGAGGGGCTAAGCCCCTCCCGGACCCTCCCTGGCGGGGAAGGGGGTGGCCGAAGGTGCCATCCGAAGGCGAGTGGTGCTAGCGCCGCTCCAGTTCCGCCACGGCTTCGATGTGGGCGGTCTGGGGGAACATGTCCACGGGCGTGACCCGGGTGACGGCGTAGAGGTCGCCGAGGATCTTGAGGTCCCGGGCCAGGGTGCCGGGATTGCACGAGACGTAGACGATCTTTTTCGGGGCGGCGTCCAGGAGGGCGGAAAGAACCTCCGGGGCCGCGCCCGAGCGGGGCGGATCGAGGACCACCACGGCCGGGTGGGTGGCGGCCAGATCGGACAGGGCCGTGGCCGCGTCGCCGGCCTTGAAGATGCAGTTGGCCACGTTCGAGAGCTCGGCCGATTTTACGGCGTCGGCCACGGCCCGCTTGTCGGATTCGAGGCCGAAGACCGTGCCGAAGTGCGGGGCCAGGGCCAGGGTGATGCCGCCGCAGCCACAGTAGAGGTCCCAGGCCACGCCGTCCGGAGCCGAGCCGGCGGCCGCGGCCACAAGGGCGTAGAGCCCGGCGGCCGCTTCGGTGTTGGTCTGGGCGAAGGCGTCGGCCGAAACGTGGAGCCGGGACGGTCCCACCTGCTCTTCCAGATAGTCGACGCCAAGCGCGAAGACCTGCCGTTCGCCCTGGGCGATGGCGGCCGGGGCCCGGCGCACGGAGTGGACGAAGCCGGTCACCTCCGGAAAGGCGGCCAAAAGCGCCTCCCCGATCTGGTGGGCGGCGTCGCCGGCCCCCCGGGCCGGGCCGGTGATCAGATGCGCCAGGCGGGCACCGGTCGCGGCCGACTGGCGAAGGACCAGATGCCGCCACACGCCCTTGCCGGACCGGGCGTCGAAGGCGGCCAGGCCCGTGGCGGCGCACCGGTCGCGCACGAAGGCCAGGACCTGGCTGACCCAGGGCGGCATCAGCCGGCAGGTGGCGATGTCGAGCACCCGGCCCGGTCGGCGGCGCTCGTGGAGCCCCAGGTGGAGCTTGCCGGCAAAGGCGAATTCCATCTTGTTGCGGTATTCGTAGGTCTTTGGCGAGGGCACGGTCTCGGCCACGGGAACGTCCGGCAGGCCGGCCAGACGGGCCAGGGTCTCCGCCACCTGTTCGCGCTTCCAGAAGCGCTGGGCCCCGTAGTCGAGATCCTGCCAGTCGCAGCCGCCGCAGACCCCGAAATGCGGGCACTCGGGGGCCACGGCCGCAGGCGACGGGGAGAGCGTCTCCACGGCCACGGCCTCGGCAAACCCTTTCCTGACGCGTTCCACCTTGGCCCGCACCGTGGCGCCGGGCAGTCCCCGGTCCACGAAAACCACCAGCCCGTCCTGGCGGGCCACGCCCTTGCCGCCGAAAGCCAGCCGGTCGACGGCCAGCTCCAGTTCCATTCCTTCACGTATATCCATCCCGGCCTTATGCGCGACCCGGGCCGCCGGCGCAAGGGCCTCCCGCCCCCGGGCCGGGAGGCCGCTCGGGAGCGCCTGCGTAACCAATTGCAGGGCTGGGGAAAATCGGCTATTGCGAAAAAGGCTGGAGGAGTCCGATGTCCCGCAAGCACAGCATCATCGCCTGTCTGGTGTTCGTGATCCTGACGCTCGCCATCGCGGGCATGGGCTATCGGGCCAAAAACGACATCGAGAACGTGGTCACCGACCAGTTCAACCACCAGCAGCTGCTCCTGGCCCAGAAGATCGCCGACGACATCACGGGCCACTTCGCCTTCCTGCGGACCTGCCTGGAGGGCCTGTCCCTCCTGTGGCGCGGGGAGACGGCCACAGACGGCACGCCCTGGCTGGCCATCCCGGCCTTTTACAACATTTTCGCGGAATGGAACGTGGCCGCCCTGGGGGTGCTGCGGCCGGGCCGGGCCGAACCGGTCTTTTACGACGCCTCGGGCGCGCCCATGCCCGGCGGGGAGTTCTGCACCCCGGCCTGCCTGCAGGCCTTCACCGACAGGCCACGGATGGGGCGGATCGCCATCAGCCGGGTCTTCGTCCAGGAAAAAGGCCCCCTGGCCGGCCGGCGGCTGGTGGCCATGACCATGCCGCTGGCCGACGAGGCCGGCAATGTCGGCGGGCTGGTGTTGGTGGTGGACGCCCTGGCCGTGGCCGCCCGCTATGCCCACAACATCCGGTCGGGCCAGACCGGCTATGCCTGGGTGATCGACGACCAGGGCGTTTTCCTCGACCACAACGAGGCGGATTTCATCGGCCGCGAATCCCTGGCCGTGCGGCGGGAACGCGACCCGAACATCGATTGGTCCCGGCTGGCCTGGCTCATCAAGGACCGGATCATGGCCGGGGAGCGGGGCATGGACTGGTACGTGTCGGGCTGGCACCGGGGGCGGCTCGGCGAGATCAAAAAGTTCGTGGCCTTCTGCCCGGTGCCCCTGGACGCGGGCGACGATCCGGGCAACCGGTGGGCCGTGGCCCTGGCCGCGCCCGAGGACGAGGTCCAGGGGCTGATCGGCTGGCTCATGGTCCGGGAGTGGCTCATTGTCGGACTCTTCGAGCTGGTGGTCTTCGCCGGGTTCGTGACGGCCATGCATTTCGCCCTGCGCTGGTCCAAGGCCCTTGAGACCGAGGTGGACAAGACGGCCCGGGAGCTGCTCGGGGCCCAGGAAAAGCTCATCCGGGCCGAGCGGTTCGCGGCCATCGGCGAGGCCGCGGCCCGGCTCTCCCACGAGATCAAAAATCCGCTCATGCTGATGGGCGGCTTCGCCAGCCAGGTCCGCCGCCACCTGCCGCCGGAGGGCACGGACGCCGGCAAGCTCGGCATCATCGAGGACGAAGCCAAGCGCCTGGAATCCCTTTTAAACGAGGTCCGCGACTTCACCCGCCCCCAGCCGCCCCGGATCGAGCCCCGGGACCTCAACGAAACCGTGGGCGAATCCCTGGCCCTCATGGCCGAGGCGTTCAAGGCGCGGGGCATCGTGGTGGAAAAGCGCCTGGACCCGGACCTGCCGCCGGTGCCCCATGACGAGGCCCGGATCAAGCAGGTGCTTTTGAACCTTTTGAAAAACGCGGCCGAGGCCATGGATTCCGGCGGCCGGCTTTCGGTCGCCACCGCCCTTGCCGACGGCCGGGTGACCGTGGCCGTGGCCGATACCGGCGGCGGCATCCCCGAGGCCGTGCGGGCCCGGGTGTTCGATCCGTTCTGCACGACCAAGGAGTCGGGCACGGGCCTGGGATTGGCCGTGTGCCAGCGCATCGTCGAGGACCACCACGGCGACATCCGCTTCGTCACCTCGCCCGCGGGCACGACCTTCACGTTGGAACTGCCGGCCGGCCGGCCGGAGGGGAAAAAGGAAGGCCGGTGACCGCCGTCCCCGGCCTTACCGCCGCGGGGACGGGTGGTGCCGCTTGAGGAAGGCGAAGATGTTGGCGTGGATTTCGTCGAAGAGCATGGAATCCGGCTCGCGCAGATCGTAGTAGCCGGCCCACACCGCTTCGTAGAGGTCGCCCGGCAGGCGGGCGAGGCCGACGGCCCCCAGGCGGCAGTGGACCGGCATTCCCCGCCAGAAGGTTCGGCCCTGGTAGTAGCACTGGCCGCGCCGGTTGGCCACGGCCCGATACCGGTGGCCCGACAGCAGGCTGGCGATGACGTGGGATTCGTCCCCAAAGGGGAAACGCATGTTGGTCATGGTCGGGACTCCCTCTCCCCGGGGCGGCGCGCCCTTTGCGGCCGGGCCGCAGCCCGGTCCGGCAGCGGTCCGGGCCGGGAACAGGCGTCCCCGGGGCGGTCGCCTGTTCCCGGTGGCCGGTCAGGTGGCGTCTTTTTGCTCCTTTTGCTCGACGGTCCGGGCCTCGCCGCCGGCCGGCGTCTCCCGGACGGCGGCGGTCCGGGCCGTGGTCCGTCCCGAACCGAAAAAGCTTCTGGCGAAACCGGCGGCCTGGCGGCGTGACGAGATCGAGGTCTGCGACAGCATGGGGTGTTCCTCCCTGGGACAGCCCGAGGCCCGGTCCGGCCGTCGGCGGCCTCGCGGGACCGGCGTTGGCCCTGGCTGACCCTTGCCCGGGCTTTTACCGATATTGAAAATCATTGTCAATATGGGCGGCGATTTTTCCTGTCCCCTCGTTTGCCGTCCGTCCGGCCCGATGACGCCCCCCACCGCGCCGGGCGGGTCGCGGGTGCGGTTGCCGGCCGGGCCAAGACGGGCTAGACAGTGTCGCGCCCTTAGAAAATACCGCGGTATTTTTCAGGATAAAAAATCAGTTTGCTACGCGTGTTGGATTGAAAAGAGCCGCACGGTCTTCGAGGACACGACACGAGGCAAGCGGCAGCCTGCTGCCCGAGAGGGAAGGAGTCGGATATGGCCGCGTTTCGACTGGCCCTTTGCCAGATCAATCCCACGGTCGGGGATGTGGACGGCAACACCGCCAAGATCCTGGCCCACCTCGAATCGGCCCGCCGGGCCGGGGCGGAGATGGTTGTCTTTCCCGAGATGGCCGTTTCCGGCTATCCGCCCGAGGATCTGCTCATCAAGCCCGATTTCCTGGACGCCTGCATGGACCGGGCCGGGGAGATCATCCGGGCGAGCACGGGCCTCACCGTCGTCTTCGGCTGCCCGTGGCTCGACGGCGACCTCGTAAACGCCGCCATCGTGGCCCACGACGGCCGGGCGGCCGGCCTCACGGCCAAGCGCTACCTGCCCAATTACGGCGTCTTCGACGAGAACCGCTATTTCGCCGCCGGCCGGGGCAGCGCGGTCTACGACCGGGACGGGTTCGTCTTCGGCGTCAGCGTCTGCGAGGACATCTGGTATCCGGGCGGGCCGCCGTCCGAACAGGCCCATGGCGGCGGGGCCCGGCTTCTGGTCAACATTTCGGCCTCGCCCTACCACGGCGGCAAGGGGCTCGGCCGGGAGCGGATGCTGGCCACCCGGGCCTCGGACAACGGCACGTTCGTGGCCTACGCCAATCTGGTCGGCGGCCAGGACGAGCTGGTCTTCGACGGCCACAGCCTCGTTTTCGGCCCGGACGGGACGCTCCTTGCCCGGGGCCGGCAGTTCGAGGAAGATCTGGTCGTGTGCGACCTGGACCCGGGCGCGCCGACCCGGATGCGGCTCCTTGACCCGCGAAGCCGCAAATGGGAGCCCCAGCTCGAGTCGTGCCCGGTGCGGGTGGACCTGCCGCCCCTGGCCGCGCCCGCGCGGCCGCCCCTTCCCGGCTGCCCGGTGGCGCCGCTTTGCGGCAGCGTGGAAGAGGCCTACCGGGCGCTCGTCCTCGCCACCCGCGACTACGTCCGCAAATCCGGCTTTTCCGCCGTGGCCATGGGGCTTTCCGGGGGCATCGACTCGTCCCTGACCGCCGTCATCGCGGCCGACGCCCTGGGTCCGGAAAACGTCATGGGCGTGGCCATGCCGACGCGCTTTTCCTCCGACGACAGCCTGGAGGATGCCGAGGCCCTGGCCGAAAAGCTCGGCATCACGCTCCACGTGGTGGCCATCGAAAACATCTTCAAGGCCTTTCTGGAGGCTCTGGCCCCGCTTTTCGGAGACCGGCCCTTTGACGTGGCCGAGGAAAACCTCCAGCCCCGCATCCGGGGCACGCTCCTTATGGCGCTCTCCAACAAGCTCGGGCGGCTGGTCCTGACCACGGGCAACAAGTCCGAGGTCGGGGTCGGCTATTCCACGCTTTACGGCGACACGGCCGGCGGCTACGCGGTCATAAAGGACGTGCCCAAGACCCTGGTCTACGCGCTTTCCCGGTGGCGCAACGAGCAGGCCGGCACGGATCTGATTCCCGAGCGGGTGCTGGTCAAGCCGCCCACGGCCGAACTGCGGCCGAACCAGAAGGATTCGGACTCCCTGCCGGAATACGACGTCCTGGACCCGGTCCTCAAGGCCTATGTGGAGCTCAGCCTGTCGCCCACGGCCATGGCCGGGGCGGGCATGGACCCGGCCGTGATCGACCGGGTGACGAAACTGGTGGACCGCAACGAATACAAGCGCCGCCAAAGCCCCCCCGGCCCCAAGATCACGCCCCGGGCCTTTGGCAAGGACTGGCGCCTGCCCATCGTCAACCGCTACGTGCCCGAGCGCGCCGCAACGCCGGCCGGCACGAAAGGGGCTTGACGGGCAGCCCCCGCCGGTGTATCTGGATCGGCCACGTCAAGTGCCAGCGTAGCTCAGTTGGTAGAGCAGCTGATTCGTAATCAGCAGGTCGAGTGTTCGAGTCACTTCGCTGGCTCCAGATTTCAAGGGGTTAGGACAACCGTCCTGGCCCCTTTTTCGTTTTTCAGCGGGACAGGCCTGTTGGCATCGTTGTCGGATGGGATTTGTCCGCCATTCCCCTTTTCTCCATTTTTTCCGAGCATCGGTGGCCGCTTGGCGGCTTGTGATCAGCCCTGGGCGAACCGGATGGTCAGCAGGGCGTGGCAGGCCTCGGGCCGGCCCTGGCGCATGGCCGGATAGTACGTCGAGGCCTTGATGGCCCGCAGCGCCTCCTCCACGAATTCCAGCCCCGTGTGTTCCACCACGGACACATTGCGCAAGACGCCCTCGGCATCGATGTCGAGCCGCAGGCGCACCTTCCCCTCCTGTCCGGCCCGCTTGGCGCCGTCGGGGTAGCGCAGCGGCGAGCGGTGCCGGAACCTCGGCCCGTCCCCCCGCCCGAACTCGCCCACAGACAAGCCGCCGTCGCCCCGTCCCTCGCCACTGCCGCCGGGCCCGGCCCCCGCAGTCGGTCCCTTGCCCGGACCCTCGCCCGCAAGCCCCCGTCCCGGCCCGTCCCCGGCCCTGGCGCCGGACCCCGTGCCCGTGGCCGAAACATGGTCGGCCTCGGCCGTCCCCGGCTGTGCCGGGGGCGGTCCGGGAGGTTGCGGCCTGGGGGCCGGGGGCTTGGGACGCGCCTTGGGCACGGCCCGGGGCCTGGACGGCGGCGTCCGGGGGGCGGGAGCCGGCCCGGGCGCGGCCAGAGGCTCGGACACGGGCTGGGGCGTCGGTTCGGCCGGCGGCCCGGGGTCGGCCCGGGCCACGGTTTCCGGGTCGGGCGCCGCCGCTGCGGCGGGCAGGGCCTCGGCCGTTCCCCGGGCCGCGCCGTCCAGGCCGCCGGCCAGCCCGTCCCCGCCGGCCGGAATGCCGTCGCCCAGCCCTCCCAGCTCTCCCAGGTCGACATGGCCGATGACCGCCAGGGGCGGTTCGGGGGCGGGGCCGGCCACCACGGCGCAAAGGACAAGGGCCGCCGCGGCCAGGCCGTGCAGGGCGGCCGAAGCCAGCAGCCAGGGCCACCACCGGTCGCCGGCGGCCGGCCGGTCCGGCCGGGCCGGGCCGCAAGCCCGGAGGGTGGCCGCCCCGAGGAAGCGGCGGGCGGCCGGTTGGGGGCCAGACGCCGGCCGGGAGCCAGGCGCTTTGGGGACGCCGCACAAGCCGGCCGGGCCGGGGACAGGCCGGTGGATCGTAGGGTTGGGCTGCATGGCATGCATCCAGTGTCACGAATGTTGCAAAAATAGAGATAGTACTTTTTGCCACACTGCAGGTCACGGATGAAGCATGAAACGTGATCTATTGCAGTAAATAAAATTCTTGTCTATTAAGCCCGCAGTGTCAAGCATGCGACTGTGTAGACGGCCACGTCAACCATCTTGTTGTTTTGTTGCGTGCGTCATGCTTTTGCCGATGCTTGAAATGCAGTGCCATGCTGTTTGAAGTTGTCGTGACAGCCTGAAGCGCTTCGGCCCCCTGGGCCGGGCGCTTCGGTCGCCGGGCCGGTTGGCCCAGGGGGAGGCCGGATTCCCGCCGACGGCAGTGCCGGACTGGGGGCGCGGGGGTCCGGTTGGAAGGACCGTCCTGGCGGCAGGCGGACAGGCGGGGAGGACGGACGGTGTGTCCGGAGCATGTGGTGTCGCAACACAAGGGGGGGACTATGCGAGGGATTGTTGTCTTGGCCGTTTTGGGAATTCTGGCCCTGCCGCTGCCGCTTTCGGCCGCGGGGGACGGCACGGCCAACCATGAGATGGAGGAGATGGTGGTCACGGCCACCCGCACCGAGGAGCCGCTCAAGAGCATCCCCGGCCGGGTCGAGGTCATAAGCCGCGAAGACTTGAAGGAAATGCCCGTGCAGACCGTGGACGAGGCGATTTCCTACATTTCCGGGGCCCACCTGGAACGGCCCAACGGCCCCAACAGCTTCAAATCCACCCTCACCCTGCGGGGGCTTGGCAACGAGCAGGGGCGCACGCTGGTGTTGCTGGACGGCGTGCCCATGAACTCCTCGGACATGGGCGACGTCAACTGGAACCGGATCAACATGGAAGACGTCCAGCGCATCGAGATCCTCAAGGGCCCGGCGGCCTCCGTCTACGGCAATAACGCCATGGGCGGCGTCATCAACATCATCACCCAAAAGCCGACCCGGATCGCCGAGGGCCGGGTCTCCACCCAGTACGGCACCTATGACGACTGGCAGGTGCGCGGCATCGCCGGGTTTCGGACCTCGGAGGCAAAAAAGGGCCTGTGGGGTCGGGTGTCGGCCTTTTCCAACAATTCGCCCGGCTACAAGAGCATCCCGAGCGACGAACAGACCCGCTACACCGTCAAGAATTTCATCACGGAAAAGACCATCAACGGCAAGGCCGGCTGGGATTTCAACGAATCCAACAGCATCGAGCTGCAGTACACCAAGGACAACCAGACCGTCGGCGAAGGCAAGGAAATCTTCGCCTCCGACGGCGTGCATCGCGGCTACGACACCGGCTCCTGGCAGGGACGCCTCAACCTCGGGTACGAAGGCTGGACGGGACTCTTAAACGTCTACTTCAACGACACCAATTACGACCGGACCCAGGAGAGCATCACCGATGCGTCGGACGTGCAGAAGTACATCGATTCCTACAGCCGCACCGATTCCAAGGTCAATCGCCAGGAATACGGCCTGATGACCAACGTTTCCCGTGTGTGGGGCCCAAACACCTTCACCGTCGGCTTCGACTACCACGACGGCCTGATGGACGGCACGGACTATTCCCGTACCGGCACCATCACCTTTGCCACGGATTACGGCAAGATCCGCAACTTCGGCGGCTTCGTCCAGGACCAGCTGCGCTTTTTCGACGACAAGCTGATCTTTCTGGCCGGGCTGCGCTACGACAACGCCACCACCTACGACGGCCACTACGACACCAACATCAGTTCGCTCACCTCCTACACCAGCTACTATTCCGACCACACCTGGGACCAGTGGAGCCCGCGCGTTTCGGCCAAGTACTTCTTCATGGACAACCTGAGCGCCTACCTGTCCTACGCCCATGCCTTCCGGGCCCCGCTGCTCGACGACATGTACCGCACCGGCAAGATGAAGGGCGGCTACAAGATCTCCAACCCCGACCTCGGGCCGGAAAACCTCGACACCTTCGAAGTCGGCACCGATTACCAACCCCTGGACAACCTGAAGCTGTCGGGGTCGGGTTATTTCTCGGTCGGCCATGACTTCCAGTACTACGTCAACGTGTCGAGCGGCATAAGCCAGAAGCAAAACGTCGGCGAAGTCCAGATCTGGGGCATGGAGCTCAACGCCGAGTACGATCCGTTCAAATTCATGGACATCGAGGTGCTCAAAAAGTTCACCGTTTTCGCCAACTACACCTTCAACGATTCCCGGATCGCCGATTTCCCGGGCCGGCCGGATCTGGTCGGCAAGCTCCTCTCCTATACGCCGCAGAACTCGGCCAACGCCGGCTTCACCTGGCTCAACAGATACGTCAACAACAAGTTTACCGTGCAGTATGTCGGCGAGATGTATTCCGACGACATCAACACCAGCAACACCACCATAGCACCCCATGCTTTGCTCAACGGCAAAATCTGGAGGACCCTCGACTTCTTCGAGTACGGCGACCACATGGAACTGTCCCTGTCGGCCCAGAACATCCTGGACCACCGCTATATCGATGCCCGCAATGCCAATGGCGAAAACCCCGGCCGGATGCTCTTTCTGGAGCTGACGTGCAAGTTCTGAGGCTGCGGGAACTGTCCACGGCCCAGGTGGTCTTTTTCGCCTCGGTCGTGGCCCTGGATTTCGGCTGGGGGCTGGTCTTCAAGACCGCCCTCCAGGTGACGGCCATCCACGAGGTGGCCCGGCTGGAGATGGTGGTCTCGGTCATGCTCATGGTCCTGGTCCGGCTGATGCTCGACCGGTTCGGCACGCTCCTGTTTTTCGAACTGGCCTGGGGACTCCTGGCCGCCGTGCTCATGCCGGCGGCCGGGGGCCAGCCCGGCTTCATGAAACTGGTTCCGGCCCTGACCCAGGGCCTCGTGTTCGACTGCCTGTTCTCCTTGCTGCGGACCCGGCTGCCCGAGGGCCGGGCCTACGTGGCCATCCTGGTCGGCGGCATCCTCGGCCCCTGCGCGGCCATGCTGGTGCGCGTGGCCATGGGCGTGCCCTGGGCCACGGCCACCCAGGTCCTGTTCGGCATTTCCCTCGTCACCTCCCTGGTCATCAACGGCTTTGGCGTCTTTCTGGCCCTGGTCGTCTGGAAACGAATCGCCGGGCTGCACGTCGTGGCCATGCTGCGCCTGCCATGATCGCCTGCCGCCAGCTGTCTTTTACCCCGGTCGGCGCGGCCGGGCCGGTCCTTGCCGACGTGAGCCTCGCCATCGGCCCGGGCGAGCGGGTGGGCATCGTCGGGCCGTCCGGGGCCGGCAAGTCCACCCTGGGCTACCATCTGTGCGGCGCCCACCGGCTGGCCCTGGCCGGCCGCACCGAGGGCGGGCTTCGCCTGGACGGCCGGGACGGTCTGGCCGGCGGGCCTCCGGGTTTTGCCGGCATCGTCGGCCAAAACCCGGAGGTCCAGCTTTTTTGCGCCACCGTCGGCGAGGAAGTGGCCCTTGGCCTGCGGGCCCGGGGCCTGGCCGCGGGCGCCTGCCGGGAGGCCGTGGGCCTGCTATTGGCGCGGTACGGGCTTGCCGGCCGGGCCGAGGCGGCCCTGGGGACCCTGTCCCTCGGCCAGAAACAGCTGGCCGCCGTCCTGTCCATGCTGGCCATACGGCCCAAGGTGCTGCTCCTCGACGAGCCCACCAGCTATCTCGACGCGGCCACCGCCGACCTGCTCTTTGCCCATCTCGATGCCTTGAGCCGGGAGACGGGGCTGGTGGTCATGGTCATCGAGCACGACCTGGCCCGGCTGTCCGGCTTCGCCGACCGCTATCTGGCCCTCGACCGGGGCCGGCTCGCCTACGACGGGCCGGCCTCGGGGTTTCCGGTCCGGGAGCCCCTGCCGCCGGCCAGGCCCCTGGCCCCGGGCCGGGCGTCGGGTGCGCCCGCGCTGGCCTTTGCCGGCGTGTCGTTCGGCTACGGCAAAACCGACCGGGTGCTTGCCGACATCGATCTGGCCGTCGGTCCGGGCGAGGTCGTGGCCCTCATGGGGCCAAACGGTTCCGGCAAGTCCACCCTGCTGCGGCTGGCCAAGGGGCTCGGCAAGCCCCGGACCGGCCGGATCGCCCTGGCCCCGGGGCTGGCCGGCGGCCGCGACGTGGGCCTCATGTTCCAGAATCCCGACGAACAGATTTTCGCCCATACCGTGGCGGCGGAATGCGGCTACTGGCTGGACAACCTGGAGGTGCCCGAGCCGGCGCGGACGCGGCGCGTGGCCCGGGAGCTGGCCGGGCTGGGGCTGGACCGGGTCCTCGATCGCTCGCCCTTCACCCTCAGTTTCGGGGAAAAGCGCCGGCTGTGTCTGGCGGCCGTCCTGGTGGCCGATCCGGCGGTCCTGTGTCTCGACGAACCGACCACGGGCCTCGACGACGCCACCATGGCCGCCATGGCCGAGACGGTGCGCGGCCGGGCCGGCCAGGGCGCGGCCGTGCTCGTGGCCACCCACGAGCAGGCCTTCGCGGCGATGGCCGCCACCCGGATCGTGCGGCTGGAAAACGGGCGCATCGTGGCCGATGCCCCAAACCCGGAGGGACGCCGTGTTGCGTAGCCTGCGCCGCGCCGGCGCCGTCAGCAAATTCCTGTTCGCCATCTCCCTGTGCGCCTTCGCGTTTGTCTGCGAGGATTGGCGCATCCTCGCCGGCATCGTCGCCGCCCTGGCCGGCCTGCTGCTGGCTTCCGGCGTCTGGGACCGCAGCGTCAGCCTGATTTTCGGCGTGTCCGTGCTGGGGCTGCCGACCCTGCTGTGCCTCTTTCTCCTCGGCGGCATCGAGAAAGCCTCGGACTGGCGCCAGGGCCTGCTGCTTGGCCTGGCCTGGCTCGGGGTTTTCTCCTTGCGCCTTATCATCGTGCTCCTGGCGGATGTGCTGGTGGTCAAGTGGACGAGTTTTTCCGACATGCTGCTGTCGCTGCGAAGCCTGGGCCTGCCGGGCAAGGCCGTCCTTTTTGTCTCGGCCCTGACGAGCCTTTTGCCGGCCATGTTCGCCATGAGCCTGCGGGTGGTGGAGGTGCAGCGGGCGCGCGGCTTCGAGGCCAGGCGGCTGGTGCGGCCCTCGCAGTTTCTGCCTCTTTTCGTGCCGGTCTTCCTGGCCCAGATGCGCCGGGCCTCGGAACTGGCCCTGTCCCTGGAATTGCGGGGTCTGGCCGGGGACGGTCCGGGAGCGGCGGTCCGCAACCCCGCCTGCTTCGGGGACGCCTTTTTTTGGCTCGTCGCCGTCCTGCCCTGGTCGGGCTTCGTGTGGCGGTGGCTGGGCCCGGGGGCCTGAGGCCCGGCGGCCCGGGACGCCTGGGACGCGCGTCGGAGACACACCGGCGGTGGTGGGGTGGTCGAACCGACCGCCGCCGCAACGCAGGAAGGGAACAGACATGCAATGCGACTACTGCGAACGATACTGCCGTCTCGAAGAGGGGCGGCACGGCTTTTGCCGCATGTACGCCAACCAGGGCGGCCGGCTGGTCGAGCGGTTTCCGGACAAGTGGTGCGCCTACGCCGTGTCCCGGGTGGAAACGATCCCTTTTTACCACGCCTACCCGGGCAGCCGGTGCATGGTGGTCGGCACGGCCGGCTGCAACCTGGACTGCCGCTACTGCGCCAACGCCTACGCGGCCAAGGAGGACCCGGCCAGCCTGGCCGACATCCTCCTCGACATCGGCCCCGAGCAACTCGTCGGCCTGGCCCGCAAGCAGGGCTGCCACTCCATCGTTTTTTCCATCAACGAACCCACGGTGTCCCTGCCGACCCTCACCCGGGTCTCCCGGGCGGCCAAGGCGGCCGGGATGCCCATGGGCTGCCTGACCAACGGCTACGCCACGCCTGCGGCCACGGCCCGGCTCGGCGAGATCTTCTCCTTCGTCAACGTCAGCCTCAAGGGGCTGGACCCGGCCTTTTGCGGCGACTGCCTGGGCATTGCCGACAGCGCTCCGGTCGTGCGCAACATCCGCGAGCTGTCCCGGGTCAGCCACGTCGAGGTGACTACCCCGGTCATCGACGGGGAAAACGACCACGAGCTGGACGCCATGGCCGATATCCTGGCCGACATCGATCCGAACATCCCCTGGCACGTCTTCCGGTTGCTGCCGACCCACAAGATGAGCCAGCGGGACTATCCCAATATCGAGGACATAAACCAGCGGCTCGAAAAGCTGCGCGTCCGCCTGCCCTACCTCTATTTCCACAATTTCATCGGTTCGGAGTGGGTCGGCACCCGCTGTCCGGGCTGCGGGGCCGAGGTGATCACCCGCCACAGCCTGGGCTGCGGCGGGGACAAGCTGGACACGTTCCGCTGCCGGGGCGACGTCTGTCCGGAGTGCGGCGGACACATCGCCCTGCTCGGCACGCGGGTGGACTGGAACGCCGGGGAGGTGCGCGCATGAGTCTGGCCATACTGGACGCGAGGCAGTGGCAGCAGGTGGTCGACCTGCGCTCCGGGCACAAGATCGAGACCGACGCGCCCCTGGTCGGCATGGTCAAGGGCGTGCTGGCCCGGCATCCCTTTCCCGGCGACCGGGACCCGCGCGGCAACGACTGGGTGACCGACACGGCGCTCGACCTCATCGAACGGTACGATCCGGGCTTCGCCTTCCTGACCTACGCCCGGCAGTACTACTGCTCGCGCTATTCGCCGCTGACCGCGACGGAGCGGGAGGCCATGCGCGAGGAGGCCTTTGCCGAGGTGGAGCGGTTCGCCCGGGAGTCCGGGTTCGCCACGGTGATCGTCGGCACGGGCGGCATGACCAGGGCCGTGGCCCCCATCGACCTGACGGGCCTGGACGGGCTGGCCGTGGCCAGCAACTGGTCGGCCCGCTATGCCGGACTCTACGGGCTCTCGGCCCGGGACATGGACCGGCTTTCCGGCCATCCGGACCTGGAACGGGTGGCCAGCCGGGAGGAGATGCTGGAGCTCTTCGGCGGCGGCCCGGACGACGGCGGCCGCCTGCCCGAACAGCTGGCCGTGGCCCGGGCCGGCCGGTACTTCAACACCACCTCCCTGCGCCGGCTGGTCATGCTGCCGGCCCCGAGCCCGGTTGTGCCGGTTTCGGCCAACCTGGACGGCGTGGCTTCCGTCACCGACGTCAAAAACGCGGTCCTCGCCCGGCTTGGCCGGGAAAAGGTGGCCATCGCCCTGCTGGAGGGCCTCGGCTGCGAGGATTTCCCCGCGCCGTTCACGGCCTGCCGCAACGGCCGGGGCTGGTACTGCTACGAACCGGGCGACAGCCAGTACCTGGCCCTGACCACGGGCGGGCACCGCGTCTTCGAGCACAACGGCGGCTACCGCTACTACTTGGACGACACCGAGCGCAAACCCTACCCCTTTTCGGGCTATTTCACGGCCCTGCCGTCCGGGACCATCGGCGAGGCCTATCCGGGCCGCAGCATCGCCGTCGGCAACCGCAGCATGTTCATGCACGTGACCACGGGCTGCGACATCGCCTGCGAGTGCTTTGCCCGCAATCTCTACAACCAGGGGCTCATGGCCGTGATCCACCGGCAGGACAAGCCGGCCGGGGCGCGGTGACGCCATGACGGCAAAGGCTGGGGCCGGCCCGGCGCCACGGCCGGGGGGCGGGATGGGCACGGAGCGGGATGTGGCGGCGTTTCTCGCCATAAGCCGGGACGTCTTTGCCCCGCTCTACCCGTATTACGCCGACCGTTTCCTGAAACAGTCGGGCGTCACCCGGGGCGTGTGCCTGGATCTGGGCTGCGGCGGCGGCGGGCTCGGGCTGGCCGTGGCGGCGGCCAGCGGCTGCTTCGCCGTCCTGCTCGACCAATCGCCGGCCATGGTGCGGGCGGCGGCCGGAGAGGCGGCCGGGCGCGGGCTGGCCGGACGGGCCGTGGCCCTGGCCGCCGACGTCCACGCCCTGCCGCTGCCGGACGGCTGCGTGGATCTGGCCGTCAGCCGCGGCTCGCTCATGTTCTGGGAGGACCTGCCCCGGGCCTTTAGCGAAATCCGGCGGGTCCTGTCGCCGCGCGGCCGCGCCTTTCTCGGCGGGGGGCTGGGTTCCCCGGCCATCCGGGAAGCCATCTGCCGCCGGATGGCCTCCCGCGACCCCCGGTGGGCCAAGGGGCCGCCGCCGCCCCGGCCCGGGACCGAACCGGAAACCCATGCCCGGCTGCTGCGGGCCGCCGGCATCCATCCCTTCGCCATTGCCCGGGAGGACGCCGGGCACTGGATCGAATTCGGGAAATAACCCCCCGGATACGGACCCGTATCCGTTCCCCACTCCCCTTTGCCGCGAAGCACGGACAGACCGGGACGCGCTCCGCTTTGTCCCCGGCTCCCGTTCCCTTTTCCCCCACGGCTGGCTGGTCCTGTTGCTCTTTGTTTGAGCGCCAGTCCGGGGATTGCGGTGCATGCGCGGAGGGTGATACCAACGCTAGACCGTCGCGTTGCGGCCGAAAAGGGCGCGTTGGCTTCTTCTTACCGGCGACGGATACAAATTCCTTGAGGGACAACGTTCACCATGCAACATCCCTGGCTGGCCTTTGCCGTATGCGGTTGGGCCGTATTGACCGGCCTCTTGCAGGCTGCCGCCAACGCATGCCGGTATGGCCTGGTCCACTCCAACAAGCGTTCCGGTTGCCATGGGCGATGACGCGAAGCCCCGCCAAAGGCTTCTTTCCAAGGCGGCCCCTCGGAACCATTCCGCTTCGGATTGGGAGGGGGAGCGTCCAGATCCCTGCCTGCCGTCCGCCGCTTCTCCCAGGGGAGGGCCAGGCGCCGCCCTCGAAGAGCAGTTGCGCCGGTCGAAGCGGGCTGTCCGGGCCTACAGCGCCTGCACGCGCCTGCTCGTCAAGACCGCGGAAGAAGCCGACCTCCTCTGCGGGGTCTGCCGCCTGATGGTCGAAGACGCCGGATACCGCATGGCCTGGATCGGCATCCCGGAAAAGGATCCGCAAAAGACCGTACGCCCTCTCGTCCACTGGGGATTCGAGGATGGGTATCTGGAAAATATTCAGATATCCTGGGCAAATGATGGAAAAGGCCAGGGCCCGACCGGCAGGGCGGTGCGGTCGGGCGAACCCGTTGCCTGCCGCAACATGCTGTCGGACCCCAAGCTCCTGCTGTGGCGAAAGGAAGCCGCCCGGCGCGGGTACGCCTCTTCCATAGCCCTGCCCCTGGTGGTCAGAGGCGAAGTCACAAGCGTGCTCATGATCTATGCGGGCGAGGCGGAGGCCTTCGAGGGCGACGAGTTCAACCTGCTCGTGGAACTGGCCAATGCCTTGACCTTTGGCATCGATGCCCTGCGGGTGCGGGCGGAACAAAAGAAGGCCACGGAAGCCCTTCGGGAGAACGAAACCAGCCTGCGGGCCCTCTACGAGTCCATGGACCAGGGGCTGTGCGTGCACGAGCTCGTTTACGACGAGGCGGGTCGCCCGGCCAATTACCGGATTCTGGAGGTCAACCCCAAATATGAGGCGATTTTGGGCCTCACCCGCCAGGAAGCCGTGGGCGCCCTGGCCACGTCGCTGTACCGCGTGGACCGGCCGCCTTTTCTCGATAGCTACGCCCGGGTGGCCCAGACCGGCGAACCGGCCTTCTTCGAAACCTATTTCGCCCCGTTGGGCCGCTATTTCAGCATCTCGGCCTTTTGCCCCCGGCCGGGAAAGTTCGCGGTGTTGTTTAAGGACATTACGACACGCCGGAATGCCGAGGAGGAATTGAAACGGCTAAACGAAACCCTCGAGCAACGGGTGCTCGAGCAGACCGGGGAATTGCGGTCGGCCAAGGAGGCCGCCGAAGCGGCCAACCGGGCCAAAAGCCAGTTCCTGGCCAACATGTCCCACGAGATCCGCACCCCCATGAACGGCATCCTGGGCATGACCGAACTGACCCTTCTGATGGACATGCCGCCGCAAGCCGGAGAATATCTCCGGCTCGTCCTGCAGTCCGGGCATGCCCTCCTCGATATCATCAATGATATTCTGGACCTTTCAAAAATCGAGTCAGGGCACGCCGTTCTCGACAACAAGCCGTTCCGGTTGCACGAATGCCTGGGCTCGACATTCAATGCCCTGGCGATCACGGCCAGGGAAAAGGGACTTTCCCTCTACCATTGCATCGACAGCCATGTGCCCGAGCATATTGTCGGGGATCAGGGGCGTCTGCGGCAGGTGCTGATCAATATCGTCGGCAATGCCATCAAGTTTACCCCGAAAGGCGGCGTACGGGTCACGGTCGGTCGGGACGGCCAGCCGGCCCCCCCGGGTTCCGCCCGTCTCCTGTTCCAAGTCGCGGACGACGGCATCGGCATTCCGAAAGACGGCCTCGGGGAAGTCTTCCATGCTTTTAGCCAGATCGGGCTTTCGAGCCATACCAGGTTTGGCGGCACGGGCCTTGGCCTGTCCATCTCCAAAAGCCTGGTTGCAATGATGGGCGGCCGGATTTGGGCCGAGAGCAAGCTCGGGCAGGGAAGCCTCTTCTCCTTTACCGCGGAATTCGTCGTGGGCGACGCAACACCGGAGCCGCTTCCCGAGCCCGTGCCCTCGGCTTGCCCACGGAAGCGGCGAAAGCTCAGGTTTCTGGTTGTCGAAGACAACCCTGTCAACAGGCTCTTCGCGGTCGAATTCCTCCGGCAGCAACGGGGCCACACGGTCGACACCGCGGCGGACGGGAAAGAGGCCTTGGAAAAGCTCCGCCACCAGCCTTTCGACGCGGTGCTCATGGACGTGCGTCTGCCGGACATGGACGGCGAGGAGATCGTTTCGGCCATCCGGCGCGGGGAGGCGGGACCGGACAAGGCCGGCATCAAAATCATCGCCGTGACGGCCCATGCCCTGAAGGGGGATAAGGAGCGATTCCTTGCCGCCGGCATGGACGGCTATCTCGCAAAGCCGGTGGATATCGTTCAATTCGATAGAATCATTAATGAGATAGCGTCAGACAGGGAGGCCCGGGACGTTTGATCGCCCCGCCGGCCCGGCTGGCGGCCAACGGCCGGGGTCGCGTCCCGGGCCCGGCCGCCGGAGATGTCGGGCGGCGGCCCGGCTAGTCCGCGTCCCGTCCGGCCGTCACCTCCGCCAGCAGGCCGCTTAAGGCCTCGAAGTCCAGGGGTTTGGCCAGGTAGCCGTCAAAGCCTTCGGCCAGGAACCGTTCCCGGTCGCCGGCCAGGGCGTGGGCCGTCACGGCGACGATCGGGATGTCGGGATCGGCGCCCGGGACCTCGCCGTCCCGGATGCGGCGCATGGCCTCCACGCCGTCCATGTCCGGCATGCGCACGTCCATGAGGATCAGGTCGAAGTCGCTTTCGGCAAGGCGCGCCAGGACTTCGCGGCCGTTTTCGGCGGTCGCCACCTCATGGCCCTGCAGGGTGAGCAGCTTGACGGCCAGGATCTGGTTGATGTCGTTGTCCTCGGCCAAAAGGATGCGCAGGCCCGGTTGGCCGTTGGGCAGCAGGCACCGGTTCCCGGAACGGGAACCGGCCGCGCCGGCCGGTTCCCCGGGGGCCACGCGCAGGAGTTCGGCCGTGAAATGAAACGTGCTCCCCCGGCCCGGTTCGCTTTCCACCCAGATGCGGCCGCCCATCAGTTCCACGAGCCGCTTGGAAATGGACAGGCCAAGGCCCGTGCCGCCGTACCTGGCCCCGACGCTGACCTGGGCGAAGGTGTCGAAGATCCGCTTCAGGTTTTTTTGGGGAATGCCGATGCCGGTGTCCCGGATCGAGGAGATGAGGCAGATGCGGCCTTTGCCGCCCATGGCCGCGGGCTCCCGGCGGCCGTCCGTTGCCGCCACGGCCACCCGCACCTCCACTTCGCCCGCGGTGGTGAACTTGATGGAATTGCCGATCAGGTTCACGTAGATCTGCCGCAGCCGCCCCTCGTCGCCGATCACGCAGTCCGGGACGTCCGGGGCCACGGTGGCGTCGAACCGCACGCCCTTGGCGTCGGCTTCGACGCGCATGGTCTGGAAGAGGTTCTCCAGGGTCTCGCGCGGGTTGAACTCGGCTTTCTCCAGTTCGAAGCGCTGGGACTCGATCTTCGAGATGTCCAGGATGTCGTTTATGATGCCGAGCAGGTGCTGGCCGGACTGCTGGGCCAGGCCCAGGTATTCCCGTCCCTTGTGGTCGGTGCAGGTCATGAGCGCCAGGGAGGTCATGCCGAGGATGCCGTTTAAGGGCGTGCGGATCTCGTGGGACATGTTGGCCAGGAACTCGCTCTTGGCCCGGTTGGCCCGCTCGGCGTCCTCCCGGGCCTCGTGCAGGTCGGTCACGTCCTGTCCCCCGGCGATCAGGTACCGCTGGCCGGCCACCTGCACCACGTCGGCCGAGGCCAGGATGATCCGGCTCGCCCCCTCCCTGGTCCGGACCACGAGCTCCTGGTCGCTGAACCGGCCTTCCGTCTCCAGAAGCGTTTCGAGGCCGGCCCCGCTGCCGGGGGCATCGATCAGCCCGAGCACGCCGACGTTTTGGCCCCTGACCTCCTCCCGGCCGTAGCCGAGGATCTCGGTGAAGGAATTGTTGACGTCGAGGATGATCTTCTTGTCGAGGTCCATCAGCAGCAGGATGCCCGGGCTCGAGGTGAAGACCTTCTTGAACTTCTCTTCGCTTTCCTGAAGCTTTTTCTCGACCAGCTTTGTGTCCACCATGTCGACGAACGCGAGGATGCCGCCTGTGATCCGGCCGGAGTCGTCCAGGATGGGGCCGGCATTGCAAAGGACGGGGATCTTGTAGCCATCGGACCGCGTAACGATCCACTGCTCCTCGGTCACGAGTTCCCCGCTTCGTACGGCCCGGACCAGGGGCAGGGCCTCGAAGGGGGCGGGAGCCGCCGCGTCCTGTCGGTACATCGGCACGTGCAGCGAAACATCGCGGTAGGTCCGTTCGAGCAACCCCTCGGCGGAAAGGCCGAGAAGCTCCTTGGCGTACCGGCTCACCATCCGCAGGGCGAGGCCCTCGCCCTCGACCACGAGCATGCCCTCGGGCAGATATTCCAGGATCGAAGAGACAAGGCCCTGGCTGATCGGGGCCGCCACCAGGGCGGGCGCCCCCTTTTCCGGGGCGTCGCTTCTGCGCAGGCCGGCCAGGCGTTGCCGCAGGGCGTCGATGAAGCCGCTTTTGATCTTTTCCGCAGCCTTGAGGCTTTTCCACATACGATCCTCTCTTGCCGAACAGGGGCGGCGACCGGAAGAAGGCTTTGGCAGCTGGCTTGCCGTCCGGGTTGCGGCCGCCAAAGGGATTCTCGTTTCCGGAATATCAAAGAAAAAGTAAAATTCCAGCCCTTGTCGCCGGGAAATATGGAGCGCGGGCGTGCAGTGTCGGGTACTGAGAAAAACAAATGAAAAATCTTGGCAAGTTACCATGTGGCGGTTGTTGTGCCGGCGGGAAAAAAGAAAAAAATAGTTTGCCTTGCGTCTTGCATGGGAGCCTTGGATCGTTTTTGCCATGCAGTGGATAGGCATTCTTATGCGGGAACATGCACTGGCGCATCAGGGACGTTCCCAGGCGGCAGGCAGGAACAACGATCGGACTGGGAGGCCCCGCCCAGGCCCTTGCGGGCGGGGGGAAGAAAAAAGGGATCGGCCAAGGCCCTGTCGGGGGGAGCACATTGCCGCGGGCCCTCGAATCTGCCAAGACTGTCGACAATACCCCGTGCCGACGTTCCGGCCGGCCCGGCAAGTCCTGACGGGCCGGCCCGCTTGGCGAAGGCCCGGGAAATCCCCATCCAAGGAGGCGGCAATGTTCTGTTATCAGTGCGAACAGACCATGAAAGGGGAAGGGTGCACCAAGATCGGTGTATGCGGCAAACAGCCGGAGGTGTCCGACCTGCAGGACCTGACGGCCTACGTCCTGCGCGGGCTGGCCCTGGTCGCCCGGGAGGCGCGCAAGACAGGCCACCGGAGCGAGGCCGCGGACGCCTATTTTCCGGACGCCCTGTTCTCCACCCTCACCAACGTCAATTTCGATCCCGACGACTTCGTCCGGCTCATCCACGACATCGTCCGGTTCCGGGACGAGCTGAAAGGAAAGGCCGAGGCGGCCGGCCAGGCCCTGGACCTGCCCGAGGGGCCGGCCACGTTCGTGCCGGCGCCGGACTACGCCGGGCTCCTCGATCAGGCCCGCGAGACCGGCCTTTTCGACTACCCGACCGACGATCCGGACATCCGCTCCCTCATGCACACCGTGCTTTTCGGCCTCAAGGGCGTGTCGGCCTACATGGACCACGCCCAGGTGCTCGGCAAAAAGGATCAGGAGATTTCGGACTTCTACCACGACGCCCTGGCGGCCGGCTGGGACGGCAAGCCCATGACCCTGGAAGACTGGGTCGGCATGGCGCTTAAGACCGGCGAGATCAACCTCAAGACCATGAAGCTCCTGGACGCGGCCAACACCGAGACCTACGGCGACCCGGTCCCGACCGAGGTGCCGCTCGGACACAAGAAGGGCAAGGCCATCGTGGTCTCGGGCCACGATCTCAAGGACCTGCACATGCTCCTCGAGCAGACCAGGGACAAGGGTATCACGGTCTACACCCACGGCGAGATGATTCCGGCCCACGGCTACCCGGAGCTCAAGAAGTACCCGCACCTCTACGGCAACTACGGCACGGCCTGGCAGAACCAGCAAAAGGAGTTCGCCGCCCTGCCGGGCGCGGTCCTCATGACCACCAACTGCCTGCAGCGCATCCTGCCGGCCTACACCGGCAACGTCTTCACCACCGGCCGGGTGGGCTGGCCCGGGGCCCCGCACATCGCGGCCAAACCGGACGGGACCAAGGACTTCACGCCGGTCATCGAGCGGGCCCTGGCCCTGCCGGGCTTTGCCGCGGACGAGGAGGGGGGCTCGGCCATGGTCGGGTTCGGCCACAAGACCCTGCTCGGCGTGGCCGGCAAGGTGGTGGAGCTGGTCAAGGCCGGCAAGATCAGACACTTCTTCCTGGTCGGCGGCTGCGACGGGGCCAAGCCTGGCCGCAACTACTATACCAAGTTCGTGGAGCAGGCCCCGCGCGACACGGTCATCCTGACGCTGGCCTGCGGCAAGTACCGGTTCAACGCCATGCAAAAGGCCCTCGGCGACATCGACGGCATTCCGCGCCTCCTCGACGTCGGCCAGTGCAACGACACCTATTCGGCCATCGTCATCGCCTCGGCCCTGGCCGAGGCCTTCCAGACGGACGTCAATTCCCTGCCCCTCTCGCTCATCATCTCCTGGTACGAGCAGAAGGCGGCGGCCATCCTCCTGACCCTCCTTTTCCTTGGCATCAAAAACATCTACCTCGGACCGTCCCTGCCGGCCTTCCTGACGCCAAACGTCCTCAACTTCCTGGTCGAAAAGTACAACATCAAGCCCATCGGCACGCCCGAGGAAGACCTCAAAGCCATCCTCGGCTAGGGGGGCGGTCCTCCCAAACCCTTGCGGCACAAAGAAAAACGGCCCCCGGTCCAGCCTGGACCGGGGGCCGTTCGTTTTCCGGGCCCCCGGCGGATTCCACGAGGGCGGGCCCGGGCCGGGAGCGGCCAAGAGGAGACGGCGTCAGGCGCAGCCGGCCTCGGCCAGGGCCGCGTCGATTTCCCGGCCGATGGACACGCCGAAGTGGACGTAGACGTCGGGTGCTTCCTTGAGCGGCAGCCAGTAGGCCTTCATGCGCTTTCCGCCCGCAACCGAAAACGCCTCGAGCGGCCCGCCCGAGCGCAACGCCTCCAGGGCCCGGCACTGGCGACAGTGGCCGTCGGTCTTGTTCTCGGGGTTGAGGCTCGAGCATCTGACGCCAAGCGGGACGCCGGCGGCGTGGGCAACGTCGTTGACGGCGAGGATGACGCGGCTTTTGTGGAGCAGCATGACCACTTCCGGAAAAGGCCCCCACATCATGTGGAAGGCGTCGATCACGTGCTGGGGGACGACAGGTTGTTCGGCCATTGGGAAAACCTCCTTGGACTTCGCCCGTGGGTGGCGATACTTTTTGAGACGGCCGACGGCGCGTTTTATTGCTGCAGCGGCAGGGAAAAAAACGCCCGGGCCAAAGCCGTTGAAACTATAAATCCTTTTCCCCGCTCTCGTTGCCCGGGCCCTGGGTGTGGCGGCGAAAGGACTTTTCCCCCACCTCCTTCCACCACGTATCGTATTCCTGCCACGGCTGCTTCTCCGGCCGGGGCCGGGCATGGCTGTGGCCGCTTTTGCCGTGTCCGAGCCCGCCGGTCAGGATGCGGGCCAGGAGGAGCAGGCCGACCCCCTGCCAGTAGGTGAGCGGGGCGAACCCGAAGAGGTCCGGCAAAAGCCGGTTCCACAGGAGCATGACCGCGCCGCCGAAGACCAGGGCCAGGCTGGCGGCGAAAAAGAGGCCAAAGACGATGTGCACCGTCAGCAGATAGGCCCGGCTGCGCGGGCGGTCGGATGGGCGGCAATGGAACATGGATGTCTCCTTGTGTCAGTCGGGGCGGTGGTCTTTGAGCATCTCCCGCAGCCGGGCGGTGGTCCGGCTTTTGCGGGAAAGGAGCGTGCCCAGGGGCTCGCCCCATTCTTCGGACAGTTCGCGAAAGCCACGGCCTTCGATTTCGGTGGCGATCCACAGGGCCCGTTCCCGGGCGGACAGCCGTCCCAGGGCCCAGACCAGCCGGTCGCGCATCTCGAGGTCCGCGAACGCGCCTTCCGGACCGGCCGCCGGCGAGGGGAGCCGTTCGGCCAGCGGCGCCGCCGCGCCGTCGTCGGCGCTTAAGGACACGGTGTCGCGGCTTTTGCGCCGAAAGTCGGTGATCCTGTTCTCCAGGGACCGGTAGGCGTAGGCCATGGCGTTTTCGACTTCCCCGAAGACGTCGGCGCGCCGCAGGAGCCCGGAAACCACGTCGGCCACGATGTCTTCCACGTCCATGGAGGAGATCCGGGACAGACGCTTGCGCACGAACCGGAAAAACTTCGCCTTCTCCCGCTCCATGGCCTGGGCGAGCTTTGAGGCCGGGGCCGTCATGGCGTTTTTTTTTCTTCTGGTCCGGGTGCGGGCATGGCGCTTTCTCCGGGTACGGCCGGCAAGAAGTGTTTCCTGGTGCGGGCGGCGAGGCGTGGCGCTTCGCAACCCTCATGAAACAAGACGGCCGGGTTCGGGAAATATTGCCGGAAAAAAGGGGGCAGGGAATTTTTCGGGCACGGCCGTCCGATCGCGCCGACGGACAGGCCCCGCCGCCTTGGCGGGAAGGGACGGCGGCCGGGGCAGGCGGGTCAGCCCAGCCGGGGCCGCCTGGCCAGCGCCTTCTCGACCACCGCCCGCAGGTCCGTGTGCTCGAAGGGCTTGGAAATGTACTCGTCCATGCCACAGGCCAGGAACTTCTCCCGGTCCCCGGACATGGCGTAGGCGGTCATGGCGATGATGGGGATGGCCCGCTTCTCGCCCAGGGGCACGGCGGTCCGGATCAGCCGCGTGGCCGCGACGCCGTCCATGACCGGCATCTGGATGTCCATGAGGATGCAGTCGAAGTGGTTGGCAAAGACCTGTTCCACGGCTGCCTGGCCGTCCGCGGCCACGGTCACGTCCCAGCCGAATTTTTCCAGCATCCGGCGGGCCACATCGCGGTTCGTCTCCTCGTCCTCGACCAGGAGGATGCGGCGGCGCTTCCCGGTTCGGTCCAGGCCCGCCGGGGCGGCGGCCTCCGGGCCGGCCGGCTCCCGACAGTGGTCAAAGGGCAGGGCGACCGAAATCGTGGTGCCGGAGCCGAACTTGCTGTCGATGCACAGGATGCCGTCGAGCATCTCCACCACCCGCTTGACGATGGTGAGCCCGAGCCCCGCGCCCTGCTGCTCGCGGATGTAGGAGCCGTCGGCCTGGGCGAACGGTTCGAAGACGTAGTGGACCTTGTCTTCCCGGATGCCGATGCCGGTATCCTTCACGGAAAAAAGGATGCGGACCCTGCCGTCGGCGGACTCGGGCAGCAGGCAGGCCTTGACCGCCACCCCGCCGGTTTCCGTGAACTTGATGGCATTGCCGATCAGGTTGAAAAGGATCTGGCGGACCCGGATCTCGTCCCCGACCAGATGGCCCGGAATGCCGTCCTCGACCGAGAATTTGATGCGCAGGGCCTTTTCCCGGGCCGACAGGACGAAGATGTCCTTGAGCGACTGCACCAGCTCCTGGAACGGGAAGGCCTTGCGGCAGATGTCGAGCTTGTTGGCCTCGATCTTCGACAGGTCGAGGATGTCGGAAAGAAGACTCGACAGCCGCTTGGCGGACTTGAGCGCCGCGGTGACGTATTCCTGCTGCTCGTCGTCGGGCGAGGTCGTGGCCAACAGCTGCAGCATGCCGTAGATGCCGTTTAAGGGGGTCCGGATCTCGTGGGACATGTTGGCCAAAAATTCCGTCTTGGCCCGGTTGGCGGCCACGGCCGCATCCTTGGAGGCGATCAGCTCCTTGCGCATGGCCTCGGTCTCGGTCAGGTCGATGTCCAGGCAGAAAAGCTCGCAGTCGCCGGAACCCGTCTGTTGCAGGACGTGGCTCGAAAAGACCGGCACCTCGGAACCGTCCTGGCGCGACAGGCGCAGCTCCCCGGCCGGAATGGGCCTGCCCTCCTCGATCCACCGCCGGATGTCCTCGACCACGTACGGCCGCATGGCCGGCGGGATGATGAGCGTCTCGAGCTTTTGCCCGAGGGCCTCCTCCCGGCTGTAGCCGTAGAGGGCCTCGCTGGCCGGGTTCCAGTAGAGGACGTTGCGGTCCCGGTCGTAGCCCTGGACGGCCACGGTCTCCACGTTGTCGAAAAGCGACCGGAACCGCTCCTCGCTCTGGCGCAGGCGTTCCTCGGTCCGTTTGCGGTCCGTGATGTCCCGGCAGATGGTGATGATCAAACGTTCGTCGCCGATCCGCGCCCCGCTGGCGCTCACCTCGGCGTCGTAGACGGTGCCGTCCCGGCGGCGGTGCCGGGTCTCGAAGGTCTGGTTGATGTGGGTGAAATCCCGAAACGCCGACCGGATCTGGTCTTCGGTCAGCGCGGCTTCGAAATCCCAGGAGGAGAGGGATGTCATGGCCTCGGGCGGATAGCCGAGCATGGCCGCGAATCGCCGGTTGGCCTCCAGGATGCGGTGGTCCTGGCTGAAGATGGCGATCCCGTCGTTGCTGACCTCCATCAGGGCCCGGCGGCGCTGGATCTCCTTCTGGAGCGCCTCCTCCGTGTGCTTGCGGGCGGAGATGTCCCGCAGGGCCAGGCAGAAGCAGGGCTGGCCGTGGAAATCCTCGCAGGCCGAGACGGAGACCTCGGCCTCGAACAGTTCGCCGGTCTTGCGCCGAAAACGGACCTCGCCGCGGGCCTGCCCCGTTGCCGCCCGGGATTGCCACAGCCGGGGCAGGCGCGGGTCGTCCGGATCAAACAGGCCGGCCCGGCCGGCCTGGACGATTTCGGCTTCCGTCAGGCCGAAAAGCGCCTCGGCGGCGGGATTGGCGCAAAAGCACCGCCCGTCGTCCGAGGCCAGCACCAGGGCGTCCAGGCTGCCCATGAACAGGGAGCGGTACCGGGACTCGCTTTCCCGAAGGGCCCGGTCCTGCCGTTCCCGTTGCCGCGCCTGCCGCGTCAGGAGGCCAAGCAGGAGCCCCGAGGCGAGAAACAGGAAGGAGGCGTCCTTCACGGTGAGCAGATGCGCCGGGACAGACGGCAGATAGCGTCCGATGAGCAGGTCCGTGGCCACGATCCAGGTCAGGCTGCCGCCGGCATAGGCCGCCACCAGCCAGCGGATGTTGAGCTTGCCCATAGTGCCTCGCAGTTCCCGGCAAAGCATACAAGAGACCGCCCCGCCAGTCCAAGTCTTATATCCCTTGCGGCGTTCGAACGCATTCCGCCGAAGGCCTGGTCTGGGCCGCCGGGGCACGGACGCCGCGGGTCCGGGGGACCCCGGCCCCCGTTTTTTTCCGACGCGGCCGCAAACGGGCCTTGCCTCTGGACGGAAAGCCACCGGCAGGATATCTGCCACCCTAGGGACAAGATTTTCCGGAGGTAGAACGTGACCCCCCAGGCGGACAACACCGGCCGGCAGGCCATGACGGGCCCTGTGGATCCCGAGGCTGTCGTTTCGCTGCTCCAAGGCATCCTGGACGGCTCCTCGGAGCTCATGGCGGCCCACGATCCCGACTTTCGCTGTCTGGCCGTCAACGGCGCCTACCGCGAGGCGTTTGCCAGGATATTCGGCGTGGCGATCGCGGTCGGCACGAACCTGATGGCGGCCCTCGCCGGCCTGCCGGAGGAAAGGACGGCGGGCGTCAGGGAACTTTTCGAGCGGGCCCGGGCCGGCGAGGCGTTTTCGGTGGTCGAGGGGTTCGGCGATCCGGGCCCGGAGCGCACCTGGTATGAGATCCGTTTTGTCCCCCTGCGGCGCGACGGCGTCCGGGTCGGCACGATCCAGTACCTGCGGGATGTGACCAACCGCCTGCGCCGCGAAGAGGCCCTGCGCGACCGCGAGGAGCTCTCGCGCCGGCAAAACGCCCTGTATGCCGGCCTCAGCCGGGTTTTCCAGGTGGTCGTCGAGGAGAAATCCGAGGCCGAGGTGGCCGCGGCCTGCCTGGCCGTGGCCGAGGAGGTGACCGGCAGCGGCTGCGGGTTCATCGGCGACGTCGGCCCGGACGGGCGCGTTACGGCCATCGCCATGAGCGAAAAGGGGGAGGAGCCGTGCCGGATGCCGTCCCCGGCCGGCGGGGAGGAGCGGTCGCATTCCCTCGGCCTGGACCCGCACGGCCTCTGTGGCCGGGTCCTGACCCTCGGCGAGCCGTTTTTCACCAACGACCCGGCCGCCCATCCGGACAGCGGCGGGGCCCCGGCCGGGCATCCGCCCCTGGCGAGTTTCCTTGGCGTGCCCCTGCGCCAGCGGGGCCTGGCCCTGGGCCTGCTCGCCCTGGCCAACAAGCCCGGCGGCTACACGGACGAGGACCTGCTGGCCGCCGAGGCCCTGGGCCTGGCCATCGCCGAGGTCCTGTCCCGCGGCCGGGCCGAGGAGGCCTTGCGGGCCAGCGAAGAGGAACACAGGACGCTCGTCGAGAACCTGCCCGGCGTCTTCGTCTCCAAGTTCGACCGGGACCTGCGCCATACCTACGTCAGCCCCTCGGTCGCCCGGATTTCCGGATTGCCGCAGGACCATTTCCTCGGCCGCCGCCCGACCGAGACCGTGTGGCGGGAAATGGGATTCGCCGACCGGATCGAGGCGGCCGTGGAGCGGGTCTTTGCCACCGGCCAGGGGGACGGGTTCCAGTATTCCCTGCCCTCCGACGACGGCGAGCGGCACCGCAAGGTCCGCACCTATCCGGACCGGGTGGAGAACGGGCAGGTGGCCTCGGTGGTCGCCTTCTCCTACGACGTGACCGACCTGGTGGAAATGGGCCGGGAACTCAAGGCCAGCGAGGAGCGGTTCCGCTTCCTGTTCGATTCCATGGACGAGGGCTTCTGCCTGATCGAGGTGCTTTTCGACCCGGCCGGACGGCCCGTCGACTACCGCTTCCTGGAAGTCAACCCGGCCTTTGCCAAGCAGACCGGCCTGATCGGCGCCGTGGGACGCCGGATGCGGGAGCTGGTCCCGGAGCACGAGGAGCACTGGTTCCAGATCTACGGCCATGTGGCGGCCACGGGCCAGTCCGTGCGCGTCGAAAAGCCGGCTGCCGGCCTGGGACGCTTTTACGACGTCAACGCCTTCCGGGTCGGGGACCCCGAACAGCGGCGGGTGGCGATCTTTTTCACGGACATGACCGAGCGCCGGCGCGGCGAGGAGGCCCTGCTCCAGGCCAAGCAGGAGGCCGAAGCCGCCAACCAGGCCAAATCGGAATTCCTGGCCAACATGAGCCACGAAATCCGGACCCCCATGAACGGCATCATGGGCATGATCCACCTGGCCCGGCTCAAATCCGCCGATCCGACCATCCTGCAGTACCTGGACCTGGCCGACAAATCGGCCCTGCACCTGCTTGGCATCGTCAACGACGTGCTGGACCTGTCCAAGATGGAGGCGGGCAAGATCCGGCTCGCCGCCGCCCCCTTCGCCCTGCGCCGGGAATTCGAGTCCGCGGTCGAGCCCCTGCTCGTGGCGGCCGGGGAAAAGGGCCTGGTCTTCGAGCACGGGGTGGCCGACGACGTGCCCGACCATGTGATCGGCGACGCCGGCCGGCTGCGCCAGGTGCTGACCAATCTGGTCGGCAACGCCCTCAAATTCACCGGCAAGGGCAGGATCGAGGTCCGGGTGGCCCTGGCGGCCGGGGCGGCCGAGCCGGGAACGCGGCGACTGCTCTTCACGGTCCGGGACACCGGCATTGGCATTCCGGCCAAGCGGCTTTCGCGCATCTTCGAGAGCTTCGAGCAGGCCCACTCCTCGGCCCATGCCCTCTATGGCGGCACGGGACTGGGGCTGACCATCTCCAAGCGGCTGGTCGAGCTCATGGGCGGGGAAATCATCGCGGAGAGCCGGGAAGGCCAGGGAAGCACCTTCTCCTTTTCCATCACCCTCGGGGTCCAGGAGCCGCGCGAGGAAAAGGCCCGGGATGCGGCCACGCCCACGGGCCGGCGCCTGCGGCTCCTGGTGGTCGAGGACAATGCCGTGAACCTGCTTTTCATGCGGGAGCTCCTGGCCACGCTCGGGCATTCGGTCGCCCTGGCCCGGTCCGGCCGGGAGGCCCTCGACAGCCTGGCCCGGGAGCGCTTCGACCTGGTGCTCATGGACATCCGCATGCCCGACATGGCCGGCGACGAGGCCACCCGGATCATCCGCACCGCCCCGCCCGAGGGCGTGGACCCGCGTGTCCCGATCATCGCCCTGACGGCCTATGCCCTCAAAGACGAGATCGACCGCTATATGCGAAGCGGGTTTGACGCCTACATGACCAAGCCGGTGGACCGGGAAGCGCTCAAACGGGTGCTGTCGAAATACTAGGACGCGGACCGCGCGTTGCGTCCTGGGGCAACACGCCGGTATTTTTCAGGATAAAAACCGGTTGGATGCGCATGTTGGATCGGAAACCAGGCGCGCCCGTCCTGCGAGGCCGGGGCCTAGCCGTGGAAAAAGGCCCGGACCACCGGAATCCGCCGGCCGGCCAGATAGAGAAGGGTGCAGGCGGCAAAGGCGAGGGGCGTGTGGACGAAGACGTTCATGGCCAGGGTGGACGGGCCGAGCAGCCGGGAGACCACGGTCAGGACGACCACGTGGTAGATGTAGATGGTGAAGGTCGCGCCGGACACGGTGCGGACCAGCGGGGAGGTCTGGCCGGGAAAGCGCTGCAGGAAGAGCTTGAGCGTGGCGGCGCTCAAAAGGACGATGCACGGGGAAGGGCCTTCATAGAATTTGGTGGTCAGCACCCCGGCCTTCAAGGAAAAATCGGCCGTCAGCCAGGCGGTTGCCACGATGGAGAGGAGGATGCAGGCCACAAGGAGCCGCTCGTCCACGCGAAAGCCCGTCCGGAAAAGGCCATGGCCGAGCACGAAATAGCCGGTGAAAAAGACGAACAGCATGTTGCCGACCGGTATCCGGACGCCGGCCTCGCCAAGCCAGGGGGCCAGGACGCAAAAGACGGCCCACAGGGCCAGGAACAGGCCGAGGTTGCGCGGGGCGGCCACCATGGGCCGCAGCAGCGGCACGACCAGGGCCAGGCCGAGGAAGGTCCACATGAACCAGAGATGGAAGCCCTGGTTGTCGGCGAAATTATAAAGGACGGTGTTTACAAGCGGGGTGGCGTCGCCCTGGCTCATGCCCAGGGCCTTGTAGGTGGCCAGGCCGCCGAAAAGCGGCAGGGCGTACCGGACGAGGACGCTCCGGTAGTAGGGCCACAGGGCGGGCACGTCCTTTCGCAGGAGCAGGGCCCCGCTGATCATGAAAAAGACCGGCACCGCCTCCCGGCCGGCCGCGTTCATCCAGTTGGCCAGCCACCAGGCGGTGGAATCGTCCACGCGCTCGACCCGGGCCACGATGGAATGGAGCAGGACCACGAACAGGCAGCCGAGGATCTTGAGGAGGTCCAGGGAGGCGAGCCGGGTGGCCGGGGCGGCGGGGGACGCGTGTGGCACGGGGTTTCCTTCAAAAGAGGCAAAAGGGCCGGACGTTCCGGCCGGGGTACCCCGGCCGGCCGCGCGGCGCAAGAGGGAGCGGGTTGCCGGGCGGGCCACGAAAAGACCGCTTCCGGACGGTGGTCCGGAAGCGGTCTGTCCCAAGCCCGGGGCGGGGAGGACGCCGCCTAGGGCATTTCGTTGTAGTTTTCGTAGACCTTGCCCACGAGCTTTTCCGACGGGGTCAGGGTCTGTCCGCCGGGGGTCCACTTGGCCGGGCAGGCCTCGGCCGGGTTTTCCCGCAGGTAGACGTTGGCCTGGCATTTGCGCAAAAGCTCGTCGGCGTTGCGGCCGACGTTGTAGAAGTTGATCTCCTTGGAGACCAGCAGGCCGTCGGGATTGATGATGAAGGTGCCGCGAAGGGCCAGGCCCGATTCGGCGTCGTACACGCCGAAATAGCGCGAAATCTGGCCGGTCGGGTCGGAAGCCATCTTGAACTTGACGTTCTCGAGCAGCCGTTCCGAATTTCTCCAGGCCAGGTGGGCGAACTCGGTGTCCGTGGACACGGAGAAGACCTCGAAGCCCAGCTTGACCAGCTCCTCGTGCTTGGTGGCCAGGTCGGCCAGCTCGGTCGGGCACACGAAGGTGAAATCCGCCGGGTAGAAGACCAGAATGGTCCATTTGCCGTCTTTCTTGATCTCCTCGGTGTCCATCTCGCCGAAAGCGCCTTCGACGGGATCGTAGACCTTGAGGCTGAAGTCCGCCACTTCCTGGCCGACAGTGGCTTCGGACACTTCCTCGACGCAGCAGTCTTCTTCATATTCGTGTTCGTGAACGTGTTCGTGATCGTGCATGGGTGAGACCTCTTTTTTTGGGGGTTGCCGGGAGAGCCCCGGTGGGCGCACGGTACCAGTTTATGGACCGGCTTGGCGCAAAATGCAAGATGCCTTGGCCCGCTCCGGGCGTTTTCGCCGTCCCGCCGGCCGGAGGGCCGGGCGGATGTCTGGACAAGGCCGGCCGGACCCGCTAGTTTTCAAAAATGCCACTGTTTCGAGGCTTTCGCCCGGGAGGAACCATGCCCCATCCGCTTCGCTCACGCTCGGCGCGTTTCTGGACGGTCCTCGGTTGCGCCCTGGCCCTGTGGCCGGCCTGCGGCCTCGCGGCCCAGGCGCAACAGTCGATCGACCCGTTCGGCACCTGCTGCGTGGCCAAGGTGGCCATCACCGGCTACAACACCTGGGCCGCCACCTGCGGCGACTGTTCCAGCAATCCCGGCACGTATCCCATCTCCCAGCCCGATCCGGACAAGCTGGTCTTCGTCGGGCCGGGCGGAGTCGCGGCCGACAGTCCCTTTGACGCGGCCTCGGCCGTGTGCAAGTGCCCGTCCGAAGACGCCCTGCGGGCCAGCGAAAAGCGGATGCGGACCTTCGACGGCCAGTAGCGTGGCGCCCCGGACCGGCCGCCTGGTTCGCCTCCGCCGCACCATGGCCCGAACCCAGGCGAAATGCAATACGAATGATTCCTGTTTTCATTAAAAAGTCCGGCCCGGGCCCGGCCGAAGCCAGGCCGGGGCGGGTGTCGTGCGGAGGTCGTATGCGTCGTTCCCTGCTCCTGGCCGCGATCATCCTGGCCACGGCCCTGCCGGGCCTGGCCGGTTGCGCCGGCCGCGCCGCCCCGGCCGGTCCCGTGCCGCCGCAGTCCGTGTACAAGGTCCGGGCCGCGCTTCTGAATCTTCTCGAATGTCCGAGCCTCACCTGTCCGGTGACCGAGGATCTCCACGACGGCCAGGAAGTGGCCGTCCTCTCCCCCCGCCTGGGCGACTGGGTCCAGGTCCGGGTGTTGCCAGGCGGCCGCGAAGGCTACGTGCTGGCCCGTTTCCTCGGCCGCTAGGGGCGCGTGCCCGAAATCCGTGCCGACGGATTTCGAGAATAACGTATTTTTTAGCGACCGCCCCACGAGGCTCGCGTGGGTTCAATCCGGGCTGTCGATTTCGCGGCAACAGGCTTGAGGCGCTGTTCTTGCTCGAAAGAGAGGGCCTGGTTCTTTTGGAGGACCGGCCCCCGGGCCCGAACCGGGCCGGGGGCCGTTTCCGGCCGCATCCGTCGGCCCGCCGGCGGGCAAAACCCCGGTGGGTCCCAGCCGTGAGGCCGCCCACCGGGGCCGGACGCGGACCCGGGTTGCAAGGGGCCCCACCAGAGGGCGCGTCTCTTTCCTTTTTGTCGTCCGTCGGCTGCCGGGGCGGCCGTTACCGCTTGGCCTGTATTGCCGGTGCCCCGCCTGCCTCGAATTGTGAAAAATATGTTTTTTCTTTTGCCTCTGCCGATAAATCTTTCTCTCCCGCTTCCAAGTCCTTTGCAGGGCTATTTTTTTATTTTATAGTCGAATTGCATCCATTCAGACATGGCTTGAGCAAATTTTCACGAAGGCGGTTGCCGGGTTTTCCCGGTCGCTCTCGGAGGCGTTTATGCGACTGAACCTGACCGGCAAAATCATCGCGTTGCTCCTTTTCACCGTGGCGCTCCTGACCCTGGCCATCTCCCTGACCGTGCACTACTACTTGGCCGAAGGCCTCAACCGCATGAGCCAGGAGCAGATCGACAGCAAGGCCGATGCCGTGGACTCCATGGTCCGGGAAGCCGGCAAGGAGGTCAAAGGGGTCACCTTCCTGCTGGCCACCCGGCCCGACGTGGCCGCCGCCATCCTGGCCCGGGACAAGTCCGCCCTGGTGGCCATCGCCAAGGAGGCCCAACGGGAGCTGCGCATCGAATTCGTGACCATCGCCGACGCGGCGGGCGTGGTCGTGGCCCGGGGCCACTCCGACCAGGCCGGGGATTCGGTCAAAAACCAGATCAACGTGCAAAAGGCCCTGGCCGGCCAGGGCACGGTCGGCCTGGAAGAGGGCACGGCCGTCAAGTTCTCCCTGCGGGCCGGCCATCCGGTCCATGCCGGCGGCAAGATCGTCGGCACGGTCACGGCCGGCATCAACCTGTCCTCGAGCAACGCCTTTGTGGACGAGATCAAGAAGGTGCTCGGCACGGAGTGCACCATCTTCTACGGCGACACCCGGGTGGCCACCTCCATCGAACGCGACGGCAAGCGGGCCGTGGGCACCAAGATGGACAATCCCGAGGTCCTCGACACGGTGCTCCGAAAAGGCGGCCGGTTCCTCAAGATCAACAAGATCCTCGGCCTCGACTACAACACGGCCTACTGGCCCCTGACCGGAGCCGACGGCAAGATCGCGGGCATGCTTTTCATCGGCAGCGACCGGGCCTCCATCGCCGCCACCGAACGGACCATCCTCTATTCCGCCCTGGCCGCCTCGAGCGTGGTGGCCCTGGTGGTCCTGGTGGTCGGATTCTTCACCGCCCGGGGCATGACCTCGCCCCTGCGCCGGGTCATCGACCTGGCCCGCAAGGTGTCCAAGGGCGACCTCGAGGCCAAGGCCGAGGGCCGTTTCGCCGGCGAGATGGCCGACCTCAAGGGCGCCATCGAAAAGATGGTCCTTGGGCTCAAGGCCAAGATCGCCGAGGCGCAAGCCATGAGCGAGGAGGCCAACGAGGGGGCCCGGTGCGCGGAATCGGCCCGCGAGGAAGCGGAAAAGGCCCGGGCCATGGCCGAGGTGGCCAAGCGCGAGGGCATGCTCGAGGCCGCCGAGAACCTGGGCCTGGTGGTCGAAAGCATCATCGCCGCCTCGGGCCAGCTGGAAAACCAGGTGGAGCAGGTGCGCCACGGGGCCGACCACCAGCGCGACCGCCTGCGCGAAGTGGTGGAGGCCATTGCCCAGATGACGGCCACGGTCCTCGACGTGGCCAAAAACGCCTCCCGGGCGGCCCAGTCCGCCGAGGACACCAAGGCCAGGGCGTCGGCCGGCACCAACGTGGTCGAGGACTCCATGCGGTCGATTGATCGGGTCAATGCCGTGTCGGCCACCCTCAAGACGGCCATGAGCGCCCTTGGCGAACAGACCCAGGCCATCGGCCGGGTCATGTCCGTCATCTCCGACATCGCCGACCAGACCAACCTGCTGGCGCTTAATGCCGCCATTGAGGCCGCCCGGGCCGGCGAGGCCGGACGGGGATTCGCGGTCGTGGCCGACGAGGTGCGAAAGCTCGCCGAAAAGACCATGACCGCCACCAAGGAGGTGGGGCAGGCCGTGGTCAGCATCCAGCAGTCCGTGGCCGGGAACATCGAGAACGTGGACAAGGCGGCCGCGGCCGTGACCGAGGCTACCGGACTGGCCGAGAAATCCGGGGGCGTGTTGCGCGAGATCCTGGACCTGGCCGAGGCCAGCGCCCGCGAGGTGGCCGGCATCGCCGCCGCCGCCGAACAGCAGTCGGCCGCGGCCGAGGAGATCAACCGGGCCATGAACGAGGTCAGCGACGTGGTGGAAACCACCAGCACCGGCATGCACGAGTCGGCCCAGGCCGTCCACGCCCTGGCCGACCTGTCCGGCGACATGGACCAGATCATCGACAAGCTGCGCCGGGCCTAGCCGGAGGGCGTCGCGGGAGAGGCCGGGGAATGCCTCCGGCGGCCGGGAGGGGGTCACCCCCTCCCGGACCCACCCGAACGGGTCCGAGCGGCCCCGAGTAGGCCCGCGTGGGTCCGAGTGGGCCCACGTGGGATAGACGAGTGGGCGGGGCGGCGTAGGCGGCCGGCTTTGGGGAAAGGGGACCTTCGGGTCCCTTTTGCCGTTTAGCGGACCAGAAGGTCCTTGTCCTGGGGGCAGGCCGGCGGGGCCAGGGACCGGACCAGGGCGTCGTACTGGCGGCGCTGTTCGGCCAGGAAACCTTCCTCCCCGTGAAAGGCCAGGGCCGTCTTCGGGCAGGCCAGGAAGCAGTAGAGGCAGCCGAGGCAGGCTTCATTTTCGCTGGCGGCCGTGGCCGCGTTTTCGCCAGTCGCTGTGGCCGCACTGGCGTCCGCCGCATGCACGGCCGCCGGATCCAGGCCGGCCGGGCAGAAGTCCCGGCAGACGCCGCAGCCGTCGCAGGCCGCCCGGTCGAGGGTCAATTTTTCCAGCCGCATCTCCTCCCGGCAAAAGACGTCCTGGCGCAGGCCCGTTTTGAAAAGCAGGGCCCCGAACCAGTCCGTGCCGGCCAGCCACCGGAAAAAGGCCGTGTTGCGCACGGCCAGGAAATATTTCTGGCGCTTGGGGCTGTGGATGAACGTGGCCAGTTTCCCGGCCACGGGCGGGGCAAAGGGCCGTCCGGCCACGGGCGCGAGGTCGAGGCCGTCGAGGAGCGCGTCCATCTCCGGCGTGGCCAGCCCGCGCCGCCGGGCCTCGGCCAGGGGCCGGACCTGCCCGGCCGGAACGCCGGCCAGGCGGGCGCAGGCCAGGTCGATCAGGTAGGGATTTTCGCCAACAACCAGGGTGTCGCAGCGAAGCGGCGTGCCGCGCGTCGGCCCGAGCCCCTCCATGGCGACCAGGGCGTCCACGATGTGCAGGCCCGGGCGCACGGCCTCGGTCAGGTTGACGATGTTGGCGGCCAGGCTTTGATGGGTCTTTTTCTTGTTCTCCTGGCCGACCAGGCAGCCCATGAGGTTTTTGAGGCACACCGACATGCCGGCCTCGAAATGGGTCTTGAGCTTGGGCAGGTTGATGACCAGGGCCGCCTCGAGGACCGGCGCGGCCACAAGCGCCGTGACCCCGTTTTCAAAGGCCACGGGCCGGCCCGGAACGTGGTTGAGGTCCACGGCGGCGTAGCCGAAGGCGGCCGCGGCCCGGTCCACCCGCAGCCTGGCGATGACCCCGATCCGGTTGCGGTAAAACCCCGAGTTGGTGCCCTCGCCGACCACCACGTCGGTGTATCCGGCCTCGCGCAGCCAGGCGAGGAGCGCCGTCAGCAGGCGCAGATCGGTGGTGTTGCCGGTCTGGGCGTTCATGTTGGCGTTGAGGTTGGGCTTGACCAGGATGGGCGCGGCCCGGTCGGCGGGAAACACGTGGGCGAAATCCGGCAGCACGTTGTCGAGGACGCGGCGCACGGCGGCCAGGGAATCGGCGTGGCGGATGGCGAGGCGCATTGCGGGCATGGGGTGTCCGGGAATCGGTTGCGGTTGGCCGGGCGGGCAGGCGGCCCCGGGACCCGGCATGTCGGCCAAGCATAGCGGCTCCGGCCGGCCGTGGCAAACCGGCGGTGCGGACGAAGGCGTCGGTCGGGGAAAAAAAGCGGCGGCAGGGACGGGTAGGGAAAAAAGGCCTCCGGCCGGTTCAGGGGACGTCGCCGGCCGGAGGTTGGGCAGGAGTCGTGCTCAGGATGACAGGCCGAGCCGGCTGGCCGTGGCCTGCGCCCGTTCCAGGGCCTCGCGTTCGCTCAGACGGGCGCCGTGTCGGTAGATGGTGTAGATCAGGGAGACGGGATGGGGGACGGACGGCTTGGCCGGCGGAATGGGACGTGTGGTGTGCATGATTTCCCTCGCGTGGCCCGGGTGGACGCCCGGGGCATGGCGGCCTCAGAGCAAGGAGTGGGCCAAAACGTGACTAAGACCGGTTCAGGCCGTTTCTACGCTTCGGGGCGCGGCGGGAAGGAGACAATTCTGTAGCGTTTTGCAACACCGGTGGGCCAAAATGGGGCACTCGGGTCCCGGAAACGAAAAGGCGGCGCGGGGTCCCGTCCGGACACCGGCGCCGCTGTGGCTAGCAGGGGGAAGGCGGCGCTCAGCCGCCGGCCGCTTCCACGATCCGGGCCACCACCGCGTCCTCGGTGAGCAAGGACGTGTCGATGACCAGGGCGTCGGCGGCCGGCACCAGCGGCGAGGCGGCCCGGTTGCGGTCCTGGTCGTCGCGGCGGCGGATGGCGCGAAGGATCTCGGCGTAATCGGCCGGCCGGCCGAGGGCGGCCAGCTGGCCGACCCTTCTCGCGGCCCGGACCTCGGGCGAGGCGTCGAGGAAGAATTTGCGGCCGGCCTCGGGAAAGACCACCGTGCCCATGTCCCGGCCCTCGGCCAGGAGATCGGCCGCCCGGCCAAGGGCCTGCTGGGCCAGGCGCAGCCGGCGGCGCACCACCGGCAAGACGGCCAGGTTCGAGGCCATGGCTCCGACCTGTTCGGTCCGGGCCGCGTCCGGGAGCGGGGCCCCGTCGACCAGGAGCGTCGTGTCCGCGCCCGAGCCGGCCAGCGAAAAAACCATGGCCCCCAGGCGCGCGTCGAGCTCGGCCTCGGGCAGTTCGTGCCCCTCCGGGCCAAGGCGCAGGGCCAGGGCCCGGAACATGGCCCCGGTGTCGAGGTAGGCCAGCCCCAGGAGCCCGGCCGCCCGGCGCGAGACCGACGTCTTGCCGGCCCCGGCCGGGCCGTCGATGGTGACGATGCGGTGCGCCTTAACAGCCATTTTCGACGAGGTCCTTCATGGCGGCGAGAAAGAGGTCGTTTTCCTCGTCGTTGCCGATGCTGACGCGCAAAAGTTCCGGCAGGCCGTAGCTCTTGAGGGCCCGGATGATGATGCCGCGCCCGAGCAGGGCTTTAAACACGTCGGCCGCGCCGCACTGGGGCGAGGGCGGGGCGAACATGAGGAAGTTGGCCTTGGACGGATAGACCCGGCAGCCGAGCCCGGTCAGCTTCTCGGCCAGGAGCCGGCGGCCCCGAAGGACGGTCTCGAGGCTCGCCTGCCGAAACGGCGTGTCCTCCAGGGCGGCGATGCCCGCGGCCTCGGCCAGCAGGTTGACGCTGAAGGGAAGGCGCACCCGCAGCAGGTAGTCGGCCAGCCACTCGGGCATGACCCCGAGCCCGAGCCGCAGCCCGGCCAGGCCGTAGAGCTTGGAGAAGGTGCGAAGGACCACCACGTTGTCGCACTGCCCCCACCGGGGCAGCATGGAATGGTCGGCCTCGGGGTCGGCGAATTCCACATAGGCCTCGTCGACCACGAGCAACGCCCTTGGCGGCAGGGATTTGGCCAGGGCCACGACCTGGTCCGCCGGCACGGCGTAGCCCGACGGGTTGTCCGGGTTGGTCAGGAAGACCAGGGCGGTCTTTGCGTCGCAGGCCCCGGCCAGGGCCGGCAGGTCGAAGGCGAAGTCCGGGCCGAGGGGCGGCTGGCGCAGTTCCACCCCGCAAAGTTTGGTCTGCTGCACGTAGATGGAAAAGCACGGGGCAAAGGCCACCACGTTGTCCACCCCGGGCCGGCAGGTGACGCGCACCAAAAGGTCGATGATCTCGTCCGAGCCGTTGCCCGCCACCACGCAGCCGCGCGGCACGCCGTGGGCCTCGGCCAGGGCCGCCACCAGGGCGGGATTGCCGGCCCTGGGGTAGCGGAAGACCATGTCGGCCTTCCTGGCCAGGACGCGCTTGACCAGGGGCGAGGCGCCGAGCGGGTTCTCGTTGCTCGCGAGCTTGACCACCCGGGCCAGGCCGTAGCGCTCCTTGATCTCTTCCATGGACAGGCCGGGGGCGTAGGGCGTGAATTCCCGGACGTCCTCCCGGATGCGGTCGGTCGGCTGCATTATCGGCTGCTCCGAAGGGGTTTGGCGGGACACGCGTGTCGTGTCCCCGAAGTCCGCGCCGGCATGTTTTCAAGGCAACGGACTTGCAACACTGGTTTTTTTATCTTGAAAAATACTGGCGTATTTTTCAGGGACGCAACAGCTAGGCGGCCCCCGGGCGGGGTTTGACGGTCAGGACCGGACAGGCGGCGGTTTTGACCACCATCTCGGCCACGGATCCGAAGATGATGCGGTCGATGCCGGTGCGGCCGTGGGTGCCCATGACGATGAGGTCGGCCTGCTCGGTTTCGGCGGCCTTGAGGATCTCCTCGGCCGGGTAGCCGGCCAGGACCACGCCCCGGGCGGGCAGGCCCTTGAAATTTTCGGTCACGAACTCGTCCATGGTCGTCTCGGCCGAGGCGACCACGTCGCCGATGAAGGTGTCGAGCGCCGCCTGGGGCACGTTGAAGCCCACGTACTCGGCCAGGGACGGGGCGACGTAGACGCACACGATCTCGGCCTTGGAGCTCGTGGCCAGGGTGGCGGCGTAATCGGCCACCCGGGGGGAACCTTCGGAGAAATCCACGGCGCACAGGATCTTTTTCAGTGTCGGCATGGCGGTTGCTCCTTGCATCGGGCATGGCCCGTTTGACGCTCAAGTTTTGGCCGGTCCGGCCGAAAGGGAAGGGTGCGGCCCGCTTAGCCCAGGATGCCAAAGTGGATGGCAATAGACAAGGCGTTTCCCCTGTCTTATGGAGAGGGGGTGGACGCAGGGGGCGGGGCAAAAATTTCCTGGTCGGAAAATTTAATTTGTAATATATTTCAATATTTTAAGAGAAACTTGCCAGTGGCAGGTTCCTTGCATGAATGCAGGAAACGTCACTGGGGGGGAAGGCCGATGAAAATCCAGACCGACCAACTGACCGCCCTGCGGCAGATAGCGGAACAGGCAAAGGGGACTTCCGGCAATTCGGATGCCTTCGCCGCCCTTCTGGCCAAGGAGGTCGGCGGCGACCAGACGGCCCAGACCACGGGCCTTGCGGCCCCGCCGCTCGGCGGCCTGGCTTCCCTGGACCTGTCCGGGGTCCAGGATGCCGGCACCGTCGAAGCCACCGGTCAATTCAGCGAAGAAGAGCGCGCGGCTATGAAGAACATGGACACCCTGCTGGCCAAGTGGGAAAATTACGCCGATACGCTGGCCTCCGGCTCGGGGGGCGATTCCCTCAAGCAGGCCTACGGCGTCCTTCAGAACATTGAAACCGGCGTCAAGCAGCTCAAGGACGATCTGCCAAGCGATGCCAACTCGGGCCTCGGGTCGCTGGTCAACGAACTGGAAGTCATGACCGTGACCGAAAAGATCAAGTTCAACCGGGGCGACTACATCTAGCCGGCACGCCCACACTCCTGCGGGCCGAGCCGGGCCGCGACTTGCTGCGGCCTGTCCGCCCGAACCCCGCGCCGCTGCCAAACGCCGCTTCTCCCCGGAGCGGCGTTTTCTTTTGGATCGTCAGGCCGCGGTGGCCGGAAATGCGGCCAGGACCTCGTGGCGCGCTCCGGCCGGTCCAAGGACCGACCGCCACAGCGTCAACGACCCGACCGGCACGGTCGGCCAGCCGGCTGCGGCCAAAAGGCGCAGCATCTCCGGCCAGTCGCCGCCGCGCCCCGGCTCCCGCAGCCGGGCCAGGGTCAGGTGGGCGGTGAAGGGCTTTGGTTCCGGGACGAAGCCGAGGGGAGCAAGCGCCGCCTCCACGGCCCGGGCCAGGGCGTGGCAGGGCCCGGCCCCGTCGGCCAGGGCCGCCCAGACCACCCGGGGCCGGGCCGGCCCCGGGAAAAACCCGCCGCCTCCCAGGCGCAGGGTGAACGGGGCGAAAAGGATGCCGGCCAGGGCCTCGGCCACGGCCGGAAGGCCGGCCGGTCCGCCGTCCGCCCCCCCGGTGGCGAGGCCGACGGGAACGTTGCCCAGAAACTTCAAGGTCAGATGGATATTGCCGGCCTTGACCGGGCTGGCCGCCCCGTAGGCCAGGGAGGCGAGTCGCCGGCCGAGGTCGGCGGCCAAGTCCTGGCAGGCCTCCGGCAGGGGGATGCCGACAAAGGCGCGCACGTGGTCCATGGGCTTTTCCTCAGGGCCTGTCCGGCAGCTGGAAGAGGGACCGGCCGTTGACCACCAGGGCCTTGCCGTCCCAGTCCGCGACCGTAAAGAGCCCGTCGCCCTCTCGGACCACGAATCCCTGGGCCACCAGGCCCTCGAGGACCGCCTCGGCCTGGCCGCGGGCCGCCGGACCGGCCAGGGCGGGATTGCCCGAGCCGGCGGCGGCCAGGATCTCGACCAGGGTGGCCCGGGGGGCCCGGGCCGTGGCCGAGGCCGAAAACCGGCCCAGCGATTCCAGGGGATTGGCCGGCAGCGGTCCCTCCCCGGCATAGGCCACAAAGGCCGAGGCATGGACCGTCCCGGAGGGGAGCGTCAGGGCCAGCCGGTCCACGGACAGGCGCGGGTTCTTGGAAAAAAGGGGTCCGGCCTGGCGCAGGAAGAGCGCGGTCAGTTCCCGGGTCCGGGCTTCGGGCGTGGCCGGCTGGGCGTTTAGGCGCCGGACCTCGCCCAGGGTGGCGTCCAGGGCGGCGGCATCCAGGCTTTTGAGCGAAAAGGCGGCGTCCAGCCCGCCCTTGGCCTGGGTTTTGAGGTCCAGGCCCGAGGCCCGCAGGGTCAGGGTCGTATCCACCCGATCGTTTTGCCGGCCGTTCGAGGCAACCGCCTCCAGATTGGTCAGCGCGAAGGACGGACCGGCGGGCCCCGCGTTTTCCAGGCGCAATCCCGTCAGGGTCAGGGTCGAGTCCCCGAGGTAGAGGTTTTCCCCGGACAGGGTGGTGTGGCCGGCCAGGGACAGCCCCTGCCAGGTCATGGTCGTGGCCTTGTCCGAGACGACCAGGAGCGGGACGGACAGGGCCAGGTCGATGGACGCGGCGTCGGCCGTGGCGTCGCAGGTGCCGGTCGCGCCCTGCCACTGGACGTCGAGGACCGTGCCGTCGGCCAGGCGCACCGGTCCCTTGGCCGGGGGGACGGCCAGTTTGGTGCGGCTGTCGCCGGAAAAGCCGAAGGTGGTGCGCAGCGTGGTGCGGCGCAGGTCGGGCAGGGCCTCGAGGAGGGCGACCGCGGCCGGGGGCGTGCCGTCCCGGGGGGCAAGGGTGGTGTCGACCACGGCCAGGGCCGGGGTGAAGCCGCCCCGGGTCAGGGGAACCGGGCCGTGGTGGACCACGGCCACGAGGTCCAGGGTGATCGGTTGGGCCGGGGCCCCGGCCAGGGCCGGCATGGGCGCGTCAAAGGTCAGGGCGTAGCGGTAGGTGCCCGTGAAGATCCCCCGGTCTTTTTCCTGCAGGACCACGCGGGCCCCGTACTGGTCGGCCAGGCGCAGGCGCTGGTCCTCCATAACGCGTTCGGCCCGAAGGCCGATCCAGAAATAGGCGGCCGGCAGGCCGAGGACCAGGACGAGGAGAAGGAGGAGGGGCAGAGGTTTTTTCACGGGAGCTCCGGGGTGGGGGATGGTGGGTTTGCGCGCGGCCGGGGCAGGCCGGGTCAGGGCCGTTGGCCGAGGTCGCCCGAACGCCTGATGGCCCGCAACAGCCGCAGGCCGAGCACCAGGGAGGCCGTGCCGCCAAGGGCCCCCAAAAAGGAGATGCCGGCCACCAGCGGCGGCACCCGATGGGCCATGATCAGGCACGAGCCCAGGAAAAGCGCCGTGGCCAGGAGGCCGTAGACCAGCCGGTTGACCGGGGCGTCCAGGCCCTTGTGGACCAGATGGACGTCCAGGCGGCCGTCCCGGGCCCGGCGCAGGATGTCGGCGGCGTCGCCCGGAAAGGCCTCGAAGAGCTCGCTCCAGTCCTTGGAGGAGCGTTTGAGCCTGGCGAACAGTTCGGTCGGGGAAAAGCGGCGGACCATGATCTTGGCGGCGTAGGGCCGGATGACCTCGATGAAGGAAAAGTCGGGATTGAGTGCCTTGGACGCGCCCTCGAGCAGCACGAACACCTTGATCAGGTGGGCCACCGAGGGTGGCAGCAGGATGCCGTGGCGGCGGACCAGGGCCGAGAGGTCGGTGAAGGCCCCGCCGAGGTCGAATCCGGCCAGGGACTGGCTGGCATAGTCGGACACGAAGTCGTCGACGTCGAGGCTTAGCGCATCGCGGTCGAGCCCCGGCGGCAGGCGCCCCAGACGCATGACCTGCTCGGTCAGGCGGGCCGGGTCGCCGCCGACCACGGCCAGGAGGGCCCCTTCCATGGCCCGGCGGCTGCGCTCGTCGATGCGGCCGACCATGCCGCAGTCGAGGAGCCCCAGCCGGTCGTCGGGCAGGATGACGATGTTGCCGGGGTGGGGATCGGAATGGAAGAAGTTGTCGCGAAAGATCATTTCCAGAAAGATGTCGGCCGTATTCTGCGCGAGCAGGCGGCGGCGCGCCGCCCCTTCGGGCGAGGGCGGGGCGGCTTCGAGGTCGGCCAGGGACTCCCCGGTCAGGGATTCCATGGTCAGGACCCGCCGGGCCGAGCGTTCGGGATAGGTCCTCGGGAAGGCCACCCGGGGGTCGCCGGCGAAGTTGCGGGCGAAGTGGCGCAGGTTGCGCTCCTCGCGCACGAAATCCATCTCGCGAAGGATGGTGCGCCGCATCTCCGTGGCGATGGCGAGCGGCTGGTAGAGGCGCAGCTCCACGATGCCCTGCTCGGCCATTTCGGCCAGGCCCATGAGGATGTCGAGATCGGCCCGGACGTTCTCCTCGATGCCGGCGTGCTGGACCTTGACCACCACCTCGGTGCCGTCGGTGAGCCACGCCCGGTGGACCTGGCCGATGGAGGCCGAGGCCACGGGCTCGGGTTCGAAACGGGTGAAAAGGGCCTCGGGCGGGGCACCCAGGGCCTCGGTGATGGTCCGGCGCACGACCTCGGGCGGATCGGGCGGGGTGCTGTCGCGCAAAAGGGCCAGCTCGGCCGCCACTTCCGGACCGATCAGGTCCGGCCGGGTGCTTATTATCTGGCCGAGCTTGATGCCCGTGGCCCCGATCTCGGCCAGGGCCAGGCGCAGCCGCTCCTCGCGCCGCAGCCCGGCCAGGCTGGCCCCGGCCGGGCTGGTCAGCCGGGTCCGCAGGAACCGGGGCCCGGTTGCGGAGAGAAACTCGGCCAGCCCGTACTTGGCCAGCACCCGGGCCACTTCCTGGAAGCGCCGGGCGTTTCGGGCCAGGTGCGGGATGGAGGCCAGGGAAAACATGGCCTAGGCCCGTCCCCGGGCGGCGGCATCCGTCCCGGCCCGACAGCCGGGCGCCGTCGGGCCGGGACGGGTGGGAAAAGCGAACGGCTGGGCCATGGGCCTTTTATCCTCGCAGCGGTTCCTCCCGGGGGCAGGCCGGCTTTTCCAGCCGCCAGCGGTAGGCCTCGACCGTGTTGCTCATGAGCGTGGCAATGGTCATGGGGCCGACCCCCCCGGGGACGGGGGTGATGGCCGACACTACGTCCTTTACGCCCTCGAAGTCCACATCCCCGCAGAGCGTTCCGTCCGGCAGCCGGTTCATCCCGACGTCCACGATGACGGCCCCGGGCTTGACCATGTCCCGGGTGATGAGCCTCGGCTTGCCGATGGCCGGCACGATCAGGTCGGCCTGCCGGCAGATCTCGGCCAGATCCTGGGTGCGGGAATGGCAGATGGTGACCGTGGCGTTGCCGAAGGGGTTCTGGGCGGCCAGCAGCATGGCCATGGGCTTGCCCACGATGTTGCTGCGTCCGACCACCACGGCCCGTTTGCCGGCCGGGGACAGGCCGTAGTATTCGAGGAGCTTCATGACGCCGTAGGGCGTGCAGGGCTTGAGGCTCGGCATGCCGATGGACAGGCGGCCGACGTTTTCCGGGTGGAAGCCGTCCACGTCCTTTTTGGGATCGACCAGGGCCAGGCACCGGTTGGCGTCCAGGCCCCGGGGCAGGGGGAGCTGGAGCAGGATGCCGTCGATATCCTCGCTGCCGGAGAGCTCGGTGATGAGCTTTTCGAGCTGGCACTGGCTGGTGCCGGCGTCAAGGCGCCACATGCGCGAGACGATGCCGACCTCCTCGCAGGCCTTTTCCTTGTACCGGACGTAGATCTGGGAGGCCGGGTCGTCGCCGACCAGGACCACGGCCAGGTGCGGTGGCCGGCCGTATTCCCGGGCGATGGCGTCCACGTCGTTTTTGGCCCGCGCCCGCAGTTCGGCCGCGACTTTCTTGCCGTCGATTAAAAGCATGGATGGTGTCTCCTTCAAGAAAATCCGGGACCGGGAAGCCCCGGCCGCACTTTGCGTTCCACACCCTCTTTTGCCGTACGGCCGGGCGGCCGTCCACTCCAATTGACGAAGCCCGGGTGCTCGCGGCCAGGGCCGGCCCTGCCGCAAGCGCCCAGGCTCCGTGGCGCAAAGGGGCCGGGGAGGATCTGCCTCCCCGGCGGTCTCCCGGGGGGGCCCCGGGCCGGTCGCTATTCGGCGTCTTCTTCCTCGGTGTCGTACCACTGGCCGGCCATGACCGGGCCGTAGAAGATGGCCGAGTCCTCGAGCTCCTCCTCGATGCGAAGGAGCTGGTTGTACTTGGCCAGCCTGTCCGAGCGGGAGATCGAGCCGGACTTGATCTGGCCGGCGTTGACGGCCACGGACAGGTCGGCGATGAAGCTGTCCTCGGTCTCGCCCGAGCGGTGGGAGATGACCGTGGTGTAGGCGGCCTGCTTGGCCATCTCGATGGTGTCGAGGGTCTCGGTCACCGTGCCGATCTGGTTCAGCTTGATGAGGATCGAGTTGGCCACGCCCTGGTCGATGCCCTCGGCCAGGATGTCCGGGTTGGTGACGAAGATGTCGTCGCCGACGAGCTGGATGCGCTCGCCAAGGTGCATGGTCAGCTTCTTCCAGCCGTCCCAGTCGGATTCGGCCAGGCCGTCCTCGATGGAGATGATGGGGTAGCGGTCCACGAATCCGGACAGGTAGGCGACCATCTCCTCGGAGCTCATGGTGCGCTTTTCGCCGCCAAGGACGTACTTGCCGTTTTTATAGAATTCCGAGGCGGCCGCGTCGATGGCCAGCGAAATCTCGTCGCCCGGCCGGTAGCCGGCTTCCTCGATGGCCTTGATGATGTACTTGAAGGCCTCGTCGTGGTCCTTCAAATTGGGGGCGAAACCGCCCTCGTCGCCGACCGAGGTCACATGGCCGTCGGCGGCAAGGATCGTCTTCAGGGTATGGAAGGTCTCGGCGCCCATGCGCAGGGCGTCCGAGAAGGTCCGCGCGCCGAGGGGGACGATCATGAACTCCTGGATGTCCAGGTTGTTGGGGGCGTGGGCCCCGCCGTTTATGATGTTCATGAGCGGCACGGGCAGGACCTTGGCGTTGATGCCGCCGAGGTACTGGTAAAACGGCAGGCCGAGGAAGGTGGAGGCGGCCCGGGCCACGGCCATGGACACGCCGAGGATGGCGTTGGCGCCCAGGCGCGACTTGTTCTCCGTGCCGTCGGTGTCGATCATCAGGTTGTCGATGGCCACCTGCTGCAGGGCGTCCATGCCGATGACGGTCTCAGCCAGCTCGCCCTGGACGTTCTCCACGGCCTTGCCCACGCCCTTGCCGCCGTAGCGGGAAGCGTCCTGGTCGCGCAGTTCCAGGGCCTCGCGCGAGCCGGTGGAGGCTCCGGAGGGGACGGCGGCCCGGCCGGTCGCGCCGGATTCCAGGGTGACCTCCACTTCGACGGTGGGATTGCCGCGGGAATCGAGGATTTCCCTGGCCCAAACGGCCGCAATGGTGCTCATGGCTGTCTCCTTATTTGACGGTTGGCTGGTAATGCGTTGGGAACGGCGGGCCGGGCGGCCCGTCACATAAGGGTCTATCGCAATTCGCCGGGATTTATAAGCCCCGGCCCGGCCGGTTTCCGGATCGGCCGGCGGCCCGGGCCGGGGCTTGGCCGGCCCGCCCCCGGGATGCCGCCATAAGGGCGTCAGATTGTAATGTCCGGAAAGGCTTCCCCGGCCGGGGCCCCCTCCCGGCGCTTGACGTAGCGCAAAAATTTCCGGGCCTCGGCGAACTCCGGGTCCAGGGCCAGGGCCTGCTCCAGCACGCCCCGGGCCCCGGCCAGGTCGCCCTGCTCGAAAAGGACCCGGGCCAGATTGAAGAGGATCCGCTCGTCGTCGGGGGCCAGTTCCAGGGCCGAGCGGTAGTAGGCCTGGGCCGTGTCGAAATTCCGCTCCTTGCGCAGGTGGATGCCGAAGGCGTTTATCGCCTGCTTCTGGGCGTCGGCCTGGGCCGGGCCCGGGCCCGCGCCGCCGAGCACGGCCAGGACCGCGGCGTCGTCGTCCTTTTCGCCGGCCGCGGCCAGGGCCACCAGGATGACGGTGAAAAAGGCCCGCTCGGCCTCGGGCAGGGCGGCCTGGTCGATCTCGGCCGTGACGTCGGCCAAAAGCCGCCGCAGGACCAGGGCGGCCGGGGCCAGCCGCTCGGTGAAAAGGAGCGGGGCGGGCAGGAAATGGCCCAGGAATTCCGACGGGGTCACGGTCTTCTGGAGCGGCAGGGGCAGATGCTTGTCGTCGAGGGGGAAGACCAGGATGCGGGCCGCATCCAGGCGCAGGGCCAGCCAGTCGATGCGCTGGGTGAACTCCCGGCCCGAGGCCGCGCCCTTGCCCATCTTTTCCAGTTTTTGCGACTGGTAGCAGCCGAGTATTTCCGGGAGCATGCCAAGCCTCGTCCTCGTTTCTGGGTTGGGGCCGCGGATCGCCGGCCACGGATCGGGCGGCCCGATCCTCGGGGCGATCGTTTTCTAGGACAAGTTGTTTTTCCGGCCGGCCCCGGCCCGGGTCTGGCCAAGCCACAGCTGGCGCAGCCCGTCGAGGAGCAGCTCGGGCCGGACGTCGCGGATGACCGGGCAGATGGGGGCCAGCTTTTCCGCGAACCCGCCCGTGGCCAACACCTGCACCTCGCCGCCGAGGTGGGCTTTCAGGCGCGCGGTCACGCCCTGGACCATGTCGGCGAAGCCGAAGACAAACCCCTGGTTGATGCATTCGGTGGTGGACCGGCCGATGGACAGGGCCCCGTTGCCGGGATCGAGGGCCACGTGGGGCAGCTTGGCCGTTTTGCTGACCAGGCCCGACAGCGAGGTCATCATGCCCGGGCAGATGAGCCCGCCGAGGAAGGCGTCGTCGGTCACGCAGTCGAAATTGGTGGCCGTGCCGAAATCGACCACAATGACCGAGCGGGCACTGGCCGCCCGGCGGCCGGCAAAGGCCGTGACCAGCCGGTCGGCCCCCACCTCGTGGGGCCGGCCGTAGCGATTTTTGAGCGGCACCGGCACGTCGGCCGGCACGAATTTGAGCCGCACCCCGAGGTAGCGGGAGACAGCCCGTTCGAGGATGGGATTCAAGGGCGGCACCACGCTCGAGGCCAGCCCCGCTTCCACGTCGGCCGGCCGGCAGCCGTGAAACGACAGGGCCGTGGCCATGGCCAGGCCCAGGCTGTCCGGCGTGGCCGACCGGTCCGTCGGCAGGGCGAAGGACACGGTAAGCCCCGTGCGCTCGGCCAGGCCGAACTTGATATTGGTGTTGCCGACGTCGATGAGAAGCGCGGGCATGGCGGGCTACTGTCCGGCCATCGCGGCCGGGGCGGCTTTGAGGCGGGCGACAAACATTTCCACGGTCGGCAGGATGCGGGCCACCACCACCTCCACGCCCCGGGCCGTCGGGTGCAGGCCGTCGGGCAGGGTCATGCCGGGCTGGCCGGTCACGCCGTCCAGGAAAAAGGGGTAGAGTTCCACGCCATACTTTTGGGCCAGCTCGGGATAGATGGCGTCAAAGGCTGCGGCGTAGTCGCTGCCGTAGTTTTTGGCCGAGCGCATGCCGCAGAGCATGAAGGGGATGCCGGCGGCCTTTAGCCGCGACAGGATGGCGTCGAGGTTGGCCTTGGCCGCTTCCGGGGCCTGGCCACGCAGCATGTCGTTGGCCCCGAGCTCCACCAGCACGCCGTCGGGCTTTGCGGCCAGCACGCCGTCCAGGCGGGCCAGCCCGCCGGCCGTCGTGTCGCCCGAAACGCCGAAATTGGCGATGGTGACGTCATGGCCCTTCTCCGCCAGGGCGGCCTGGAGCCGGGCCGGAAAGGCTTCCGAGGCGGGAAGGCCCCAGCCGGCGGTCAGGCTGTCGCCAAGGGCCGCCAGACGGAGCGTCGCGGCACGGGCCGGTGCGGACATGAAGAGGCCTCCGCCAAGCGCCAGGGCCAGGCACAAGGCCAAGGCCCGGAGCCGGGTTTGTCTTTTCCGGGCAAGCTGGTATCCTGGCAGGCGCGATCGAGCGGAGGATACGGCCGGTATGGAGCAGGCAGATCGATTCATGATTGCGTTATCCGATGTGCGGTTGACGTTACAAAGCCAGGCCGGCGGGGTCAACATCCTGCGCGGCGTGGACCTCTTTGCCGCGCCGGGCGAGGTGCTGGCCGTCATGGGGCCGTCCGGGGCGGGCAAGACCACGCTCCTCATGCTCATGGCCGGCCTGGAGCGGGCAAGCTCGGGCACGGTCCGGGTGGCCGGCCACGATCTCGCGGCCCTGGACGAGGACAGGCTCGCCGCCTTTCGCCGGGACAACGTGGGCATCGTCTTCCAGGGCTTCCACCTCGTGCCGGCCATGACGGCCCTTGAAAACGCGGCCCTGCCCCTGGAATTCGCCGGCCGGGCCGACGCCTTCGATCGGGCCCGGGAGGCCCTGGCCGCCGTCGGGCTGGCGGCACGGGTCGACCACTACCCCTCCCAGCTCTCGGGCGGCGAACAGCAGCGGGTGGCCCTGGCCCGGGCCCTGGCCCCGAAGCCGCGCCTCCTCCTGGCCGACGAGCCGACCGGCAACCTGGACGGCGAGACCGGCGAAAAGGTCATGGAACTCCTTTTTTCCCTGGCCGCCGGCACCACCCTCGTGCTTGTCACCCACGACCCGGGACTGGCCGCCCGGTGCGGCCGGGTGGTGCGGTTGCGCGACGGCAAGGTGGCCGACGGCGGGACAGCGGCGCGGTGAAGCCTTTTTTCGCCCCGCGCGGGCGAAGCCCGCTGGAACGGCTCATGCGGGCCGTGCTCCTCGCGGGCGTCTTCGCCCTGGTCGTCGTGGCCTATCAGAAAAATTTCCAGCATGTCATCGACAAAGCGGCGGCCAAGGGGACCGTGGCCGACCCGGCCGGCCTCCTGTCCCGGGACGACCGGGCCTGGGTGCTGGCCCAGGCGGCGGACCTGCGCCGCCGGTTCGGCCTGGAACTGGCCGTGCGCCTGGGCGGGAATCCCGCGCCGCCGCGGCCGGACGATCCCAAAACCGTATTCCTCGCTTACGACCCGGCCTGCCGGGAAAGCCGCGTCGTGCTTCCGCCGCTCGTCGCCTCGGCCCTGCCGGCCGGATTCGCCGACGACCTCGGCCGGGAGCATCTGGACGCGGCCTGCCGCGACGGGCGGGGCCGGGAAGGCACGCTCGCCGCGCTCGGACTCTTGATCGACACCCTGGACCAGGCGGCGGGTCGGGGAAAAGGAGAAACACAATGACCGAAGAAACGAAAACGCCGCGCATGACGATCACCATCCACACCGACGGAGCCTGCCTCGGCAATCCCGGCCCCGGCGGCTACGGCGCGGTCATGGACGTGGACGGTTCCCGGATCGAGCTTTCCGGCGGCTGTCGGCTGACCACCAACAACCGCATGGAACTCTTGGCCGTCATCGAAGCCCTGGAATCCCTGGAGAGCCCGAGCGACGTCACCCTCATCACCGACTCGCGCTACGTCCACGACGCCATCGAAAAGAAATGGATCGTCTCCTGGCAGAAAAAAGGCTGGCTCAACGCCGAGAAAAAGCCCGTCAAGAACCAGGACCTCTGGCGGCGGCTCATCCCGCTGCTGAAGATCCACGCCATCAAATTCTGCTGGGTGCGCGGGCACACCGGCAACCCCGACAACGAGCGCTGCGACATCCTGGCCAAGAATGCCGCCAACCGCCGCGATCTGCCGGCCGATAGCGGGTATCCCGGATAACGGGGGAAGGGGGAGGGAGGAAGGCTGAAGGGGAAGGGAGGAAGGCGAAAGGCATGCCTCCGGCGGCCGGGGGGCGTCACGCCCCCCGGACCCCCCGAACGGGGTGGGCGGGAGTTGGGTAAGCGGGTGGGCTGGTGGTCTTTCGCGGGTGTGCGTCGGTGTGGCCGGAATAGGCCGTCCGACACTGGCTGCAAAGCCAGCCAGCACGGCCGGCCAATTCCGGCCACACAGGCCCGTCGCCCCGGGGACGGGGCGAGTTTAAAGGAATTTTATGGACAGGATATTTAAGAAAAAGCTCTGTCCCCCTGAAACGTTCCGAGAATTCCCCGCCCGACTCCGCCGTCCCTCCCATCCGTCCCATTCCCATCCCATTGAGGAGGGTCCGGGAGGGGATCATCCCCTCCCGGCCGCCGGAGGCATCCCCCCGTCTTCCCTTATCGGCCGAGGGCGATTGCGCCGGTGGCTTTCAGGCGCTTGAGGAGTTTGTCGTCCTTGGCGAGGCGGGGGGTGTCGGCTTTGAAGGAGACGAGGACCATGCCGCAGAACTTCTCGCCCTTGTAGATTTCGACGCGGTAGATGGAGCCGGCCTTGTCCACGGAGTAGCCGGGCTGGAGGTCGGCGCGGCCGAGGGTCACGCCGGCTTCGTCGGCCAGGCCCGGTTTGGAGAAGCCGATGACGTTGGCGCGGTAGTCCGGGCCGGGTTCGATGCGGAAATTTTTGGCCACGGTGACGACGCGGCCGAAGGGGACGCCCTGCTTCTCCCCGTCGAGGTCCATGGGGATCTGGTGGATGCTGGAGTCGAATTCGAAGTATTGGGGGTCGATTTCCGTGACGTTCTTGTTGCCGAAATAGACCTTGAGGCTTTTTTCGGCCGAAACCAGGGCCATGATGGGGCTTGCCGGCCGGTATTCCACGGCGCTGTCTTTCTTGAGCGGGATGTAGCGAAGCCGTTCGCGGGCGTTTCGCAGGTCAAGGTAGACCTTGTCGTCGAAGAAGGAGACGGCCACGTTGCTTTGCAGGGCTTCGCCCACCTGGGGCGCGCCGAGTTCAAAGGTCCGCTCGAACTCGATGCCGAAGGAGGCGAGGAAGCTTTCGATGACGGCCAGGTGGTAATAGGTCGATTCGATGGGGGTCAGGTTCTTGCTGCCTTCGATGCCAAAGGCCGGCTTGCCGTTGCCGATGGCGAAATAGGTCAGGGTCTTGGACATTTCCTTGGCGGTTTCGCTATTCAAGTCATGGGTGTGGGTGTTTTTGACGTGGTAGGCGTGCAACGGCTCGTACAGGCGCAGGTTGGCGTCGGCTGCGGCCTTTTCGGCCAGTTCCCGGAGGTTGCCGAACCGGGGCGCGTCCACGGCGTCCTGGTCGATGATGACGGACTGGCCCCAGCGTTGCGGACACCGCCATTCATCGACGTAGGTCGGGCTGTAAAAGCCCCAGCCGTCGTGGAGGTGGAGCACGGCGTCGATGCGCTTGTCGGCGATGATGCCCTTTATTTTCTGGACGGCCTCGTATTCCGGGTCCTTGGCGTCGAGGTCCGCGAACTTGCGGTTCATGTCGCCGTGCATGCCGCGCGAATTGTGGATGATGGACAGGAAATTGAGGTTGGGGACCACCCAGACGGAGCCGGTCTTGATCTTGTAGTGGGACACGAGCAGGGCGGCGGTGAAAAAGCCGCCGGGCTCGTCGCCCTGGATGCCGCCGATGACCAGGATGGTGGGGCCGGGGCGGCCGGAATCGAGCTTGTGCAGGGTGAAGTCCAGGTTGCCGCCAAAGGCGGTGGCGGCCAGGGCGACAACGAGGAGCAGGGCGGTCAGGACGTAACGCATGGGACCTCGGCGCGGGGATTTGGAAGGTGGCTGTCCGGGACAGGCCGGTTTTCCTCGCGTTTATCCAATACCGCGCCAAAAGTCATCCCGTCGCCGGGGCGGCGGACGGCAGGCTTGACGCCGACAGGCCAAAGTCCGATAGTATGGAAGAACGATTTTGCAGCGAGGTGCGCATGAAACCGGTCGATCTGCTTTACATGGGTCTCGGGGCGGCCTTCATGGCCAAGGACAAGATGCAGGAATTCCTGGATGAGATGGAAAAGCGCGGCGCCCTGTCGCAGTCGGAGGCCAAGACCTTCCTGGAGGACGCCAAGGCCCGCGCCCGCAAACAGGAGGAGGCGGCGTGTTCCTGCTTGCGCGACGAGCTGCGCAAGACCCTGGAAGGCCTGAACCTGGCCACCAAGGACGACATCGCGGAACTGAAGGCCTTGCTGATCGCCCAAAAGCCCGAGTGATGGGGCCGGTTTCGGCCCTGCGCCGCGTCTGGCTGGCCTTCCGGTTCCTGCACACGGTGTTCGTGCTGGTGCGGCGCGACGAGAGCTTTCTTTTCATGCGGCCCCAGCCGCCGCGGGAACTCAAGGAAACCATCCTGACCCTCGGCGTCAGCTTCATCAAGCTGGCCCAGGTCCTGGCCACCCGGGCCGACTTTTTCACCGAGGACTATCTCGCCGACCTGCGGGCCATTCACGACGAGGTGGCCCCCATGTCCGAGGCCGATTTCCGGGCCTCCTTCTTCCGGGCTTTCGGCGACGTGCCGCCCTTTGCCGCCTTTGACGAGACGCCGCTGGCCAGCGCCTCCATCGGCCAGGTCCACGAGGCCTACCTGACCGACGGCACCAAGGTGGCGGTCAAGCTGCGCCGGCTTGGCGTGGCCTCCCTGGTCCGCTCCGACATCCGGCTCATGCGGTCCATGCTGGCCGTGTTTACGCCGTTTTTCTCCAGCGCCACGAAAAACTCCATCGAGGCCGTGCTGGCGGAATTTTCCGCCATGATCGTCAAGGAGGCCGACCTGTCGGTGGAACTGGCCAACCTGCGCAAGTTCACCCAGGCCTACGCCGACCGGGCGGTCCGCTTTCCCGTGCCCATCCCCGAGCTGTCCAACGCCGACGCCCTGGTCATGAGTTTCGAGACCGGGCTTCGCATCGACGACAAGGCGGCGCTTTCCGAGGCGGGCATCGACTTCCAGAAAGTGCTCGACGAACTCATCGGCTTTTACATCGAGCAGATGCTCGTGCGCGGCTACTTCCACGCCGATCCCCATCCCGGCAACATCCTGGTCCGGCCCGACGGCGGCCTGACGCTCCTTGACTTCGGCATGGTCAAGCGCCTGCCGGCCGACACCCGGGTGGCCATGATCGAGGTGGCCAAGACCGCCCACGACCGGGACTACGAGGGCTTCATCGTGGCCTGCAAGCGCCTGGGCATCGTGGCCGCCGGGGCCAAGCGCACCGAAATGATGGAATTCGCCGAGCGGATGTTCGACATCTTCGGCGACGCCGGCCTGTCGGCCGCCTCCATGCAGGCGCTGGCCTTTAGCGTCATGAACTCCATGAAGGACCTGCCCTTCAAGGTCCCCCAGGACGTGGTCTACGTCATGCGGGCCAGCACCCTGGTCGAGGGCATCGGCACCACCTACATGGAAAACTTCAACGGCATCAAAGACATCCTGCCCCAGCTCAGAAGCAACATGGCCCGGGCCATGGGCGCCGGGCACGGCCTCTTCCCCACGCTCCAGTCGGAACTGGCCAGCCTTCCCCTGACGCTTCGCCGGGCCAAGACCGTGCTCACCGATCTCAGCGAATCCAACCTGCGCGTCAAAGTCTCGCCCGAGACCATCGAATACACCGGCCATCGCCTGCGGCCCTACGTGCGGGCCGTGGCCACGGGCCTGCTCCTCGTGGCCGCCGCCTTCCTGGCCCTCCTCACCGGCTCGACCCACGCCCCGGAAATCGCCTGGACCCTCTTCGGCCTCGGCGCCCTGCGCGTCTGGCTGGCGCTGCGCTAGGCGGGGTGCCGCGTATGTTTTCTCCGGGGGCGTAAGTCCCCGGGGGAAACATACCATAGCGGGGAGGCCGTTGGCGACGGTCCGGCAGTCCCTGCCCCTTGCTCAATGACGGGCGGAATTGTCCAGGGAGGCATCGGCCCATGCATCCGTGGCCTGCAGGGCACGTTTGGCAACCAGTTGGAAATGCCGGCCGAGGATGGCCAGCTCCACGGCCACGGGCAGCGCCTTGCGCTTGGTCAGGGCTGTCTTGACGAGGAGTTTCCAATAGACGAATCGCGCCTTGGACAGGACGCCGATACTCCACAGGCTTTTGAGAAAGGCCCGAACATCGTTCCAGGCCAATCGACCCCGGGCGGTCGGGGTGTAATTTTTAAGGAAGACGTTGATGCGTTCGTAGTAGTATTCGGGACTGTAGATATTTGCAAGGATGCGCTTGTAGCCGTCGATAAGGATTTCGCGGCGCATCACTGGAATAAAGTTCAGGCTTCCATCCGTATTTTCGCCGGTTGCCTCGCCAAGAAGCCTGTTTTCCGCCTTGAGGCGCCGCCACAGACGCGTCTTTGGCATGGCGGAAAGAATGCCCACCATGGCCGTCACCACGCCAATTTTTTGGATAAAATTGATTTGCTGTTCAAAAATTCCTTCGGTGTCGCTATCGAAACCAACGATGAATCCGCCCATGACCTGCAGGCCGTTTTGATGCAGCGTCTTGATCGCTTGGGAAAAATTGGCGGCCATGTTCTGCTTTTTGCCGCACTCCCTCAGGCTGTCCGTGGAGGGCGTTTCGATACCGATGAAAATCTTATGAAAATTGGCATCGCGCAACAAGCGCACCAGTTCGCGGTCCTGGGCCAGGTTGATGCTCGCCTCGGTCATGAATTTGAAGGGGTAGCCGTGGGGCACCTGCCAGTCGATGAGCCGGGGAAGAAACTGTTTCACCGACGCGATGTTGCCGATGAAGTTGTCGTCCACGATGAAGACCGGCCCGCGCCAGCCGGCATCGTAAAGGCTTCCGATCTCAAGGAGCATCTGGCCGGCGGCCTTCACCCGGGGGCGGTGTCCGTTCAGGACGACGATGTCGCAGAATTCGCAATCAAACGGGCAGCCGCGCGAGTATTGCACGGACAGGGTGACGTAATCCCGAAAATCGATCAGATCCCATTGTGGTATCGGGGTATTGACGATGTCCGGCCGGTCGGTGGCGGCATAGAGGGGTTTGGGAGCGCCGCGCGCCAGATCTTCGAGAAAGGGCGGCAACGTCGTTTCGGCCTCGCCGAGAACGAAGTGATCCACGCCCTCGTACCGCTCGGGCTGGGCGGTAAAGGCCGGCCCTCCGGCCACCACCCGTTTCCCCAGGGCCCGGCTGCGGGCGATGACTTCCCGTGCCCCGGCTTCCTGCACGGCCATGGCGCTTAAAAACACCATATCCGCCCAGGCCAAGTCCTCGTCGCGAAGAGGCGCGACATTGGCGTCTACGAGACGCTTTTCCCACGTTGCCGGCAACATGGCCGCCACGGTAAGAAGGCCCAACGGAGGAAAGGCCGCTTTTCGGGAAATAAAGGACAGGATGTGCTTGAAACTCCAGAAGGTGTCCGGATAGACCGGATAAACCAGGATGACTTTCATGATGCAATGCCTCTGTTTTCGATCGAATCATGTTCCTCATCTGGCCTGACACACCGGCATGATGCCAGAAAAGCTGCTTCCGAAATTCCTTTTTTGCGCTATTTCTTGTTTCTGAAGACTTCTGTCCCGAGAGGGAAGGACTTCTATCCATGTCGTCCCGCTACATCTGGGCAGGGAATGGCGTTTTTCCCTGAAAAAGTACTGGCCGCCGACGCCCAGCGTGTCTGTGGACCCGGACGCCGTGCCTCCCTGCCGCCGGCATGGAATGTTTTATAATTATCCTTAGATATTGACTTTTTGAAACAAGGGAACACCCGTCAATTCCGTAACAGCAAGACGCCCAAAAGCGCCAACAACCCCAACAGATACAGCATCTTCTTCATGCCATGACTCTCCATGCCCTGCATCATCCCTCCCGCGCGCAGTCCGATCGAAAGAAAGCAGGGCGGCTCTTCCCTGGCCTTCTTCTCTGTCGAGACTTGCCGGAACCATAGCACCCTTTCGGAAATTATCACCATAAAAAAACGATCGTCCGGAATTGTGGATTTCAGCTGCGGTACGAAAAGAGTGTGTAGATCGAACAGAAATCAAACGTGCTAAAGAAATGTTGCCGTTCCATGAAATATCGTGCTACTTGAGTCCAAAATTTCATGAGGAAATCATGGGAAAAATTGGAAGATCTATAAGCGCAGCTGTCTTGGTGACGTGTATATTTTTAATAACAGCGCCATATTGCATGGCGGCGGGTGGAATTTCTCTTGAAGATGCATGGAATGTTATCAAGGAAAAAAAGTTCGTCGATCTTACCCATGCTTTCGAACCGGGTATTCCACATTGGAAAGGGTTCCCCGATGAGAAGTTGGAGACTTTGTATTGGTATGAACCAGGGGTTGGGAAATTAGGAGCCGGATTTTATGCTCAAGCCTTCACGCATGTAGGACAGTGGGGTACTCATGTCGATCCGCCTGCACATTTTGTAAAGGGCCTGCGTACTGTAGATCAGATTGATGTGAAGGAAATGATCCTTCCGTTGGTTGTGATTGATGTTCATGAGGCTGTGGCGAAAAATCCTGATTATACCCTCTCGATGGATGATATCAAAAATTGGGAAAAGAATCATGGTCAGATACCTGAAGGGGCATTTGTTGCCATGCGAACCGACTGGTCTAAACGTTGGCCTGGTATGGATGCGATGCAGAATAAAGATGCTAACGGAATCGCCCATTACCCCGGTTGGAGCATGGAGACCCTGAAATATCTCTACGAGAATTGTAAGATAACCGCATCTGGTCACGAGACAACCGATACGGATCCTGGTGTAGCTACTTCTAAGGATGATTATTCTCTGGAAACCTACATATTGAAGAGCAATCACTATCAAATTGAACTTTTGACGCATTTGGATAAAGTGCCTGAAGCGGGTGCGTTGGTCGTAGCAAGTTTCCCAAAGCCAAAGGGGGGATCGGGATTTCCTGCCCGGGTATTTGCCATCCTTCCTTAAATGTCTCGGTCAAATAGTTCGATTTTGGTAAACTCAGCGGAAAAGTGGGACGTGGGATTACAGGGTCCGGCGAATTTTAGTCCCCGGTCACTTTAAAATTTAGAACGGTTCGGTGCGATGTGCCTAAATTCCAAGTGACAAGGCAACCGCCCCTCGTAGGAGGAGGCAGGTATGTTTAAAATAAAAAGGATATATATGGAAAAAGCACAGGATGACGGGAAGCGATATCTCGTTGACCGCATCTGGCCACGCGGATTGAGAAAAGAAAAAGCTGGCGTCGACGAATGGCTCAAGGATGTAGCCCCAAGCAACGCGCTGCGCGCATGGTTTCATCATGATCCTGACCGGTGGAAAGAATTTCAGGAGCGTTATAGAGAGGAGCTGACTGATCCAGAGAGGCTGTCTCTCGTCCAACGACTCCGAGACGAAGCGAAATATTCCAACGTGACATTATTGTTTTCCGCTAAAGATTTAGAACACAATAATGCCATATCCTTAAAAAGTATTTTAGAAGATCAATCCTTTCCTTTGTCCTTGGCTATGCCCGGTTAGTTCCTGAAACTGAACAAAAGGGGCGCTGACTTTCAATAACGGCCTTATCTCGCGGGTCAGCGCATCACAAAGGAGAAGTGACATGGTAAAGCAAGAAATGATCACGATTTGCCTTTGGTACGACCGCGACGCAGAGGATGCAGCGCGATTTTACTCCAAGACCTTTCCTGATTCATCTGTTGGCGCCGTGCATCTCGCGCCGGGAGATTATCCGTCTGGAAAGAAAGGGGATGTGTTGACGGTCGAGTTTACCGTGATGGGAATACCCTGCCTTGGACTCAATGGCGGACCCGAGGTCAAGCACAACGTGGCATTCTCGTTTCAGGTCGCAACCGCTGACCAAGCCGAAACGGATTATTACTGGAATGCCATTGTCAGCAACGGCGGCGAAGAAAGTGTCTGCGGCTGGTGCAAGGACAAATGGGGCCTGTCCTGGCAGATTACGCCGTTGGCTCTGACGCGGGCGATAACCGATCCCGATACCGCTGCCGCCAAACGCGCGTTTGATGCGATGATGCAGATGAAAAAGATCGATATCGCTGCAATAGAAACGGCGCGCCGCGGTTGAAGAAAATTGCCGCAGCCCTGACCTTGCGCTGGGATCGTATTGACCAACAGCGCAGAAAACACCGGTGTTCGGGGCGCTCTTTGTCTCCGAGAAAGGTTTTGACGCCTTGAAGGGGGCAATTGGATTTCGGTAAAAATGAAGATGCTGAATTAACATTTTGTAGATTTTGCTGCCTTTGGTGTTTGAGTTGCCATCTTTCATAGAGATGTAAAAATGTAACACTTACTTGGGAAATAGTATGGCGCTAAAGCTGCGCTTCGAGAGCCGCCTTGTCTATGACTGACCATACCTGTCCGATCTTGTCCTGCCTGAACTCATAGAATACATTCTCGGTAAAAACGACCTTTTTGCCGTCAATCAAAAGTCCCAGGAAGGTTGCCTTAGGCCTGCAATCAAATTTGATTCGGCTCGCTATAAAGGGTGGATCAGAAATGAGCAGCTGAATGTCGAAATAGAGATCTGGAATTTCATGAAAATTTCTTTCCAACATTCCGCGATAGCCGGAAAATCCAAGCATCTGACCATTGTAGAGTACATCTTCATGAACGAACTTTTTTAAATTCGGCAAGTCGTGCATATTAAGGCATGTAATGTAGCTGAGGTAGATATCGGAAAGGTTTTTTGGGGTCATAGTGAGTGCTCCTGATTTTTTGAAAATCTCCCACCAAGTGAGATATCAGATTGACACCGACAAAATCCATGACATGCTCTAGTAAGATCAGGTCAGGTGTTATCACTTTCAATTGTAATGGAGGATTATTTATTGAGATATTGTGCAATTGTTGTCGCCATTTTTTTGCTAAATGATCTTACTTCGCGCTCTAAATACGATATTGCTGATTGCGAAACTCCTAATTTTTTTGCGAATTGTTTTTGTGTCATATGTTCAGATTCTCTTTTCCCCCTCAGCAAAGCAGCGGTGATGAATGGAATTGTCTTGCCAGGGTTAACGTTTTGATATTGATGGTAGTCTGTGCTTGAAGCAGGGGAAGGAGATGGTTTAAAAAGATTGGTTGATTCTACCTCGAAGGGATTTGACGTGTATCCAGCCTCTCGAATGTTTGCATAGTAGCCACTGCTTTCGCCGAGAATATCTTTTGATGAAGATATATTTTCTTCAGATTGATCATTCTTTTTTACATAGTACCCAGGCGGTAATTCATCAGAGAACAGAGATCTAGGATTGACCCAATGTATTTCTTTCGGGTTGATGTAGATAGTTTTGGGAGCATATTTTTTTTGATTGGTCACACAGGAGAAGTGCATTTCAATTTTAACCACCAAGGAATTAGCTTCATCAACATTTTTTTTGCATTTCGCGCAAAGTATTTGTAAATTGTTGTTCTCGTCTTTTTCGACTGAATCACTGCAGCGAAAGCACGAACCTTCTATTTTGGTAAATCTTTCTGAGTAGCAATTTAAACAAAAAAACAAACCATCCCTGCTGTAGCAATAAGTAGGGTTCTTGCAGATTGAACATTTTCCAGTAGTAATTTTTCGCATAGATTTTCCTTGTTTATGGATTGAATAAGAAACAAATACATGATATCTAGTAATCACTTCCGCTTTGCGTTTCAAGAAAATTCTTCTCAACCTGGTTCCGTGAGTTTATGTTCACACCTGTAACCCCTTGATGTATGTATTTAACATATTGATATGATTAACTATTCATATTCTTCCATCTCCCGAATCCCCGTTCCTCCTCCTACCGCACCAAAACCCCAATAAACCCCTTGACCTCCCCACCCGAAAACCGTATTTCCCCCGAGCCAACGACGCGCCAACGCTTTGGCGGATCCTTGGCCCCCGAAAAATTCTGGGAAACGGAAAATTAGGGGTTGACTTCTCCACGGATTAGGGGCAGTTCTCTTTGTCCCTGACGGCTGAAAGGCCACAACATAGGAGCGTAGCTCAGGGGGAGAGCACTTGCTTGACACGACGAATTCCCGCTCTAAACCCCTAAAATCATTACAAAAGCCCCTGTGTGTCATTGACCGCCCTAATGGAGCCAGCGATGTTCACCCCTAATGGAGCCACCTTGGGTGGCGATTCCGGGGTTCGGACGCATCGAAAAGTTAGGTGTTTTCCTCCGCACCGGCAATGAGGTTTTTGAGCGCCGCTTCCTCTCGGGAGCTTCGATAGCTCCTTCCTTCAAGAATGACCTTGTAGGCTCCATGCCTAATCCGGTCCAAGGTCGCCGCCCCCAGCAGTTTATTGTTGAAAGCCTCCCCCCATTCGGCGAAGTCCAGGTTGCTGGTGATGACCGTTGCGCAGCGCTCATAGCGCTCGGCGATCAGGTCGTGAAAATCCTCATCCTCAGAGGATTTAAAGGGTTTCAAACCGAAGTCGTCGATGATGAGCAGGTCCGTCTTGGCCAGGGTGGACAATTTTCTGTCATAGGTGTTGGTCGCCTTAGCCGCTTGGAGCATCCCCAGGAGCTTGCCGATAGGCGTAAAGAGCACCTCGTAGCCGTTTCTGGCGGCGGCATGGCCAAGGGCCTGGGCGGTATGGCTCTTGCCAGTGCCGCAGGGACCGACGATGAGCACCGGGGCCTTTTCCTCCAGAAAGCGGCAGGTGGCCAAGTCCAGGATCAGCGCCTTATTGACGGACGGATTGTAGCTGAAGTCGAAGCTTTCCAAGGTCTTTTCGCTGCGAAAACCGGCACGGCGGACACGCAGTGAGAACTTCTTCTGTTCCCGGCGGGCCACCTCGTCCTGGATCAGCATGGCCAGGAACTCCACGTGTGACAGGCCGTCCTCGATGGCTTGTTTGTTGCGGACCTCCATGGAATCCAGGATGCCGGAGAGACGGAGTTGCTTGAGCGCGGGTTCGAGCGCTGGCATAGGGTTCATGAGTTCCTCCTCTTCATTGTAGTATTCCTCGCAATTCACGGCAATATTTCGACTTTCCTCTGTAGACCTCTTTCACCTCCTCATGGAAAACGGGACGCGGCAGGACATCCAGGCCTTTTTCCAGGATACGTTTGACGGTGTTGTAGCGGGGATCGTGATGGTCCATGGCGCGGCGGCAGGCGGCTTCCAGGCGTTTAGCTCCATACTTCTTCTTGAGCTGGAGTGTTCCTTGGGCGGCCCGGAGATTGTCCAGGACCTTGTGGGCAAACAGCGCGTCGATGCATTCCCGACAGGCCAGGCCGACCTTCTCAGCCTGGGCCAGACACCATTGCGGATCGTGCATGATGTAGGCTTGGGCTTCAGGCGGCTGATGCTCCTGGACAGTGGCTTTGCTCCCCGGCCGTGACAGCCGAGAGTGGATGGCGACCAGTTCGTTGTCGTGGAAGATCTGGACGGTTGTTTCCGTGGCGCGCAGCCATAGGGTTTGACGCACCAGACGGTGCGGAGCGGAGTAGTAGCAGCGGCGGAACTCAACGTGGCAGTTGCCGTGCAGCTTCACCTTGGCCCAGACGGCCAGCTCCAACGGCACGTCCGGCAGAGGGCGTAGAATGTGCTTTTCCGTCTCGGCAAACAGCGCCAAGGGTTGCTCCTTGGTGGTCCCATGGATGCGGTTGCCAGCTATTCCCATGACCCAGTCTCGCAACTGCTCATTGGCATCCCGCAGGCTGCGGAAGTCACGTAACGGCATGAAGTTGTTCTTGATATACTTGACGCCGGATTCCACTCGGCCTTTTTTCTGTGGATCGCGTGGTGGGCAAGGTGAAACCAGAAAGTCGCAACCCTCGGCGAAGGCGGCATAGGATCGCTGCACCTCGGGATCGTGGTAGCAGGCCTTGGTGATGGCGCATTTGGGATTGTCGATGATGACCCTGGCCGGGACGCCGCCGAAAAACTCGAAGGCCCGGCGGTGACAGCCAAGCCAAGTCTCGATCTTTTGGTCACGCACGATCTCCGCGTACTGATGTCGGCTCCAAGCCAGTGTCATCACGAAGAAATGCGTCTTGATAACTTCACCCGTAAAAGCGTCAGTAATCTCGGGGCCGGCACCAAAATCCACCTGCACCGCATCGCCTGGAGCAAAATCCAGCATCACAGTAGCCACCGGAGTGACTTCCTTTATCTTGGCGATGAAGCGCCTGACGCTGGAATACGCGCCCGTGAAACCGTACTTGCGAATCAGGGCTTGGTGAATAGTACAGCCGGCGATGCCCTGTTTGACCCAGTCCCGGACGTCGTCTTGGAAGGGGATGATGCTGGATGTGGACGGCTGATTCGTTGCCCGGCCTGCAAAGAACGATGACAAGGCCGCGTCAGTGGGTAAGGACGCCGCAGGATTGAGCCAGCCCTGCGACTCGGCGGTCAGACGGACGTGGGCCAGTTTTCTGCGCCCCATCAGTCCGGTCTTTGTGATCTGCCTGTCGGACTCGCCAAGGCGCATCCGAACAAGGGCATGACGATACTCGTACATCTCGAACCTCCGATTGGACATCCCGCGCTCCTCCCCTTTGTGAATCGGGGAAGGAGTACGCGGCGTCTCGAAGGTCCGAAACCCGGTCGCCTACAGCTGAATTGGCTCCATTAGGTGATCACGGAATGGCTCCATTGCCTGATCATCAAATGGCTCCATTAGGCGAGCACTCCGTGGCTCCATTAGGTGATCATCAAATGGACTCATTGGGGCGGTCGCCGACACTGTGAAAAAGTGATCTCGTTGGCGAGTAGCCAACGGGATTTTTTGTTTTTATTAGGTCTACTTTCGGCCTGTTTGGCGCATCTGTGGCGGTCCTGCCAACTTGGTTGCTGTTTTTTCTCTTTTCCATTTCTCCTAAATTGTATAGGTTTTGCTTTTCGAGAGGCGCAGGTCCCTCCTAATCTTGGTGACTTGGTTTTTTTAGCCACTCATCACAAGTAGTGAGTATTACATGGTCGACTTTAGTAAAAAACTCGGCGAGAAAGATGTTGAGTGCTTTGTTGAGCCAATAAGTTTGTATAATAGCTTGGATAGAGCCAGTGATAAGGGACCGTTACGACCGGCCCAGTCGTTTGTTTTAGAAAAGTGGCATTCACAAAGAAGAAATGATAAAGATACGATAATCAAATTGCACACAGGACAAGGAAAAACTTTAATTGGTCTTTTGATTTTGCAATCGAAGCTTAACGAAAAAAAAGGACCAGCTGTCTACCTCTGTCCAAATAATTTTCTTGTTGGACAAACATGCGAACAAGCTAAGCAGTTTGGTATTAGATATGTCACTGCTCCCGACGATTTGCCTCATGATTTCTTGGAAGGTGACGCTATATTGATTTCAACTATTCAAAAGTTATTTAATGGGTTGTCTAAGTTTGGAGTTGGGCCTTCTGGAGTTGCAGTTTCAAGTATAGTTATAGATGACGCGCATGCATGTATTGAAGCTGTTCGTAAGGCCTGTACTCTAAAAATTGGTAAAGATGACCAGGCATATGCTGAGTTAAAAAATTTATTTTCTGAAGAACTTCGAGATCAAGGAATTGGAACTTTTGCTGAGATTGAATCTGGTTTGGGCGAATCATTTTTGAGCGTCCCTTACTGGGCATGGTCCGATAAAATATCTGAAGTTGTTGGAATAATATCTAGACGAAAAGATTCCAAATCTATTAAATTCGCATGGCCAATCTTGAAAAATAATTTCGAAAATTGTCAGTGTATAATTGCTGGTGATTCATTGGAGATTGCTCCCTATCTTGCTCCGCTGCATATGTTTCCTTCTTATTTTGGGGCTTTGCATCGGGTTTTTATGTCTGCAACTATTGCTGACGATTCATTTCTAATTAAAGGACTTAATGTTGATTCAGGGACGGTTTTAAATCCTTTGACATATGACTTTGAAAAGTGGTCTGGAGAAAAGATGGTTTTGGTTCCGAACCTTATTCACGAGTCATTGAATAGGGAACGAATGGTTGAAATGTTCGCAAAGCCAGACAGTAATCGGAAGTTTGGCATAGTGGCGCTAACTCCTGCTTTTAGTAGGACAAAAGATTGGAGTGGTTATCATTCTATTGTTGCTGAAACTGGCACAATAGATAACGAAGTTAAAAAATTGCGAAATGGTAATTTTGTAAATACATTAGTAGTAGCTAATAGATACGATGGCATTGACTTGCCAGACAATTCATGTCGAATTTTGATTATTGATTCAAAGCCATTTTCTGAAAATTTAGATGAAAAATATGAAGAAGATTGTAGGTCTGATAGCGATATTACAAATAAGCGGATTGCTAGATCGATTGAGCAGGGAATGGGAAGGAGTGTTAGGGGGGAAAAAGATTATTGCGTTGTTGTTCTTATCGATCCTGGGTTGGTTAAATTTATTCGTCTAAAATCTACGAGGAAACACATATCTCCGCAGACTAACAAGCAAATAGAAATAGGAATCCAGATTGCTCAAATGGCTCAAGAGGAAATTGTTGGAGGTAAAGCCCCTGTTGATGCGCTTGTTGAATTGATCAACCAATCTCTTCGTCGTGACACAGGTTGGAAAACATTTTATGCTAAAAGTATGGATCAAATTGTACTTTTGAGCGTTGACTCAATTACTGTTGATATTTTAAAAAAAGAGTTGAGTGCAGAGACCAAATATTTAAATGGTCGTGTTCTTGATGCTGCTGCTGAAATTCAATCTTTAATAGATGCGCATATTAAAAATAATGTTGACATCGGTTGGTATCTGCAAATTATCGCACGGTATTTGTATAAAGATAGTAAAATTGAATCGAACAAATGTCAGGGCGCTGCTCATTCAAAAAATAGATACTTACTAAAGCCTAGGACTGGAATGTGTGTAGAGAAGATATGCGTTGTGAGTCAAAAAAGAGTTGAAAATATTGTTAAATGGCTTAGAGCGTTTGCGAATTATGATGAAATGTCCATCTGTATTGATGATATCTTGGATAAGATCAGGTTTGGGGTGAAAGCTGATAAATTTGAAGGAGCATTTAATGATCTTTCTTTCGCGCTTGGATTTGCAGGGCAAAGGCCAGATAAAGAGTGGAAAGAAGGTCCTGATAACTTGTGGGGTCTTAAGGAGGGTATGTTTTTGGTTGTTGAATGTAAAAGTGAAGTTTCGTTAGACAGAGCAGATATAAACAAAGACGAAACGGACCAGATGAATAAATCGTGCGCTTGGTTTGCTAAAAACTACCCTTCTGCCCAGTCTGTAAATATCATGATAATCCCACCTGTGAGAATTAGTAGGTCTGCTGCTTTTATGCATGAAGTAAGGATAATGAATGATCATTTGCTAAAACTATTTAGGACCAATGTAAGGGGTTTTTTTACTGAATTAAAACAATACGACCTTCTCGATTTGTCTGAAAGCAAAATCCAAGAAATGATTAATACCCACAATCTTTCTGTTGATGATTTTTTGACTACTTATTCTAAGCCGTATAAATTATTCCCCAGTAGGTGATATTCTACTTTGATTGAACTGTTTTTTAGTGCCACTTTCCTTAGGAGGTACTTCTTCAATTTGACCCATGAGGCAGTCCCGACGACGCTTCTGAACCCATCACAGCTCCTCGACTTCACCGCCATCTTCCTCTTGAAAAAGATCTCGAAGCATTTCAGTCTAATAAAAAAACCTTGAGAATGCAATGTGTTACACCGCATTTCTGGGTAGGTGGTCATGTCGTCGGTATGGACAGGGACTGTCCTGGGTTAAAAACGTGGGAAACCGCGCTTTTAAAGCCTCCTATAGACCTGGATCGCAGAAGGCTGCCATCGACAAGGTCTTTTTTCGTTCCAGATGGACAATCTAGTTGCGGCATACTGTCATTGTGAACCACTTGTTGGATTGAGTGCCAATGACTAAATTCCCAGAAAGGCGAACCTCTTCAGGTCACACAGCCAGAAGCGGTAGTTTATTTGTTGAAACTATTTACTTCTGGAGGATCATTGTATAAGTTTAGATGTTTAGAAAATTTATCCCCCAATTATCTTTTCTGATCTGCATAGAATAAATAGGAATCTCGTAATCTTTGCAGAATTTGATTGCATTGTCGGCATATTCATTGCTTTTTATCCCAAGATATATTCCTTTTATAGCAGTGATGGGGAGTTTTTTTAAGCGAGCTTTGTCTGTTATGTGTAATCCATCATTTCCAGTTGTGATAAGTCTCCATTCGTTTTCATAGGCCCAATGATGGCTTTTTACTGTTCCAGCTTTCAGAATTATCTCATTTTCAGTGAGCTGTGGTAAGTCTTCCAATAAGGGCATGCTGGGCTGATAATCTACTTTTTTTAATACGCAAAGATCAGGTTCTTTTTTTGCTGAGAAGAAATCGTCCCTAGGGTCAAGCGCTATGGCAAAGCCGCTAAACGATTTGCAATAATGTGCCCACATTAACGGGTTTTCTATGATTGGGTCGTCATCGTTTCTATCTGCACTCATGCTTAATACGCCAACATCTCGTTTCTTCAGGATATCATCAATGAGTTTTTGCGGGCTATTGACGCCACCTCTTCCGTCTAAATAATGATATTGAATTTGGGGGTTAACTAATTCTCCTTTTATAGGTGGCAGGCCAAGCTTGTTTAGGCATGTATCTATCTTCTTTCGAACGTCTTCTTTACGGGGGGAGGCTTCATCTGAATCTTGTCGATTCGCTTGTTTGGCATTCATTAATCTAAAAGCGCTACAAGAATTTGAGAACTCAAATGGGTCATTTAATGATCTGATAGAGGCTAGATTAAGGGCTTGTTTTTTTTCTGAAGAAAAAAAATTTGCGCGATCTGAACCCATAAATTTATACAATACTTGAGGAGTCATTTTAATTATCCTTTTAAAAGTGTTGTCTTGTCGAGAGAAAAGGTTTGGTGTTACCTCTGGAAGATTTGCACCGTAGCATTATATACTACTGCTTGTGGTATGTTTCTGGAAAAATGTCTCAGTAGTTGTTGTTGCACGATATTTTTCCCATTGAAAGAAGATAGGTGAATGGATTTGATCTTAGTGATTCTTGCTTGTCGACATTATATGTTGCCCCTGTTGCAATGAGCGAAATGCCAGCACCAGCTAAAAGTGCTGTTGGTACATCCAGTCCGGTCATGGCTAGCATTGTTGTCGATCCTGCCGATAAAAATGCTACCTTTAATAGACCATCACTTAACCATTTAATTCTTCTCCCTTCAAGTGCAGCCTTTAAAGTCGAAATGGCAGGTACAACTTCTTCAGTATATAAATTGGTGATGCGTTGACGAAGAGCCTCTATAGGAAGGTTTTCCTCAACAGAGGCAGCAAGTTGTTCAATCTTTTTTCGGAATAATGCAAGCTCGTCGTTGTGGCTCTCCCTGAACTTAATCAACCGCTCAATAGGAGTATTTGCAGAAACACCTAATCTTTCGATTGCTAAATTGGCCAGCATACCTGACGCAAGGTCTTTAGGCATTAGCTGGCGAGGGCCATATGCTTCGTACTCACGCCATTCTCTCTGGTGCAGGTTCATGGCTCGGGGTACCACTCTATTTAGTTGGGCATCAAAACGTGCAGTCACTGCTAGTCTGGCCGCAGCCGGAAGAGGCGTCAGTAATTGTGCACCAATCCGTTCTGCTAGCCGGCTTGCGAGTAGCGTCATGTAGTAGTTGGCAAACTTATCACTGACGCGGAGATAGTCATGCCCTCGCATAGAGGGAGACATGAAATCCTCTAGAAGGTTTTGTATTGCGAAGGGCAATTTTTGTGGATGAATGTCAGCAAGTCTACTAAGTTCGTATGGTAATTTATCTAAATGGATGTGATGACCTGGGCTACAAGGCCCGGTGAGAATAAGCGCACCCTCCACCGTGCCCAAGTAGGACATGACATCTTCTGTAAGATCTTCGATTTCTTCCATATTGGGATGAACTCGTAGAGGAACTAAGAACTCAATGTCCTGTAAGGCCTGACCTGCATTAGTAGAGTATGGGACTTTGATGGATTCTGGAACGATAGTACGTACAGAGTCCCAATAGAGAAAAGCAGTCTTAAGCCAGGCTTCGTCGATAATATCAATCCATGGATAGTAAAGAGCTTGTGCCATGAGTTTCCTCTGGTATGTTTTAAGCGTTTGTTTTGTATGCTTTATCTATGCAACTTCCAAGCCTAAGTCCATTTCTTGGAATTCTCTGCCCAGCTAATGGTCATTTCCACCACCTTTCAAGAATGAATAGATTGTGCCTGTATTCGGTCATCCGTCACAGGGGGCAAGCGGGGCGATCTGCTGGCTATTCATTGATATCCTTGAGCCAGAGCGAACGAAAATTCTCATTCTGAACAATTTTTCCTATATCGAGTATCATCCTGGTGATGTCAAGCGTCCACTGAATCGGCTTTATAATTATCCAGTATCATTTCAATGTCATCGAGAAGAATAGCGACAATGCGATGAGTTGCAACGCGTTTCTGGGTAGGAGGGCCTCTCGTCTGCATGACAGGGTCTGTTCCAGCAAATACGAAGGGAAACACTTTTTTGATCATCTCAGTCCCTTCCGGGACGCAGACAAGGTTCCTGGGTCTGGGCAATTTAGGTAAAATCATTCGTCATCTCCACTGCTTCCGCCAGCGCAGGTTCCTGCGTTTTTGATTTTAGTTGTCGCCAGCCGCCGATTTGCTAGAATCCATCCCAGCTACAGACCAGCTTTTCGGCTGCCCCTGGCCCATGGGGCTGTCCTTCGCCACCTGTTAAAAATAAGGGTCCTTCCGGATTTTCCGTGGGTACCCGGGTTCAGGCCTGTCTAGGATAGAGGTCCAGGCCGCCGCAGAAGAAGTAGATAGCGGTCTTGAAGTGCTCCCGATTGCGGTACCCGCACGCCCTGCGCTTGATGGCCATGATCTTGCTGTTGAGTCCCTCGGCCGCGCCGTTGGTGATCCGATGCCGGCAAAAGGTCAGGATGTTGTCCAGATGCCGAGAGAGCATCTCCCCGACCTTGCGCATCGGGGGCAAGTCTGACTTCCTCACCCAGGTCAGCCAGCGTTTCATGAACCGCTTTGCCCAGCCGACGCTGAGGTAGTTCCACAATCCGGCCAGGCTTTCTTTCATCGCCCAGGCCTTGGCCACCTTCAGGTTCGTGGCCTTCAGGGCTTCCAAGGTCGGTCGGTGCTTGTCCGGCAGATTCTCTTCCCGGTAAAGCCAGATGTACTTGGTGCCCTTGAGGCGTTCGTCTTCCTGGCGGAGCAGTTCGCGATGTTCCTGCCGGCGGACCTTGTCCACGGCCTGGCCCACGTGCTGCATGATGTGAAAGCGGTCATGGACGATCTTGTGCGCCGCATCGGGCACGTGCTTGATCGTGGCCTTGAAGTACGGTTCCCACATGTCCATGGCCACGGCCCGGATGCGCTCGAGTTGCTGCGCCGTGAACTGCCGGTAATAGTCCTCGAGGCTCTCGGTCTTGCGATCCTGGGCCACAAACTCCACTGTTCCGCCAAGCAGGTCGCAGACCACGGTCATGTAGTCGTGACCTTTGCGGAAGGCCTTCTCATCGATACCAAGATAGCGTGCGGCGGTGGTCTTCTTCCTGGTTTGCCCTCGCCGGACGGCTCGATCCATGACGTTCCAGGCCTCATCCCAGCTGATCCGCATGAGCCGGCAGGTGCCGGACACGGTGGCGCACTCGCGCAACACATCGATGATCAAGCGCTCCATGAGCAAGGTAAAACGCCCTTTAGCCTCGGCCCAAGGCACTCTCACCTGAAGCACGCCGTGCTCGGGGCACTCGACGCGCGGAATCCGGGCATGAAGGAAGGTCTTGAACTGGCAGGTGTCGAGGTGACGCCATACCCGAGGCTCGGCATGATCCCGACAAGCCAGTTCGCGACCACAGGTCGGACAGCGCCAGCGGACACCGGCAACATGATCAACATGGACGTCCACCCGGCCTCCCGCCGTGTCCAACTCGACGTCGGCAACAAACCACGGGTCACTCAGCCCCAGAATCCGAGAATACAGGTCCGTGTCCTTCATGGTCACCCTCCCGGGGCGGACCATATCCGGTCACCTACCCACGGAAAAGTCGGAAGGACCTATATATTGATGGTAGAGGTTATCGGTGACCACGGTGGGCAGCTTGAAGCCGGTGGCTTTCGCCTGCTCGGTGATGTCGACGAGGACACCATCGGCAATCGCCTGAGCCCTGGAGTAGGAGTAGATGACGTTTCCAAAAGCTTTATCGGTCGGCATTTTCAGCACCATCCTGATTTGAGTTCAGCAAGTTTTCAAGTTTCTTGCGGAAGTTCCCTGTAAGTTCGAGTCCGATTTCGGCATAGCTACGGAGTATCGCTCCATCGACTTCGATGGCAGTGGTGTCCATGATCTTGAAGAGCTGCTCAATTGGTCGGAATGCGCTGATGATTGCTGATTTCAGATCCAGTCTTTCGAGGTCTTGTGGTTCCATATGGTATCCTTCTGGGGCTGCACTACAGAGGCAGTTTTGGGGAAGGATACCCTGGAGCAGGGGAGGCGGTCACGGGAGCTTGAGGGAATTTGGGAATAGCCCTATGGAAATCGGACATTGGGCCGAGGCTGGGATTTCCTGAGGTTTCGGGGGAGCCGGGGCAAAGGGGAAGGCCCAGCTGGAAAAACCCCAGGACGGGGCCGGTAGAGAGCAGGGGAGGGGTGTCCGAGGGGATGGGCTGGTCCGGGGCAGGGGAGACGGGGCTGGGATGTGTTCTAAGATAAACTAGCGATATCCCAGGATGTTATGCGGTGCAGGTTCCTGCACTTTTTGATCCTTAGCGCATTTGCCAGAGAAAGTGGCGTTGATATTTCTTTTGCGAAAGCGTGTTTTCCTTCGTTTTTACTAGAACGAAAATCCCGTCTTCTCAGGTTAGGTATGGACCTTTGCTAAAAACGATCATTCGTGTCTTTGAGGATAGTGGTGTTGACATCCTTTGCTTTTGCTATAAGCTCTGATCCGAAACTACGACATCAAAACGAAGGAGCTATCCCCATGCCTGGAAAAGAATCGAAATTCGAAGCTGTGAAACTTCGCACCATGATCACCGAGGGGAAGACTGCCCAGCAAATTATCGATGCTTTTGGAATCAACAAAACTACGTTGAAAGCCCATCTTTTGAAGTTGATGCAGATGGATGAGAAGTTTTACTCCATCGAAGGGATGGGGGACCGGGCGGTATCTGGAAACGTCAAGTTTGGGACTATGGGTCTTCGCCTGTCCCCGACCCTTATGGTGAACTACGGTTTCACCGTGGGCGACGAGTTCAAGGTGTCGTGCCTGGAAGAGGGCAAGATTGTGTTGGAGAAGAAGTAGCAATATTTCGGATAGTTATGCTGAAAGGCCCACGTCGTCCAAGAAAATTGGTAGGCGTGGGTCTTTTTTTTGTTTCAGAAATATTATATAGGGGCATCGGTGACAGGTGGGATCTAATGGGAAAAGTTGTGTATTTTATTTTTAAATCAGTTTAGATTTCGGACTCCAATATGGAGGGCAGATGTTTGGTTTTAATCATTTTATAAGCCTGTCGCGCGTTGCTCTTAAAAGCACAACTAGCACGGTAAGAGATGTTTTTATCTCAGATGTGAAAAGGGTACATAAGCAGCATCAAGTTGAAAAATACATTGCAGACAGAACGCCATTGTTTTATAGGGATTTTGAAAAAATAGTTCAGGCAATGAATCCATTTTTCGTTACTACACTTGTCGACACATTACAAAAATTACCGACATCTGAATCATTCCAAGAGTCACATTTTGGTGAAATTGTTTCTGCAATATTCGCAGAAGAGATTGTCGGATTAAAAATAATTTATAACAAACTGTCTCTTCTCACGAGTGAAAATGCTAATGCTTACAAAATGGACCTTGTCCTGTATGATCCAAGTCAGGACCCAATTGATATAATTTTTGGTGAAGTCAAATCCAGTCCTAAAGTTGTTTTAGATAGTATTCCAGCAAACCACCATAAGTCGTGCTATCCTGATATGTTTAGGTCTTTAAATAATTACACTGATAGGGATTTGAATTTTGACTTAGGAGCTGCAAAGGATAGAATAGAAGCGTCAGAAGATAAAGATAGATTGAAAGCTGTTCTTATGCCATACTCTGGTATGGAAATAAAGTATGTTGGTTTTGCAGTCGTAGATCATTCGTCAAAAAGTGATGATGAAATTAAAATGCTAGGGTCAAGGTCGTGTAACAAGAATCTTGTTAGCATTGATGTCGTTTGTGTAGAAAATTACCCTGAGGTGGCTGCTAATGTTTTCAAAAAATTGGAAGCGATAAAGTCAGCATGTTTACTTTAGAAGAGATAACTTCTTCCATGAAAGAGACGTCTTTTGTGGCAGATTGGGCATGGGTTAAGCGGTCGCTTATTATTAATCGCCTGGATCAAGCAATTTTTCCGTTTGATACATCAGTTTCAAGATTGGCATACTTCATCGAATGTGTACTTGTAAGCGTGCCAGATTGGGATATGGACTCTTCAAGAAAAGTGATTCGTATTGCTGCAGAAATATCTGAAAATTTATCGAATGTAAAGACATTGTGCGAAAGGACTGTGCAAAAGCTTAAAATGCGTGCAGCAATATTGTACGAATTAGCTGATTTACCCAGCCTTTCTGCTTCAATCTTAAAGGATGAGATGATTCATCCCATTTTAAAAGATTTTTTTGTTCGGAAGGGCCCGTTTAGGTCTCTTGTGAGTGATTTTTCTTTTACAAACTATTTAGAGGAAAATGCAGATAAGACAAAGAATATTTCTAGTTTGGTTCTCTCCAGTGATTCGATCCAACTTTCACGCTATGAGCAGGGCGAATCAATCGTAAAAGACCATTTTCTTGTTGGATGTTTGGCTGATATTGCGAAGCATAATTCGGTGGAGCTAACTTGTTCAGAACTCAATGCCCTGAAAGCTGTTCTATTAAAACGTTTAGCACTTTCAACGAGAGAAAATGTTGAAAATTCCATATTTAGTTTGCTAAAAATTATTGGTTTTCCTGCTGAATTTTGGAATTCTCAAGTTCAGGCTTTGAGAAATGGTCTTCTTGATACTAAATATGATAGTTGGGGGTTTGCATCTCCCACAGGAACCGGGAAGACTTTTTTGGCAAGGTTATTGATTCTAGAGACACTATATAAGAAGAGGCAATCAAAAGTACTTTATATTGTACCTTCAAGAGCGCTGGTGTATGAGGTTGTTAAAGATTTAAGTAGTGCATTTAATATTCTTGAGATTTATGTAGCAGAAGTGACGCCACAACTGTCTGAATTGAGTTCAGATGAAGAAGAAAAACTCGAAACAGCTTCGGTTGTTGTGCTGACACCTGAGAAGGCAGATTTGCTTTTGCGCCTAGGTGTTGATTTTCTCCAGTTAGTTTCGTTGATAGTGATTGATGAAGCGCATCATATTGAGTCCGGAACCCGTGGCAGTTTGTTGGAGCTTTATATTTGGAGACTAAAAAATTATTATGCTAATCCTCCTAGAATTGTGTTCCTTTCTGCTGTGGCTCCGAATCTCGGAGATTTGACACGCTGGGTAGGAAAGAACCCACGTGATATTGTGCTTGATAATAGATCAACAAGAATGCGTGTTGGAATTTATAAGATTAGAAACAAACGGGGCATAATAGAATACCCAGGAATATTAGACCTTCAAATTGTTTCTAATCCTGAAAAAACACAAGAACGGCAATTAGTACAGCTTGCAGAAAGGCTTTCAATTGCAGGACCAGTGTTGACTGTTGCTAAAGGAAAAAAAACAAGCCAAAATATTGCAAAGTCAATGAAAAAATGGCTAGACGAAAAATCTGTGCTGCCATGTCTGACAAAAGAGGAGCTCTTCAGTGATGAGTACTTGCGTTTAGATTCGCGTCTTGAAAGGGAAATGGATAGTGTCGTTGAAATGAGGAGTTTAATCAAACACAGAATAGCATATCACCATGCAGGGCTTCCGCCTAGAGTTCGATGTGCCGTCGAGGATGCAATTAAAATTGGTTTAATTAAATATGTTTTTGCTACCACAACATTAGCGGAAGGTGTAAATTTTCCATTTTCTTCGGTTATCGTACAATCATTGGCTCTACGAGAACCTCCAGAAAAAGGTAGACCTTCAAAGTATTCACCGGTCACTCCAAGAAATTTTTGGAATATTGCCGGTCGAGCTGGACGACCTGGATATGATAAAGAGGGACAAGCCATTCTTTTCGAACCAAGTTTAGGCTTAGATAAAATTGATGCGGTGATTGATGATTACTTGGAACCATCTCTCTTTAAATCTACACCAGTAGAAAGTGCTCTTGCTAAGGCACTTAAGGAAATTTTAGAAATAATTGAGGCGGGACAATTTGAATTTAAAGATTTTACTGAAACAGTATTGCCTAATGGAGCTCCAAGAAAAGTTAAAGGCGCTGTCAATTTGTTGCGTACTGGTCTTATCCATGCTAAAGCTACGAAAATTGATATAAATATTGAGTCAATCTTAGAAGGAACGTTTGCTTACTGTTTTTTGTCGGCTGACGAAAAAGTTGCTTCTTTGAAGTTTTTTTTGGCTCAAAATGAAGTTGTTGATTCTTTCATAGCTAAAGACAACTCTCCACCGGTTGAATTACTCGCTCAGCTTGGTTTATCTCTAGAAACAGTATCAGAGTTGTGCAATTACATAGCTTCGCTTGACGATTGGAAGATTGAAAATATGAGCGGAGTCATGCATGGTGGAAGGCTTAATTTTGATCAAGTTGAATATTTGATTCGTCCGATAGTTAAAAGAATGGCGGAAATAGAAGGGGGGAAACTGCAAAGTTTTATGTCAGATGTTGTACTCAAATGGCTGTCTGGAATCCCTTTGGCAGCGGTTAAAAAAGAAGCCGGATTTGATAGTTCGCTTGAGGAATTGGTGTCTGTAATTTACTCTCGAGTGCAATATATATTGCCATGGGGGATTTATGCTTTTCATTGTTTGCTTGAGGATGAATGTACGAGGAGGGGATTGGCTTGTTATAGTGGAGAAGTCTTATCCGTTGCTTACTTGGTAGACGCGGGAGTTTCAAGTTTTGATGCGTTTAGACTCGTGAAAATGGATTTTGAACGAGTAGATGCGACCAGATTAGCTGACTATTATTATAAAAATCGCCATAAGATGCAAATGGATGTAATGGGATGGCTTGCAAATGAATCAGATGAAAACATTGCGAAAATATTAAGAGGCTGGGAAAATAGAAGAATAGATTTTGATTTGCCTCGACTTATTCGTCACCTTAGAGGTGTAAGTTAATAGTTCTTTCCCAAAGTCAATTGTCCAGCTATTTAGATTGATGATGAGGCCAACAGTTGTTTGTTAGTTTAACCTTTTGCCCGTTGGTACATAAGCGTATTCTTCAGCCAACATATTTAAATAATTAATTATTTACAATAACAACCTTTCTCCAACGTCCTTTTTCTCAACCTCCCCACGAAAAATTTCTTGACCTCCCACCCCGTGGGAGTGTAGTCCCCTCCGACCAACGACGAGCCAACAAGCGCCAACGTCTTTGGTACCCGAAAATTTCTGGGGAATGGAAAATTTAGGGTTGACTTCGGGAAGAGTTCGGAATAGATATCCCCTTCCCTGATTCTGTTTATAGGAGCGTAGCTCAGGGGGAGAGCACTTGCTTGACACGCAAGGGGTCGGGAGTTCAAATCTCCCCGTTCCTACCATGTAAGCACAGGGAGGCTTCGGCCTCCCTTTCTTTATAGAGCGGTGGGGGGGCCAAATCCCCTGCGGAGAAGGCGACGTGCAGGTCACAATCGAGGATACTTCCCTGGAAGCGGCGGCCGGCGAATCGTGCGGCCAGGTCCTTTCTCGCGCCATTTCCGGCAAGCGTTTCAAAAATTCCGTGGCCTGCTTGGTCAACGGCCAGCCCGTTGATATGACCGCGCCCCTGCCCGAGGACGCCCGCGAACTCGAACCGGTTGCCGTCGACTCGCCCCTGGGCCTCTCCATCATCCGCCACTCGGCCGCCCACATCATGGCCGAGGCCGTCAAAAAGCTCTTCCCGTCCGTCCAGGTCACCATCGGCCCGGCCATCGAGAACGGCTTCTACTACGATTTCGCCTTCGAGCGGCCGTTCACCCCCGAGGACCTCGAAGCCATTGAGGCGGAGATGCGCGCAAGCATCGCCGCCAATCATCCTTTTTCCTGCACCTACGTGCCCAAGGCCGACGCCAAGGCACTTTTCGCCTCCCAGGGCGAGAGCTACAAGCTTGAGATCATGGACGAGAACATCGTCGGCGACACGGTCTCGCTCTACCGCCACGGTCTCTTCACGGATCTGTGCCGGGGGCCGCACGTGCCGACCACGGGCATGGTCCGGGCGGTCAAGCTTCTTTCCGTGGCCGGCGCCTACTGGCGCGGCGACGAAAAGCGGCCCATGCTCCAGCGGATCTACGGCACGGCCTTCGCCTCCGAGGCCGACCTCAAGACCTACCTCAAGCACCTGGAAGAGGCGAAAAAGCGCGATCACAGAAAGCTTGGCACCCAGCTCGACCTTTTCAGCTTTTCCGAGGAAGTCGGGGCCGGCATGCCCATCTGGCATCCCAAGGGCGAACTGGTGCGCACCATTCTCGAGGATTTCGAGCGCCGGGAACACCTGAAGCGCGGCTACAGCCTGGTGCGCGGTCCGCTGATTTTGCGCCGCGAGTTGTGGGAGCGGTCCGGCCACTACGACAACTACCGCGAGAACATGTACTTCACCGAGATCGACGAGCAGTCCTACGGCATCAAGCCCATGAACTGCCTGGCGCACATGCTCATCTACAAGTCGCGCATCCGCAGCTACCGCGACCTGCCCCAGCGCTATTTCGAACTCGGCGTGGTCCACCGCCACGAGAAGTCGGGTGTGCTCCACGGACTTTTGCGGGTGCGCCAGTTCACCCAGGACGACGCCCATATCCTGTGCCGCCCGGACCAGCTGCTCGAAGAGATCACGGGTGTGATCAAGTTCGTCCAGGACGTGGTCGGGCTTTTCGGCTTCGACTACGAGGTCGAGCTGTCCACCCGGCCGGAGAAGTCCATCGGCGCGGACGAGGACTGGGAGCGGGCCACCAAGGCCCTGACCGACGCCCTGGAGTCGCTTGGCCTGCCTTACGACATCAACGAGGGCGACGGCGCGTTTTACGGACCCAAGATTGACATCAAGCTCAAGGATGCCTTAGAGCGCCGGTGGCAGTGCGCCACCGTGCAGTGCGACTTTACCTTGCCGGATCGCTTCGATCTCGTCTATACGGATGCAGATGGGGAGCGTAAGCGGCCCGTGATGCTCCACCGGGTCATCCTCGGGGCGGTCGAACGCTTCCTCGGCGTCCTGATCGAGCACACCGCCGGGGCCTTGCCGACATGGCTCGCGCCGGTCCAGGCCCGCATCCTCATCGTGACGGACGCGCAGAAAGAATTTGCGGAACAGGCCCTGGCCCGGCTTCTCGAAGCCGGCATCCGGGCCGAACTCGATGATCGCAACGAGAAACTGGGCTTCAAGGTTCGCGAGGCCCAGGTGGAGAAGATCCCCTACATGCTCGTGGCAGGGGACAAGGAAAAGGAGCTCGGCGGCCTGAACGTGCGGCTGCGGTCCGGGGACAATCTTGGAGTCAAGACCCTCGACGAGGTAGTGCTGCTCATCACGGCCGATTGCCAGGAACCGTTTAAGCGTGGAGGGATGCGCTATAACTTCCGCTCCCAGTAGTGACCCCCGGTGCAACCACCGGATTCGGGCCCGTGAAGTACGGGTGATAGCCGATGACGGCGAGCAGGTGGGTATCATTCCCACCAGCGAGGCGTTGCGCATGGCTCAGGAAAAGGGACTCGATCTTGTCGAGGTCGCGCCCAATGCCGAGCCGCCCGTGTGCAGGATCATGGATTTCGGGCGATTTAAATACCAGCAGCAGAAAAAGCTGCAGGAGGCCCGGAAGAAATCGACGACGGTCCTGCTCAAGGAAATCAAGGTCCGGCCCAAAACCGACGAGCACGATTACCAGACCAAGCTCAAGCACATTCGCCGTTTTCTCGAAGAGGGCGATCGTTGCAAGGTCACGGTGTTTTTCCGCGGCCGCGAAATCGTGCACAAGGATCGGGGGCTCATCATCCTGCATCGGGTGGTGGCGGATCTGGGGGAAACGGCCAAGGTGGAGCAGGAGCCGCGCACCGAAGGGCGCATGATGACCATGCTGCTCGCCCCGCTCGTGAAGAAAACCCCCGCGCCGGCCTAAAAACCGCGCGGTCAAAGGAGTCCCGCATGCCCAAGATGAAAACCAACCGCAGCGCGGCCAAGCGCTTTGGCAAGACCGGTTCCGGCAAGTTCACCCGCCGCCGCCAGAACCTGCGCCATATCCTGACCAAGAAAAACGCCAAGCGCTCGCGCCGCCTGGGCCAGGGCGCCCTGGTCGATTCGGCCAACGTCAAGGCCGTGCGCCGGCTTCTGCCCTACGCCTAGCGTCGGGCGCCGCTCATACCACGCATAAGGAGCTTACACCATGCGCGTCAAACGTGGACAAGCCGCACACAAACGGCACAAGAAATATTTGAAGATGGCCAAGGGCTACGTCGGAGCCCGCAGCAAGCTGTACGAAACCGCACGCGAAGTCGCCGAGCGCTCGCTCGTCTACGCCTACCGCGACCGCAAGCAGAGAAAGCGCCAGATGCGCAAGCTCTGGATCATCCGCATCAATGCCGCGGCCCGGGAAAACGGCCTGTCCTACAGCGTGTTCATGCGCGGCCTGATCCTGGCCGGCGTGGAACTCGACCGCAAGGTCCTGGCCGACATGGCCGTGCGCGAAAAGGACGGCTTCCAGAAGCTGGTGGAGCTGGCCAAATCCAAGGCGGCCTAAAGTGGGCAGCAGACCCACGCTCGTTGTCGAGCTTGAGGGCCTGGTCGGGGAGTGCGCCGCGCGTCTCGACCAGGCCTTGGCGCTTGAGGACCTCGAGGAGATCCGGGTCGCCTACCTTGGCCGCAAGGGCCGGCTGGCCGGGCTCATGGCCCAGCTGCCGGCCCTTGACGCCGACGGCCGGCGCGAGGCCGGACGGGCCGCCAACACGGTCAAGGAGTCGCTGACCGGCCTTTACGAGGCCCGGCTGGCGGCGCTTTCCCGTTTGGCCCGCCAGGCGGAACTGGCCGATTTCGATCCCACCACCCCGGGACTCGCCCCCTTTGCCGGAAGCCTGCACCCCGTGACCCTGGTCACGGCCGAGATCTGCAAGGCCCTTGGTGAACTCGGCTTTTCCATCGTCACCGGCCCGGAGATCGAGACCGACTACTACAATTTCGAAGCCCTCAACATGCCTCCCGAGCACCCGGCCCGGGACATGCAGGACACGCTGTACATCTCCGACGCGGTGGTGCTGCGCACCCACACCTCGCCGCTCCAGATCCGCACCATGCTGGCCCAAAAGCCGCCCATCGCGGTCATCGCCCCGGGCAAGGTCTACCGCCGGGACTCGGATCTCACCCACACGCCCATGTTCCATCAGATCGAGGGGCTCCTCGTGGACGAGGGCGTGTCCATGGCCGATCTGCGCGGCACGCTGACCGCCTTCGTGCGCCGCATCTTCGGGCCGGCCACCAAGGTCCGGTTCCGGCCAAGCTTTTTCCCCTTTACCGAGCCGAGCGCCGAGGTGGACATCTCGTGCGTCCTGTGCGGCGGCAAGGGCTCGACCGCGGCCGGCGGCTGCCGGGTGTGCAAGGGGACCGGGTTCGTCGAGATCCTCGGCTGCGGCATGGTCGACCCCAACGTGTTTGCCGCCGTGGGCTACGACACCGAGCGCTACACCGGTTTCGCCTTCGGCATGGGCGTGGAGCGCGTCACCATGCTCAAGTACGGCATCGGCGACCTGCGGATGTTTTTCGAAAACGACATTCGTTTTCTCAGCCAGTTTTAATCAGGGGCTTCCCCCCGAACCCGCCTGGGCACAGCCCAGGCCCCTTCCTGGCCAACGCTCCGCCTACCCCGTGGAGAGTTTTTAGGGAGGGTGGGGTCCGGGGAGGGAACCCCTTTTTGCAAAAAGGGGTTCCCTCCCCGGCCGCCGGAGGCACATCATCATGCTGCTCAGTCTTTCCTGGCTTCGCGAATTCACGCCCTATGCCGGCACGCCGCAGGAGCTGGCCGACAGGCTCACCATGCTCGGCCTCGAAATCGAGGAGATCAAAAATCCCTTCGAGGCCATCATGGGCGTGGTGGTCGGCAAGGTCCTGACCTGCGCGCCGCATCCCGACTCCGACCACCTGTCCTGCTGCACCGTGGACGTCGGCGGCCCGGAAGTCCTTTCCATCGTCTGCGGCGCGCCGAACGTCGCCGCCGGCCAGCTCGTGCCCGTGGCCACGGTGGGCGTGTCCCTGCCCGGGGGCCTTGTCATCAAGAAAGGCAAGATCCGGGGCCAGGAGTCCTTTGGCATGATCTGCTCGGAATCCGAGCTGGGACTGGCCGAGGAGCGCAGCGGCGGCATCATGGTCCTGCCCGGGACGTGCAAGGTCGGGGCGCCCCTGCCCGAGGCCCTCGGCCTCGACACCTGCGTGCTCGACGTCTCCATCACGCCCAACCGGGCCGATTGTCTGAGCGTCCTTGGCATCGCCCGGGAAACGGCCATGGCCTTCGACCTGCCCCTGACCCTGCCCGAGGTGTCCTACCCGGAAGCCGGGCCGGACGCGGGCATGGAAGTGGCCATCGAGATCACGGATCCGGCCGAGTGCCCGGTCTACCGGGCCAAGCTCCTTTCCGGCGTCACGGTCGGCCCGTCCCCGGACCGCATCCGCTGGCGGCTTCTGGCCATCGGCCAGCGGCCCATCTCCAACATCGTCGACGCCACCAACTACGTCCTTTTCGAGCTCGGCCAGCCCCTGCACGCCTTTGACCGGAAAAAACTCGCCGGCAACCTGGTCAAGGTCCGAAACGCCGCCGAAGGCGAGCGGATCACCACCCTGGACGGCCAGGAAAGAAGCCTCACCGTCCGGGATCTCCTCATCTGCGACGCCGAAAAGCCCGTGGCCCTGGCCGGGGTCATGGGCGGAGCCGTGAGCGAAATGGAGGCGGGAAGCACGGACGTGCTCCTCGAATGCGCGGTCTTTCGCCCGGGCGCCATCCGCAAGACCGCCCGCCGCCTGTCGCTTCCGAGCGAGGCCTCCTACCGGTTCGAGCGCGGGGTGGACCAGGTCGGTTCGGTCTACGCCATGAACCGGGCCGTGGCCCTGATGCTCGAAACCGCCGGCGGCATGGCCCTGCCCGGCGTGGCCCTGGCCGAACCCAGGCCCTTTATGCCGCGCGCCATCGGTTTCCGGCCGGCCCGGGCCACCATGCTCCTTGGCGAGGACATGCCCGAGGCCTTCTGCCGCAAGACGCTCGCCGCCCTGGGCTGCGAACTGACCGGCACCGATCCGACTGGCGTCATGGTCGTGACCCCGCCGCCTTTCCGCCTGGACCTCGAACGCGAGGCCGACCTGATCGAGGAAGTGGGCCGGGTCTACGGCCTGGATAGGATCGCGCCCCGCCTGCCCAGGGTGTCCAAGTCCCTGGACGAGGTGCCCGGGGAAACGGAATTCGGCTTCTGGGCCAGGGTGCGGGCCTACTGCGTGGGGGTCGGGCTTCGCGAGGCCGTCAACTACAGCTTCGTCGGCCACGGCGACCTGGATCTCCTGTGCCTGGACGCCGCCTGCCGGGTGTCGGTGGCCAATCCCCTGTCCGAGGACCAGAACGTCATGCGGCCCATGCTGGCGCCGGGGCTTCTTGGCTCCGTGCGCCACAACCTGGCCCAGGGCAACGCCAACCTGCGGCTCTTTGAAGTGGCCCGGATTTTCACCGCCGACGCCGAGGCCGAGTCCACGGCCCGGGAAGCCGGCCGGCTCGGCCTGGTGCTGCACGGCGCGCGCCATCCCGAGGGCTGGCCCTGGCCCCGGGACGAGGAGGCGGGCTACGCCGACATCAAAGGCCTGGTCGAGGGGCTTTTGCGGCATCTCCACCTGCCCGAGGCGGCCTTCGTCCGGGAAGAGACCCTGCAATGGCTGGCCCCCCAGGTCGAGGTCCGGCTCGGGGACAAGCGTCTCGGGCTCATTGGCCAGGTGGCGCCCGAGGTGGCCGACGCCTTCCACGCCCGGACCGCCCTGTGGCTGGCCGAGCTGGACCTGGACCTGCTTTTCGCCCTGGCCACAGGCTACAAGCCCGGGTTCGCGCCGCTGCCGGGATTTCCGCCCGTGCGGCGCGACATCACCCTGGCCGCCCCGGCCGGCGTGACCGTGGGCGCGGTCCTGGCCGCCATCCGGGAGGCCAAGGCCCCCATTTTCGAGGACGTGCAGCTCATCGACGCCTACAAACCGGAAGACGGGACCGACCGTCGCCTGACCTTCCGCCTCACCTACCGCCACGCCGAGAAGACGCTCAAGGACAAGGACGTGGACAAGGTCCACGAGGGGCTCGCCCAGGCGGTCCTTGCCAGCCTGCCGGTGACGCGGCCGTAGCGGCGGGGGGTGGCTGGCCGCACCTGTTCCCGTCCTTGACCGGCCGCACCGGAGAGAGGCGGGAGCGGACAAGACTACTTGGCTAGACGGGGGTCGAAGGCGAAAGGTGTCGGCGGAGAGACCCCGATCAGGGCCATGGCGGAGTGCAGAGGATTGAGCAGGTAGTTGGTTTCCTGGGGAATGAGGGCGCTTGGAACCGCCAAAACCGGCGTTGTCTTCCCCTTCGCCCACGCCTCGCCGATTTTTTTGCAGGCGGGGTGTTCCGGTCGCTGCCAATCCACCGGCAAAGCGGCCACGGAAACGCGTTGGACCAATCGGGCGTCGAACTCCAGGCGGATGCAGGCGTACTGCCGCAGGAGGTCCGCCGAGCGCGGGACGTGGACGAGGATTTCGAGACAGGCAAAGGAAAGGGACGAGGCCGCATAGACCGTGCTCGTCCCTTTGTCGTTCCAGCGGCCTCCGTAGAGGCGCGCGCCTTCGCCTGACAAGGCGGTTGCCGCGTGCCTGGCCCGAAAGACGTGCCAGGCCTCCATCAACTAAAGACGCCGTATTCGATGCGTCCGAGGACATCGAGGACAAGGGCCATCCCTTCGGCTGTCTCGGCGTAGTCGATGGGCGCGCGGCCGTCGAAAAGCGTGTTGGGGCTGGTGAGCCACTGCCGCGCCTGCTCCTCGCCGCCAAGGACCTCGGCGGCACGTCCGAGCAAACGGGAGGCGAGCTTGTGTCGTGAGCGCGTCCCGGCGGGCTGCTCCTTGAAAGGGCCTCTCGGTTCCCTGAGTGGAGACGACCAGGAGGGTTTCCGGGGTCGTCCCATCCGGAGGGTCATTTTTTCGGACAGAACAGAGCCTTTGGCCGGTGAACCTGCGGCAGCGGAGGTGATCGTCACCACAATGGCGTTGTCCCCTGCATTGGGGGCGCATGCCGAAGGGGGCGGGGAGGGAGGCGGACACCGCGAGTCGGCCTTGGACTTTTTGGAAAGGCTCATGTGGTTGCTCCAAAAAATTTATAAAAACCATGCAGCCTGAAGTCAAGGGAAGGGGTTTTCCGAACGGCCCGCCGCTACGCCGTGGCGGGGCCTTGCCGCCCCGTCCCGGCCACAAGCAAGCCCCGGCGGGTTGGCGCCGGGGCTTTTTTATGGGAAACGGCCGGCCGGATTTCCGGGCCCCGCGCCGGGGGTGGGGTACACGCGGCCAAAGCCGCCCGGCGGTGCATGCAGAGGCGGGGCGGCGGGAAAAGAGCCCGCCACCCCGTCCCCCCTGGGTCCGGAAAAGAGCGCCGTCCTTTGCACTCCTGCTGCCGCCGGCCGTGGCCCGGCCCCGGCATAAAGAGCCGGGGGGCGGACCGGGGCGGCAGTCTGGAGCCTCTGTCGTCTACTGCGGCTTCAAAAACGCCAGGATATCGGCGTTGACTTCGTTTTTCCGGGTCGTGCAGATGCCGTGGGGGCCGCCCGGATATTCCTTGAGCCGCGCGTCCGTAACCAGCTTGACCGCCATCCGGGCCGAGGCGTCGATGGGCACGATCTGGTCGTCGTCGCCGTGCAGAAAGAGCGTCGGCACATCGATCTTTTTGAGATCCTCGGTCAGGTCGGTTTCCGAGAAGGCCTGGATGCAGTCATAGCAGGCCGGGAAGCCGGCCATCATGCCCTGGAGCCAGAAGCTGTCGCGCACGCCTTGCGAGACCGTGGCGCCGGGCCGGTTGTAGCCGTAGAAGGGCAGGCTCAGGTCCTTGAAGAACTGGGACCGGTCGGCCAGCACGCCGTCGCGGATGGCGTCGAAAACCGAGAGCGGCAAACCGCCCGGATTGGCCGGCGTCTGGAGCATGAGCGGCGGGATGGCCCCGATCAGCACGATCTTGGACACCCGGCCCGTGCCGTGGCGGCCGATGTAGCGCACCACCTCGCCGCCGCCGGTGGAGTGGCCGATGTGCACGGCGTTGCCGAGATCCAGGGCATCGACCAGTTCGGCCAGGTCGTCGGCATAGGTGTCCAGGTCGTTGCCGCGCCAGGGCTGGCTGGAGCGGCCGTGGCCCCGGCGGTCGTGGGCGATGACCCGGTAGCCGTTTTGGGCCAGGAAAAACATCTGGTCCTCGAAGGCGTCGGCGCAAAGGGGCCAGCCGTGGCTGAACACGACGGGCTGGCCCGTGCCCCAGTCGTTGTAATAGAGCTGTGTGCCGTCCTTGGTGGTGAGCATGGCCATGGCCTTTTTTGCCTCCTCGGTTGGGCTTTGCCGCCTGGATGCGCCGTCCTTCGGCCGCCGTGGCCGGAGGTGCGCGGCGGGGCTCGGGAACGACAGGGGCTTTCCCGAGCATATCGGCTGTAGCAGTCCCCACGGGCCATGTAAAGACGTGGGGCAGGATTCCCGTCCGGGCCCGCCCCCGGGTCAAGCCCGCCGCCGGGCTTGACCCGGGGGCGGGCTTGGCGCATGTTTGGCCGCTATGGCGTTAAGGACCTACAAGATAGGCGAGATTGCCGGTCTGACGGGACTTAAGCCTTTTGTGCTGCGGTTCTGGGAGTCGGAGTTTCCCCAGCTCGTGCCGGTGCGCACCCCCAAGGGCCAGCGGCTCTACACCGAGGAACATCTCGCCCTCATCCGCCGCATAAAAACCCTCCTCTACGACGAGAAGCTGACCATCGACGGGGCCAGGCGCCGCCTGTCGGCCGCCCCGGCTTCCGGCCCGGGCCCCGGCTCCGGCCGCGACGTGCTGCGGGAGGTCTACGAAGAGCTCCTGGCCATCAGAAAGCTCCTTGGCGACTAGCCCCGCCGTTCCCTTTCCCTCTTGTCCGTGCCGTCGGACCGTATCCGGCCCCGGCCTTCCCCGTGCCCGGCCCGGCCTTTTGCGACGGGCCGGGGGCGGGTCCCCGCATTCGGTCTGGACGGGACCGGCATTTTACATTATTGAGAGTTCGCTCACGGTCAAGGAGAGATGTCGGCCGTGTGGCGAGAGGCGCAGAAAATTTTTTTGCCGGCCGCGACAGGACCTGCCACGGGCGTCGAAGCGGAAGGCCCGGGGTCGCCGCTTCGCCATGGCGCCTTGTTGTATCCGGTCCCGGCGCGAAAAGGCCGGGAGGGCGGCAGGCGGCGCAGGCGCGGTTGTCTCCACGTGAAACCTGTTCAACACAAATGCAAGAGGACCCTATGAGCGGAATCAAGGCTCGTCTGGACGCGATCTCGGCCATCATCAATTACAAGCCGTCCCATGCCCCGCTGAACTTCAGCGAGACCAAGCCCACCGAGGTTTTCGGCTGCAACGTTTTCAGCGACAAGGTCATGCGCGACCGGCTGCCCAAGGACGTCTACAAGTCCCTCAAAAAGACCATCGAACTGGGCCAGAAGCTCGATCCGTCCATCGCCGACGCCGTGGCCAACGCCATGAAGGACTGGGCCATTGAACGCGGGGCCACCCACTTCACCCACGTCTTCTACCCGCTGACCGGGCTGACCGCCGAGAAGCACGACGCCTTCCTGGTTCCCGACGGCAAGGGCGGCGCCGTGGCCGAATTCTCGGGCAAGATGCTGATCCAGGGCGAGCCCGACGCCTCGAGCTTCCCGTCCGGCGGCCTGCGCACCACCTTCGAGGCCCGCGGCTACACCGCCTGGGACGTGACCAGCCCGGCCTACATCCTGGAAAACCCGAACGGCACCTTCCTGTGCATCCCCACGGCCTTCGTGTCCTGGACCGGCGAGGCGCTCGACAAGAAGACCCCGCTTCTGCGTTCCAACCAGGCCTTGAACAAGCAGGCCCAGCGCGTCCTCAAGCTCTTCGGCACGGCCACCCGCCTGCCGGTCGTGTCCTTTGCCGGACCGGAGCAGGAATACTTCCTCATCGACCGCAACTTCGTCTTCGCCCGCCCGGACCTGCTCATCGCCGGCCGGACTCTTTTCGGCGCCAAATCCGCCAAGGGCCAGGAGTTCGAGGACCAGTACTTCGGCGTCATTCCCCGCCGGGTCCTGGCCTTCATGATGGAAGTCGAGCGTGAACTCTACAAGCTCGGCGTGCCGGTCAAGACCCGCCACAACGAAGTGGCCCCGAGCCAGTTCGAGATCGCCCCGATCTTCGAGACCGGCAACCTGGCCACCGACCACAACCAGATGGTCATGACGGTGCTGCGCACCGTGGCCAAGCGCTACGGCCTCATGTGCCTGCTCCACGAAAAGCCCTTTGCCGGCATCAACGGCTCGGGCAAGCACCTGAACTATTCCATCGGCAACGCCGAACTGGGAAGCCTCTACGATCCGGGCGATACCCCGCACGAGAACGCCCAGTTCCTGGTCTTCTGCGCCGCCGCCATCCGGGCCGTGCACAAGTTCGGGGCCCTGCTTCGCGCCACGGTGGCCACGCCGTCCAACGACCATCGCCTGGGCGCCAACGAGGCCCCGCCGGCCATCATGTCCGTCTACCTCGGCGAGCAGCTGACCGACGTCTTCGAGCAGATCAAGAAGGGCAAGGCCGAAAGCTCCAAGCAGAAGGGCGTCATGAATATCGGCGTCGACACCCTGCCGCCCCTGCCCATGGATCCGGGCGACCGCAACCGCACGAGCCCCTTCGCCTTCACCGGCAACCGCTTCGAATTCCGGGCCGTGGGCTCCTGCCAGTCCATCTCCGGCTCCCAGGTGGCGCTCAACACCATGATGGCCGAATCCCTGGACTACGTGGCCTCCAAGCTCGAAGCGGCCACCAGCGGCGACGCCGGCAAGCTCAACGCCGCCGTCCAGACCGTGATCCAGGAGATCATCAAGGAGCACGACGCCGTGGTCTTCAACGGCGACGGCTACTGCGAGGACTGGCACAAGGAAGCCGAGAAGCGCGGCCTGCCGAACATGAAGACCACGCCCGACGCCCTGCCCACCCTGACCAGCCCCGAGGTCATCAAGCTCTTCACCACCTACGGCGTCTTCAGCGAAGCCGAACTCAAGTCCCGCGAGGAAATCTACCTCGAACAGTACGTCAAGACCCTGCAGACCGAGGCCGCCCTGGTCGTGCGCATGGCCAAGACCATCATCTTCCCGGCCGCCATGCGGTACCAGGGCGAGCTGGCCAAGACCTGCGCCGAGCTGAAGGCCATCGGCCATGACTACAAGATGGTGACCCTCGAGGACGTGACCGCCAAGCTGCGCGAGCTGCAGGTCAAGATCGCGGACCTCGAAAAGATCCTCGAGCACACCGCCCCCGACACCCTAGCCGAGGCCAAGCACATGTGCTGTACGGTCCTGCCGGCCATGAACGAGGTCCGGGCCGTGGCCGACGCCCTGGAAGCCGTGGTGGCCGACGACCTGTGGCCCCTGCCGAGCTACCAGGAAATGCTGTTTATCCGCTAGTTGCCGGACCATCGCGCCGGGGGATCCGCGTCCACCCGGCGAAACGAGGCCGCCCCTTCACGGGGGCGGCCTTTGTTTTTGGGGGAAGGGGCGAGGCGGGGGAAATGGGGCGGAGCGAAGACGGCCGGCCCGTGCCGCTCCCCTACGAGAACCAGCTTTTCCGTATGGTGCGGTGAAAATGGGCCTGCACGGACTTCGAGGGCCGACCCTAAGACTGGGACTGCATGTCGGCCACGAGCTCCTGGAGCACGTGGGCCTGCCGGGCCAGCTCGGCCACGGCCTGGGTGGCCTGGCCCATGGCCTGGGCGGTTTCGGCCGCGATGACCGTCACGTCCTGGATCGAGCGGTCGATCTCGTCGCCTTCGGCCGCCTCCCGCTGGGAGGCCTCGGCGATGGAGCGGACCTGGCCGGAGGTCAGCTCGATCAGGCGCACGATGGCGGCCAGCGCCTCGCCCGAAGTGTGGGCCAGGCCGGTGGACGTCTCGATGGCGGCCACGGCCCGGTCCACGCCCTCGATGTTGGTGCGGGCCCCCTGCTGGATGTCGCGGATGGCCGTGTCCACCTCGCGGGTGGCCACCATGGTCTTTTCGGCCAGTTTTCGGACCTCGTCGGCGACCACGGCGAAACCGCGCCCGGCCTCGCCGGCCCGGGCCGCCTCGATGGCCGCGTTCAGGGCCAGGAGGTTGGTCTGGTCCGCGATCTCGTTGATGACGCCGATGACCCGGCCGATGCCCTCGGCCTGGCCGCCAAGGGCGGCCATGTCCTTTTTGAGGCCAAGGGCCAGGGCCTGGGCCTCGCCGATGCCGGCCACCACCGAGCCGACCACGGCCTCGCCCTCTTGCGCCTTGGCCCGGGCGTCCTCGGCGGTGCGGGCGGCCTCGCCGGCGCTCTGGGCCACGCCGGCGATGGTCCGCGACATGTCGTCCATGGCCGTGGCCGTGCCGCCAAGGCGCCGCGACTGCCGGTCCATGCCCTGGCTGGTCAGTTCGATCTGGGTGGAGAGCTGTTCCGAGGCCGAGGTGACCACGGACACGACCTGCTCGATTTCCGAGGCCGCCTGGACGATGCCCTGGCGCGTGGCCTCGGCCGCGTCCCGGCGGGCCTGCTCCACGGCGGCCGTGGCCTCCCGGGCCTTGTCGGCCTCCCGGGCCGCCTCCTCGCCCTTTTCCCGGGCCTCGGCCAAGAGACGCCGCAGCTCGCGGACCATGCGGGACAGCGCCTTGGCCAGGGCCCCGATCTCCCCGCCGCACCGCACGTCCGGTTCCCGGTCGAGAACCCCGCGGCTGACGTCCTCGGCAAAGGCGACGGTCCGGGCCAGGGGACGGGTGATCATGCGGGTGAGCCCGATGCCGAAGGCCAGGGCGAGCAGGGCCCCCGCGCCCATGCCGAGGAAGATGTTGCGCGAATCGGCCCGGGCCCCGGCCTCGGCCTCCCGGTAGACCGCCTCGGACGCCGCCACGGTGGCCGTGATGGCGGCGTCGAGGGCGGCCAGGCTTTCCCGGTGGGTGGTCCGCATGTCCGAGGTGGTGGCCAGGACGTCCATGGTGGCCAGGAGGTCGGTCTTGTCCTTCTCCCACTCGTGGATCTTGGCGAAGAGCCGGTCGTTGGCCGCGCGGGTCTTTTCAAGGACAGCCGCCAGGGCGTCGAGGCGGGCCTGTTCCTGCGGGGTGCCGGCCGTAGCCCGGAGGTCGTCCATGGCCTGGCGGATGGCGTCCCGGGCCTGGGCCACGGTTTGGGTCTGCTCGGCCGCGAAGGCGCCGTCGATGCCGGGCACGAGCAGGGTCCGCTGGGCCACGATGATCTCGCGCATGGCCGTGCCGATGCGCAGGAGCGCCGGGATGCCCGGCAGCCGGTTTTTGACGATGTCCTCCATGGAGGAGGAGGTCTGGCGCAAGCCCCGATAGCCGATGATCCCGACGGCCAGGGCGATGGCCGAAACCACGAGAAACGCGCCGATGATCCGCGTCCCCATGCGCATCCCGTTCATGGCAACCTCGCAGGGTTTGTTGTGGAGCGCCGGATGCGCCAGCCGGGGGCGGCCTCGTGTCGCGTCCCTTGGAAAAGGATGTCCTTTTCCAAGGGATAGCTGCCGAAGATGATTGTTTTTTCCTTGAAAAACACGGGTGTGTTTTTCAAGGGCCGCAACACTAGGGCTTGTAAATGCCGCAGCCGACCAGGAGGTCGCCGGTCTTTTCCATGTACATGGACTTGGGTTCGATCAGCTTGGTCATGGGATTTAAATATTTGTAGTCCTGCCAGAAATTGTCTTTGGCCTTGCCCAGTTCGATCCGTTCCTTGATGAAGAACTTGCCATCCGGGTCGCGAAGCTCGGTCAGGTCCCGGCCGATTTGCTTGGCATTGGCGCCGTGGGCCAGACACTTGCCATGCAGGTCGTAGACCACGACATACAGGTCGCGGTCGACAAACGGTCCCTTGGAATCGCTGATGGCGGCAAAGGTCTTTTCCTGGCCATCGGCCTTGATGGCGGCCACGGCCTTTTGCACCATGGCCATGGCCTCCTCCTTGGAGCCGCGTTCTTCGGCCAGGGCGGCGGCGGGCAGCAAACAGCACAGGACAAGGCACAACCAGACGAGCGGCAGTCGTTTCATGGAAGACTCCGTGCGTTTTCGGGGACGGCCCGAGGTTTCAGGGACAAGTTTCCCCGAAAATAAAAGGCCTGGAAAACCTTGGCAAGCGGTTTCTGGAAAAAAGCCCCTCGCGTTTGCATCGGGCGGTCCAGGCCTCGGGCCGGCGTCGCACGGCGGCTCCCCCCGGCCGGCCGTTCCTGTGTTGCAACACAAGGGAAAAGCAGGCAATGCCACCGTGTCCGCGAGGGAGGGCGGCAGGGACCCCAAGGGCCGGCCCCTCGCCACCCCGTTGGCCGCCGGCGCGCTTTTTCCGTCTCTTCCTAGGCCGATGCAGGTTCCTCCGCCGGCAGGGGCAGGGTGACGGCGCAACGGGTGCCGCCCTGGAGCAGGCCCATGCTGATGCCGCCGGAGTACTTGCGCGTGATGGTCTTGGCCATGGCCAGGCCCATGCCCGTGTTCATGGGCTCGCTCGAATGGAAGGGGCTGAAGATGCTGGTCAGCTCTTCGCCGGTCAGGGTCTGGCCGGTGTTGTCGATGGTCAGGACCGCGTACCCGGGGCGGCCGTCGCTTGGGCCGCAGTGGATGGTGACGCGCGGGTCCTCGGGCGCGGCGTAGCGGAAGGCGTTGTCGAGTAGGGCCGCGAGCAGGGCATCGAGGTCCGGCCGGGCCATGGCCATGACCGCGGTTTCCGGCGCGATGGCGACGGTGACGGCGGTGGCCTCGGCGCCGGGCAGGGTCCTGACCCGGGCCAGGACCTCGGACAGGACCGGGGCGAGCGGGGTGGCCGCCGCCGTCGGCTCGCGCTCGGTGGCATCCATGTAGCGGGTGACGGACCGGGCCAGCCCCTCCAGGCGCACGGCCTCCTCCAGCACCACCTGGGCCGCAGCGGCCACGTCCGGATCCTGGCCGCGTAGCCGCAAAAGCCGCCTCGCCTGGCCGCCGATGGCCGCGATGGGATTGCGGACCTGGTGGGCCAGGCCCTGGATGACTTCCAGTTCGCACCGCGTGGCAAAGGTGACAAAGGCGTCGGTCTCGACCAGGAGGCTGAAATCGACCATGGCGTCGATGGACCGGAGGGCCCCGGCCAGCTCCAGGACGGGAACCTCCCCGGCCGCCCGTTCGTGCAGATAGGCCCGGGCCAGGGCGTAGGCGGTGCTGATGAGCCGGTGGTCCACGTTGTAGGCCACGTGGGCCTGGCCGCTGCGCCACAGGCGGGTCAAGAGTTCGTCGCCAAGGCCCCGGGCGAAGAGCCCGGAAAACCATTCGCCCCAGTTGCGGCGCAGTTTGGCCGGGTCGGGCAGGTTCTCCTGGACGATGCGCAGCTGGGGCATCTCCAGCACAAAGGCCTGGATGCGGTCGGCAAAGGCCTCGGGGTCGGCCCCGAGGGTGCCGGCCCACCGGGCCAGCGGGTTTTCCGTCAGTTCGGAGAGGCCAAGGAGCTCGCGAAACCGGCGCAGGCGCTCGGTGGGGATGTCGGAGAGGAGCATGGATGCCTCCCGGGTCGGACGTTGGGGGGCCGCCCGCAGGGGGCGGCGAGGGCCAGTCGCCAAGCCATACCGTGCTTTGCGGCCTGTGGAAAGGTTGTCGTCGGCGCACGGGGACCTTGGCCGGTCCGGCGCCGGGAGGGGCGGGCGCCCGGACCGGTGCCGGGGTTGAACCGGTTGCCAAACCGGAAGAAATGCGACAGTAGAGGATAAGCGAATCCCGCCCCGGTCCGGGGCGCGCGAAACCTGCCACCAAGGAGCGTGTATGAGCGATCTGATCGTTGTGGGCTATGACGACATGTTCAAGGCGGAAGAGGTGCGGCTCAAACTCCTCAAGATGCAGAAGGAATACCTGGTCGATCTCGAGGACGCGGTGGTTGCCGTCAAAAAGCAGGACGGCAAGGTCAAGCTCAGCCAGATGTACCACCTGGCCGCTTCCGGGGCCATCGGTGGCGGCTTCTGGGGGGCGCTGATCGGGCTTATCTTCCTGAACCCGATTCTCGGCGCGGTGGTCGGCGCCGGGGCCGGGGCCACGGCCGGGGCCCTCTCCGACGTCGGCATTGACGACGATTTCATGAAAAAGCTGGCCGAAACCCTCCAACCCGGCACATCGGTCCTTTTCGTCCTCATCCGCAAGATGACGGCGGACAAGGTCCTGGCCGAACTGTCGGGCACGGGCGGCCGGGTGCTCCAGACCTCGCTGTCCCACGAGGACGAGGGCAAGCTGCAGGCCGCCCTCGGCGCCGCCACCGCCGCGTCCTGACCGGCCGGCCACGGTCGGCCTGCGGCCGTCAGGGCCCGGTCCGCTCGGGGGCCGGGCTTTTTTGCGGCCCCGGCCTGCCCCGGGAAACCGGCACACGCGAAAGTGCCGCCTTGCCCGGGGACGGGGAAGCGAGCGCCTGCATTTCCTGCGGCGGCTGCTACGACAAGGACGGCAACGGCTGCGTCTTTACCCGCGGCTGCGGCCGGGGCGCGGAACTGGAGACGGAACGCCGGGCACGAGAGACGCCAAGGCCCGGCCGCAGGCGCGGCGGGGCCTTGGCACTGGATCGGGGAAAAGGATCAGGAAGGGTCGGGGACGCCGTTGAAGGTGATGGACACGATCTCGTAGTTGATCTTGCCGCGCGGGGCGTCGACCACGATCTCGTCGCCTTCGTACTTGCCGAGCAGGGCCAGGCCCACCGGCGAGAGGATGGAAATGGAGCCCTTGCTCGGTTCGGCCTCGTCGGGCCCGAGCAGGGTGTATTTCTTGATGTCGCCCGTATCCACGTCCTCGATTTCCACGGTGGCCCCGAAGATGACCTGGTCGCCGCCGAGGGTGGAAAGGTCGATGACGTTGAAGCGCGGCATGCGCGATTCGATGAAATTGATGCGGGCTTCAAGCATGCCCTGGCGTTCGCGGGCGGCTTCGTACCCGGCGTTCTCGCGCAGGTCGCCTTCCTCGCGGGCTTCCTTGATGGCCAGGATGATGGCCGGCCGCTCCTTCTTGAGCCGTTCCAGTTCGCGTTCGAGCCGCCTGAAGCCTTCAACAGTAATAGGGATGCTTTCCATCGTCATACCTTAAAATCGGTTGGATTGTCGGGAAAAACCAACAACATCGGCCTCGCCCGGACGGACGCGGCCGTGAGAGGGTCGTGGGGATCAGTACGATCACGACGGTCTTGTGGTTAGACCATCCCGTGCCAGCGGTCAAGCCGGGAGTCGGGACGGGAGTTGCCCGGCCGGGGCCTTGCGGGCTATCGTCGCGCCAACGCGCCGGCCTTCCGGCTCGATTTCCCCTCCCATCGGAGCCCTCAATGCGCGTCTATCTCGCGGGACCGCTTTTCACCCTGGCCGAACGGCGTTTCATGGCCCACCTGCGCGACCTGGCCGGGGGCCTGCCCGGCGTGGCCGCGGCCTGGCCGGGCGATTTTTTCGCGGACCACGACCTGGCCGCCCTGGGGGCCGGGGCCAAGGAGCACATCTTTGCGGGCTGCGTGGCCGGACTGCAGGCCTCGGATCTGGTCGTGGCCGTGCTCGACGGCCCCCAGGTGGACGACGGCACGGCCTGGGAAGTCGGCTACGCCTATGCCCGGGGCCTCCCGGCCTGGGGGTTGCGCACGGATTTCCGGGGGGCCGGCGACACCGCCCATTCCCTGGTCAACTGCATGGTCGAATGCTCCTGCGCCAAAACCTTCCGGGATGTCGATTCCTTGCTCGCGGCCCTGGCCGCCCTCGCCTCGGACCGCCTGGCCGGATGACGAAACTTTCATTTGCTCCGGTGTTACGATTGACATATAAGTCGTGACCTGATTCTGACTGTTCCCGCTGTTCCAAAACCGCTAACCAGGGGTTGGGGGAGTCATGATGGATGTTTGTCAGGATCCGTTGCTTTTTCTGGTGGAGCGGCTGTGCTGCCGGGTCTACCTGGACGGCGGCGGCAACGTCCGCCTGGGATTTTCCCGGCGGCACGATCTCAAGGACATGATGACCGCCCAGGGCATCGCCCGTTCCAATGCCGGAGTGCTCCGCGACCGGTTGCGGCAGGGCGATTGCGGCGGCGCCGGCCCCGACGCCGCCGGCCAGTCCGCCGACGACGGCTCCATGGCCGGCCATGTCGCGGCCGGCGCCTTCTGCCCCCTGGTCTGAGCTGGGGCGGCCTTTCCCGCCTTTCCCCCGCACTCCCGGCTCCCCGGCCTGCCGGCCGTCGGACCGGACCGCGTCCCGGCCTGGCCCGCGGCCGAGGACACCACCGCTGCCCCGCCTCACCTTTTGCCCGGCGTCCCTGGCGCCCCTTCCCGGGGCCAGGGCCTTTTCCCCTTGCGTCCGCGTCCGGTTCCCGCCACGGCCTTTTGGCTTGGCTTGGCTTGGCTTGGCTTGGCTTGGCCTGGCCGCCGCCCGTCGCCTGCGCCCCGTGGCCCCTTGCGGCCCGGGCTGTTTTTTAACGGCCATGCCGCGATTGAAACTTGACACTGATATTCACTTTCATTTACATCTCTTCCTGCGCGGCCCCGGGCCCGAAGGCCCTGTCGCGCGATCCCTTGCCTGCAAACGCGGCGCGCGTCCGGGACACGTCCGGGACGGGACGTCCGCTTGGTCCGTACAGTCGAAGGCGGAACGCCTGCCGCGGCGCGCCGCGGTTCGCAACGGTTTTTCAAAGGAGACTTGTCATGGTGATTTCGATGCGGAAGATGGCCGTCAACCAGAAGGGCTGCATCCGTGCGGTCACGGCCTGCGGCGAGATGGGGCGGCGTATCCGGGACATGGGGCTCGTTCCCGGCACCGAGTTCATGGTGGTCGGCCGCGCGCCCCTGACCGATCCGGTCGCCGTGCGCATGAAGGGATTCACCTTGTCGCTGCGAAACGGCGAGGCCGAGTATATTTCCGTGGAGGCGTGCCAAGATGCCTGAGTCCATCCGCGTGGCCGTTTCCGGCCAGCCCAACTGCGGCAAGAGCACCATGTTCAACGCCATCACCGGCGGCTCGGCCCGGGTCGGCAACTACCCCGGCATCACCGTGGACCGCCTGGAGGGCACCTACCGGCAAAACGGCACCATAAGCCATCTGGTGGACCTGCCCGGCACCTACTCCCTGACCTCCTATTCCATGGAGGAGCTCGTCGCCCGCAACGTCATCGTGGACGAGCATCCGGACGTGGTCATCAACATGGTCGATGCCACGGCCCTGGAGCGCAGCCTCTACCTGGCCCTGCAGCTGCTCGAAATCGGGGCGCCCCTGGTCCTTGGCCTCAACATGATGGACGAGGTCAAGCGCAGCGGCGTCACCATCAACGTGGACCGGCTTTCGAAGCTCCTCGGCGTGCCGGTGGTGCCCTGCGTGGCCCGCGTCGGCCAGGGCCGCGAGGAGCTCATGCAGGCCGTGGCCGCCGTGGCCAAAAAGACCGGCGGCGTCTGGAAGCCGCTGCGCCTGTCCTACGGCCCGGACCTGGACCCGATCCTCGACGGGATGACCCAACTCATCGAAAACGCCGGCTTTCTGACCGGCCGCTACGATCCGCGCTGGGTGGCCGTCAAATACCTGGAGTCCGACGAACAGGTCATGGTTGAAGGGAAAAAGGCCGGCCCGGCCCACGACGAGCTCGTGGCCCTCACGGCCGAGGCCGAAGCCGTGACCCTCAAAAACAGCGCCACCACCCCGGACGCCATCATCGCCGACTGGCGCTACGGATTTATTAACGGCCTGCTCAAGCAGGGCGTGGTCGCGGGCGGCGACGAGCTGCGGCGCAACCACTCCGACGCCATCGACCGGGTGGTCACCCACCGGCTCCTTGGGCCGTGCATCATGCTGGCCGTCCTCTACCTCATGTTCCAGGTGACCTTCACCATCGGCGAATATCCCAAGGGGTGGCTGGAAGCCGGTTTCGAGTGGTTAAGCGGCCTCGGCACGGCCTACATTCCCGAAGGCCATCTCCAGTCGCTGATCGTCTCCGGCATCATCGGCGGCGTGGGCTCGGTCATGAGCTTCACGCCCTTGATCTGCATCATGTTCCTCATGCTCGTCTTTCTCGAAGACCTCGGCTACATGGCCCGGGTGGCCTACATGATGGACCGGGTGCTGCGGATTTTCGGCCTGCACGGCATGTCGGTCATGCCGCTGATCATTTCGGGCGGCATTCCGGGCGGCTGCGCCGTGCCGGGCGTCATGAGCGCCCGGACCCTTCGCAGTCCCCGCGAGCGGCTGGCCACCATCCTGACCGCGCCGTTCATGGTCTGCGGGGCCAAGACCACGGCCTACCTGATGCTCGTGGCCGCCTTTTTCCCGGACAACCCGACCCGGGCCATGTTTCTGGTGGTCCTTTGCGCCTGGGGATTCGTGCTCCTGGTCTCAAAGCTCCTGCGCTCGACCGTGATCCGGGGCGAGAGCACGCCCTTTGTCATGGAGATTCCGCCCTACCGCCTGCCGACCCTGCGCGGCGTCATCCTGCACACCTGGGAGCGGGTCTGGCAGTACATCAAAAAGGCCGGCACCGTGATTCTGGCTGTCTCCATCCTCATGTGGGCCGTCATGACCTTTCCGGAACTGCCCGAGGACACGGTGGCCCGGTACGAGGCCCAGCGCCAGGCAGTGGTGGAAAAGGTCAAGGCCGCCAATCCCGAGGCCGACGAAGAGGCCGTGGCCCAACTGGCCGAAGAGGACCGGAAGGCCGTCTCCGACGAGCAGAACGAGGCCGCGCTCAAGTATTCCGTGGCCGGCCGCGTGGGCGAGGCCCTGACCCCGGTGACCAACCTGGCCGGCTTCCCCTGGCAGGCCAACATCGCCTTGATCGGGGCCTTCGCGGCCAAGGAGGTCTTTGTCTCCACCATGGCCACGGCCTATTCCATGGGCGAGGTCGCGGCCGACGAGGCCGACCCCCTGAGCGAAAAGCTGGCCGCCGATCCGGCCTGGACCATGCCGGCCGTGCTGGCCGTCTTCGCCTTCATGCTCCTGTACACGCCCTGCATGGTCACGGTGGTGGCCATCGCCAAGGAGACGAACTGGAAGTGGGGGCTCTTTTCGGTCTTCGGAGCCCTGGGCTTCGCCTACATCGTGGCCGTCCTCATCTACCAGATCGGCAGCGCCCTGGCCTGACCGGCTTGCGTCCGCCAAGCGGCCCCCGCCTCCCGAACGCCCGGACGGTTCCCCGTCCGGGCGTTCGGGCGTTTCGGGGGAGGGCAGACGTTTCGAGGCCGGCAGACGCGGGCCGGGGTGGGGCGGATTCTGGCCGTCGGCGGGGGCACGGGCGCGACGAATGCGCCCGTGCCCCGTGCGCCGGCGGCCCCGGGTCCAAGCGGGGACAGCCGGCTCCTGCCGCCGGGCCGTTTTCCGGCCCGGTCAGCCGATGGCCCGGGGCCGCCCGCCGGCCGGCAGCGCCGCGCGGCCGCCAGTCGCCATGTCCCCGCCGGCCTGCATTTCCCGGACCATGGCGTCGAGTTCCTGGGCCTGCCGCGCCAGGTCCGCCACGGTCTTGGCGCACAGGCGCAGGGCGTCCCGGGTGTCGGCCGCGATGCGGTTGACGTCCTCCACCGACCGGTTGATCTCCTCGCTGGCCGAGGACTGCTCCTCCGAGGCCGTGGCGATGGAGCGGACCTGGTCGGTGCTCAGGTCCACATACTGGACGATCTCGCGCAGGGCCTCGCCCGAGGCCGTGGCCAGGCCGGTCGCTTCCTCGATGGTGGCAAACGTCCGGTCCACGGTCTCGATGTTCTTGCGCGTGCCCTGCTGGATCTGCCGGATGGCGCTCCCCACTTCCTGGGTGGCGGTCATGGTTTTTTCCGCGAGCTTTCTGACCTCGTCGGCCACCACGGCGAAGCCGCGTCCGGCCTCCCCGGCCCGGGCGGCCTCGATGGCGGCGTTTAAGGCCAGCAGGTTGGTCTGGTCGGCGATGTCGGAAATGACGTTCATGATATGCCCGATGCCCTCGGCCTGCTGGCCAAGGAGCGTCATGTCGGACTTGAGTTCCAGGGACTGGCTTTGTACCTGGCCGATGCCGGTGACGACCCGCTGGACGGTGTCGGCCCCGTCCTCGGCCTTTTGTTTCGCTTTCTCGGCGGTATCCGTGGCCTGGGAAGCGTTTCTGGCCACTTCGAGGACCGTGGCGTTCATCTCTTCCATGGCGGTGGCGGTTTCCGACAGCCGGTGGGACTGCTCGTCGGCCCCTTCGCTCGACCGGCCGATCCGGGACGCCAGTTCTTCCGAAGCCGAAGACACGACGCCGACCACCGACGACAGCCGATCGGCCGCCTGGAGCATGCCGTCGCGCTTGGCGCGTTCGGCCTGGGCCGTGGCGGCCCGGGCCTCCTCGGTGGCCCGCCCGGCGCGTTCCGCCTCCTGGCCGGCCTCCCGCGACTTTTCTTGCGCCTCCGCGATTCTGGCTTTCATGGCCGCCACCATGTCCTGCAGGACCGCGTAGACGCCGCCGGGTTTTTGCTGCCGTCGAAAGGCCACGTCCAGGTCGCCATGGGCGATCCTGTCGGCGACCGCGTGCAGGTAATGCGGATCCTCTCCCAGTTGCGCGGCAATGCTGCTGGTGACGATAAAGCCGAGGGCAATGGAAATGGCAAAGGTCAGCCCGATGATGCCGTACATCAGGCGGGCCGAATCCCCGGCGCTTGTGATGTTGTTGTCCGAGAGCGCCTTGCCGTCGTCGTTTATGGACGTGATCAGCTTGTCGATCAGGGCTCTGTACAGGTCGGCCCGGTGTCGCGTTTCCCCCTGGAGCAACGTGCCGGCCTCCGCTACCTTGCCGGCAAGCACCAGCCCGGTCACCTGGGCGGCGTATTGCATGTACGCGTTGCGCGCCTCTTCCAGCTCCCGGACAAGTTTCTTCTCCGCGGCGGATGCCAGGGCCTCTGACAGGAGGGGCATGGTGGCGTTTATTTTTTCCGAGAGAATCTTGTTCCCGTCAATCATCTTCGTTTTTTCATATTTATCGTCGATGCCCACAAGGACGGCCATGTTGACGCGGTAACGCTGGAACGAAATGGCGATGTCGGAGATATACGACAAGGGCAGTGTCGCCTGTCGGTAAAGCTTCGTCGAGTTGTCGCCTATGAATGCCATCCTGTTGATTCCGAACAATCCGACGGCCAATGTAAAGCAGGCCAAAAAAATAAATGTACACAGTAACTTTGTGCGCAAGGTCAGGCCGTTGACCAGATTCATGTCGTTCTCCCGGGTAGGAATCATGAAGCGGAGGACCCCTTCGTCCCTTGATGATAGGATGGTATGAGGATTAAAAAGCGTATTCGATGGCAGTATTTTTGTAAAGTTGTTTGCAAAATTGCGTCCATGGTATTCTTGATGCGGCAGTGGCCGTGCGTAAGAGGTTGGGATGATGCGGCAAAAAACAACGGCCAGGCCGCCGGCCCGGGGGGCTTCCGCAGAGCCGATTCCGGGTCGCCAGGCCGGCGCGGCCCGGTGGGCCAGGGGGCCGTCTTCTCGGGCGATGCGCCAGCAAAAAGGGGGCCGCGGGGCCCCCTTTCGTTTGTTCGTGGCGTCGTGGCCGGCTAGACCTCGAAGAGCGACTCCAGGTCGGTCCTGGTCAGGGACTTGAAGGCGTCCTGGCCCGGGATGATGGCTTCGGCCACGTCCTTTTTCTGCTCCTGCAGCTTCAGGATCTTTTCCTCCACCGTGTTCTGGCAGATCATCTTGTAGGAGAAGACCTGCCGCTTCTGGCCGATGCGGTGGGTGCGGTCCGTGGCCTGGTTCTCGACGGCCGGGTTCCACCAGGGGTCGTAGTGGATGACGTAGTCGGCGCTGGTCAGGTTCAAGCCCGTGCCGCCGGCCTTCAAGGAAATGAGGAACACCTTGATGGACTCGTCTTCGTTGAACCGGTCCACCTGGTCGAAGCGGTCCTTGCTCGAACCGTCCAGGTAGGCGAACGACATCTGGCTGATGGTCATCCAGGAGCGGATGATGTGGAGCATCTGCACGAACTGGGAGAAGACCAGCACCTTGTGGCCTTCCTCGATGCAGTCCGTGATCAGGTCCTTGAAGGCGTCGAACTTGCCCGAGGGCAGGTTGGTGTTCACACCCGGCAGGTCGAGTTTCAAAAGCCGCGGGTGGCAGCAGATCTGGCGCAGCTTCAAGAGCGCGTCCAGGATCGACATCTGCGACTTGGCCATGCCCTTCTCGTCCACCGTGGCCAGGACCTGCTCCTTGAGCTTTTTGGCCAGGGCCGCGTAGAGTTCGAGCTGCTCGTCGAGGAGGTTGCAGTAGTAGACGTTTTCCACCTTGGGCGGCAGGTCCTTGGCCACCTCGGACTTGGTGCGCCGCAGGATAAACGGCCGCACCCGGCCGCGCAGGTAGTCGAGCGTCTCCTCGTCCCCGTCCTTGATGGGCTTGACGATGCCGCGCTGGAAGGCGTTCTGGCCGCCGAGGAAACCCGGCATCAGGAATTCGAACAGCGACCACAGCTCGAAAAGGTTGTTTTCGATGGGCGTGCCGGACAGGCAAAGCCGGGTCTTGCCGGAGAGGCGCCGCACGGACCGGGCCGTGATGGTGTTCGGGTTCTTGATGTTCTGGGCCTCGTCCAGGATGATCGTGGCGAAGTCGTACTTCAAGAGCTCGTCGAGGTCCCGGCGCAGGAGCGCGTAGGTCGTGATGACCAGATCGGACTCGCCGATCTTCTTGAACATGTTTTCGCGCCTGGCCCCGTAGATGATGAGCTGCTTGAGCTCCGGCACGAACTTGTCCGCCTCGCGCTCCCAGTTGGGCAGAACCGAGGTCGGCACCACGATCAGGTTCGGCCCGCCGGCCCCGCGCTCCACGTTGTGCTGGATAAACGACAGGGTCTGGACGGTCTTGCCAAGGCCCATCTCGTCGGCCAGGATGCCGCCGAAGCCGTATTCCCGCAGGAAGTTCAGGTAGGACAGGCCCTGGACCTGGTAGGGCCGCAGGCTGGCATTGAGGCCCCTGGGCGGCTTTACCGGCATGATCTCCCGGAAGCTGTGGATCTTCTGGCGCAGGTTGTTCCAGAACGAGTCCGTGCGGGCCTCGGGCATGTCCTCGAGGATCTTGTCGAGGACCGGGGCCTCGAACTGCTTGAACTTGGTCTGGGGCGGCTTGTCCGTGTCGTAGCCGAGGGCCCGCAGCTTGTGGGCCAGCTTTTCGAGCCAGGCCTCGGGCAGGCTGGTGTAGGAGCCGTCTTTTAACTGCACGTACCGCTTGCCCTGGGTCCAGGCCTTCCAGATCTTTTCGATCGGCACCCGCTGGTCGTCGTACTGGACTTGCAGGTCCAGGTTGAACCACTTCTCCTCTTCCTTGGACTCGACCTCGGCCACGATGATCGGCGTCGACAGGCGGACTTTGTAGCGGGTCAGGTTCTTTTCGCCGTAGACCCGGTACTTTTCCACCAGCTTGGGATAGGCGTCGAGCAGAAAGACGATGGCCTCTTCGGTCTCCAGGAACCAGTTGGCATTGTTTCGGGCCTGAAACCGCATGTCGGTCAGCATGTTGATGAGCGTCTGCTCGTGGTCGCAGTCGCGCGCAATCAGATAGGACTTGCCGGCGTGCAGGTAGGAGGCGGTCATGAGGTCGGGGTTGGGGCCCGGGACCGTGATCTCGCCGTGCTCGGTCTGGTAGACGTTCTGGATTTGAAGCGTCAGGAGGCTGCCTTCCTCGTCCAGGAAGATCTTGGGATCAAAGGTGGCCGGCACAAAAAACGGCTGCATTTTGACCAGGAATTCCTCCTGGCCGTACAGGTCGGTCATGGGCAGGTGGGTCCAGACCCGGTCCAGGAACTCGGAGACGTCGGCGGTCGGAATGAACGGCGGCTGCTGGACCATGTCCGAGACGAGCTGGGGCGGGAGTCCCGTCTGCACCGGGTAGAAGGCGTTTTTCCAGCAGACCCAGATCGGCATCTGGCCGTAGAAATAGACCTCCTGGCCGAGGATGGAAAAGGGGTTCTTGCCCGGGCTGCCGAGCAGGATGTCAAACGACAGCCCGTCCTCGGTGAGCTTTGGCGCCAGCTGCAGGCGCATGGTCTTGGCTTCGATCCGGACCGGCTGCTCGGTGTCCCGCCAGTAGAGGTAGTATTCCTTGCCGATGGCCCAGAAAAACCAGGCCAAGAGTCCCGGCGGCAACTCCACCCGGTGCCCGGCGTAGTCCAGGTGGTGGTAGAGCATCTCGGCCACCACCGGCAGGGTGGGGGAGAGCTCCGACCAGTCCGGGTTCTTGATGATCTGCTCGAGGGTGATCTCGGAGTGGACCTGGGAGATGCCGGACTTGTTCTGCCTGGCCCGGAAAAAGGCCACCTGCAGCCGGCCCGGCTCGGGGTGGAACCGGAAGATCAGGTAGTGGCGGCCGGGTTCCGGCTCGGGTTCCGAGGAGAAATAGGTCCGGAAGGTCTGGCGCCATTCGCCGCGCGGCGGGGCGGCGGTGTCCGGGGCTTCGCCGTCGGCCTCGTCCAGGTTGCGGATCCACTTGAGCGCCGTTGCGCCGACGTGGCGGCAGACTCCGGAAAAGGAATCCGGACAGTTGCAGAAGAAATTGATGGTTCCTTCTTTGAGATTGACGGACAATTCCGAGGCATAGACCTGGAAGTCGTCTCCCTGCACCTGGCCTTCCACGTCCCAGAAATGTTCGTGGGGGTTGATGGTGAGTTTCTGGATGCCGTCGGCGGCCACAATGGCATGCGAACCGTCCAGGATGTATTCCGGAATGGTCTCCCGGACGAACTCCGACAGCAGGGACTTGATTTTTGTTTTGTCGTTTCCGGCGGCCATGGGCCCAAGACTCCTTCAAGGAACATGAAAACGCTTCCGCCGGCAGGCGGCCGGACCGGGAAGGGTCCGTCGCACAGGCGGCAGAGGGTCTATCCGAACCACATAACGGATTTCAGACCGATTTGGAACGGAAATATTGCCGACGCGACCCAGGCGGCCGAACCCCCGCCGACTGCAGCCCGGCGGCCGGGGAAAAAGAACTTTTAATTTCGTCTGGCCCCGTATATGGAATAACGGGACAAGGCCTTGCGCATTCGCTCCAATACGTCGATTGGGCCGGATGTTGCAAGCGAAAAGGAGAACTATGCGGTCGGTTCGCGCGACAATTTACGGCCTGATCCTCTTGGTCCTTGTTCTGGCTGGCTGCAAGAGCGAGCCCGCGCCGGCTCCCAAGGCGGATTCCGGGGCCAAGGCCCAGTCTGCGCCGGCCCCGGCCGGCGAGCCGGTTCCCGGTGGGCGCATCGTCATGGCCACCATCGGCGAGCCGTCGAACCTGATTCCGCCCCTGGCTTCCGATTCCGCCTCCCACGAGGTGGCCGACCTCCTCTACGTCTCGCCCCTTCGCTACGACAAGGACATCCAGCTCGAGTGCATGGCGGCCGAGCGCTACGAGGTTCTGGACGGCGGCAAGCTCCTCAAGTTCTGGCTCAAACCCGGCATCCGCTGGACCGACGGCGTGGAGCTGACGGCCGAGGACGTGGAATTCACCTACAAGCTCATGGTCGACCCCAAGACCCCCACCGCCTACGCCGAGGACTACAAGGCCGTGGCCAGCTTCACGGTCACGGGCAAATACTCCTTCGAGGTCCGCTACGCCGAGCCCTTCGCCCGGTCGCTCGTCACCTGGGCCGGGTCCATCCTGCCCAAGCACCTGCTCGAGGGCCAGGACCTCATGAACACCAAATACGCCCGGGAACCCGTGGGCGCCGGACCCTACAGGCTCGTGTCCTGGGAGCCCGGCCGCCGGCTGGTCCTCGATGTCAATACCGACTATTTCGAGGGCCGGCCCTATATCGACCAGGTCGTCTACCGGATCATCCCGGACACGGCCACCATGTTCCTGGAACTCAAGGCCGGCGGCATCGACATGATGGGGCTGACCCCCCAGCAGTACCTCTACCAGACCAAGGGCCCGGCCTTTGACGCCGACTGGCGCAAGTTCAAGTACCTGTCGTTTGCCTACACCTACTTGGGCTACAACCTCAAAAGCCCGTTTTTCGCCGATGTCCGGGTGCGGCAAGCGCTCGCCCACGCGGTCAACAAGGACGATATCGTGAAGGGCGCCCTCCTTGGGCTCGGGCTGCCGACCATCGGCCCCTACAAGCCCGGCACCTGGATGTACGACACGGACATCAAGGACTACGCCTTCGATCCGGCCCTGGCCAAGTCGCTTCTGGCCGAGGCCGGCTGGCAGGACCGAAACGGCGACGGCGTGCTGGAGGACCCTTCCGGCCGGCCGTTTCGCTTCACGATCCTGACCAACCAGGGCAACGACCAGCGGGTCAAGGCCGCGACCATCATCCAGAGCCAGTTTGCGGCCATTGGCGTCATGGTCGAGATCCGCACCGTGGAATGGGCCTCCTTTATCAAGGAATTCGTCGACAAGGGCAATTTCGACGCCCTGGTCCTCGGCTGGACCATCTCCCAGGACCCGGACGTCTACGACGTCTGGCACGGCAGCCGGGCCGTTCCCGGCGGGCTCAACTTCGTGGGCTATAAAAACCCCGAGGCCGACGCCCTGCTCGAGCGGGGGCGGCGCACCGTGGACCAGGCCGAGCGCAAGAAGATCTACGACGCCTTCCAGGAGATCCTGCACAAGGACCAGCCCTATCTCTTCCTCTTCGCGCCCTATGCCCTCCCGATCCTGTCGTCGCGCTTCCAGGATGTGGCCGTGGCCCCGGCCGGCATCACCTACAATTTCACCAAGTGGTGGATTCCCCGGGACAAGCAGACCTTTCGCCTGGCACCGTAGCCCGGCCGCCGGCCACGCCCCCTGGCCCTTGCGCTGCGGGGGCCGGGGCCGCGCGTCGGTCCGGCGCAGTCTTTTCGCCTCGCAGGCCGCCGGCCCGGGGAAGCCGTTTTTAACGCCTACCAGGGGAAAGAGCCCCCATCCCGGATGACGAGGCCGGGCCGGCCATGATCCGCATCAACGAAATTCTGGACAAGACCGCCGTCTACCTGACCGAGGCCGAACAGGCGATCATCACCAAGGCCTACGTGTTTTCCGCCGCGGCCCACGCCGGCCAGGTCCGCCTGTCCGGCGAACCCTACCTGTCCCATCCCCTGGAGGCGGCCGGCATTCTGGCCGACATGCGCCTCGACGCGGCCAGCGTCGCGGCCGGGCTCCTCCACGACACCGTGGAGGACACCAAGGCCACGGTGGACGAGATCGAGGAGCTTTTCGGCGACGAGGTGGCCGACATCGTCGACGGCGTGACCAAGATCAGCCTCATCCCCTTCGAGTCCAAGGAGGAGGCGCAGGCCGAGAACATCCGCAAGATGATCCTGGCCATGGCCAACGACATCCGGGTGGTGCTGGTGAAGCTCGCCGACCGGCTCCACAACATGCGCACGCTCGAGTTCCAAAAGCCGGTCAAGCGGGCCCTCATCGCCCAGGAGACCATGGACATCTACGCGCCCCTGGCCAACCGGCTGGGGCTGCACCGCATCAAGACCGAGCTCGAGGACCTGAGCTTCAAGTACTTGAAACCCGACGTCTACAGCCAGATCAAGGCCGGGGTGGACCGCCACCACACCCTGGACGAGTCCTATATCGAGCGGGTCATCGGCCAGATCCGGCAGATGGTCGGGGAAAACAACATCAAGGCCCGCATCATCGGCCGGCGCAAACACCTCTGGAGCGTTTTCAACAAGATGCGCGTCCAGGGGCTGACCATCGACCAGGTCCACGACCTGGTGGCCTTCCGCGTCCTGGTCGAGACCATCCGCGAATGCTATTCCGTGCTCGGCTTGGTCCACTCCATCTGGAAGCCCGTGCCCGGGCGTTTCAAAGACTACATCTCCATGCCCAAGGCCAACATGTACCAGAGCCTGCACACCACCGTGGTCGGGCCGGACGGCGAGCGCATCGAGATCCAGATCCGCACCGTGGAGATGAACAGGCTGGCCGAGGAGGGCGTGGCCGCCCACTGGAAGTACAAGGAGCGGGAGAAGGGCAAGTTCAATCCCAAGGACGTGGAGCGGTTCACGTGGCTGCGCCAGATCATGGACTGGCAGCGCGAACTCAAGGATTCGCGCGAGTTCGTGGCCAACCTGCGCTTCGACCTCTTCCAGGACGAGGTCTACGTCTTCACGCCCAAGGGCGAGGTCAAGGAGCTGCCCGAGGGGGCCACGGCCGTGGATCTGGCCTTTCTCATCCACACGGCCGTGGGCGAGCACTGCGCCGGGGCCAAGGTCAACGGCCGGCTGGTGCCCCTCGAAACGCCGCTCAAAAACGGCGACACGGTCGAGATCATCACCGACAAGAACCGCCGGCCCAACCGGGACTGGCTCAAGTTCGTCAAGACCGCCAAGGCCCGCACCCGCATCAAGCATTTCATCCGCACCGAGGAGCGGGTCCATTCCATCGCCCTGGGTCGGGAGATGCTCGAAAAGCAGGGCCGCAAGGACGGGGTCAACATCCAGAAGGCCATCAAGGACGGGACCATGCTCGGCGTGGCCCGGGAGCTGTCCTTGCCGGGCGTGGAGGACGTCCTTTCGGCGGTCGGCTATTCGCGCATCACGCCGAAGAAAGTCATCAGCCGGCTTTTGCCCAAAAAGGAAGGCGAGGAGGCCGACGTCCACCTGAAGATGGAGGCGCCGGCCTCGCCGGCCGACGGCCTGGCCCATACCAAGGGCAAGACCGGCGAGGGGGTGCGCATCCAGGGCGTGGACAACGTGCTCGTGCGCCTGGCCCAGTGCTGCAACCCCGTGCCCGGGGATCCCATCGTCGGCTACATCTCCCGGGGCCGGGGCGTGGTGGTCCACACCCACGACTGCCCCAACGTCCCCAACCTCGAATCCGAACGCCTGATCCAGGTCAACTGGGAAGGCGAGAAGGAACAGCCCTATCCGGCCGGCCTGTCCATCCTGGCCAAGAACCAGAAGGGCGTGCTCGGCAAGATCTCCCACGTCCTGGTCGAGGAAGGGGTCAACATCGATTCCGGCACCATCCATTCCAACATCGACGGCACAAGCCAGCTCCTCTTTCGCGTCGAGGTCCGGGATTCCGGCCACCTCTACCGCACCATCGACAAGATAAGCCGCCTGGAACAGGTCCTGGCCGTCAAGCGGCAGGCCGTGACCGACGAGCTCGGTTCCGACCCCGACGACAACATGATGGACCGCGGCTAGGTCCCGGCGCCGTGCCCCCCGGGCTGCCCTTTAGCCCCGCCAGTCCGGCCCGGCCTTGCCGGCAAACGGTCCCCGCCAAGGCAAAACACCCCGGCTTGCGGCCGGGGTGTTGGAAATTGGCTGGGACAAAGGGGCGGCCGGACCGGCCGGTCACCCGGAACTGTCGACCGGCGCGGCTTGCTCGGCCAGGATCGAGCCGACCAGGGCCGCGTTCATGATCGAGCCGGCCGAGCCGCCCGTGGCCGCTGCGGCCGTGGCCGCGGTGAAGGCCGAGGTGGCCGCCACCGAGACCGCCGGCGCGGTGAGGCCCGAGGGGTCCAGGCCGAGGGAGGACAGCCGGGAGGCGAGGGCGGCGGTGGTGGCGGCGGAGGCGGCGTTAAACGAATGGGCCCGGCCGGCCATGTCGGACACCCAGGCCGCGCCGGCGTTGGAGGCCATGGCCTTGAGGTCGGCGGCGGCGCTGGCGGCCTGGGCCGCGTTGGCCGCGGCCACGTCCGCCAGCGTGGTGGTGGTGGCCGGCACGGTGATGCCGCCAAGGGCGGTGTTGAGGCTGTCGGTGGCGGCCTGGCGCTGGGCCTGCGAAGTCGCGGCCCCGAGGTTCGTGTTGTAGGCGGTCAGGGCGTCGAAATACTGGAACTGGACGCTCGATTGGGCCTCGGCCGGCACCAGGCTCTTCATGGTGGCGTTGAAATCCGCCTGGGCCGTGGTGATGTCCGCGCTGCGGGTGGCCGAGGAACTGGCCTTGTTCTGGGCGCTCGTCAGCTTGGCGCAGGCCAGCGAGTATTGGTAGGCCCAATTGGCGACGTCGCTGGTGGTTGGCGAAGTGGTGGTCGTGGCCATGTGCGCCTCCGGGCGGCAGGATCCGGCTCCTGGGTGTGACAGAGCCGTATGGCCCGGGGAAAAGCAAGAAGGCTGCCATCCAAAAACAGGGCTAGAATAACTGAATTTTCCATAAATTGCGGTTCGGGCCAGGCAGATTTTGCCGCCCCGCCAGCCTCTCCGTCCTTTCCCGCCGTCACGCACTCTCCACACGGCCGTCACCCCGGCTTCAGCTTCCCAAGGCACAAGGGTAACGCTCGGTCCCCGCGGGAGCCCCCGTCCGGGCCGGGTCCCTGACAACCCTTCGCACAGTGGAGAAACGCCATGGGACATCTTGACGTGGATCGGTTCCGGCAGGTCTTGCGCGACATGCTCGAAACTTTAAACGGCCAGTCGCGGGACACCCTGGACGTCCTGGCCCGGGAAGTGGCCGCCTTTGCCGACGTGGCCGACCGGGCCACGGCCGAATCGGACCGGCATCTCACCATCCTCATGCGCGAACGCGACCGCCAGCTCATCGGCGAAATCAACGAGGCCCTGGCCCGGGTCAAGGACGGGGACTACGGCATCTGCCAGGAGTGCGGCGAGGAGATCGGCCTGGCCCGGCTCCGGGCCCAGCCGACCGCCACGCTCTGCGTCCACTGCAAATCCATGCTCGAGGAAATGGGCCGGCCCTACATGGTCGCGGCCCGGGGCGAGACGGCCTTTCTGGAAGAATAGCGGCCGGCCTTGACCCGCCCCGATCCGGTCCGGGCAGTCGGTGGCGGGGACGGCGGGCGCCTCGTGTTGCGACCCTTCAAAAAATACGCCGGTATTTTTTACGAGAAGACAAGTAGGTGGGATGGTTACCCCTGAAAAAATGCAGGATTTCAGGGACGCGACACGAGGCCGCCAGGGGCGGCGTCCGGCAGGGCCAGCACGGCCAGGACCCCGCCCGACGGACCGGGTTCGAGGGTGAGCGTGCCTCCGAGTTCCTCGACGTTGCGTTTGGCAATGGGCAGTCCCATGCCGACGCCGACGGCCTTGGTGGTGAAAAACGGGTCAAAGACAAAGGGCCGGATGTCCTCGGACAGGCCCGGTCCCTGGTCCGCCACCTCGATGCGAAGCCCCGCCCCCTGTCGGCGGAAAGCCACGGCGATCGGCTGGTCCGCCGCCGGGGCGCAGGCCTCCAGGGCGTTGGCCACAAGCTCGGTCAGGGCCTCCACCGTCAGCGCCGCGTCCAGCCGGACAAACCCGGTCCCGGCGTCCAGGAGCAGGGGGGCGTGGAGACCGGTGCGGACCTCGGCCATGTCCATGGCCCGGCCGGCCAGGTCGGCCGGCCGGACCATGGCCGGCGCGGCCTCGCGCCGCCGGGCGTAGGTGGAGACGGCCCGGACCACGGCTTCGAGGCGCCTGGCCCCGTCGAGGATCATGGACAGGGCTTCGGCCTCGGGATCGTCCGGGGGCCGGCCGCGCAGCAGCCGGCCGGCAAAGCCGCCGATGACCATGAGGGGATTTCGGATCTGGTGGGCCACGGCCAGGGAGAACCGGCCGAGGCTCTCGATCCGCTCCCGTTGCGCGGCCTGGACGCCAAGGAGCATGTCCCGCTCCCGGTCGTGGAGCCGGTGGATCTCCGTCACGTCGTCGATCTCGATCAGGATGCCGAAAATCTTCTCGTTTTCCAAAAGGAGCGACCCGGACAGGCGAAAGTGCCGGTCCGCGCCGTCGGGGTGGCGGTAGCGCAGGGAGAGGGGCTCGGGTTTGCGGCCGTGCTTGATGGGCGCGGCCAGAAACCGGACCAGGGCCCGGGGATCTTGGGCCCGGCCGATGATGTCCCGGGCCCGGGCCGGATCGGCCAGGGCCTGGGCCGGCTCCCCGAGCAGGGCCGAGGCGGCCGGGTTCGAGGCATAGACCAGCCCCCGGACGTTGCAGATGACCACGCCGGCCGTGAAACTGGCCAGCAGGTCGTGGAAATAGGTGGAATGGGCGAACGTCAGCATGGCGGCCCCGGGGGTTGGAGGTGCGGCCAAGCCAGTATGGGAGCCGGCCGTTACGGCCGTATGACGGGCCGGCGGGAGACGGTTTTGTCGGAGTTGCGGACAATTCTGTAGCCCGGACGGGGGGAGCGTTTTGCAAGTCCCGGCAATTGTTTGCGAAGAGATTGGACCGGATATTGCTTTTGCAACCGTATGGAAACTCTGCACACACGCTACGGACCGGTGCCCATCGAAGGGAAGGCGGACCGCCATCCCGACGGGACGCCGTCTGCGGCCTACGTCGACGCCCCCGTGGCCTTTGAAACCTCCCTTGGCCGGCTCACCCCCCAGCACACCATCGACGACCGCCGCCGCCTGCACAAGCCGCCGGTGACCTTTTTCCAGAACGGGCAGGTCCGCTCCCTGCCGCTCGAAAACCGGACCGTGGTCGAAACCCCGGCCGGACCGCTGCCGGCCGAGCTGGTCACGTTCCACGAAAACGGGGCCGTGGCCCGGGTATTCCCCTTGAACGGCAAGCTGTCCGGCTACTGGACCGAGGCCGACGAGGGGCGGCTGGCCGAGACGCTGCGCCTGCGCACCCCCCTTGGGCCCCTGGCCGGCAAGTTCGTGGCCGTGGCCTTCGACCCCGAGGGGCGGCTTCGCAGCCTGACCCTCTGGCCGGACACGGAACTGCCCGTGCCGACCCCGGCCGGCAACGCGCCCGTGCGCCTGGGCCTCTCCTTTCACCCCGGCGGGGCCCTGCGGTCCGTGGAGCCGGCCCGGCCGCTGGAGGTCCAGACCCCGGTCGGCCCGGTCTGGGCCTATGATCCGGACGCCGTGGGCATAAGCGGCGACGACAACTCCCTGGCCTTTGACGCAGCGGGGCGGATTTGCCGGGTGGCCACGGTGCGCACGGCCATCACCGGGCGCGGGCCGGACGGCGGCCGGCTCGAAGCCGCGCCGCTCGTGCGCGAAAGCATCTGCGGCGACGGCGACCATGAACTGACGCCGCTTGTCCTCGAATTCGACGCCGAGGCGGTCACGGTCAGGCATGGCCCAGGCCGGCCCGAAGCAGTGTGGCCCCTGGCCGCAACGGCCTTTGCGGCCCGGCCTTTCGTCTCGGCCTTTGCCGTCTCGTTCGCGCCTAAACAATGTTCCATGTAGCCAGGTAGCCCTTGACGGCTCCCCCTTGCTGCCTGATATAGGCAAAGCATCGAAGCCTGTCATCGGCCGGACCGCCTCTTGTGATGGCGACCCTTCCGGCCTGCGGCGTGTTCGCGGCATTGGTCCCGTGGACGCGCCCGCGCCTGCTCGCTGCGGGCGAAAGCCAGGCTTTTGCGCCTTTTCGGGCGGCAATGCGCCCGGATCATGACGCCTTGCAAGGAGGAGTTTCGTGGTTAAAGCCACCGGTGTTTTCCTGGCTGTCTTTTTGCTGCTCGCAGCGTCCGTGGATTTCGCCTCGGCCAAACGGCTCGGCGGGGGCGGCTCCATCGGCAACCGCCAGTCGTTTTCCCAGACCACCCGTCCGGACACGGGCGCCCCGTCCGGGGCCTTCGGGTCCCAGCAGGCCGCCCCGAGGCAGGCCCCCATGGGCGCACCGGGCGCCGGGGGCGGCATGTTCTCCCGGCCGGGCCTCGGCGGCATGCTGGGCGGCCTGCTCGTCGGCGGCCTGGTCGGATCGATGCTCTTCGGCGGCGGCCATGCCGTGGGCGGCGGCGGACCCGGCCTGCTCGACATGCTGCTGATCGGCGGCGGCCTGTACCTGCTCTACCGGTTCATCCGGTCCCGCCGGACGGCTTCGGAAGGACCGTCCATGGCCCGCACCTACGAGGCCGCGCCCGTGCCCCCGGTCCGGGAGCCCCTGCGCGAGGCGGCGGCGAACGGCTGGTCCAACCTCGGCGCCTCGCCCCAGGCCGGCGCGTCCGCTCCGGCCGGGCCGCAGGTGCCGGCCGGCTTTGATGTCGACGACTTCCTGACCGGAGCCAAGGCGCTCTTCGGCCGGCTCCAGAAGTCCTGGAGCGCCCGGGACCTGGCCGACATCGCGGCCTTTTCCACCCCGGCCTTCATGGAGGACGTGCGCAAACAGGCGGCCGCGGACCCGACCCCCACGCCGACCGACGTGCTCCTGGTCGACGCCAAGCTGCTCGAAGTCCGCAGCCAGGGTACGACCACCATCGCCTCGGCCTACTTCGACACGCTCCTGCGCGAAGATCCCAAAGCCGGCCAGCCCGAGCAGGTCCGCGAAGTCTGGCACTTCGTCCGCCGCAATGACACCCCCGGCGACACCTGGCGCCTCGACGCCATCCAGCAGCTCGACGCGTAGGGGGAGAGAAGAATTGGGGCGCTGCCCCAAACCCCGCCGGGGGGAATCATTCCCCCCGGACCCCCCGATAAACGAAAAGGGCCGTCCGCGTGACAAGCGGGCGGCCCTTTTTTATGGGCGAGGGCTCCCCGAGGAGTTTTTCCGGGCACTATCCCCGCATGGCTCGGGTTGCCCAACCCCGTTCGGGGGGACCGGGGGGGATGATCCCCCCCGGCGGGGTCCGGGGCAGAGCCCCGGTCTCTGCGTCGTCCTCCTCCAGCCTGCCGGGCGCCGTCGCCCGGCAGGCTGGCCTTTCGGTCGGCCACACGGTAGGTTGGCCCCATCCGCAGGGACTCGCCGAGAGCCCGCCGGCCGGTGCCGCTCCGGCGCCGATCCGCCCGGCTTGGATGCAAAAGGCCGATCATGACCGAAAAACCGCTTTTTCGCCGGGCCGTGATGGCCGTGTGGCTCGTGTCCGTGGCCGTGACCGTGTACGTGTCGTTGCGCGACCAGATCGAGCTGCCCGTGGATTTTTGGAACGCGGACAAGCTCTACCATGCCCTGGCCTACGCCTGGCTCGGCGGGCTGCCGCTGTGGGCCTTTGCCAACGGCGAGCGGGCCCGGGCAGCCGCCTACTGCATGATCCCGCTCGGCGGGCTCCTGGAGTGGGGCCAGTCGTTTCTGCCGGCCCGGTCGGCCAGCATGGGCGACGCCGTGGCCAATGCCCTGGGCGTCTTTGTCGGCCTGTGGCTGTCCGAAGCCCTGATGCGCCGGTGCCGGGGCTGTCAGGGCATCCGCGGCTAGACCGCCGGTTTTCTCCTTTTTGTCCTTCCCGGTCGGCCGGGCCGTGGCGCGAAAAGCGACATGGCCGGCCGCTGCCGTGGCGCGCCGGTGGCCCCATCCGTGCGCTGACATTTGGGGTGCATCACCCGGCCATGCCTTTGTCCGATACATTCCATTAAATTGGCGCATGGGCGATTTTGCCGGTCCGCAGCATTGTCATAAACCCCGGATTGCCGTACCTTTATTTCCAAAACTCTAGTCAGGAGGGGGACCATGGGGCATGCAGGCAACAAGGGCGCGCGGCTTTTGGCCGTAGTGGGCCTTGCCGCGGTCGGCCTGGGGCTTTTTCTGGCCCTCGGGCCGCCGAAGCTTCTGGCCAAGTCCGAGTCACCGGATTTCTGCGCCTCCTGCCACGTCATGGAGGCCGAGTTCGAGGCCTGGTTCCACCAGGGGGCCCACAAGCGCATCCGGTGCGTGGACTGCCACCTGCCAAACGACAACCTGCCCAACCACTTCGTCTGGAAGTCCATCGACGGCATGAAGGACGTGGTGGTGTTCCATTCGGGCCGGGTGCCGGACCCGATTCGGATTTCGGACCACGGCAAGGCGGTGGTCAAGGCCAACTGCATCCGCTGCCATGCCACGGCCGTGGAGATGATCGGCCAGGAGCGTTTCTGCTGGGACTGCCATCGCCGGGTCATGCACAAAAACGTCGGCGTGCCCGCCACCCGTTAACCGCCAACCGGCCACGGCCGAAAAAGGGATAGCCATGCGGGGCAAAATGTATCGCAAGACAATGGTGGGCCTGGCCCTTGCCGCCTTCCTGTTCGTCCCCTACGCCTGTTCGCCGCCCAAACCCGAGCCCGTCAAGACCGTGGTCATCCCGGACGGGGAGATCGACCCGACCGTGTGGGGCAAGGCCTATCCGGAAGAATACGAGTCCTGGAAGATGACCGAGGTGCCGCAGCCGTCGGGCAAGAGCAAGTACAAGCGCGGGTTCACCACGGACAACATCACCTACGACAAACTGGCCGAATTTCCCTACATGGCCCTTTTGTTCAACGGCTGGGGTTTTGGCGTGGAATACAACGAGCCTCGCGGCCACGCCTACATGCTGCGCGACCAGCTGGAGGTCGACGCCACCCGCCTGAAGGCCGGCGGCGTGTGCCTGAGCTGCAAGACGCCCTACGCCCCGATGCTGGTCAAGGAAATGGGCGTCGAGTATTACAAGCTGCCCTTCAAGGATGTTCTTGATAAGATTCCCGAGCAGTTCCGGACCCTTGGCGTGGCCTGCATCGACTGTCACAACAACAAGGACATGACGCTCAACCTGTCGCGCGGCTTCACCCTGGTGCCGGCCCTCGAATCCATGGGCGTGGACTGGAAAAAGCTGACCCGCCAGGAGATGCGCTCGGTGGTCTGCGCCCAGTGCCACGTCACCTACAGCATCCCCAAGAACGCGGACATGCAGTCGGTGGGGCTTTTTTTCCCCTGGCAAAACGGCAAGTGGGGCGGGATCACCGTCGAGGACGTGATCAAGAAGCTGCGCAGCGACGACTCCTTCAAGGAATGGAAGCAGACGGTCACCGGGTTCAAGCTGGCGTTTATCCGCCACCCGGAATTCGAATTCTTCTCCAACAACAGCGTCCACTGGAAGGCCGGGGCCTCGTGCGCCGATTGCCACATGCCCTACACCAAGGTCGGGGTGCACAAGATCTCGGACCACCGGGTGACCAGCCCGCTCAAAAACGACTTGAAGGCCTGCATCCAGTGCCACTCCGAGACCCCGGACTGGCTGCGCGAGCAGGTCTTCGCCATCCAGGACCGCACGGCCTCGCTCCAGATCCGGGCCGGCAACGCCACGGCCGTGACCGCCAAGCTGTTCGAGGCCGCACACAAGGCCAGGGACGCGGGCAAGGCCATTGACAAGACTCTCTACGACACGGCCAAGGACTACTACGAGGAGGCCTTCTACCGCTCCCTGTTCATCGGCGCGGAAAATTCCATGGGCTTTCACAACCCGACCGAGGCCCTGCGGATCCTCGGCGACTCCATCGCCTTTGCCGTCAAGGCCGAGGGCTACCTGCGCCAGGCCCTGACCAAGGCCGGGGTGGAGGTGCCGCTCAAGGTCGACCTGGAACTGGCCAAGTACCTGGAGGGCCGGGGCTCGAAGAACCTGCCCGGCCACCCGGAGATGGAATTCAAGGACCCCATGGGCCTGCAGGAACGGTTCTAGTTCCCCCCGTTCCCGGAAAACCGGCGCGCCCGCCTGTGTATGCACAGGCGGGCGCGCTTTTTATGGGGACACAGGGGGGACTAATAGGACGGCGCGATCCAGGAGTAGCGGTACGGATCGGGCGCGGGCAGGGGCGCGGGAGGCACGGCCGGCGCGACCATCACCGGCGCCGGGGCCATGGCCACATATTCCTCCGGCGGCGACGGGTCGTCCTCCACCGTCCAGTTCTGGGTGTAGGTTTCGGTGTAGACGGTGCCGGCCAGCGTGAAGCCGGCAGGCCACAGGGACAGCAGCGCGGCGATGGTGCAAGCCCGGATAAGGGTGCGCATACGATTCCTCCCTGACGCCATGGCGTCATGCAGCACAGGGGAGGGAAAGCAAGGGCGATGCCAGGGGTCCGGCCGGACCGGGCGGGCTGGAGACGGCCGGCACAGCGTTTCCGACCAGGGAAATTTGCCGAGGACGTTTCGGCGGTTACCGCGCCCCCGCCCGGCGGCGGCCAGGGGCCGGGCCTCCTCGCGGCCGGGCGCCGGCCGGGGGAAGCGGGAGGACGGGCTGGGCAACGCGGCGTCTTTCAGGAAAAAAGACGAAATATCGTGAAACTCCCGGGGGACCAGGGAACCGTCCGTGTCTCCCGAGCCGGTATTCGTCGTATCGTGAAAGTGATATCGAGTTGCGGGGCCGATGGCACAACCGGAAATTCGTTGACAGGCAATTTCCTGTTTTCTACTTGTTGATGCATACGCATTGCAAGGAGACGATATGCATCGGCCCGCCGCCTTTCCGGTCGTGGTATTGCTGTTCTTCTTTTTCCTGGCGTTCCCGCAACGTTCCCCGGCCGACGAGCAATCCGACTACGACCAGGCCGTGGCCGAGGCCCAGGCCAACGCGCAAAACCCGTCCGCCTGGTCGGTCGACAATCTCAAGGTCATCACCGGCCCGGGTTCCGGCGACGGCAACACGTATGTCGACGGCAGGCTGGTGGCGGCCACGTTCACCAAAGAGTCCTACAACCTGGGCGCCTTTGCCGGCGGTCCGGGCACGGTCTACGGAACCGCCGCCACCAGCGCCACCTGGGTGACCATCGGCGGCGAACTCAAGTCCCATCTGGCCGGCCTTGGCGTCACGGCGGCCAACGTCCATCTCGAGACCTCGCGCGCCCTTGGCATGTCCGCCACGAATTCCAACAACCTGATCGTGGAGATGCTCGTCACGCCGGATGGCAACACCATCGAGCGGCCGACCAGGGACCCGGCCGTGGCCGCCCAGCCGCGGTCCCTTGGCACCAACGCCGCCTTTGTCCAGCCGACCGGCATGAGCGACGGAAGTTTCGCCAATTTCAAGGCCTATTACGCCAACTGGCTGGCCGAGGCCTACGGTTCGAGCCATTTCCCCTGGACGCAGCTCGGCTACACCTACCTCTGGGGACAGGGCGAGGCGCTGGCCAATATCCGGGGGCTGTCCGAATTCATCCTGCTCGGCGGCACGTCCTACACGGTCTACGCCCTGTACCCGCTGACCGCCTACCTCTACACCGCAGGCAACGGCTCCGGGGATTTTCACGTCACGGGCGACCTGGACACCCTCTGGGCCGGGCGGCTCTTCCAGCCGCGCGGGGACACGGTCCTGCTCGACCCCGGGGCGACGGTGTCCGGCGGCCAGGGCCTGCTCGTCTCCTCGCCCGGCTACACCGTGGTCAATCACGGCACCATCACCGGCACGACCACGACGAAGTTCGGCCTTTCCGGGACCGAGGACACGGCCGTGCTCTTTCTCGGCCAGACGCCCACGGCCTCGGCCCTGGCCGACCCGACCGGCAGCGGCAACACCCTGGTCAATACCGGGAGCATCGATTCCCCGGGCACGGCCGTCCGGGCCCTGGCCGGCGACACCGTCATCCGCAACACCGGCAGCATTGCCGGCGGCGAGTACGCCGTGCGGACCGGGGAGGGGGCGGACCGGCTGGCCGTGGCCGGCGGCCTCCTGTCCGGGCGGGTGGACCTCGGCGGGGGCTACGACAGCCTGACGGCCACCGGGGCGTCCACCCTGGCCTTTTCCCTTTCGCCGCTTGGCACGACGCCGGCTCCGGTGCAAAACGTCGAGGCCGTCCGGCTCGGCCCAGGCACCTCCCTGACCCTGACCTTCGAGAAAACCGGCTACGTGGCCCATGGCCAGACCTATACGCTCATCAACGCCCAGACGGTATCCGTGCCGGCCTCGGGCCTGCCGGTCACGAGCGACCTGCCCATGGTGCGGGGCGTGGCCGTCTCGGACGGGGCCAACCTGACGGTGACGGGACTGCGGGACATGGGCTGGTACACCCGGGCCGCGGCCGACCGGTCCCTGGGCGCGGCCCTGGACGCGGCCGCCGCCACGGTCAATCCGGGCATGGAGGGCCTCCTTGGCCTGCTGGACCGCTGCGGCGACCCGACCGGGGCCACGGCCCAGCTCGGCCCCGCGCCCCAGACCCGGGCCACGGTCCTGGCCGTGGACGCGGCCTCGGCCTTCAGCAGCGCCTTTGCCGGCCGCATGCGGGGACTGCGCGGCCAAAGCGGCGAGGCCCGGGGCCTGACGCCGGCGGGATTCCTGGACCAGGACCCGGGAGCCGGCGACCTCGGCGACGTGTCCAGGTCCGCGTTTTCCGGGCGCGTGGCATTTGGCCCGTCGCCCTGGCGGGCGGCCCTGCCGGCCGGCGGCGGCGCGACGCCGGGGACGGCCGCCGAGGGCCGGCTGGAGGCGTTCGGCTCCCTCTACGGCGGCCATGGCCTGGGCCGGGCCGGGGGCGGCGCGCCGGGCTACGACAGCGACCTGACCGGGGCCATGGGCGGCCTCGGCATCCGGGCCCTGCCCGGGCTTCGCCTGGGGATTCTCGGGGGCTATGCCTGGTCGCGGGCCGACTTCACGGCCGGGGGCGGCAAGAGCGACGACCACATCTGGCGTATCGGACCCTATGCCTCCCTCGATTTCGCCCCGTACGCCGTGGACGCCCTGCTGACCTACGGCGTGCACCAGGTCCACGCCGAGCGGCCCATTCCCTTCTTTGGGGCGACGGCGGACAGCCAGAGCACCATGCGCGACCTGCTCGCCTACCTGCGGGCCGGCCGCACCGTGGACCTTGGCGCCGCCTTTGTGGCCGAGCCGTTCCTCGAAGCCCAGTACCTGCGCCTTTTCCGCCAGGCCTACGGCGAATCCGGGGCCGGGGAGGCCAATCTGCTTTTCCCGGCCGCCGACAGTGCGTCCCTGACCTCCGTGCTCGGCCTGCGGCTGGCCAAGACGTTCGAATGGGGCAATCTGGCCCTGGAGCCGGACGTGTGGGGCGGCTGGCGGCACGAATACGCCGACGTGAACCCGCGGGTCACGGCGGCCTTCGAAGGGGCGCCCGGGCAGGGATTTGCCGCGCCCGGCGGGAAGGCGGACCGGGATCAGGCCCGGTTCGGGGCCGGGCTTTCGCTGCGGGGCTCGGGCGGGCGTTCCCTGTCCGTGCGTTGGGACAACACGGCCGGGGCCACACGGTCGGACACGGCCCTGGCCGTGGGGGTGCGGCTTACGTTCTGAGGACGCGACACTAGCGCACCACGATGACCGTGCACGGCGCGATCTGGACCAGGCGGGTGGACACGCTGCCAAGGAGCAGGTGCTCCACGTCGTCCTTGCCCCGGCTGCCGAGGTAGATCTCGTCGGTCCCTTCTTCCCGGGCGATGCGGGCCACGGTCTCGGCCGGCCGCCCGGGCACGGCCAGGGTGCGGATGGCCACGCCCCGGCCGGCCGCGAATTCCACGGCCTCGGCCAGGATCTTCTTGGGCTCGCGCAGGATGTGGGCAAAGGTCGTTTCGAAGTCCGCGGCGTCGCAGTCGAAAAAAGTCAGGGCTTCCACGACCGTGACGGCCAGGATGTCGGTTTCGCCGCAATCGGCCTCGGTGAGGGCCCGATCCAGGGCCCGAAGCGACGGCTGGGAGCCGTCCAGGCACACGATGCATTTTTTCATGGCCGCCCCACGCTGCCCCAGGCGGTTTGACCCCGGCCGCTACTCCATGTGGAGCACCACGGCAAAGGCGTTGAACATGGCCCAGACCTTCTGGCCGGCGGCCAGCTCCAGTTCCCGGGCGCTTTTGGTGGTGACCAGCGCGCAGAGCCTGGTCCCGTCGGACAGGGCCACGATGACCTCGGAGGTCAGTTCCCCCAGGCGCACCAGTTCGACTTCGCCGAGAAACCGGTTGGTGGCCGTGGCCCGGGGCATCTCGGCGCAGGTTTCGAGCACCACCCAGGGGGCCTTGATCTCGGCCGTGACGAAGCTTCCTTCGGTCACGCCGAGGTTTTTGATGCTCTCGTTGGTGATGACCGAAGACACGGCATGGCCGCCCAGGCTCTCGACCACCACCCGGGACTGGATGTCGCCCTTCTGGACCTGGGCCACCCGGCCGAAAAAGGCGTTGCGGGCGCTGGTGCGGCGGGTTTCCCGGGTCAGCACCTGCCGCTCCACCTTGCGGCGCTGGTCTTCGGGCAGGTGGAGGAAGGCGGCGGTCAGGTCGGCCGTGGAATGGCCGAGGATGCGCTGGACCACGGGCAGGGGCACGTCGTCGCGCAGGAGCTCCACGGCCCGGGACCGGCGGATGGTGCTCGGGTTGACCAGCTCCTTGGTGAAGCCGCACTCCTCGGCCCGCTCGTAGAACTTGCGGCGCACGTGGCCCTGGTCGAGCTTGAAAAGCATGCCGCGAAGCGCCCCGTAGGCCGGGTCCTCGAACACCGCACCCAGGGCGTCGCCCAGTTCGGCCGGTATCTGGACTTCGCGGCCCTCGCCGTCGCCGCCGCCGAGCATGACCGACAGGTTGTCGAGGTTGACGTCCAGACGGTCGTTTAAGGCCAGGACCTCGCCGAGGCGGGCCCCGGTGTGGCGCAGGAGCAGAAAGATCAGGCGGACCCGGTTGCGCGACACGGCCACGTCCGGCCGGCCGGCCCGGTCGGTCCAGGCGGAGAAGGCTTCCGAGAGGCGGGTCAGCTCCAGGGTGTCCAGAAACTTCACGTCGTCCGGCACGGAAAAGATCCGGGCCGCGCGAAAACGCTTGCCCGCCGGTTCCGGTCCCGGGCTTTTCACATCATTCATGGGTTCTCCCGAGGTTGTGGCCATGGGCCAAAATCCATGGCCGCAGCCGGAAAGTCAAGGCCGGCAGGCGACTGGCACGCCAAGGGGAAAAGCCATGCCACAGACAGGGGAATGAACCGGCGCCGGGGGCCTGCGCTGTCGCATCCATGAAAAAAGTACCTGCTTTTTACATGGATAACCATCTAGTATAATTATTTTCTTAAAAATGCCGGCGAATTTCTAAGGGTCGCACCCCTAGACCCGACTGGCCACGACCTCGATCTCGACCAGCACGTCCCGGGGCAGCCGGGCCACTTCCACACAGGAGCGGGCCGGATAGGGCTCGCGGAAATGGCTGGCGTAGACCTCGTTTATGGCGGCGAAGTCGTTCATGTCCTTGATGAAAAGGGTGGCCTTGACCACGTGGTCCAGGGTCAGGCCGGCGGCGGCCAGGATGGCGGCCACGTTCTTGATGCTCTGATGGGCCTGGTCGACCACGGTGGTGGCGGCGACCGTGCCCGTGGCCGGGTCGATGGGGGTCTGGCCCGAGACAAAAAGCAGGTCCCCGGCCCATACCCCCAGGGAATAGGGGCCGATGGCGGCGGCCTGGTCGGCGGCAACGGTTTGCTTGGCCATGCGGTACTCCTTGCGGCGTCCGAAAGACGCGGGAATGTGTCGGTGAAACATGCCCCCCCGGACCGGCGGCGTCAACAGGGCGGCCAGCCTGGAATCCGGGCGGCAGGGAGGCAGAGGGCTGGAGCGGACGGAAAGGCGGCGGACCAGGGACGGCCACGAAAAAGGGGGCCCGAAGGCCCCCTTGGTGCGTCGTGGCGAATCCGAGCCGTCTTTAGAACTTGTAGGTCAGGCCGAAAGCGACCTTCCAGGCATTGTTGTCGTTGTTGTTCGCCTCGTGGGCCAGGCGATGGCCCCAGACGCTCTGCTGGAACTGACCGTGGGCCCAGCCTGTCTCCATGACGGCGGCCAGGTTCTCGTAGATCATGTACTTGGTGTCGAAGTTGAGTCCCATGAGGTATTCGTTGGTGGTCAGGTCATGCCCCATGGTGAAGTAGGTGTTGCTGTAGTTGAGCACCGCGTCACGGATGGCGCGGGGCGAGTTGTTGCCGCGCATGTACACGAAGGTCAGGCGGTTGGTCAGCTTGTCGATGAACGAGATGTTGTTCAAGGACGCGCCGATGCCGTAGTTGCCGACCGGGCTCGCGTACATGTTGGAACCCTTGCCGAGCTCCTGGCTGTCGTCGAAGAGGAAGCTGTTGCCCGGACCCCAGGCGGAACGCATGTACGGCATACGCTCGGAGCCGTTGCGGGTGGACTTGTCCTCACCGGTGGACCAGAAGGCGAACACCTGGGGCGTGACGACCTCGAGGCCCGTGTATTCCGCACCGGCGTCGATCATCCAGCCGCCACGGCTGGAGGCCTTGTGGTCGGAAGTGGCGCCGGCGCCGTAGATCACGTCGGCATAGAAACGGACCGGATCCAGGGCAGTCACTTCAAACGCGCCGCCGACCCAGAAGTAGGGGTTCTGGGAGTTCTTCCAGGAGCCGAGCTGGCCGCTGGTCGTCATGTTCCGGGAACTGGCGGCGGAGACCAGGGTGTTGGCGAAGGAGTTGCCGGAATCCACGGTATCCGTGGTGTCCTTGTACGAGTAGTCGGCGTTGCGGCCGGCCACGGCGACCATGCCCCAGGGCGTGGCCTTGAAGCCTTCCAGGGTGACGGGCAGGGCCAGGAAGTAGGCGTCCAGCTCGTCGGCCCGCTGGGTCGTGGTGGCGTCGTAGGTCCGGTTGGTGTCGATCAGGCGGCCAAAGCCGGTAATGACCGACAGGGTGTTGTCAATCAGCGGCGCGGTGATGGTCAGGGCGGCCATCTTGTCGCTGAAAACCGGGCTGTTGTAGAACAGGGCCGACTGCGGCAGGTTGACGTCCTGCAGACCGGCCGTCACCTGGATGTTGTCGCAGCCGGGCACCTTGAACTGCAGATAGGCCAGGTCGACCTGCAAGGACGTGGCGGCATCCGGGTTGGCGGCCGTGAAGGTGCCGTGGCCCCAGACGTCTTCGACCTTCAACCCCAGACGGAACTTCACGGCCTCGTTGGCCACGAAGTCGGAACGCAGGCGGAAGCGTTCCCAGATCTCGAAGGTGTCTTCGGTTTTCGTGCCGGCCTTGTTCCAGCCGGTGAAGTTGCGGTTCTCGAAGAAGTTGCCGTACACGCGGGCGTCACCGGTCATCTTGACCTCGGTGGCGGCGTGGGCGGCGCCCAGGGCGCCGAAAACCATGCTGGCCGCAAGGGCCAGGCATCCAAGTCTCTTCATGATTCCTTCCTCCAAATCGTGGGCTCGCAGAACGAGACGCCATCGACGCACCGGCAAGTCCGGGGGCGAATCCGGAGATTGTCGTGAGCCCGGAGTATGCCCCCTTGGACGGGAAAACAAGTTATAAAAGGTAAATTATTAATATATGAATTTATTGAAATGTTGTAACCAACCAGGCTGTTACAGAATGCAACGGCGGTTCCCACGGTTGCAGATCGCAACAAAGAGAGGGCGGCCCGGAGGACCGGAATCCAGGCGGGAGGCCGGGGAGCGGGGAAGAACCTGCGGCGCGCTTTTAAAAAATACGCCGGTATTTTTTATGGTGTTGCATTAAAAATAAGCATCCCGGACTTCGCGGGCACGACCCGAGCGAGGGCCGAGGCCAGCTTGAAGCCGACAAGGGATTTGATCAGGGCGCAGGTGTTTCGGGGCAGGATGGTTTCGGCTTTTTCCGTGCCGGCCCCGGCCTCGGCGTACAGCCCGGCCTGGACGGCCCCGGCGGCCGGCGTCAGCTCGTCCGGCACGAACCCGCAAAAGGTGCCGACCACGTTTTTGCCGGCCGCCTGGGCCTCCTGGATCTCCCGGATCCGCAGGCCATGGACTTTCGAGAGGACGAAATCGAGGTATTCCGCTCCTTTCAGGCGTCCTTCCTGGGACAGGTCGATGTCGCCGTAACATTTCCCCAGGACCGCCAGCAGCGCGTCGTGGGCTTCGAGGTCGAGATCGAGGCTTTCCCACATGGCCGTATGGGCTTGATCACTCATGGTTTTCCTCCAGGCTCCGGGGTGGGGTCGTCTTTCCTTACGCGGAGGTGCTGGCGGCGTGAAATAGTTTATTTAAATAATTTCAAGATGATAGTATTGCAATAAACTATCGCGCCGGCGCTAAAGGAATCCCTCAACCGGCCGAAAAGGGAGGTAGAACCAGCGTCCGGCCGGAGAGCCGGACGCGTTGCCGCCAGGGAGGGAGGCGCATGGCCCGTATCATCCGTATCGAAGACCATCGTCGGGCGCGGGACCCGCAGCAGGGGATGGCGACCAATCTGTCCCCCAGACGGCCGCATCTGAGCGATCGGGACCTGTGGACCAGGGATTACAGGGAAACCGACAACATCATGTACGCCGTGCTCAAGATAAAGGAGATCCTCGACTACCATCTCTATTACGACGACGTGTGGCCGTACCTGCTCCTTTCGTTTCTGGAGGCCGTGCACAATACCAAGCAGGGGGACGGGCGGGAACTGCCCGGCACCGGGGCGTCGCTCAAGGATTACGTGTTGTCGGCCATAACGCCCGGCAACAAGCGGGACCTGTCCATGGTGCTCCTCCTGACCGACCTGATCGAGAAGTCCCCGACCTACCGGGGCACCTCGACGTCATCCTGAAAGGCCACGGCTGCCCGTCCCGGACGGCCACGGCCGAGGATCGGGAGAGCGCCCCCGGCCGGGGGCGGCGGGCGTCAACATCACCGAGGCCGCGGGCCGCCGGGTTGCCATGGGCGGCCCGGCGGCCCGCGGCCTCGGTTCGGATTGCTGCCGGCCCGAACCGGCTACTGGAGGATCTTTTTCCAGAACGAGCGGTTGTCCTTGGGCGGGCCGGGCTTGGCCCGGTTGCGTTCGCGCTTGCATTCGACCATGGCGAAGGCCTCGGTCTTGCCTGCGGCGCAGCCGATAAAGACCTTCACGTGGTATTCGTTCTCGTTGAATAAAAGGAAGTATTCGAGGAGCGTCTTGCCGCCCGGGGCCGGGGAGGTGGCGTCCGGCCGGCCGTATTGGGCCGTGAACTGGCCGGTTGCGGCGGGCAGGTCGCATCGGTCGAGGAGCTCTTCCGAAGGGCTCAGGGAAAAGCTGTCCTTGTAGATGCAGCTGTTGTCCAGAATGTTCTTGCCGCCGGGATTGGTCGGCTGGGTGATGTAGAGCGTTTTGGCCAGCATCTCGCCCAGGGCCGGGTTGGGGTGAAAGGCCGGCTCCTGGGCGTGGGCCGGGACCGGTCCGGCGGCCGGCAGGAGGGCCAGGACGGCCAGGACGGTCAGGACGAGGCGCGCGTACACGGCCATGGTCACCTCCGTTTCCGGGGCCGGGCGGCGGCGGGCGGGTCGCCCGCCACCCCTCGTCCCCAAATTTCCGCCCACCCGCAGGCGGACACCTTCAGACAAAGGCCCCGTTCCGTGCCCGTGACGGGATTCCAAAGGGCGGGAGCCCTTTGGCCGCCGGAGGCTTCCCCCCGTCCCTCTCCGATGCCCCGCTCCTGCCCCCGGCCGGACTCACGCCACGCCGCCGAGTTCGGCAATCCAGCCGGCCACCGGCTCCTCGATCACCCGGCGGATTTCGGCCAGCCGGGCCTCGGTCTCGGCCTCGAAGCGCAGGACCAGCACCGGCTGCGTGTTGGAGGCGCGAAGGAGTCCCCAGCCGTCCGGAAAGGTCAGGCGCACCCCGTCCACGTCGATGACGTCGAAGCGGTCCTTGAAATAGGCCTTGGCCTTCTCGACCACCGCGAACTTGAGGGCGTCCGGGCAATCCATGCGGATTTCCGGCGTGTTGACCGTGGCCGGCCAGTCGGCCAGCATGTCCGCCAGCGGCACGTCGGAGGCGGCCACGATCTCGGCCAGCCGGGCGGCGGCGTAGAGGCCGTCGTCAAAGCCGTAGTAGCGGTCCGCGAAAAACATGTGCCCGCTCATCTCGCCGGCCAGGATGGCGCCGGTCTCGCGCATGCGGGACTTGATCAGCGAGTGCCCGGTGGCGGCCATGACCGGATGGCCGCCGTGGGCCGCGATATCCTTATAAAGCAGGTGGCTGCATTTGACTTCCCCGATGACCGTGCCGCCGGGATGGTTGGCCAGGACCGCCCGGGCGTAGAGGGCCAGGATCTGGTCGCCGTACAGGAGCCGGCCCGTGCCGTCGACCACGCCGATGCGGTCCGCGTCGCCGTCGAGGCCGACGCCGAAGTCCGCGCCCTCGGCCACCACCCGGGCCGCCAGATCGGCCACGTTGTGAAGGACCACCGGGTCGGGATGGTGGTTCGGAAACCGGCCGTCGGGCTCGCAGAAAAGCGGGATGACCCGGGCCCCGGCCTGCCGCAGCACCTCGGCGCAGAGAAGCCCGCCGGCCCCGTTGCCGCCGTCGACCACCACGGTCACCGCCCGGGGCAGGACCATCTGGTCCACCACGTGCTCCACATAGGCCGGCTTGATGTCGTGCTCGCACACGATCCCGGAGCCGGAGGCGAACTCCCCGGCCGCCATGATGTCGTAGAGTTCCCGGATGGCCTGGGTGTGGATGGTGGTTTCGCCGCACCAGACCTTGAAGCCGTTGAACTCCGGCGGATTGTGGCTGGCCGTGACCATGATCCCGGCTTTGCGGCCCAGGGCCTTGACCGCGTAGTAGAAGACCGGGGTCGGCACCATGCCGAGGCAGACCACGTCGAGGCCCGAGGAGGCCAGGCCGACGGCCAGCCGGGCCTGGTATTCGGGGGAGGTCAGCCGGCAGTCGTGGCCGAGCACGGCCTGGGAAAGACCCTGGCGCTTGAAATAGACGCCCGCGGCCCGGCCGAAGCATTCCACCCACTCGGGATCGAAATCCACGTCCACCACGCCCCGGATGTCATAGGCCCGGAAAACCCCGGGCAATACAGGCTTCATGCGATCTCCTTGCGGTCCAGGCGAAAACGGTCGACCGGGGCGTCCCTTGACCTTCCCCCCTATCTCTCTTATGCCGCCTGGAATGAACTGGGATTGGGAAAAGCTCACCGAGCAAAAACGCCGCCAGGGATCGCCTCTCCCGGATCCAGGCCGCGTGGGCGAGGATTGGGGACGGAAACTGTCCACCCTCAAGGGACGGCTGCCCGGCGGGCCGAAAATCGTCATCCTTGTCCTGGCCGTGTTCTGGCTGGCCAGCGGCATCTACATCGTGGAGCCCGACGAAGCCGGCATTGTCCAGCGATTCGGTGCCTACGCCTATTCCACGGGACCAGGACCGCATTACCACTTACCGTTTCCCGTCGAGACCGTAAAGACCCCGAAGGTTTCCCAGGTCCGGCGGGTGGAGGTGGGCTTCCACTCGAACTACGGCCGCGACGGCGCGTCGTTGCAAAACAAGGCCGTGCCCGAGGAGTCGCTCATGCTGACGGGCGACGAGAACATCGTGGACGTGCAGTTTATCGTGCAATACCAAGTCAATAATCCGGTCAATTATCTCTTCAAGATCGACCATCCCGATCAGACGCTCAAAAGCGCGGCCGAGGCGGCCATGCGCGAGGTCATGGGCGACGCCAAGATCGATTCGGTGCTCACGGCCGGCAAGCTCAAGGTGCAGACCGACGCCAAGGCCCTGCTCCAGGCCATGCTCAACCGCTACGACAGCGGCATGGACGTCCTGGCCGTGCAGCTCCAGGACGTGCACCCGCCCCGGGAAGTGGTGGACGCCTTCAAGGACGTGGCCAGCGCCCGGGAGGACAAGGTCCGTCTTGTCAACGAGGCCGACGCCTACGCCAATGACATCCTGCCCAAGGCCCGGGGCCGGGCGGCGGCCATCCTGAACGAGGCCGCCGCCTACCGGGAACAGGTCATCCGCCGGGCCAAGGGCGGCGCGGACCGGTTCTCGGCGCTGCGCGTCGAATATGAAAAGGCCAAGGACATCACCCGCGACCGCCTCTACATCGAAGGCATGGAGACGCTGCTCTCCAACCCCGGGCTTGAGAAACTGGTCTTAAGCGACGACGCGGCCCGGCAGGCCGTGCCCTACCTGTCCCTGGACGCCCTGCGCCAGGCTCCCCAGGTCCCGGCGCCGGAGAATCCGGCCGGCCGCTCCGAGGGGCAAAAGGCCGATCCGGCCAAGGCCAAGGGGGGCAAGCCGTGAGAATTTCCCATATCGTCATCGCGGTCGTGGCCTTTGTGGGCCTCGTGACCGCGGCCCAGACCATCTACACCGTGGACCAGACCGAGGTGGCCATCGTGCTCCAGCTCGGCAAGCCCACGGGCGACACCAAGGGACCGGGGCTGCACGCCAAGATCCCCTTCATCCAAAACGTGGTATTTTTCGATTCGCGGCTGCTCGAATACGACGCCAAGGCGTCCGAGGTCCTGACGCTGGACAAGAAAAACCTGGTGGTCGACAACTACGCCCGGTGGCGCATCACCGATCCGCTGCTCTTTTACCGGACGCTGCGCACCGTCAGCCGGGCCCACGCCCGCCTCGACGACATCATCTACGCCGAACTGCGGGTGGCGCTTGGCCAGTACACCCTCCAGGACGTGGTTTCGGCGAAGCGGGCCTTCATCATGGGCGAAGTGACCAAGAAATCGACGGAAATCCTGTCCCCCTACGGCCTGGAGGTGATCGATGTCCGCATCAAGCGGACCGACCTGCCGCCGGAGAACGCCCAGGCCATCTACGGCCGCATGCGGGCCGAACGCGAGCGCCAGGCCAAGCTCTACCGTTCCGAGGGCTGGGAAGAGATGGAGAAGATCAAATCCGGAGCGGACAAGGACCGGGCCGTGCTTTTGGCCGAGGCCGAACGGCAGGCCGAGGTGCTGCGCGGCGTCGGTGACGCCGAAGCCACGTCCGTCTGGGCCGGAGCCGTCAGCCAGGCCCCCGACTTTTTCGTCTTTACCCGCAGCCTCGAAGCCTACCAGAAGGCCATGTCCCAAAACACCCGGATTTTTTTGACGCCGCAAAGCCCGTTTCTCAAGTACCTGCGGTAGGTCTCGTGCCCAGGCCGTTGTCCCGGCTGCCTGTTCGACCGGGACGGCGGCCCGCTTTTCGGGGGCGCGACGGCCGGCCGACAGGCTGCCGTTTTGTCCGGCCCGCGCCGGCTGGGGACGGCCTGGCCCGGCTTTTCACCACGGCACCCCACCGCCAGGCCGCCACGCTTGACAAGGCGCGCGCATTTGACGGAAGGTGCATGGCCTTTCCGGGAGGAAGGAAAAAACCGGCGGCCGCCGGCCCCTTCCCCGCCATTCCCGGAGCAACCCAGAGGGGGAGACGATGGTTCTGGAGCTGATAAAGCCCGGCACGAACATCAATTTTCTGAAATACAGGAAGCTTGCCTACCTGATTTCGGCGGCGATCATCGTGGCCGGGTTCGTGTCCCTGGCCGTCAAGGGCGGCCCCCGTTTCGGCGTGGACTTCGCCGGCGGCCTGTCCATCCAGGTCCGGTTCGCCAAGGCCCTGGACGTGGAGACCATCACCAAGGCCGTGGACCAGGTGGGCCTCGACAACGTGGTGGTCCAGCGTTTCGGCCAGGACGAGGCCAACGAATTTCTCATCCGGGCCTCGGACAACGGGGTCAACCAGGAGACCGTGCGGGCCTCGGTGGAGGCGGCCCTGGCCAAGAACCTGCCGGACTCGGGCTACGCGGTCCAGCGCCTGGAGATGGTCGGCCCCAAGGTCGGGGCGGATTTGCGCGGCAAGGCGCTCGAAGCCATTTTCTATTCCGTGCTCCTGATCGCCATCTATATTTCCGGCCGCTTCGAGCAGCGGTGGATGGCGGCCGGCATGATGGCGGCCGGCCTGGCCGGCGGCATCTACCTGCTCAAGCTCGCCGGCGCCTCGACCGTCTGGCTGATCGCCGCAGCCATGTGCATCACCCTGGCCCTGTGTTTCGTCATGCGGCTCAAGTACGCCCTCGGGGCGGTGGTGGCCGACCTCCACGACATCCTCGTCACGGTCAGCATCTTCTCCCTCCTCGACAAGGAGTTCGACCTGACCATCGTGGCCGCGCTCCTGACCATCCTCGGCTATTCGCTCAACGACACCATCATCGTCTACGACCGCATCCGGGAAAAGAACCGGGCCGTGGGCAAGGCCCTGCCCTTCGAGCAGGTCATAAACGCCAGCGTCAACGAGACCCTCTCGCGCACCATCCTGACCGCCGGCACCACGCTCCTGACCGTCGCCTGCCTCTATTTTCTCGGCGGCGCGGTCATCCACGACTTCGCCCTGGCCATGCTGATCGGCATCCTGGCCGGCACCTATTCCTCGATCTTCGTGGCCAGCCCCATCCTGCTGGACCTCGGTTCCGGGCTTACGCCCCGGGCCGGCGCCGGAGCCGGCACGACCGCGCCCGCCAAGGCCTGAGCCAGCCCCGGGCCATTCCGACGCTTCCGACGACCAAGGCCGCCCCCGACGGGGCGGCCTTTTTTGTGTCCAGGGTTGGCCGGCGGGCCGTCCGGGCCTGCCCGCCGGCCGCCGCGCCATGGCGCGGGCCTACAAGGCGTCTTCCGTGACGGCCTTGCCCGGGTGGGCGGCGTTGTACGCGGACAGCTCCCGGCTGTACCGGTCGTATTCCTTGCGGGCCGCCTCCTTGGCTTCCTGGTACCGGGCCGAGTCCGCGGCGTTGCCGTCGCGGCGGGACTCTTCCTCGGCCTGGGCGTAGCGCAGGTAGGCGTTGCGGTTGACCTTGACCTTTTCGACCAGGAACTGGCCATGGTCCGGGTTGACCCAGGTGTTGCGCGGGCCGCAGCCGAGGACCGCGGTCACGAGAAGTCCGGCCAGGCCGGCGGCGAAGCAACGGGAAATGGCAGGAATTGGGTGCATGGCATTCCAGGTGGTTTCGGCCCGTACGTCCGAATGGAGGTGGAATCGGAACTAGAGCCGGATGTTGACGATGCCGCCGAGGGGGACTTCCACGGACCCGGCGGGAAGGGGTTCGACATGGCCTCCGGGCGCCGGTTCCACATGGCCTCCGGGCACGGGCTCGACATGGCCGGCCGGCGAGGTCGACACCGCCCCGGCCGGGGAGATGGCCACCGTGCCGGGTGGCAGGGCTTCGAAACGGCCGGGCGGCAGGGCCTCGAAGCGGCCGGGAGGCTGGGCCTCGATATGGCCGGCGGGAGACGCTTCGGTATGTCCGGCGGGTGTGACGGCTTCGGACATGTCTTCCTCCGGGAGCGCCGACCGGCGCTCCTGGCCTCGCTATGCCCCACTTTCCGGCCCAAGGCAATCTGCCTGTCGGACGGCCTGCCGGGCTGGCCGTGGCGGGCCCCGGCAAGGGGCCGTTGGATAAGGCGGGCCGGCGGCGGGATCAGGCGGCCTTGGCCTGGCGGCGGGGCCGCACGAGGGCGTCGGTGGCCAGGCCGGCCAGGTAGAGGACGCCGCGCAGGAGCAGCGGATAGCGCGGCGCGTCGGTCCCTCCGGGCAAGGCGCCCGGGGCCGCCAGACCCTCCCTGTCGCGGTCGGCCAGACGCTGGCGCAGGGCCCGGGCCTCGTCGCTGCGGTCGTTTAAGGCCAGGCTCTTGTCCACGGCCCGCCGGGCCAGATCCGGGCGGCGCAGGAAATGGTAGGCCTTGGACAGGCTGAGATAAATGTCGGCGTTTTGCGGGGCCAGTTCCTGGGCATGCCGGAAAAGCGAGATGGAGGCGGCGTAGTGCCGGTCGCGCAAAAGCTCGTTGCCAAGGGCCAGAAACGGGTTGAACCCGGCCTCGTCGGCCGCGAGCAGGGCCAGGAACTGGTCGCGCAGCTCCGTGAACCGCCGGGCCCGGGCGCAGGCCGAGGCCGCCTGCTTCATGTACTGGCGGTACTGGCGGGTGCTGCCCTTGGCCAGCCAGGCCCGGGCCAGGCCGAGATAGGCTTCCACGAAGAGCTCGTTTGCGCCCAGGGCCTTGTGAAAGGCCACGATGGCCCGTTCGAAGTCCCGGACGGCCAGGGCCGCCATGCCTTCCTCGAAAAGCCGGGGCGCGGCGTCCGGGGTCTCGGCCACGGCGGCAAAGTCCCGGGCCGCCCCGTCCAGGTCGCCCGCGGCCTCGCCGGCCCTGGCCCGGGCCAGGGCGGCCTTTTCCGCGGCTGCGAACCGGGCCACATGGGCGGCCATGGAGAGGTGCCGCCGGAAGGTGTCCTCGGAATAGGGACGCAGGCAGTAGCCGGCCACGCCGAGCTTGACCGCGGCCAGGACCTCGGCCCGCCGGCCGCCGACGGTGGCCAGGATGACCGGGATGCCGGCCAGGGCCGGATCGGCCCGCAGGGCGGCCACGAAGGCCTGGCCGTCCATGTCGGCAAGCGTCGCGTCGCAGAGGATGAGATCCGCCCCGCCGCGCCGCAGGTGGGCCAGCGCCTCGGCGCCGCTCGTCACGTGGCGGGCGCCGAAGATGCGGGCGCGCTTTAAAAAGTCCCGGTCGATCTTGGCATGGCCTTCGCTGGCGGAGACGATGAGCGGGGAGCGAAAAAGGGGCGTCGTGGGCGCGGTCATGGCCAAAACCTCGTGCTGGCGTTTGCGGCGCAGTGCCGTTTGCACAAGGCGTATCGGCCGGTTGGCCGTTTGCTTTAGAGCGGGGGGGCCAGGGCCGGGCAGGCCGGCGGGGGGGAGGGAAAGAACGCGGGCCGCCCGCGGGCCACGGGGCCGGCGGGCGGTCGGATGTCCGGAAACGGGGGACGGCCTAAAAGGCGGCAGCTTTCTTGATCAGGCGCACGAGCTGGTTGGTGAACCCGGCCTCGTTGTCGTACCAGGCGAGCACCTTGGCCATGGTGCCGTCGAGGACCTGGCTGGCCTTGGCGTCCACCACGCCGCCGTGGGTGTCGCCCACGAAGTCGATGGACACCAGCGGCTCGTCGGTGAACCCGAGGTTGTCCCCGGCCGCCGCCTGGAGCACGGCCAGCATGCCGGCCGTATCGGTCGGCTTGTCGAGCTCGCAGGTGAAATCGACCACGGAGACGTTTGGCGTCGGGACCCGGATGGACATGCCGTCGAGCTTGCCGGTAAGGGCCGGGATGACCTTGGTCACGGCCCTGGCCGCGCCGGTGGTGGTCGGGATCATGGACAGGGCGCAGGCCCGGCCCCGCCGCCAGTCCTTGTGGGAGCCGTCCAGGATGCGCTGGCTCATGGTGTAGGAGTGGATGGTGGTCATGAGCCCGTGCCGGATGCCGAAGGCGTCGTTTAAGGCCTTGGCGATGGGGGCCAGGCAGTTGGTGGTGCAGGAGGCGTTGGAGATGATGCGGTGCTCCGGGGCCAGCTCGTGGTCGTTGACGCCCATGACGACGGTCACGTCCTCGTTTTTGCCGGGCGCGCTGATGATCACCTTTTGCGCGCCGCTGGCCAGGTGCTTTTCGCACGATTCCCGGTCCACGAATTTGCCCGTGGTCTCGATCACGAACTGGCAGCCGCAATCGGCCCAGCGCCAGTCGCCGCCGCCGTGGCGGGTGATCCGGACCAGCCTGTCGTTGATCATGAGGCCCTCGTCGCAGGGGACCACCGTGCCGGCGAACCGGCCGTGCACGGAATCGTACTTGAGCAGATGGGCGAGCTGGGCGTTGTCGGCCCGGGCGTTTATGGCCGTGAGGGTGATGTCGGGGTCGTCGGCCAGAAGCCGCGTCAGGTACCGACCGATCCGGCCAAATCCGTTGATGCCGATCGTAACCGCCATATCCTGGTCCTCCTGGGAGTTGTCGTGACTGTCGGGGTGGGGCGCGTCTCGGCCCGGAGCGTCCGGCGGACGGGAGAGGCCCGCAAACGCGGCGGATTATAGGCCGGGTGACGCTTTTGTGTCAATAAAACGTCGCTCTTTTCCAAAGGGTTAGCCCGCCTTCCCGGGGCCGGCAGGGCCCTGGCCGCCAGGGGGGGCCGGGGCCCCCGGAAAGGGGCCGCTGGCGACCGGGCCCCCATCGGGCGGGGCCGCGCGAACCCGCCGGTCCCGCCCCAAGGATCGCGGCAACCCGCCTATTTGGGCAACAGCCAGGAGTCGTCGATCTCGAAGAGGGGAAAGGCGGGCCTGGGCTCGGGCGCGCCCCGCACCATGGAATCGTAGCAGGCCCGTTCCTGGGCCAGAGCCCGGTTGTCGGACAGGCGGATGATGTTGCCCGTGGGATTGTCCTCGCCGCTCCCCTCGAAATGCTCGAGCAGCATGTCCATGCCCTTGGTCTTGTTGGACCCGAACACCCAGCGCAGGCCCCGGTACTTGCCGCCCGGCTTGCCCGGCAGGGGGGTCGGCAGGCCGTAGCGGGCGGTCAGGGCCTTGGCCAGCTTGTCGAACCGGGCCATGGAGCCGTCCTGGTACTGCAGGCGCACCCGCTCGACGCGGTTGGTGGTGGCGCAGCCGCCAAGGATCACATAGCCGCCGGCGAAACCCTTGGTCGGCTTGAGGTTGGCCCGGATCATCCAGGGCCGGTCCCACAAAGGAGCCATGCGGGAAATGTCCAGGCGGTCGCGCAACTCTTCGGCATTGGCGCCAAGGGCCAGGCCGGCGATTTCGGTCGGCGCGTCGGCGGCGCGGGCGGGCACGGCCGCCACCAGGCACAGGGCAAGGACAGGCAAGACCAGGAGGCATCGGATCATGGCAGGCTCCTTTGACGCAACTTCGGACGTTCCTTCAACAAAGCCCGAGCCGGCCCGATTGTCAAGGGCGGCCCCCTTGCCGGCCGGCCGGCCTTGGCGTAGGTACGGCCCATATCTTTCCGGGCCCTCGCCCGAGCGTTTCCACCCAAGGAGAATTCCGTCATGTCCAAAAAGGCTCTGCTCTTTGCCGCCCTGTTCGTGCTCGTGGTCGGCCGCGTCCCGGCTTTCCCGGCCTCCCAGGTCACGGCCGCGGCTCCGGCCGCCTCGGCCCCGGCCGGCGCCGCCACGTTCGCCCACGCCTGGACCAGCAACACCGAAAAGGAAAAACGGGCCTTCCTCTTCGGCCTGGCCACGGCCGTGCGGATCATGTGCACCGACATCAGCACCATGCAAAAGGATGCCAAGGCCCAGGACATCGAGAACAACTTCCGGGGCTGCTTCAATTCCTACGCCGGCATGGACCCGGACCAGGTCGTCAGCGCCATGAACGCCTTGTACGCGGATTCCAAGAACTCCATGATTCCCATCGATGGGGCGTATAAGATTTCGCTCATGAAGATTCGTGGCGACAAGGTCGACGACATCATCATCCAGTCCCGCAAATACGGCGAAGGCCTCAAAAAGGAAATCGACCAGCAGCGCCAGAAGGGCGGCCAGTAGCCCCGGACGCGGCGGCGGGCGGGGCGGGACGGGGGAAGGGAAGATGCCTCCGGCGGCCGGGAGGGGGTCACCCCCTCCCGGACCCACCCGGAGGGGGCGGCCCGATTCCGGTCGCACCGACGCGCAACCGCCAACGACTGCCGAACCACTCGCCTGCCCAAATCCCCGCCCGGGGGGGCCGGGGGGGATGATCCCCCCCGGCCGCCGGAGGCTTCTTCGTCTTCTCTCCCCTTCTCCCGCCTCTATTCTCCGTCCTCGTTCTCCCCCGGCGACAGGTGGGGGAGCGGAAGCTCCATGAGAAAGGTGCTGCCCCGGCCGAGTTCGGATTCGGCCCAGATGCGGCCCTGGTAGTGCCCGACGATCTGGCGGCAGATGGCCAGGCCAAGGCCGGTGCCTTTGCGGCGCTGGCCTTCCTGGACGGTGTCCCCGGCCTGGGCCTGATGGAATTTATCGAAGATTTTCTCCAGCGATTCCCGGGGAATGCCCTGGCCGGTGTCGGTCACTTCCACGCGAAGGACCGGCCCCGCGACGCCGGCCCGCAGCCGGACGTGGCCCTGGTCGGTGAATTTGGCGGCATTGCCGAGGAGATTGACCAGCACCTGGGTCAGGCGGTCGGGGTCGATGCGAAGCGGCGGCAGGTCCGGGGCCACGTCCATGGTGAAAGCCACCTCGGGCTTGGCCGCGAAATCGGCGCTGCTGGCTTCGGTGGCCCGGAGGATGAGGGCGGCGGTGTCCACGGTGGCGTCGCGCCACTGGGCCCGGCCGGATTCGATCTTGGACAGGTCGAGGAAGTCGTTGACAAGCCTTGTCAGGCGTTCGCCTTCGCTTTCGATGATGCCGAGGTTGGCGGCGATGCGGTCGGCCTGCCGGGTCAGGCGTTCGTGGCCCGAGGCGAACGGCTTGAAGAATTTGGTGAAATCGCGGGTGATGAGCTTGGCGAAGCCCATGATGGACGTCAGCGGCGTGCGCAGGTCGTGGGAAACGGTGGCCAGGAACCCGGATTTGAGCCGGTCGAGTTCCTGGAGGCGCAGGTTGGCGGCTTCGAGTTCGGCCGCTTTTTCGGCCAGCCGGCGGGTCCGTTCCTTGACGGCCTCGCGCAGGTGGCGGTTTAAGATTTCCAGACGGCGTTCGGCCCGGACCCGGGCCGTGACATCGGTGAGCGTGCCTTCGGTATACAGCGGATTGCCTTTGCCGTCGCGCACCAGCCGGATGTTTAAAAGCACCCAGATGGTCTGGCCGTCGCGGCGCAGGAACCGGAGCTGGAGGCCGGGCACGCTGTCTTCGGACAAAAGGCGCGTGAGCATCCGCCGGCGTTCGTCCGGCGAGTGGAAAAGCTGGCGGCCGACGTCGGTGACGGTTTCCATGAACTCCTGGGGCGTATCGTAGCCGAGCATGTGGGCCATGGCGGCGTTGGCCGACAGGATGCGGCCGTCGAAGGTGGTCTGGAAAATGCCTTCCGTGGCGTGTTCGAATATGTCCCGGTATTTGCGCTGGGCCGAGGAGAGGCGGTTGACCATCTCTTCCATGGTGCGGCCGAGGCTGGCCATTTCCCAGCGCAGGCCGTCGAGGGGCGGGGTTTCGCCGGTGCCGTCGCCGAGGCTGACGCGGGCGGCGTAGCGTTCCAGGCGCGCCAGCGGCCCGATGACCCGCCAGCGCAGAACCAGGGCCAGGACCAGGGCCAGGCAGGCGTTGAGCCCGAGGATGCGCAGGAGGATGCGGGCGAAGGAACCTTCCAGGTCCTGGTCCACGAACTGGCGGGTGGCGAAGATTTCCACCGTGCCGAGGTCCGTGTCCAGGTGACGGATGGGGCGCTTTTCGACGATGACCCCGTCCAGGGCCGGGTGTTCGGTGACGGGCGAGGGCCGCCAGGTCCGGTCCCGGGTGCGGCCGACGTACACGGCCGGGGAGCCGGCCTCGGTCACCACCACGGCGGCGACGCGCTCGTTTTGCATGATGCCGTCCAGGTGGCGCCGCACATGCTCTTTGTCGAGCACCCACAGGGGCGTGGCCAGGTTGGCGGCCAGCTGGTCGGCCTCGACCATGAGGTCGTAGCGGAGTTCGGCTTCGTAGCGGTGCTTTTCCCCGGCGTAGTCGAGGAGGCCGAAGGCGGCCAACAGCACGGTGTTGACGCAGACAAGCGTCAGGAGGACCGCGCCGCCAACCGAGCGCGTCAGGGGAAAACGGGCAGGGATCATGCCGTTGGAGTCCCGGGATGGCGGTGAGGTGTTGTTGCAAAAACAGCTGTGGCTTCGGACAACGCTACCACTGGCGGCATGAAATGAAAACCCCCGGCCTTCCTGGCCGTTGCCCAAGCCCGGCCTTGCCCTGCGGCGGCCCAGGCTGTATCGGTTTGGGAATACCATGAGCCTGTCCACCATTTCCACCGCCGCCCTGCTCGGCATCGAGGCCTACCCGGTCACCCTGGAGGTCGATCTGGCCCGGCAGGGGCTGCCGTCTTTCACCATGGTCGGACTGGCCGAGGGGGCGGTGCGCGAGAGCAAGGAGCGGGTTTTTGCCGCCCTTCGAAACGCGGGCCTGAAACTTCCCCCGGCCCGCATCACCGTCAATCTGGCCCCGGCCGATGTCCGCAAGGAGGGCTCGGCCTACGACCTGCCCCTGGCCATGGCCCTGCTGGCCGCGGTGGGCGTCCTGCCGGCCGAGGCCGTGGCCGGGTTTTTCATGGCCGGCGAACTGTCGCTCTCGGGCGAACTCAAACCCGTGCCCGGCATCCTGCCCCTGGCGGCCCGGGCCAGGCGGGCCGGAGCGCGAGGGCTGCTCGTGCCCGAGGCCAACGCGGCCGAGGCGGCCGTGGTCGAGGGCCTCGCCGTGTACGCGGTGGGGACCCTGGCCCAGGCCTTGCGCTTTTTCACGGGCGAGGAGGGGCTTTCCCCGGCCATGGCCCCGTCCTTTGCGGCGGCCGGCCAGGAGGCGGCCTTTGCCGAGGATTTCAGCGAGGTCAAAGGCCAGGCCCACGCCAAGCGGGCGGTCGAGATCGCGGCCGCCGGCGGCCACAACCTCCTTTTTATCGGCCCGCCCGGCTCGGGCAAGACCATGCTGGCCAAGCGCATCCCGACCGTCCTGCCGCCGCTTGGCTTCGACGAGGCGCTCGAGGTCACGACCATCTATTCCGTGGCCGGCCGGCTGGACGGAGCCGGGCTTTTGACGGCCCGGCCGTTTCGAAGCCCGCACCACACCATTTCCGACGCCGGCCTGATCGGCGGCGGCTCCTATCCCCGGCCCGGGGAGGTGTCCATGGCCCACCGGGGGGTGCTTTTTCTGGACGAGCTGCCGGAATTCAAGAAATCGGTGCTGGAAGTCCTGCGCCAGCCCCTGGAGGACGGCCGGGTGACCATCGCCCGGGCGGCCATGTCCTTGTCCTACCCGGCGGACGTGATGCTGGTCGCGGCCATGAACCCCTGCCCGTGCGGCTACCTCGGCGACGAGCGCCACGCCTGCTCCTGCGGCGAGGCCGAGGTCCGGCGGTACCGGTCGCGGCTGTCCGGGCCGCTTCTGGACCGCATCGACTTGCAGGTGGAGGTGCCGGCCGTGCCGTACAAGGAACTGCGGGCCGAGGCCTCGGCCGTGACCTCGGCGGTCATGCGGGAGCGGGTGCTGGCGGCCCGGGCCGTGCAGGCCGCCCGCTACGGCGGGCTGCCGTTTTCGGTCAACAGCAAGCTTTCGGGCCGGTCCTTGTCACAGTTTTGCGCCGTGACCGGCGAAGGCCACGCCTTCCTCGACGGCGCGGTGAGACGGCTCGGCCTCTCGGCCCGGGCCCACACGCGGATTTTGCGCATCGCCCGCACCATCGCCGACCTCGACGCCACGCCCGACGTCCGGGTCGAGCATCTGGCCGAAGCCGTCAATCTACGCAATCTGGACCGGCAGCGGCTGGCGTAAGATTGGGTTTTGCAGTCGGCACGGCTTGAGGTAAGGTGAAGACATGCGAATTTCAAATGACACTTCCTCTAAAGACGACCGTCTGACAGCCATTTCCGTGGCCGGGTTCAAGTCGATCAGCTGCGAGCAGACGCTGTATATCGCGCCGCTCACGATCTTGGCCGGGGCCAACAGTTCGGGCAAGTCAAGCATGATGCAGCCGCTTTTGCTGATGAAGCAGACGTTGGAAGCGCCGTACGATCCGGGTGTATTTTTATTGGATGGGCCGAATGTGAGGTTTACGAAATCTGATCAGATTTTGTCATTTGATCGAAGCGATATCTCCAGTATCTTTAAAGTTACGTTGCATTCGATATTTGGAGCCGTAGGAACATCGTATGTCGGGAACGATGTTAATAGTTTTGACATACACTCTGTCGAATATTTCTCTAGTTTTTTAAAAAAAATAGTTTTTGAAAAAGGAATGACCAAAAAAGAATTAGAGAAAAGAGCCTTACAGTCTGAACGATTTTCTGATGAAAGTTTGTCAGAAATTAAGTATTTTGTTGAAATAGTGCGAAGGTGTTTTTTGGATATATTTGCTGTCAGCTGGATTCAAGGGGATGAAGAAATCGGAGACTTTTTTTCTGAATCATTTTTTTATATTTATAATATGATTAAAATTTCAAAAAATATCATTCACCTTCCAGGGTTGCGAGGAAACCCAGAAAGAACGTATAGGACTTCAAATGTTGGTAGAAGTTATCCAGGAACATTTGAAAACTACGTTGCCAGTATAATTTATTACTGGCAGCAAAAGAATCAGGAACATATACAGATAATTGGCCGATATTTAGAAGCTCTTTCTCTTACCACTGGTGTGTTTGCTACTTCGATTGATGCCACTCAAGTGGAAATAAAAGTCGGACGTCTTCCAAAAAGTACAAAGTCTGACACAGCAGACCTTGTCAACATCGCCGACGTCGGCGTCGGCGTCTCACAAACCTTACCTGTTCTGGTGGCTCTCCTTGCCGCCGAACCCGGACAGATCGTCTACATCGAACAGCCGGAAATCCACCTTCACCCCCTTGCGCAATACAGGCTCGCCGCCGTTATTGCCGAAGCTTCCAAACGCGGCGTCCTCGTCATCATCGAAACCCATTCCGACATTCTCATTCGCGGGGTGCAAACGTTGGTGGCCGAGGGCAACCTCGATCCGGCCATCGTCAAATTGCACTGGTTCTCCCGCAGCCCCGAAGACGGCTCCACCACGGTCACCTGCGCCGAACTCGACGAGAACGGCGCGTTCGGCGACTGGCCCCAGGACTTCGACATGACCGCGCTCAATGCCGAGAAGGCCTACCTCGACGCCGTGGAGACAAGGCTTTCTCGCGATGGGAAATAAGATCTCAAAAGCCATCGTCATCGATGCCTCCGTGGCACAGTCGGCTGGTGGAACGGACCACCCGGTATCCCGCCTGTGTCGTGAGTTCCTGGAAGCGGTCCTGGTCATTTGCCACAGGATGGCTGCCAATCCGGAACTCCTGGCTGAATGGAACAAGCACCGGTCCCGGTTCAGCAGCACGTGGCTGACCGCGATGGTGCGGAAAGGAAAACTTGTGCGGTTGCCCGAAGCGGGAAACAAGGAACTGTGGAGCGCGTTCGGTGGTGGCGATTGCCCGGAAAAAGATTACCGGAATATCAGCAAGGATTTGCATCTGATCGACGCGGCCATGCAAACGGATGGGCGAGTTGCATCCTTGGATGAAGCGGTTCGGGGAAGTTTGCGAAACTGCTTGGAGCAACAGCCTGAAATTGGAAAAATCGCCTGGGTCAATCCGGCGAATGAAGCTGAAAAAGCGGTAGAGTGGTTGCAAACCGGAGCGCTGGCGGAACGGCCACGCTTGCTGCGCTCTTTCAAATCCCCCGCCAAAGCGTCCCGTAAAACAAAGGCCTAGCCCCCCACCTTCCCGACCACCTTGGCCACGGCGCGCAGGAGCTGGTCCATGTCGCAGGGCTTGGTCACGAACTCGTCCATGCCGGCGGCGAGGAACCGCTTGCGGTCGCCTTCCAGGGCGTAGGCCGTCAGGGCCACCACCGGCAGGCGGCGGTTGGTGCCCGGCACTTCGCCGTTGCGGATGTGGGCCACGGCGGCCAGGCCGTCCATGACCGGCATCTGCACGTCCATGATCACCACGTCCACCCGCTCCATGGAGAGCTGGCGCAGGGCCTCCTCGCCGTTGCCGGCCTCCAGCACCTCGTGGCCGAGCTTTCGCAGGCTGCGGGCCAGGGCCAGCCGGTTGACGGCCTCGTCCTCCACCACCAGGAACCGCAGCGGCGGCAGGTCGGCCGGCAGGGCCGACGCGAGGGCTGGGCCGGCCTCGTCCGACACCGGCCACATGGGGACCGTCAGGTGGAACGTGCTGCCAAAGCCGGGCCGGCTCTCCACCCAGATGCTGCCGCCCAGGAGCTCGGCCAGACGCCTGGCGATGGAAAGCCCCATGCCCGTGCCGCCGAACCGCTTGGTCAGATGGTCCTCGCCCAGGGTGAAGCTCTCGAAAATGGCGGCCTGCTTGTCCTTGGGAATGCCGATGCCGGTGTCGGTCACGGTGAAAACGAGGCTTATGCCGTTGAAATCGCCAGCCACGAAGACCCGCTGCGGTCCGCCCGCCGTCCGGGGATCAAAGGGCCGGATCTGCATGGAAACACCGCCGGAGGGCGTGAAGCGGATGGCGTTGTCGAGGAGGTTGCCGAGGATCTGGCGCAACCGGAAGGGATCGCCCAGCAGCCGGTCGGGGAGGCCCGGGGTGATGTCGAGGCCAAGCGTCAGGCCGGCCAGCCCGGCCCGGACCGAAAACGCGCCGCGCAGGGATTCGAGCAGCCGGCGCAGGGAAAATTCCCGCAGCAGGGGCGAGAGCGACCCGGATTCGACGCTGGCCAGCTCCAGCAGGTTGTCGACGATGGCCACCAGCCGGTCCGTGGCGTCGCGCACGGTCTGCCAGTATTCGGCATCGCGGCCGACCGCTCCTTCGAGGATGGCCAGCTGGGCCATGCCGAGGATGCCGTTTATGGGCGTGCGCAGTTCGTGGCTGACATTGGCCAGGAACTGGGTCTTGGCCTCGCTGGCCGCCTCGGCCTGGCGTCTGGCGGCCACGAGCTCGGTTTCCACCCGCAGCCGGGCCGCGCCCATGTCGAAAAGCACGGCCATCCGCTGCAGGGTCCGGGCATCCCGGTCGCTGTACGGGGCCTTGGCGTCGGCCAGCAGCAGGAGGCCGCCCGGCCCGGTGGCGGTGCGCCGCAACGGCACGGCCAGGAACCGGTGGACCTGGGCCCGGTTGGGAAAGCACGGCCCCACGGCATCGAGGGACACGGGCGCGTTGTGGCGGAGGGATTCCCCGGCATTGAGGGTGGCGGCGAACGGACCGGAAAAATGGCCGCTGTCGTCGGGATAGTAGTCGCATTCCTCGGCCAGGGCCGGGGCCAGGGGGCCGGTGGGGCCGCAGACGGTCAGCCAGTCCAGGCGGCCCGTGCGCCCTTCGACCACGCCCACGGCCCCGAGCGGGCTTGCGGTCAGGGCCATGGCCTGCTTGAGGATCATGGCGGCTATGGCCGGCAGGTCGGCCTCGCCGGCCACCAGCTCGCGGGTGGTTCGGACCATGGCCGAACTGGCCCGGAGCGCCTGGCGCAGCATGGTGGTCACGCGTTCCCTGGACGCTTTCAGATGCAAAAATTGCAGGCCGTGGGAGACATCGTCGGCCATCTGGGTGAGGAGGGCGAGCTCTTCCGGGCCGAAATCCCGTTGCCGGCGCTCGTAGATGGATAGGGCCCCGATCACCCGGCCGTCGATGCGCAAGGGGAAGGACAGGGCCGTGGTGTAGTGTTCGAGGGAGGACGGCCGGCCCGGCCACAACTGGAAAAAGTTTTCGTCCTGAAAGCGGGACACGAGGACCATGCGGCCTTCGCGGATGGCCGTCCCGGTCGGGCCCCGGCCCTTGGGCGTGTCGTCGTAGCGCGCGCCGAGGGTTTCGAGCCAGGCGGCGTTCTCCCCGGCCCGGGCCTCGATCCGCACCCGCTTGTCCGGACCGGGCTCGGCCATGCCCACCCAGACCAGGCCGTAGCCGGATTTTTCCACCAGGGCCTGGCAGACGCGGACGAGAAAACCCGTCCGGTCCGTGGCCCGGATGAGTTCGTGGTTGACCGCGCCAAGGGCCACGAGCGCCCGGTTGGTCCAGGCCAGGTCGGCCCTGGCCGTGCCGACTTCCTCTTCCCGCCGGGAAAGGGCCAGCCGAAGCTTGTGCTGGCGGTCGACCAGGAGCCCCACCAGGAGTCCCGGCAGTCCGGCCACGACCAGGGCCGTCAGACAGAAAATCCGAAGCTCCCAGACCTCCCAGACCCACCAGTGGTGCTCCTGGTGCCAGCCCGCCAGGAGACCCAGCAAGGCCGCCAGGAGGCAGGTCGTGGCCAGGCCCGCGGCGACGGCGACGCGGCGGTTGGCCACGGGGACGGGCAGGGTGGTGGGCGTTGCGGTCACAGTGATGCTCCCGACCGTTTTACTTATCTTCTGTCGTTACAAAACGAAAGTGTCTTTCCGCGCCCCGATCCCCGTCCGTTCCGAAAGAACCCGGCCGGACCGTGGTCGGCCCTTGACGCGCGGGCCGTGGCTGGCGTAAAAAAATCCCCGCGTTATCACGCCAAATGACCCGAAGGAGTTACGGCTATGAGCATCGTTTCGGAACTTGTCACGAATATGGGCCATTCCACCGAGCAGGGCTTCTTCGGGGTGACGGCCATCTACATCTACATGGCCATTATCGTGGCGACCGCCTTCGTGCGCATCCGCCAGTCCCTCAAGCACGACCATCACTAGTGGGGCGTTCTGTAAAAAATAGGGTCATATTTTTTACAGAAAAAATAATTGTTTCAAATTATTGTTCCCGAAAGTCGTATGCGCGGATTTCGAGAACGCGACACTGGTCCGCAAGCGTGACAGGCCGGCGGCCCCTTGGGGCCGCCGGCCTGTCACGCATCCTTTCCTCGAATTCCGGCAGGCGCCTTGCGGCATCTGTCGGTAAATCTTTTTTGTCTTTCGCTGCCGCGTCCGGGACGGGAGGCAGGCGCCGGCCGGGCCCTCCCGCCGTTTCGCCGCCTTCCCGCCGCTCCGCCGATTCCGGCCGGGCTCAGCCTTCCCGGATCATCTCCATCAGGTACTGGCCGTAGCTGTTCTTGAGCATGTCCCGGGCCAGCCCTTCCACCTGCCCGGCCGTGATATAGCCCATGCGGTAGGCGATCTCCTCCAGGCAGGCCACCAGCACGCCCTGGCGCTCCTGGATGGCCTGGACGAAGCTCGACGCGTGGAGCAGGGATTCGTGGGTGCCGGTATCGAGCCAGGCGAACCCGCGCCCGAGAAATTCGACCTTGAGCCGGCCCTGCCGGAGATAGACGTTGTTGAGGTCCGTGATCTCGAGCTCGCCCCGGGCCGAGGGCGAGAGGCCCTCGGCCACGGACACCACGTTGTTGTCGTAGAAATACAGTCCCGTGACCGCGAACTTGGATTTGGGATGTTCCGGCTTTTCCTCGATGCTGATCACGTTTTTGGCGTCGTCGAATTCGACCACGCCGTAGCGGTGCGGATCGCGCACCTTGTAGCCGAAGACGATGCCGCCCTCGGTCAGTTTGGCGCACCGCTGGAGCACCGAGGCCAGGCCCTGGCCGTAGAAGATGTTGTCCCCGAGCACCAGGCAGACCGAATCGTTGCCGATGAATTCCTTGCCGAGCAGGAAGGCCTGGGCCAGCCCCTCGGGCCGGGGCTGCACCTTGTAGGCAATCGACAGGCCGAGGCTCGCGCCGTCGCCGAGCATCTCCTCGAACCGCGGCAGGTCGGTCGGCGTCGAAATGATGAGGATCTCCCGGATGCCGGCCAGCATGAGCACGGACAGCGGGTAATAGATCATGGGCTTGTCGTAGATGGGCAGGAGCTGTTTGCTGACCACCCGCGTGATGGGATAGAGCCGCGTTCCCGAACCGCCCGCCAGTATGATGCCTTTCATCCCGTTTCCTCGCTTGATAACCCGCCCGTGCCGGACGTATCGTTGGGACGCTTTTGACCCAACGCCACGAAAACCGCAAGGCCCGCCAAGGAGGCCGCCATGTCCCACTGCCTGCGCCTTGTCGCCGAGGCCCCCCTCTCTCTCTCCCGGGGCGACCGGCTCAGCCTCGTCGAAACGGCCAGCCCGGAATACGTTCCGGCCCTCGTCGCCGCCGCCGGCCGGCTGCCCCGCCTCTCCGCCGGCACCGTCCTCACCCCCCAAGGCGATGGCCCGGCCCTGCAGGTCATCGGCGCCTTCCTGCGCCCCGGCCAGGGCGACGTCCCGGCCAGCCGGGTCCTGGCCGCCGCCGCCCTGGCGGCGGGCCGCCTGCCGGCCGGGGAGACCGCCTTCGCCACGGCCAGAAACGGCCTGTCCCTGGCCTGGATCACCATGAGCGACAAGGGCAGCCAGGGCCTTCGCGTCGATGCCGCCGGCCCGGCCATCGAGACCGCCTTTGCCGCGGCCCTCACCCTGTCCCTGGCCAAGGGGCATCTGCTCCCCGACGAGCCGGGGGAACTGAAGGCGCTTCTCGTGGATCTGGCCTTGACCCAGGGCTTCGACGTGATCGTCACCACCGGCGGCACCGGCCTCTCGCCCCGGGACACCACCCCCGAGGCCACCCTGGCCGTCATCGAAAAGCGCCTGCCCGGCTTCGAAACCGCCATGCTGACCGCGTCCCTGGCCAAGACGCCCCACGCCATGCTGTCCCGGGCCGTGGCCGGGACGCTCGGCCAAAGCCTCATCCTGAACGTCCCCGGCTCCCCAAAGGCCGTGCGCGAGACCCTGGCCGCCGTCCTGCCCGCCATCCCCCACGGCCTCGCCAAGCTCCGGGGCGACCCGGCCGACTGCGGCCAGGGGTAAGTAAGGGAAGGGAGATAAGATGCCTCCGGCGGCCAGGAGAGGCGCTGCCTCTCCTGGCCCTCTCCGCCGGGGGGGATCATCCCCCCGGACCCCCCGGGAGGGGGTGGCGGGAGAGGGGAACGCGGGAGGGGGTATGGCCGGTGGCGGGGGGGCGTCGGGGCGGGCGGCGTCAGGAGGCTTGCGGCTTGATATAGGCCCGGACCTGGTTTCTGCCCGAGGACTTGGCCAGGTACAGGCCCTTGTCCGCGGCGTCGACCAGATGGTCGATGTCCGCCACCGGACAGTCCGTGAGGAGTTCGGCCACCCCGATGCTGACGTTGATCTTGATGCCCGAGGCCAGGATCTGGCCGTCCGGGTCGCGGATGACGAAGTTGTAGCGCTCGATCTTGCGGCGGATGATCTCGGCCAGTTCCTCGGCCTCGTCCTTTTCGATGTCTGCCAGGGCCACGGTGAACTCCTCGCCGCCGTAGCGGGCCGGGAAGATGTCCCGGTCCTCGAGCTGCTTCATCTCTTCGGCAAAGCCCTTGAGGATGGACCCGACCACCACCAGGGCCTGGTCGCCGATGCGGTGGCCGTGTTCGTCGTTGAAGCGCTTGAAGTGGTCGATGTCGCACATGAAAAGGGAAAGCGGCCGCCGCTCGGCCACGGCCCGGGCCACGGCCCGGCCGATGTGGGCGTCAAAGGCCCGGCGGTTGTGGATGCCGGTCAGGCCGTCGGTCAGGCTCATGGCCACCATCTTCTCGGCGTCTTCCTCGATCATGGTGGCCATTTCCTTGAAGCCCCGCCGGATGGTGCCGAGCATCCGGTCCACGTCGCCGCCGGATTCCACGGCTTCCACGGTGACGCTTTCGAGCTTTTGCACCCCGCCCTTGTGGCGAAAGAGCGTATCCTGGAATTCCTGGACCAGGGCGGCCGTCTCGGTCAGCGTCCGGGTAAGGGCCCGGTTCCAGGGGGCGCTCAGGATCTGCCTGTTGGCCTTGATGACTTCCTGGAATTTTTCTTCGGAAAAGTCCTTGGCCCGGAGCACTTCCATGACCAGGGCCTGGGTCTGTTCCTTCTGGTCGTTGTCCAGGAAATCGTAGTTCTTGATGCTGCGCATGTAGAGGATGAGTCCCCGCCACTTGGAGTCGCGGGGGACCCCCACCCGGTCGAGCATGGCGCAGACGGAGTCGGAGCAGACGCCGGAGGCGGCGGCGCTCCTGGCGCGATCGGTTTCCTTGTTCACGACGGGAATGGACACCTTGCCCACCTTTTGCGCGCGGGGCGCGGGATGAGAGGCGCAACACAGCCTGGGAGCGCTTTTCGGTTTGCCAATTCTCCCCACATACACGCATCCCGGCCAGTCCGAAAGGGGAATTTCACCTGCCGGGGCCGGTTGCCGGCCGGGGCGGGCCCGTGGTAAACGGCCTTATGCCGCCCCTTGGCCGGCCTGGAGGTGACATGGATCTGAACGTGACCCAGCATGGCTCCCTGACCGTGGTGTCGGGGCTGCCCCGGATGTTCGATTATACCGTGTGCCCGGAAATCCAGCGCGCCCTGGCCCCGTGCGTTTCCGCCTGTCCGAAGGTCCTGCTCCTCGATCTTTCCGGCGTGGAATTCCTGGATTCGAGCGCCATAGGCACGCTGATCACCCTGCGAAACCGCCTGCTGCCCGAAGGCGGCGGCGTGGCCTTGTGCGCCATGGGCGAGGGCGTGGCCAAGGTCTTTCGCATCGCGGACCTGGGCAAGGTATTCGCCCTCTACCCCGACGTGGCGGCCGCCCGGGCCGCCCAGGCCTGCTGACCGGTTTTCCGGCCGGACCATGCTCATCCGCTACGCGCCCGGCCGGACGGGCCCCGGCCAATGCCTGCGCCGGGCCGTCCGGGCCGTCCTGTCCCTGCCGACCGTCCTCCGGATGGCCTTCGATCCCTGCTATCCCTGGATAAACGCCGGTGCAGTCCGGTGGCTTCGCGCCCGCCTTGCCCCGGACATGGTCGGCTTCGAGTGGGGCAGCGGCCGCAGCACCGCCTTTGCGGCCAGGCAGGTGGCCCGGCTGGTCACGGTGGAGCACAAGGAAAAGTGGCGGCGGCGGGTGCTGGAACTCCTGGACCGGGAGGGCATCGCGGGCGTCGAATGCCGCTTCGTACCGCCGGGCGACGGCCCCGGCCGGCCCGAGGCCCGGCCGGCCATCTGGCGCCAGACCGGCTATGTCCTCGAAAAGCCGGAGTTCGCGGCCTATGCCGACGCCATCCTGGATTTCCCGTCCCAGAGCCTCGATTTCGTCCTGATCGACGGCCGGGCCCGGGTGGCCTGCGCCCTGAACGCCTTTTGCCGGATCAAGCCCGGCGGCTTTCTGGTGCTCGATAACAGCGAGTGGGAAAAGTACGCGCCCATCTTCGCGGCCGCGCCCGGCTGGGAGCGGCTCGATTTCGAGAACGGGGTGTGGCGCACGAGCATTTTGCGCCGTCCGGGCGGGCAGGACGGGCGGGACGGGTGACAGACGCCCGGCGGTGGCGTATGGTCCGGCAATGACCGTGCCAAGCGAGCAACTCACCCTGCGCTTCGCCCGCTCCATGAGCGAGATCGACGCCGCGTCCTGGGACGCCCTGGCCGAGGGCCTGGACACGCCGTTTTTCGAATGGAAGTGGTTGAAGCTCCTGGAGGACTCGGGCAGCGCCGCGCCGAGGCGCGGCTGGTATCCCAACCACCTGCTGGCCCATGCCGGCGGCAGGCTGGTCGGGGCCCTGCCCATGTACCTCAAGTGGCACTCCGACGGGGAGTTCGTCTTCGACCAGCTTTGGGGCGAAGCGGCCAGCCGGCTCGGCCTGCCGTACTACCCGCGCCTGGTCGGGGCCAGCCCCTTCACGCCGGCCACGGGCCTGCGCTTCCTGGCCGATCCGCACTACAACCAGACCCGGCTGTCTCGGCGGCTCTTCGAGGCCATGGAGCAGTATTGCCTGGGCAACGGCGTCCAGGGCGCGGCCCTTCTTTTCACCGAGCCCGAATTCGCCGCCGCTTCCGAGGACCACGGGTTCACGGCCTGGCGCCACCAGGGCTATCTCTGGCACAACCAGGGCTACGGGTCCTTTGACGACTTCCTGGCCACGCTCAACGCCAACCGGCGAAAGGCCGTCCGCCACGAGCGCCGGGCCTTGGCCGCTTCCGGCGTCACCGTGGAGGTCGTCTCCGGCGACGACATCCCGGACTCGTTTTTCCCGATCATGCGCGAGCTCTACGACCGGACCAACGCCAAGTTCGGCCCCTGGGGCTGCCGCTACCTGACCGGGGAGTTCTTCGAGGGCATGCCCGAAGCCTTTCGCCACCGGCTGGCCTTTGCCGCCGCCTACAAGGCCGGCCGGCGCGACCCGGTGGCCCTGGCCATGCTGGCCCACAAGGATAGGCTCCTTTTCGGCCGCTACTGGGGCGCCTTCGAGGACATCCCCTTTCTGCATTTCGAGCTGTGCTACTACGCGCCCATCACCTGGGGCATCGGCCGGGGCATCACCCGCTACGATCCCGGCATGGGCGGGGCCCACAAGGCCCGGCGCGGCTTCGTCTCGGTGTCGAGCTACAGCAGCCACCGCTTCTTCGACCCGCGCATGGACATGATCTTTCGCACCCACATCGACCGGGTCAACCAGCTCGAACGCCACTACATCGAAGAGCTCAACGACCTCGTCCCCACCCGCCGCCCCTAGCCGGGGCTCCGCCCCGGACCCCGTTGGGGCGTTGCCCCAAACCCCACCAGGGCTCTGCCCTGGACCCGCCGGGGGGAATGATTCCCCCCGGTCCCCCCCGACGGGGATGGGCCCTACCCCCGCCAGCCCCTTTCGGGTGGGTCCGGGAGGGGGTGACCCCCTCCCGGCCGCCGGAGGCATTCTTCCTTTCCTCCCCCACGTCAGAAACGACGGTCCAAAAGCTGGCGCAGGACTTCCTCGTCGTCGGCCGTGTCCAGGGCCGAAAGCTCGCGGCGAAGGTTCAAAAGGGTCTCGCGCTCCCGGGCCACGTGGGCGCGCAGGGCTTCGCGCCGCTCGCGCATGGCCGTGAGGAGGGCGGCCTTTCGGGCGTTGGCCGAGCCGAGGCGGTCGGACACGATGGCCGCCAGCCGCCGGAAGATGCGGATGAGAAAATCCTCGCGCTCCGGGCTTGGCAGAAAGTCCACGTAGCCCATGTCTACGACCAGACACTCGCCCGGTCCGTCGGCCACCACCGTGGCCGTCCTGCCCTTGCCGAGGATGAAGCTCATCTCGCCGAAGACCGTGCCCGGCCCGGCCATGGCCGCCACCTGCCGCCCCCCCCGGATGGCCCGGACCGCGCCGCCCAGAAGCACGAAAAACGATTTTTCGTAGTTGCCCTCCTCGACCACGGTCTCCCCGGCCGCGAACCGGCACAACCGGATCGCGCCGGCCGCAAGCAGCAGGTCCAGGTCCTCGTCCGCGAAATCCGCCCACAGGGGCAGGCCGCGCATGAGCGCCCGCAGGTCCCCGGCCTGTGCCCCGTGGAGCCGTTCCATGGCTAGACGCCCTCCGGGGTCAGGCCGGCTTCGCGGGCCAGCCCCGCCCGGTCGCGCAAGGTCACGTCCCGGCCCTTGACGGTCAGGAGCCCGGCCTCGGACAGGTGGCGAAGAACCCGGGACAGGGCCTCCGGCGTGGCTCCGACGATCTTGGCCAGCTCCCGCTGGCTGACGGCCAGCCGGACCTGCTGGCCGGCCCCCTGGCCGGGCTGGGCAGCGGCGGCCTGGTGCAGCAGAAAGGCGGCCACCCGCCCCGGCAGGTCGCGCAGGGCCAGGGACTCGATCATGGCCATGGCCTCCTTGAGGCGGCGGCACAGGAGCTTCAAGAGGTCGAAAAGGACCTCCGGGTCCTCCCGGGTCGCCTCGGCCAGGGCCCGGGCCGGAAAGGCCAGGACGCGCGCCGGTTCGAGGGCCGCGGCCAGGGCCGGCGGTTCGCCGGCGTCGACCAGGGAGCACAGGCAAAAGGGCTCGCCCGGCCCAAGGACGTAGAGCGTCTGCTCCCGGCCCTCCCGGTCCATGCGAAAGATCCTGGCCCGGCCCGAGGCCACCACGTAAAAGGCGTCGCCCTCCCGGTCCCGGCCGGCGATGAGCGCGCCCGGGGCGTGGCTCGATACCGCCGCCCCGGCGGCCAGCCTGGTCAGGCGCGTTTCGGGCAGGCCGCCGAAAAAGGGCAGCGAGCGCAACAGCACCATCCGTGCGGTCAGGTCCATGCGACTCCTTCTGGCATGCGGCGGCCGGCCAGGCTGTCCCGCCGAGACATTCCCGCCAAGCGCCCCGGCAATGCTATCCTGCCGCCCGCCTGCCGGCAACGGCCGTTTGGGAAGATTTCCAGCCACCGGGGCAGGAGGCTTTCCCCATAAAAAAAGGGGAGGTCCGAGGACCTCCCCTTGCCTATCGGCGCGGGCCGATTGCTACCACTTGTCGGTGGCGAAGGCGTCGGAGCCGAAACCGAAGTCGGCAGCGGGCTCGCCGCCGACCACGGGCTCGCCGGTTCCGGCGGCAGCGCCGCCGGCCGGGGCGGCACCGCCGCCGGACACGGTCACGACGCCGTGTTTCTTGACGTCCTCGATCATCTTCAAGAGCTCGTCAACCTTGCCGATGTATTCGACAACCTTGGCTTCGGAAGCCACGATGACCTTCTCGCCCTCGTCCTTGGACGAGGCTTCCAGGCGCTTGGCCTTGTCTTCGGCCGCTTTCAGGCGGACGTCGACGTCCTTGAGAATGGCGGTCTTCTCGGCCAGTTCCTTTTCGACTTTCTCAAGCTTGGCCGACATGGAGTCGTTGCTCTGCTTGTACTCGGTCAGCTTGGCGAACAGGGCGTTGACCTCGGCCACGACGTCCGGCGGCATGACGGCCACGGACACGTTCTGGGCCGTGGCGCCGAGCTCGCCGGTGCTCATGCGGACCAGTTCCGGGTGCTGTTCGTATATCCAGGCCTTGGCCAGGGCGGCGGCGAAGGGAGCGAGCTCCGCATCGATTTCCATGCCCGCCATGTAACCGACCATTTCGGCCACGGCTTTCTTGTTGCCTTCCTTGTCGACGCCTTTCAGGTACGACACGAACGCGTTCATGGGGAAGACCTTGCGCGCTTCAGCCATGGTATCCTCCTTTATTAGACCCTGAAAATCTTTTCTTCTTCACGTTTGAGGGGGAGACGCCCAGCTTGATGGGCGTACACCAGCGCCGTGGTTCTGTAGACCAAATGCCCGAGCTTGGACCAGGGCAGATAGGCGAACAGCATGAAAACCGCAATCAGGTGCAGGTAATAGGTCGGGTAGGCCAGGGCGGCCACGTCGGCCAGGCGGAAGATCTCCGCGCCAAGGCCGGTCAGGCCCACGGCCCAGATGACCCCGAGCAGATACCAGTCGTAAAACGACGAGGTGGACTTGGCGGGATCGACGTTCAGGCGGCGGCGGGTCAGCATGGTCAGGCCGTAGAGGAGCGCGATGGCGCCGACGTTGGCCAAAAGCTTCACCGGGCTCCACAGCGGCATGGGCGTGTGCCCAAGCGGCGCGATGAAGTGCACGATCTTGCCGCCCCAGTGGGACACGGCCACGATGGACGTGACAATGGCCAGGGCCACGAAGCCGTAGAAGAGCGAGAGGTGGCCCTTGTACCGCTCGGTGTTATCGTTACCGCACTCGTTCCACTTCACGTGGGTGGCGACCTCGTCCAGGATCACGGCCTTGATCGATTCGACCAGGGTCGGCTTCTTGGATTTCGCCCCGATATGCAGGGTGGTGGGGATGGTGGTACCGAAACTCTTCCACAGCTTGGTCACACCCTTGTAGAAGGTGAAGGCCACGAACAGGGCCACCAGGCCGAAGATGGGGTCGATGGTGTAGTCCCCGGGGAAGAGCTTGCCGTAGACGATCTCGCCTTCGGGCAGGTGGAATCCGACACTCAGAAGCCAGATGAAGAGGTAGAGCACGGCCGGGATGGCGATCAGCTTCGGCAGATGCTTGGCCGAGGTCATCCATTTGCCGATGATGCTCGGGCTGACCAGATCGCGGTAGGTGATGTTGCGAATGGCCGCGATCAGGTCCCCGGGGCGGGCCCCGCGGGGGCACAGCTCGGAGCAGGTCTGGCAGTTGTGGCACAGCCAGATGTCGATGTCGCCCTCGAAGCGGTCCTTGAGGCCCCACTGGGCCCAGACCATCTCCTTGCGGGGGAACGGGTTCTCAGGCGGAGCCAGGGGGCAGGCCACGCTGCAGGTGGCGCATTGGTAGCACTTCTTGCAGGCTTCGCCACCGGCCGCCTGCAGATCCTTGACGAACTGCAGATCGGGTTTGATACGCTCGGCGTAAGACATGGAGCCTCCCTCCTAATAGCCTTTGAACGGGTTCGGACCGATCTTGAGGACCATATCCATGAACTGGTCGATCATCCCAGGCACCTGGTCGTATTCGTCAATGGCCACCTGGTACTGCTCGACGCGTTCCGGTTCAACGCCAAGGCGCTTTAAGGACTCGGCGATGTTTTCCTTGCGGCGGTTGCAGATCTCGGAGCCCTTGACGAAGTGGCACTGGTAGTCGTCACCGTATTTGCAGCCAAGGAGCATCACGCCGTCCACACCCTTGCTCATGGCGTCGGCCACCCAGATGGCGTTGACCGATCCGAGGCAGCGCACCGGGATGATGCGCACGTAGGGGCTCCACTTCTGGCCGCGAAGGGCGGCCATGTCGAGGGCCGGGTAGGCGTCGTTCTCGCAGGCGAGAATCAGGACGCGCGGGCCGCCGTCCTCGATTTTGGGCGGAATCTCGCACTCGCGGATCATGGAGCCGATCATGTCGACGTTGTAGTTGTCAAAGGAGATGACGCGTTCCGGACAGGCGCCCATGCAGGTGCCGCAGCGGCGGCAGCGCGTGGGATTGGGCTTGGGCGTGCCCTTCTCGTCGTCGTCCAGGGCTCCGAACGGGCATTCCTCGGTGCAGCGTTTGCACTGGGTGCAGCGCACGAAGTTGAAGACCGGATAGGACAGGTCGCCCGAGCGGGGGTGGACAGCCACGCCTCGGCTGGCCGATTCCACGCACTGGATGGCTTTCAGGGCCGCGCCGGCCGCATCGTCCTTGGCTTGCGCCATGGTCATGGGCTGGCGCACGCAGCCGGCGGCGTAGACGCCGGTGCGGCGGGTCTCGTAGGGGAAGCAGATGTAGTTGGAATCCGCGAACCCGTCGAAGAGGCCGAGGTCCGGGAAGGCCGGACCCTGGCGGTAGAGCAGGTTGACGACCGGGTCGAGCGCCGTGGCCGGCACCATGCCCGTCGGCAGGACGACCAGATCGGCGGCCAGGGTGATCTCGCCGCCAAGAAGGGTGTCCTTGGCCGCGATGACAAGGCTCGCGCCCTCTTCGGTCACGCCCGTGACCGTGCCCTTGGTCAGCATGATGCCGGGGTTGTCCTGGGCGGCCTTGTAGTAGCGCTCGTTTATGCCGGGGACCATCATGTTGTCGTAGATGATCATGGCCACGGCGTCGCCGAGCTTTTCCCGCACGTAGTTGGCCTGCTTGAGGGCCACGAGGCTGGTCAGCTCCGAGGCGTAGGCCAGGTGCTTGGGCGTCTTGATCGGATTGAAGGTGACGACCGGCTCTTCGGCCTCGCCGTCCTTCTTCTCGGCCGGCTTGGCCTCGGCGGCCGCAGCGTCCTCGACCGCCGGGGCGGCCTTTGGCTCCATGAGCTTGGTCACGTCGACGAGGAAGGCGACCGTGGCCGGGGCGCGGCCGTCGGACGGGCGCTTGATGTCGCCGGCCTTGGCCATGGCCTCGAACTCGGCCGAGGTGACCACGTTTTTGAGCGTGCCGTAGCCGAAGGGCGCCAGGACCTCGGTGTCCATGGGGGTCCAGCCGGCAGCCAGGACGACGGCGCCGATGGGCAGCTTCTCTTCCGAGCCGCCCGAGGCCAGGGTGGCCTCGTACTGGCCCGGGGCCCCGGCCAGGAGCTTCAGCGTGGTATTCAGGCGAACCTTGATCCGGGAATTGCCGGCCACCTTGGCGATCAGGGTGTCGATGCCGGTGTCGGTCGCTTCCAGGTAGGGGTAGCTCATGGGGAAGGTCTTGTAGAGGCCGGCGGCCTTGCCGCCAAGCACGCCTTCCTTTTCGACCAGGATGACTTCCGAGCCCGCGCCGGCCGCCGACAGGGCGGCGTTCAGGCCGGTGAAGCCGCCGCCAAGGACCAGGATGGTCTTGACGGTTTCGAGCATCTCGGGGTTGGGCCTGTTCATCTTCTGGAGCTTGACCACGCCCATGCGCAGGTAGTCGCGCACCATGGCGGTCAGCTCCCGGGGCGTGGCCGCGCCCGGGGCAACGGGCGACCCGTCGGGGTTCTTGTAGGACAGGACCACGAACTCGCGCAGGTTGACGCGGTCGGTCAGGACCTTGTCGCCGAAGTTGAAGACGTCCCAGTCCACCCGGGGCGAGGTGCCGCAGATAAGGACGGCGTCGATTTCGCCGGAGTCGACGTCGGCCTTGATCATGGCCACGCCGGCTTCGCTCGACAGCCGCTTGTGGGACTTGACGATCGGGCAGGCACCGCCGCACTTTTCCTTGACGAACGCGACCAACTCCTCAGCGGAAAGAAGCGGGGCGACACTCGATTCGTCGATATACACACCGATTTTTTCGGCCATCGCCGCTACCTCCCTCTCACCAGAGCAATTGCTTTCATAGCCGCGCCGGTCGCGGACTGGGCCGATTTCATGACGTCCAGGGGCGTGCCGGCGCAACCGGCGGCAAAAATGCCCTTCTCCTCGCCGCCGACGATAAAGCCCATCTCGTCGAGGGGCACGTCCACGGGCAGGCGTTCGCCGGCCAGGCTCGGCTGCATGCCGGTGGCCAGAACCACCAGTTCGAAACGGTTGTCGGACTTGATGCCGGAGACGGCGTCTTCCACGGTCAGGATGACGTCGCCAGTGCCGGCGTCCTCGGCCACGGCGGCCACCTTGCCCTTGACGGCATTGATGCGGTCATCGGCCAGGATGCGCTTGGCGAAGTTGTCGTAACGGCCCGGGGTGCGCAGGTCGATGTAGTAGATGGTCACGCGGGCGTCGGGATAGGCTTCGCGGACATAGGCCGCCTGCTTGAGCGAGGCCATGCAGCAGATGTACGAGCAGTAGTTGAGGTGGTTTTCGTCGCGCGAACCGGCGCACTGGACGAAAGCCACGGAACGGGGGGCCTTGCCGTCTGAGGGCCGCAGGATCTTTCCCTGGGTGGGGCCGCTTGGCGAAGCCAGCCGCTCGAGCTGCATGTTGCTGACGCAGTTGGCGACGTTGCCGGCGCCGAGGTTGGTCAGCCGGGTCACGTCATAGGGCTTCCAGCCGGTGGCATAGACGATGCTGCCGACCTTGAGCACGACTTCCTTGGGGGCGTCGTCGAGGTTGACCACGTCGGCCCCGGAGAGGAGTTCCAGGTCTTCCTTGGTGCAGCGTTCCTTTTCGAGGACGTAGCGGCTGGGGAAGGCGAAGGGGACGTCCATGTAGAGGGCTTTGCGTTCGCCGAGTCCGAATTCGAAATCGCTTTTGACGTCCTTGGAAAGCTTTTTGACCGTCTCGGAAAGATCGACGCTGCCGGGTTCGACGTAGCGGGGCTTGATTTTCACCGTGACTTCATAGTCGCCGGCCTTGCCCGTGACCTTGGTCACTTCGGCCAGGGTGAAAAATTTGACGTTCTTGTTGTTCTTGATGCGCTGGAACTGGATTTCCAGACCGCAGGACGGGGGGCACAGCTTGGGGAAATATTTATTGAGCTGCATCACCCGGCCGCCGAGAAAAGGATTTTTCTCGACGATGTAGACCTCGTGGCCGACCTCCGCGGCTTCCAGCGCGGCGGTGATGCCGCTGAAGCCGCCGCCGACGACCAGTATCGCGTTGCTCGACATCGCAACCTCCCGGCAATGGTTAAGGCCAGCAAGAAAACGGCCTGATCCGCGAGGATAGACCGCCCCCGCCGCAGGCGTCAATGCACGGTCCATCCGCCCGGGTAAGACCGTTAAAAAGCGGCCGCGGGCAGGTGCCCGCGGCCGCTCTGGCCATCCCTACTGAGCGTCGGGAATGATCTGGTAGAAGGTCTTCTTGAAGACCTTGGTTTCCTTGGTGGCCGGATCGTACTTCGAGTTGACGAAGCACTTCCATTTGGAATCGTCCAGACCCAGGAAGTCGCCGCGGTAGTAGAAGCCCGGGTAGCGGGTCTCTTCGCGGAACATGATGTGGGTCATGTGCAGACGGACGGTCCACAGACGGTGGTACTGCTCCCAGCAGCGCATAAGCTCGTGCAGGTCGCGGGCGGCCAGCTTCTTGCTGTCCTCTTCGAGGTACTGCAGGAGCTGGAAGCCGGTGTCGAGCAGGGTCTTGGAGGTCGTGTACAGGGTGGCGCAGCCTCCGCCGTACTCGTCCGTGCACTTGACCAGGCGCATCATGAAGTTGTGCGGGCTGATGAAGTTCGGGTTGACGACCGGGTCGGTGGAGACGCCGACGTTGTCCTTGAAGGTGTGCCAGGGCTGGTAGATCTCTTTGGCCAGCTCGGCGGCGGTCACGGACAGGGTGGGCTTGAAGTCCTTGTGGTCGACGACCCAACGGACCATCTGCTTGCCGACGATGCGTCCCTCGGCGTGGGAGCCCGAGGAGAACTTGTGGCCGGAAGCGCCGACGCCGTCAGCGCAGGTCCACAGACCGTTGACCGTGGTCATGCGGTTGTAGACTTTGCCGTTGTCGGCGTGGATCTTGTAGTCTTCCGGAACCCAGGGCTCGTCCGGGCCGGAGACCCAGATGCCGCAGCAACCGGAGTGGGAGCCGAGCAGGTACGGCTCGGTCGGCATGATCTCGGAGCCCTTCTTTTCGGGCTCGGTGTCGGTGCAGGCCCACAGGTTGGCCTGGCCGACGCACATGTCGAGGAAGTCTTCCCAAGCTTCGGACTCAAGGTGCTTCTGCTGCTCGGCGGACAGGTTGGCGAAGGTGGCCTGGAGGGCGCCGGCGGTGTCCATGTAGATGGGGCCGCGGCCTTCGCGCATTTCGCGCAGCATCATGTGGTTACGCAGGCAGGTCGGGATGATGTGACCCTTGGCGTAGCCGCGATCCTCGTAGGGCTTCAGCATGGCGCGGTTGGTGACGCAGTAGTCTTCACCCTTGGCGTTGGTGGCTTTGGCCTTGAAGAGCAGGAACCACGCGCCGACCGGGCCGTAACCGTCTTTGAAACGGGCCGGGACGAAGCGGTTTTCCATCATGGTCATTTCGGCGCCGACCTGGGCGCACATGGTGTAGGTGGAGCCGGAGTTCCACACGGGGTACCAGGCGCGGCCCATGCCTTCACCGGTGGAACGGGGGCGGTACACGTTGACCGCGCCGCCGCAGGCCACCAGGATGGCGTTGGACTTGAACACGAAAACCTTGTTTTCGCGGGTGGAGAAGCCGACCGCACCGGCGATGCGGTTGGGGGTGTTGGCGTCCAGGAGCAGCTTCACGATGAAGACGCGCTCCATGTAGCGATCCTGGCCCAGGGCGTTCTTGGCAGCCTCGGCCACGATGCACTTGTAGGACTCGCCGTTGATCATGATCTGCCAACGGCCGGAGCGGACGGGCTTGGCGCCGGTGCGCAGGGAGACGCCGGCGGCCTTGGACTGGGCGCCGTCGAGGTTGTGGCCGGAAGCGTCCTTCGTCCAGCAGGGCAGGCCCCACTCTTCGAACAGGTGGACGGAGTCGTCGACGTGACGGCCGAGGTCGAAGATCAGGTCTTCGCGCACGAGGCCCATGAGGTCGGTGCGGACCATGCGGACGTAGTCGTCGGCGTTGTTTTCACCCAGGTAGGTGTTGATGGCGGACAGGCCCTGGGCCACGGCGCCGGAGCGCTCGAGGGCGGCCTTGTCGAGCAGCATGATGCTGATCCCGCCGATCTTGTCGGCCCAGCGGCAGGCCTCGTAGGCGGCGCCGCAGCAGCCCATGCCGCCGCCGACAAGGAGGATGTCAACGTCTTTTTCAATCAGTTCCGGCTCGGCAAGGGCAACGCCTTTGGGCTCGTCCTTCACGGGAATTGTCGGCATAATATTGGTCCTCCGTAGGGTGGATAAGTAGCTAGCGGTTTTGGATCGGAACTATTTGCAGAAGCCGTCGAGCCAGCACTGCGTGGTGTCGGCGCCGGTGACGTCAAACTTCTTGCCCAGGGCTTCCTTGGGGGTGGCCAGGGAGGTCTCGGTGAAAAGCAGTTCGTCTTCCAGGTTCGCTCCCTCGGGCTTGCCCTCGTACGGCTTGATCGAGCCTTCGGGGGTGGTCCGGATGGGGAACTTGAAGCGCTTGATGTTTCCGTTGCGGAACTTCACGGTCCACATGATGGAATCGGCCGAGCGCATGGGGATGGACGTGCCGCCCATGGGAGCGAAGTCGGCGTAGGGGCGGGCGGAGATGGCGCCCTGGGGGCAGATCTTCACGCAGGAGTAGCATTCCCAGCAAGCGGACGGCTCCTGGTTGAAGGCGCGCATTTCCTGAGGATCCAGGATCATCAGGTCATTGGGGCAAATGTACATGCACGCGGTCTTCTCACCGCCTTTGCATCCGTCACACTTGCTCGGATCCACAAAGGTAGGCATAGTTAGTCCTCCAAACGTTTAGTTGTTGTACACCCAGCGCCCAATCCAGTAAGAGCTAAACGCTGTTGCGCCAAAGGACATCCGCGTGCCGGGAAATCGCGCCGCGGTTGCGTCGCCGCTTCCGGCCTGCCTTTGTGCCAGCGTCGCTTGGTGCCGATGCCAAAAACTCGTCGCCGGGAACCGGCGGGACGGGTACGTCCCGGCCCGCGCTGTTGGCGGGCAAGTCCCCGAAATCGCTATTTTTCTCTATCTACCAACGGATAGCTTGTGACCGATTTAACAAGCGCCGCAAGCCACGTCAAGGGGAAAGTTCTTTTTTTCACGTCCCCCAAAAACGCCGCGCGCGCCTCCCCGCCCGAGCCATGGCGCCCGGGACGATCACGATTCCCGCCGACTGGATGCAACCGACAATTTAGCAGGGACGGCACCCCCTCGCAAGCCCTTTTCCCGACGATACCCGGTCCTCCGGCCCAACCCCCCGATGCTTGTGACTTTTTAAACGTATTTGCCGGGTCGGCCCAGGCCGGCCGGCACCGCGCCGTCCTGCCGGCCGGCCGGGGCCTTTGCCGCCAGGGCCGGCCGCCGGCCGCGCCACAGGGCGAAGGCGCCAAGGGCCAGGGCCAGGCCCAGGTGGGTCCAGTCGAGGAAGCGGACCTGGCCGGGCGGCATAAACGGGGCGGGGCCGTTTTCCAACACCCGCAGGAGCCCCGAGCCGGCCAGGCCGCCGTAGAGGGCCACCCGACACCAGCCGGGCCCGGTCAGGCGCGGCCGGCCGCTTCCGGCCCCCAGCCAGACCGTGGCCAGGGCGGCAACGGCCACGAGCAGGACCGCGGCCAGGGCCAGGTGCAGGCTGGCCGTGCTCCGGAAATCCCCGAGCCAGCCGAGGCCGGGAATGGCGGCCACGCCGTAACGGGCGAAGACCGGCATCTGGCCAAGGCCCGTCAGGCCAAGGCCCAGGCTGGCCGCCAGGACGAGGCGCCTTTGCCAGCGGGGGAAGAGGGGACTAGCCATGGTCGTTCTCCTTGTCGGGTCGTGCTTTCGCCCGGCCGGCCAGCCGGAGCAGGCCCGCCGCCAGCCCGGCCACCGGGGCCAGGAGCACGGACGTGGCCAGATTGGCCTCCTCGCCCATGAAATCGGCGGTCTGGGCCAGGCCCGGCCGGCCGGGGCCGGTCTCGAGGGCCGCCTGGAGCGTCGCGAAGGGAACCGGCGAGACGTAGAGGGTGTTGGTGCCGCCGTTTTCCGTTTCGCCGTAGACAAAGCCGCCGGTGTCCCGGGCCAGGGCCTTGGCGGCGGCCACCATGGCGCTTCGCGGGCCCATGGTCTGGACGCCGTGGGGGCAGGCTTCCAGACACGCTGGAGGAAGGCCGGCCCCGGCCCGGGTCTGGCACCGGTCGCACTTGTACATGACGCCGTTGCCGGCGAACCGGGGGAGCAGGTCGAGGTAGAGGCCGACCCCGGTCTGGCGCTGGGGGATGTGCCAGGGGCAGACCGTGCGGCACTTGGCCCCGCCAAGGCAGATGGCCGGATCGATGGCCACCGCGCCGTTCCCGGCCCGGGTGGCCGCGCCCCAGGGGCACAGCCCGGCGCACGGGGGATTTTGGCAGTGCATGCACCGTCTCGGGATGTGGACGTCAAGGGGCCGGCCGTCCTTGGCCACGGTGGCGGTCTGGATGAACAGCCAGTTGTAGGGCGTCAGCCGGTCGTCCACGTCGCGTTTGTCCGAAAAATCCTCGGCCTTGACCGAGGCCGGGGACATCTTGGGGAAGGGTTTTTTCGGTTCCGGGAAGTCGTTGGCGTGGGCTTCGCGGCAGGCGGCCACGCAGGCGCCGCAGCCGACGCATCGGGACAGGTCGTAGAGGCTGGCCAGGGGCTCGTTCCCAGAGGCGGCGGCCTGGCCGGCCAGAAGGGTGCCGGCCGGTCCGGGCGCGGCGAGCCCCGCGCCGGCCGTGCCAAGGGCCGCGAGAAAGGCGCGTCTGTTCATGGGTGTCTCCTCGCCCGGCGCGGGGACAGGGACAGGGCGGCCGGGCGAGGCTGGTCTACTCCACCGGGGCGGGACTGGCATTGATCCGGATCAAGGTTCCGGGTCTTTTCCGTTGGGGGGGCCGTCGGGGGGGGCGTCCGGTGATCCGTCCTGGGGGACTTTCGGGACTTCGGCCGGGACTTCGGCCGGGGCTCCGGCCGGGTCCGCGTCCTGGCGGCGGGCGGCCGCCTCCCGGCGCAGCCGGTCGAGGATCGCGTCGTAGCCTTCGGGCCGGTGGGGCCGCAGGCAGGCGGTGCAGTCCTTGACGCCCTGGCGAAGGACTGGGTCCCCGCCGCAGTCCGGCAGGAAATAGAGGGGGCAGAAGCAGAAGAGGCAGTTGAAGGCGGCCGGATCCGCGCCGGGGTGGCAGGGGAAGTAGCGGCAGCCGGTGTTTTGAAAGAAGCGGTGGCTGTTTTGCACGGCAGGCCTCCGGGAGTGGGCAGACGGGGGCGGGGCGGCCAAGGCATGGGGCTTGCAAAGGACGTTTCGCACCATGCCAACCGTCGCCTAACCGGGATACCTTTATGGCCATACAGACCACAGACACCGCTGCCCAGGATTTCGTCAGGAAAGCCGGGGCCCTCGCTCCGGGCACGGCCAAGGCCGGCAAGGATCCCCGATTTTTCGAGATCATGCTGCAAAGCGGCTACGGGATCAACGGCGAGGTGGGCAAGGCCGCCCAAAAGGCCATTCCCCGGGAGAACATGATCACCGGCCTCGAAATGCTCTCCGGCGGCCAGGCCTCGGGCCAGGAAGCGGCCCTGGCCATGCTCGGCTACGAGACCGGCGCCAAGGGTTTGACGGAGGGGACCGGCCCGGCCAAGGGCGGGCTCGACATGTTCCAGGGCAACGCCCTGGCCACCCTGTCCCGGCTGGCCATGGAGCAGGCCGCCAGCGACAGCGGGGCCCCGGCCGGGGCGGCGGACCCGGCTGCCGGCGCCGGAGGATCCAGCCTGCGACGGTCCGTTGACAAGTCCTCGGTCCGCATGGCCGCGAGCCAGACGGCCCGGCATCCCGACGACCTCGGCCACCTCGGCCGTTCGGGCGGCGCGGCGGGCCAGGGCGGGTTCACCCGGCGCGAGGAGGAACTGCTTTTGGCGGCGGCCGGCGCGGAAAACATCCTGGCCGAGAGTTCCCGGGTCGAGGCGGCCAAGGAGCAGGCGGCGGCCACGCGCAAGGTCCTGCCCTCGACGCTCCAGCATGCGGCCGGACGCCTGAGCGCCCAGTACGAATCCAACTGCGAGATCGACTGTATCGGCTACGACAGCCGGGGCGGCACCTCCTACGGCCAGTACCAGATCGCCTCCAGGACCGGGACCATGGACAACTTCATCAAGTTCCTGGACGAGAAGGCCCCGGATATGGCCAACCGGTTGCGGGCCGCGGGCCCGGCCGACACCGGCGGACGGACCGGCCAGATGCCGGCCGTGTGGAAGCAGATCGCGGCCGCCGACCCGAGGCGCTTCGAGGCGTTGCAACACGAGTTCGTCCGGGTCAACAACTACGCCCCGGCCGCCAAGAGCCTGGTTTTGACCACCGGCCTCGACGTGACCAAGCGGTCCTACGCCCTGCGCGAGGTCCTGTGGAGCACGGCCGTGCAGCATGGGCCGAACGGCGCGGAGCGCATCTTCTCCCAGGCCATCGACAAGGCCGAGGCCGCCCCGGCCGGTCAGGATTTTGACAAGGCCGTGATCGAAGAGGTCTACCGGCTGCGCAGCCAAAAGTTTTTCCGCCACAACAAGCGGGTGCGCCAAGCGGTCCAGTCCCGGTTCCGGGACGAGAAGACCACGGCCATCGCGCTGCTCGACGGGGCCCCGGTCTGAGCCGGCCGGGGCTTGGCCTTCCTCCCTTTCCCTTTCCCGCGCCTCGGCGGCGTTTCCCCACGGACGGCCTCTTTCCCGGCTTTGCCGGCCATCCGCTTTTCATGTAGGGAAACGGCATGAAGCGAGGGAAACGCCATGGCTGACGCGAGCTGCGCCGACGCGGACCGGCTGGCCGAGCGCCTGTCCGCCCTGACGCGGTGCTTTGCCCTGTCCCGTCTCGTGACCGAATCGCTCGACATCGCCGAAGTGCTCGAGCGGATCATGACCACCTCGCGCCAGGCCCTTGGCGCCGAGGCGGCGAGCCTCCTGCTGGTCGACGAAACGCCGGGTCCCGGCCGGGGGGACCTGGTCTTCACCGTGGCCCAGGGGCCGGCCTGCCTGCCCCTGCGTTCTGGATTCCGGCTGGCGCCGGGCGAGGGCGTGGCCGGGTGGGTGGCCAGGGAGGCCCGGCCGGCCCTTATTGTCGATGCCTATGCCGACCCCCGGTTCCATCCCGAGGTGGACCGGCTGACCGGCTACCGGACCCGGTCCATGGCCTGCGTGCCCCTGGTCTACCGGGGCCGGGTCATTGGCGTGGCCCAGTGCATCAACAAGGACGGGGGCGGCGTTTTCACCGAAAACGACATGGAGATCTTCTCGCTGCTCGGGGCCCAGGCGGCCGTGGCCATCGTCAACGCCCGGCTCCACGGCGAGGCCCTGGCCAAGCAGCGCATGGACTTCGACATGGAGGTGGCGGCCAGCGTCCAGCAGGGATTCCTGCCGAAATGCGCGCCCGAAACGCCCGGCTTCGACGTGGCCGGGGTGAGCCTTTCCTGCGACGCCACGGGCGGGGACTATTACGATTATCTGTTGCGGCGGGACGTGCCGGGCCGGGAGCCGGCCTGCCTGGTCGGCGTCGGCGACGTCACGGGCCACGGCGTCCAGGCGGCGCTTTTGATGGCCAGCGTACGGGCGTTTTTGCGTTCCCGCCTGCTGTCCCCGGGCGGGCCGGCCGAGGTGGTCTCCGACATCAACCGGCTTCTCACCGAAGACATGGGCGACACCGGCCGGTTCATGACCCTGTTCCTTCTGGAGCTGCACCTTGAGACCGGCGGCCTGTCCTATGTCCGGGCCGGCCACGACCCGGCGCTCCTCTACGATCCGTCCCGGGACGCCTTTGCCGAGCTGGCCGGCCGGGGAATTCCCCTCGGCATCGACGGCGGCTGGCGGTATGAGGAATACACGGTGCCGGCCTTGCCGGCGGGGGCGCTCCTGGCCCTTGGCACGGACGGCATATGGGAAGCCCGGGCCGCGTCGGGCGAGATGTACGGCAAGGACCGGCTGCGCCGGGTCCTTCGCGCCGCCGCGTCCGGGGATGCCCGGACCGTGGCCCGGGCGGTGCTCGATGACCTCGAAGCGTTTCTCCACGGCGAGCCGCGTCGCGACGACGTGACCCTGGTCGTGGTCAAGGCGGCGGCTGACGCCGGCAAAAAGGAGGAGGCATGAAAAGCGGTTTGAGCATGCTTTTGGCGCTCCTGCTGGGGCTTGCCCTTGGCGGATGCAACAAGGAGGACCCGCAGGGGTTCCCCAAGGTCGATTACAACAAGGACGGCCGGGTCATTTTCGAGGAACTCATCGTCGTGTTTCCCGACCTGACGGTGGAGGAGTTCCTGGCTGCGGACGCCGACAGCAACGGCGTCCTCGACGACAAGGAATACCAGCGGTTCCACGAGGCCAGGCTGGCCGGCAGGAAGCTCGAGCCGTCGGCCGCACCCGCGCCCGGAGCCGGGCCGGCCGTGGACGGCAAGTCCGCCGCCCCGGCCGCCCCGGCCGCTCCGGCCGCTCCGACCGAGGCTCCGGCCCCTGCGGCCCCCGCCGCCCCCGGGATCCCGGAAGCGCCGGCTCCCGCCGCGCCGCCGGCCACGTCCGCGGCTCCGGCCAAGGGCGAGGTCGTGGAGACGGTGGAGGTCGGACCCGGGCCCGCGGCCCCGGCGCCCGAAGCGGCCCGGACCTACACCGTGGCCCGGGGCGACAACCTGTCGCGCATCGCCAGGAAGTTCGACGTGACCGTTGAGGCACTGATGGCGGCCAACGGCATGAAGGACGCCGATCATCTGGAGGCCGGGGCCACGCTGACCATTCCGGCCTCGGACGAAAGCGCGGCTGCGGCCACGCCCGCCTCGCCGGCGGTGGCGGATTTCGTGGCCCGGTTCTTCGCCCAAAACGTTTCGGGCGACATCAACGGCCTGCTCGACAGCTACGGCGAGACGGTCGATTATTACAAGAAGGGCAAGAGCGGCAAAGACCTCGTGCGCCAGGACAAGGCCGACTACTTCAGCCGCTGGCCCGAACGCTCCTACACGCCCGGGCCGGCGACCGCGGAAAAGCTGCCGGGCGGCGACCTGCGCGTGACCGTGCCCACGGCCTTTACCGCCAAAAACGGGAAAAAGCGCGTCGCGGGCCAGGCCGCCTTCACCTTTCTCCTGCGTCCGGAAGGCGATTCCTTTCGGATCGTCGGGGAGCAGAGCGTGGTGACGGAAAAGAAGTAGCCGGCCCGGCCCCGCTGGATGGAAAAAGCCGGACAGGCGCGCCTGTCCGGCTTTTTTTGCGGCCGGACGCCCCGGATCGCCGGGGGCCGGGCCGGGGAAAATTTTTCCAGGCATTTTTATTGCAATGTTCACGACGGCCACAGGAGGGCGTCATGGACATCAACACCAGCTACGACAGTCTCACCCAGCTCCTCAAGATCGCTTCCGGCAACGCGAGCGCCACGTCCGGCTCTTCGGGCAGCTCCACCACCTCGGTCGCCAACTCCTCCACCAAAGGGGACACGGACACGACTTCCTGGTCCACGGTGGCCAAGGCCCTCTCCGGCCTCGACACCGACTTCGTCAGCCCCATCCTCCAGTACAAGGCCCAGAACGAGGCCCTGCAGCAGCAGCTGACCCAGACCCTGGCCGCCAAATTCGAAGACCTCGACATCGACACCAGCCAGACCATCACCCTGGGCCGGGACGCCGACGGCACGGTCACCGTGCAAAACGACCACCCGGACAAGGACAAGATCGACAAGCTTTTCAAGGACACCCCGGTGCTGGCCCAGGCCTTCAACACCCTGGCCGACAACAGCACCACGCTCAAGTCCATGACCGCCAAGCAGACCAATACCATGATCCGCACCAACGGCTACGCCGCCTACCTGAACCAGCTGACCAGCGACACTTCCTCGAGCGACTACTTCCTGAGCCTCATGGGCAACCAGGCCAGCTCCTATTTCGGCTAGAAGAGGGGAGAATGCCTCCGGCGGCCGGGGGAACCTTTTTTGAAAAAAAGGTTCCCCCGGACCCCTTCCAAAAAACTTTCCATGGGCTTCGCCGGGGGCGCGGGGATGTGGTCCCCAATCGAGGGGGTCCGGGGGGAATCATTTCCCCCGGCCGCCGGAGGCATCTTTTTTCTTCTTCTCAGCCTTCGCCGATCAGCCACTCCAGCCCGCCGTCCGTCGGCCGGACCAGGGAGGCCGGGACGTGGGGATCGGGCGGCCCGTGGAGGGCCGCCGCGAGCGGCTCCTCCTTGCCCTTGGCCCCGACCAGGAAGAGCACGTTCCGGGCGGCGTTAAGAAGCGGCAGGGTGAAGGTCAGCCGGGCCACCCTGGGCTCGACCGTGGTCGGCGGTTCCATGGCCACGACCAGGCGCCTGGTCTCGCCAAGGGCCGGCCGGTCCGGGAAGAGCGAGGCCGTGTGGCCGTCCGGGCCCATGCCGAGCAGGACCAGGTCCAAGCGCGGCAGGGCCCCGGAAACGTCGGCGCCGCCGCCAAGCACCTCCCGCACCTCGTCCTCGTAGGTCGCGGCCGCAAGCTCCAGGGGCCGGACTTCCACCGGCATGGGGTGGATGTTGCCGACCGGGATGGGGGACGGGGTGAAAAGGACCGGGGCGATGGCCCCGAAGTTGCTCCGGCGGTCCCCGACCGGCACCACCCGCTCGTCGCCGAAGAAAAAGACCGTGGACGCAAACGGCGCGCCAAACCCCCGGCCGGCCATGGCCGCGTAGAGCGGCATGGGGGTCGAGCCGCCGGACAGGGCGATGGTGAAGACGCCCCGGGCGGCCACGGCCTCCCGGGCGATCCGGGCCACGGCGGCCAGGGCCGCCTCGGTCAGGGCCGGCAGATCGGGGAAGCGGCGGATGGCGGGGGTCATGGCGTCAACCCGTGGACCTTGAGGAACCGGCCCGCCTCCTGCGGCCCCCAGGAGCCGGCCTTGTAGAGGTAGAGGCGCTCGGGCGCGGGGTCGCCGAGCATGGGTTCGAGGAACTTCCAGCACAGCTCCACCCCGTCCTGGCGCCAAAAAAGCGTCTGGTCGCCGAGCATGCAGTCGAGGAGCACCTTGGCGTAGGCGGTCAGGGCCGGCCCTTCGTAGCCCTGGTAGTAGTTGAAGTTCATGGTCACGGACCGCAGGCACATGGGCCCCGGGGCCTTGGCCTGGAAGGTGAGGCTCACCTGCTCGTCGGGCTGGATGCGAAGGGTCAACCTGTTGGCCTTGATGTGGTCGCCGAAAAGCTCCCGGAACATGGAAAAGGGCACCGGCTTGAACTGGACCGCGATCTCCGTGCGCTTGGCCGCCAGCCGCTTGCCCGAGACCATGTAGAAGGGCACCCCCTGCCACCGCCAGTTGTCGACATAGACCTTCATGGCCGCAAAGGTCGGGGTCAGGGACTCGCTCGGCACGCCCTCCTCGTCGAGATAGGCCGGGGCCCGGACGCCGCCGGCCATGCCCGAGGCGTACTGGCCGAGGATCAGGTTCTCGGCCAGGTCCCGCTGGGTGAAGGGACGCAGGGCCCGGAAGACCTTGGTCTTCTCGTCGCGCACCAGCTCGGCCTCGAACAGCGACGGCGGCTCGATGGCGCACAGGGAGAGCAGCTGCATCATGTGGTTCTGGAACATGTCGCGCAGGACGCCGAAGTGGTCGTAGTAGGAGGCCCGGTGCTCGACGCCGATGGACTCGGCGGCCATGATGCTGACGTAGTCCACGTAGCGCCGGTTCCACAAGGGCTCGAACATGGCGTTGGCGAAGCGCAGCATCAGGATGTTCTGCACGGTTTCTTTCGCCAAGTAGTGGTCGATACGGAATATTTGATGTTCGGCAAACCGGGTGTGCAGGGCCTGTTCCAGGATCCGGGCCGTTTGGAGGTCCCGGCCGAAGGGCTTTTCGATGACCAGCCGCGCATAGCCCCGGACCTCGTCGGCCAGCCCGGCCATGGCCAGGTTGATGGCGATGTCCTCGTAGGCGGTCGGCGGCACGGCCAGATAGTAGATGCGGTTGCCGCCCAGCCCGGCCGACTGGCCGAGCTCGTCGAGGTAGTCGGACAGGACGCGAAACGAGGCCGGATCGTCGTAGTGGACCTGGCGGTAGGTCAGGCGGGCGGCCATCTTGTCCCACAGGTCCGGACTGATGCCGTCGTGCTCGGCAATGGAGGTGCGCATCCGTTCCCGGAAGGACTCGTCGGTGAGGTCCGTGCGGCTGGCGCCGACGATGGCGAAGTTGTCCGGCAGGTGGCCGCCGGCAAAAAGCGAGGCCAGGGCCGGCATGAGCATCCGGCCGGCCAGGTCGCCGGTCACGCCGAAAATGACGATGGTGACCGGCGCTTCCACCTGGTCGAAGCGGCAGGCGGCGTCCGGGTCGGGATTTTTCGGCCGGCCGAGCACCACCTCGGCCAGGGCCGGGCTCTGGGCGTCCGCCATCAGCCGTTCCTCCTTTTGACGGCGTGGCCGCCGAACTGGTTGCGAAGGGCGGCCAGCACCCGGTCCTGGAAGGAGTTGTCCTGGCGGGAGCGGAACCGTTCAAAGAGCGACATGGTGATGACCGGCGCGGACACGGCCGTTTCCACGGCGGCATTGACGGTCCACCGGCCCTCGCCCGAGTCGTCCACGTAGGGCTTGAGCGATTCCAGGCGCGGGTCCTCGGTGAAGGCCCGCTGGGCCAGCTCCAGAAGCCAGGACCGGACCACAGAGCCGTGGTTCCACAGGTCGCAGATGGCCGGGAAGTCGAGTTTCTCCCCGAACTGCGAGGCGGCCAGGATCTCGAAGCCTTCGGCATAGGCCTGCATCATGCCGTACTCGATGCCGTTGTGGACCATCTTGGTGAAGTGCCCGGACCCGATGGGGCCGGTGTGCAGGTTGCCGCCCGGGCCGGTCAGGACATCGAGAGCCGCCTGCAAGGGGGCCACCACTTCCGGCTCGCCGCCGATCATGATGCAGTAGCCTTCGGCCAGGCCCCAGATGCCGCCGCTGACCCCGGCGTCGCAGTAGCGGATGCCAAGCTTGCCGGCCGCCTCGTGGCGGCGCAGGTCGTCGCGGTAGTAGGTGTTGCCGCCGTCGACGATGGTGTCGCCCGGGGAGAGCAGGGGAAGAAGCTCGTCCACGTGCTCGTCGGTCGGGGCCCCGGCCGGGAGCATGAGCCAGACCACGCGCGGGGCCGGCAGGGCGGCCACCAGTTCGGCCAGCGACCCGGCCGCCGTGGCGGTTCCCCCTTCCTCGGCCGCGAAGTCCTTGGCTTTTTGCACGGTGCGGTTGTAGGCGGCCACGTCGATGCCGCCCCGGGACAGCCGTCTGGCCATGTTGAGCCCCATGCGTCCAAGTCCGACCATACCGATTTTCATGGCGTTTCTCCGGGAGGGGTTTGGCCCTTGCGGGCCGTTTGCGTCCGGCGGGCGCGGAAAAGCGCGATGCCCCGCCTGGCGGCCAGGGGGAACAGGCCCAGCAGGGCAAAGGAAATGATAAGTGTGGGCGACAGGATGCCGGACAGGGAGTCAAGCCGGCCGAGCTGGGTGCCGGCGTTGACGTAGACGGCCGTGCCCGGAAGCATGCCGAGCTGGGACACCCAATAGAAGGTGGTGAGCGGCAGGCCGGTCAGGCCCATGGCCGCGTTGACCACGAAAAAGGGAAAAAGCGGGATAAGGCGCAGGGTGAAGAGGTAAAAGGCCCCCTCCCGGCGGATGCCGGCGTCCATGGCGGCCAGCCTCGGCCCCATGCGCCGGGTGAGCGGCTCGCGAAAGAGGTACCGGGCCAGGGCGCAGGCGGCCGTGGCCCCGATGGTGCTGGCAAAGGACACCACGGCCAGCGTGGTCCAGAAGCCGAACAGGGCCCCGCCGGCCAGGGTCAGGACGGCCGCGCCGGGAAGGCTCAAGCCCGCGACCAGGACGTAGAGGACGAAATAGCCGGCCACGAACCGGACCGGGGAGGCGGCGTAGGCCCCGGCCAGGGCCTCGCGGGATTCCTTGAGAAAGGCCAGCGTCAGGTATCGGTTGAGGCCAAAGCCGAAAAAGGCCGCCGCCAGGGCCAGGACCAGGGCCACGAGCAGGATTTTCCGCACGGTTGCCCGATTCATGCCACCTCCCCGTTGTGATCGGCCGCCCCCCCGCCGTGGCGGGCGATGTAGGCGTCCACGTCGAATTTGCGGCGGCAGCCCCGCGCGTTCATGTAGCGGATCTGGCCGAAGACCGGGCGGGAGGCCCAGGGCCGGTCGTGCAGGCCGCCGACGGACCACAGGACCCCGGCCACGCCGCTTGGGTCGCTGCCGTCCAGGGCGTAGCGGTCGTTTAAGGAGAGGGCCGTGGCCAGGGCCGCTTCGGGCGTGGCCGACCACTCCAGGATTTTCTTGGCCCAGTACATGCGCATGTAGCCGTGGAGCCGGCCCTGGCGGACGAGCTGCCGTTCGGCCGCGTTCCACAGGGCGCTGTGGGTGGCGGCGGTCTCGAACTCCCGGGCCGTGTACCGATACGGCCTGGGGTCGGCGGCATGGGCGCCAAGCGTCTTTTGCGCCCAGGCCGGCAGGGCGGCCAGGGTGTCGTAGGCCGGTTCGTGGAGGCAATAATTGTCGGCCAACTCCCGGCGCACGACCAGTTCCTCCAGAAAGGCCTCGGCCCCGGCCGGGGCCCGCTTTTTGGCCTCCAGGGCGTCAAGCGCCGCCCGCTGGGGGGCCAGATGGCCGTGGTGGAACCAGGGCGAGAGGGTGGAGGTGGCCCCGGCATTTGGGTCGTTGCGACGGTCGGCGTAGGCGGGCAGGCGGTCGGCCAGAAAGGCGGCCAGGGCCTCCCTTGCGGCTTCGGGACCGGGCGTAATGCCCGCCACCGGGGCCACGCTCGGATCGAGGACAAGGCCCGCCCGGGCCGCCTCCCAGTCCACGGGAGCGAACCCCGCCAGGTTTCCGGCCGCAAAGGCCGGCAGGTCGGGGAAGGGCTCCAGGAATTCGGGCAACAGCTTGAGGATTTTCGGCCGGAAGGTGGCGGCCGCGTATTCGCGCTTGGCCGAGGCCACGAACGCCGGCACCACGTTGTGGGCGTCGACTTCGAGGAGCGCGCCGTCCCAGACGGGGGCGGTTGCCACCGCCTCCCTGGCCGCCCGGCCGGGGCGCAAGGGGTCGAAGTCCGTGACGCAGACGCCGGCCCGGACCCGGCGCAAAAAGGCCGGCACGGCCACGGCCGGATCGCCGGGCACCAGGGCCAGGGGGATGCCGTGGTCCCGAAGAGCGGTTTCGACGGCGGCGAGGCCGCGAAGGAGAAAGTCGGCGTGGCGGGCCGTGGCCGGGGGAAAATCGGGGGGCAGGGCGAAAAGGGCGAAAAGCGGCGCCCCGGCCGCCTTGGCCAGGGCGGCGGCGTGGAGCAGGGCCCAGTTGTCGTCGGCCCGCTGGTCGCGGCCCATCCAAAGGACCACGGGGCCGGGTTTCGGGGGAGTAAATCCCAGGGGGCGGATGCGCGCGGGATGGACCTGCATCCTCCCCTTGTAGGCGGTTGGGCTGGCCGTGGCAAGCCGCGAGGGCCACCCATGCGCCTGGGCGGCCCGGCCGGGGTCAGGCCTTTTTCACTTCTTCCCACAGGGCGTTTTTGGCGGCCATGTCCAGGCTGTCGAGGTCGAGGCCCCGGTCCGTGGCCAAGCGGTCCATGGCCTTGTAGCGGGTAAGGAACTTGTTGTTGGCCGCGTCCAGGCAGGCGTTGGCCTTGAGCCCCAGCCGGCGGCCGTACTCGGTGAGGGTGAAGAGGTAGTCGCCGAATTCCTCGGCCATGGCCGCTTGGTCGCCGGCGGTCACGGCCGCCTCGAATTCGGCCCGCTCGGCGGCAAGGCTCTCGCGCATGGCCGCGTCGGTCTCCCAGGTGAAGCCGGCCCGGGCGGCCTTGGAGTGGATGCGGTAGGCTTTCAAAAGCGGCGGCAGGCCCTTGGGCAGGGTATCGAACAGCCCCTGCTTGCCGTCGCCTTTTTCAGACCGCTTGATCCGCTCCCAGTTGCGCAGGAGCTCCTCGCGGTTTTCGCACTTGAGGTCGGCAAAGACGTGGGGGTGGCGGCGGACCATCTTGGCGGCCGCCACTTCCAGGGCGTCGGCCAGGGAGAACGCGCCGCGCTTCTCGGACAGGGTGGCCACGAAAAGGAGCAGGAACATGACGTCGCCAAGCTCCTCGGCCGTGCCCGGCACGTCCTCGCAGCGGATGCAGTCCACCAGCTCGAAGGCCTCCTCGATCACGTAATCGCACAGCGTCTGCGGGGTTTGCGTCTTGTCCCAGGGGCAGCCGTCCGGGCCGAGCAGGGCGTCGAGCACGCCTTGGAGCCGGGCCAGGGCCTCGGCGGGGGATTGTTCGTTCATGGTCCTTCCGTAGGGCGTGCCGTCTGCCGGCCGGTCAGGGCGCGGGGGCGGCGGCCTCGGCCTCCTTTTTGGGGGCCGGTTTCTTGGCGGTCTGATCCTTGCGGGGATCGGCGTGGCCGGGTTCGGCCTTTTTCTTGTCGCCGCCGGCCTTGGCCGGTTCGGCCGGCTTCTTTTCCGGCTCGGCCTTGGCGGGTTCGGGCTGTTTTTTCTCGTGCCCGGCCTTGGCCGGCTCGGCCGGTTTCTTCTCAGGTTCGGCTTTGGCCGGTTCGGCCGGCTTTTTCTCTGTCGCGGCCTTGACTGCCTCGACCGCGTCCTTTTTCCCGAATTTCCGCAGCTTCTCGTTGATGTCCGGCGGGATGTAGCGGACGAGCCTGGCGCTCACCTTCTCGAGGACCGGCACCAGGAGCGAGCCTTTGAGGAAGTCGGGGTTGGGCGAGGCCAGATGGATCAGAAACAGGAACACGGCCGTCAGGATCACGCCCTTGGCCAGGCCGAAGAAGCCGCCGAAAAACCGGTCCGCCCACTGGGTCATGGTCACCTTGACCATGCCGGAGACGGCCAGGGCCAGGAACCAGACCGCGATCAGGGCCACGGTGAAAATGAGGAGGTAGGCGGCCGTGCCGGCGTAGTTGCCGGAGATGTAGCCGGTCAGGTGGGGGGCCAGTTCCTTGTGGTAGGTCCCGGCGCAGTAGAAGCCGGTGATGATGGCGGCCAGCGACCCCACTTCCTTGACCAGGCCGCGCATGTAGCCGCGGAAGCTGAAAAAGAGCCAGATGATGGCAAGGGACAGGTCGGCTATGTTGAGCGTCGGCATGGAGATCCGGGGTTGCGGTTGCCGCGGGGCGTGGCGCAGGTGTGTCCATAGCAAATACCCCTTTAAAAACCAAGCCAGGGCCGACCGGGCCCGGGACCGGGCCTTGTCCGGGGCCGGGGAAGGCGATAGGACGGGGAAAAATCGCAAGGACGGGTGGATGGAAAAGCTCTTGCTCCCGACGGACATCAATGGCTTCCTGGCCGGCCGGGTGCTCGGCCAGGCCGACCTTTTGCGCCGCATCAGCGTGTCGCTTTACAAGCACATAAACGGCCTGCCCGCCCCCAACGTGCTTCTGGTCGGCAACTCCGGCACGGGCAAGACCACCCTCATGCAGGCCATCGCAGCCTTCTACGACGCCTATGACGCCCTGGCCCGGTTCCGGGTCATGGTCATCGTAAACGCCAACACCCTGTCGGCCGAGATCGAGGGCGAGGACCGGACCACCCGGCTTTTCCGCAAGCTCGAGGCCCGGGCCAAGGTGCTCTTCGGGGCCGACCTCACGGCCGGCCAGCTTGCGGACTACCTGGAAAACGCCACGGTGTGCGTGGACGAGGTGGACAAGATCTCGGGGCGGATTTCCGGCAAGGCCAATGTCGAGGGCATCACCACCCAGTACGCCCTTCTGACCCTTCTCGAGGGCGAGCGGTTCCTGTACCGGGCCACGGTATTGGAGGACGGCCGGGAGGTGGAGGCCGACCTGGCCCTGGATACGGGCCGGCTCCTTTTCATCTGTGGCGGGGCCTTCGAGGAGCTCTACGACCAGGTCTACGCCTGCCTGGTCAACCGGCGCGACGAACGCCGGCTGCGGGAGGTCTCGGAGGTGGACCGAAAGCCCGACGGCTCGGTGTCGGTGCGCACGGTCACCCGGTTCAAGCTGCGCGACTACCTGCGCCTGGCCGACCTTTTCGCCTACGGCATGATGCCGCAGTTCGTCTCGCGCTTCGGCTCCATCGCCATGCTCGACGACCTGGGCAAGGACGAACTGCGCCAGATCCTCATCCATTCGGCCCAGTCGCCCCTGCGCCTGTGCCTGGAATACTTCCGCCACATGGGCATCCGGCTCCTGGTCACCGAGGGGGCCGTGGCCGCCGTTGCCGAGGCGGCCGCCAAGAACAGCCGCATCGGGGCCCGGGCCCTGCGCGAGATATTTAACGGCCTGATCGCGGCCCACGAGTTCGACCCCACCCACTCGCCCCAGTACGCGGCCACGGACAAGGGCCCGACCCTGACCATCGACCAGGAGGCAGTGGCCCAGTACCTGTGCCGGATGGACTAGGGCGGCCACGGCCCCGCCGGCCGTGCCCGGGAGGCACCAGCCGGCCGTGGCCGGAAACTAACCGTCGACCGTGGCCCGGTCGGTCGGGACCGCCGGCCGGGCCGTGACCATCAAATCCTCGCCCACCCGCTCGGTGGCCACGAACCGGAACGGCGCGGCCCCGGCCATGCGCGGCACGGCCAGCCCGGAAAATCCGGCCACGGCCTTGTCGTCGCCAAGGACCTTGGGGGCGTAAAAGACCGTCAGCTCGTCCAGGAGTCCCTGGGCGAGGAGCGTGGCCGCCAGTCCGCCCCCGCCTTCGCACAAGACGGTGTAGACGTTGGCCTCGGTCCGCAACCGGACAAGGCCGGGGAGGAGATCGAGGCCGCCGTCCGCCTTTTCGGGCAGGCCGAAGACCCTAACGCCAAGGGCCGTCAGCTTCGCCGCGGCCGGACCGGCGGCCGCGGCCTTGCCCGTGAAAATGACGAGCTGCTCCGGCCGGTCCCGGACCAGGGCCAGGGGTCCGTCCGGCGCGGGCAGGCGCCTGGTGACGGCCACGGCCAGGGGCTGGGGATTTCTGGCCAGGGGGCCGCCGTCCAGGCGGTGGGTCAGGCGCGGGTTGTCGGCGGCAAGGGTCCCGCCGCCGACCAGGACGGCCTGGCAGGCCGCCCGCATGGCGTGGACCCGGGCCCGGGAGGCCTCGCCGCTGACCCAGCCGGAATCGCCGGTCCGGCTGGCGATGCGCCCGTCCAGGGTCATGGCCAGCTTGACCGTCACAAAGGGCCGGCCAAGGGTCTTCCAGACCACGAAATCGGCAATGGCGTCCCGGCACTCCAGGGCCAGGACCCCGACCGTCACATCCACGCCGCCCTGGCGCAACAGCTCGGCCCCGCCGCCGGCCACGGGATTGGGGTCCAGGCAGCCGACGACCACCCGGCCCACCCGGGCGTCCAGGAGCGTGCGCGAGCAGGGCGGGGTCTTGCCGAAGTGGTTGCACGGCTCAAGCGTCACGTACATGGTGGCCCCGGCCGGATCGACGCCCTTTTTCTCGGCGTCGTGCAGGCATTCCACCTCGGCGTGGGGCCCGCCAAAGACCTTGTGCCAGCCCTCGGCCACGATGGCGCCGTCCCGGACCAGCACCGCGCCGACCCGGGGATTGGGCGTGACAAACCCCCGCCCCCGCTCGGCCAGGACCAGGGCCCGGGCCATGAAATCCGCATCAGACGCCATAGTCGCCCTCCAGGGCCTCGAAGCCGATGCCCGCCTCGGCGATCATTTTGGCCGACAGGGCGTCGGGATAGCCCTGGCTGAAATAGATGTGCCTGGCTTGGCAGTTGATCAGCATCTTGGTGCAGATCAGGCACGGCTGGGTGGTGCAGTAGATGTCTGCGCCGGCGATGGGCACGCCGTGGAGCGCGCACTGGATGATGACGTTTTGCTCGGCGTGGAGCCCCCGGCACAGCTCGTGGCGCTCGCCCGAGGGAATGCCCATCTCCTCGCGCAGGCAGCCGATGTCCAGGCAGTGGGCCGTGCCGGTGGGGGAGCCGTTGTAGCCGGTGGCCAGGATGCGGCGGTCCTTGACGGCCACGGCCCCGACCTTGCGGCGCAGGCAGGTGCTGCGCTCGGCCACCAGGTAGGCGATGCGCATGAAATATTCGGGCCAAGGAAGGCGCTTGTCCATGGTATGCTGCTCCATCCCCAAAAAATTCCCCAAGGGGCGTGACGTACGCGGGGAGAGTGGACCAAGGGACGGGGAAGCGTCAAGGCGCGCGGACGCGTACAAAAATGAAGGGAGACGGCCCTTCCTGCGGCGTGTCCGGACACGGCTCCGCCTGTTTGATCGAAAGGATCGTCAAGAGGGGAGGCGTGTTATGGGGCCAATAAGAATCAAGCCGCGCAGTCGGACGAATGTTTCATTCATAAATTGAAATGCTGGCGTTCCCCGGATAGAACCGTTGAAAATAGAGCAGTGCGTTCCCTCTTCCCAGCGAGGTCCGTTATGATTTTTATGAGGCCCACCCGATGCGCCGTTTCGCTGCTCATGGTCCTTGTTTTCGCCTCCCTCTGGAGCTGCCGCCCACCGGAACCGGAAGCCGGAAAACTCTTGCCCCTCACCCTCACGCTAACATCGACGCCCTATTCGGGACTGATCGCCATTGCCAAGGCCAAGGGATTTTTCAAAGAACAGGGCCTTCATGTGCAGCTTGTCGAGTGCCCTTCAGGCAAAGCGGGGGTGGAAGCCCTGATCCAAGGCAAGGTTGACGTTGCGGCCGCTGCGGACTTCGTTTTTTCCGATAAGATCCGGGTCGATCCCGCACTGCGTCTTTTCGCCAGCATAGGCCTGTCCCGAGGGGACCAGGTCGTGGCTCGAAAAGACCGCGGCATCGGCAGGCCCAAGGACCTGGAAGGAAAATCGGTCGGCGTGACAAAGGGCACATCAGCGGATTACAATCTGGAAATCTTCCTTCTGCTGCACAAGGTTGACCCGGCCACGGTACGGGTTGTGGATCTTCCTCCCGTACAGTTGGTCCAGGCGCTCCAGGAAGGGGAAATCGATGCCGCCGCGACTTGGGATCGTCTCGCCTATGAAGCCAAGAAAATTCTGAAAGAGAACTTCTTTTGTTGGGATTTACAAAATACCATCGCCTATCAGTGGGTATTGATCAGTCGCGAGGGGTTTGGAGATAAGGACGGCCGGGTGCGACGTCTGCTCCGGGCCCTGCTGCAGGCCGAGACCTACATCCTTCTTCATAAGGAAGAGGCGTTCAAGATCATTCAGGCCACATGGGACTTTGATCAAGAGTATTTTTCAGATTCATGGGAAAAAACACGATTGACCGTTTCCCTGAACCAGGGGCTGATCACGTCCCTGGAGAACCAGGTCCGGTGGAGGAAACTCAAGGAGCCGACAGGAAAGGATATTCCAGATATCCTGGACTACATTTCCTTGACCCCCCTGCTTGAAGAAGATCCGAAAGCCGTGACCATACTCAGGTAACTACGATGCGCATACGCTCCACCATGTGGGTCTCCTTTTTCGCTTCCTTAAGCGTCTCGGTCCTCATTGTCGGATTGTTGTTCTTTGTTTTCCAGAAGATCGACCAGGATATCAAGCGGGATCGGCAATATAACGATGCGATCAACGTGGCCCTTCATCTCAACAACCTTCTCCTCCAGTTGCTGCACGAAGAAAATCCGCGCGTCCTGCGACAAGTTCGGGATGTCAGAGCCTCCTTGACAAAGGCTTTGGGACGTTTCGCTTCGGCCGATGCCAGGGAAGAAGAGTTCCTTCAAAACATCCTCAGCAACAACCATGAGCTTGGCTCGATCCTGCGGCAGTTTGTCGAGGAACAAGCCGGGCCCGGTGAGGCGTCGTATGCTCGCCGTGAAACCATCCTCGCCTCGCAATTGATGATCAAGGTAGGTTACATCACGGACGACATCGGCCGGCTCCTCGAAGTCAGCCGGGACAGAGTAGCCTCCAGCAAGCAAAACGCGGTCTTTCTCTTCGTCCTCTTCATTGCCGTCCTGCTTGTGACCAACGGCATCATTTTCTATGTCTCCAACTCTTCCCTCCTGGAAAAGGTGTCGACGCTGCAGGAAGGGACCAAGCGCATCGCCCGGGGGGACCTCGGCTATCGGGTGCCGGACCTCGGCAACAACGAGTTTTCCCAGATGGCCCGGTGTTTCAATGACATGGCCGGCCGGCTCGAGGCGTCGCGCTTCGAGCTGCTGCGCAAATCCGACGAGCTCAAGCGGGCCAACGCGGCGTTGGAGGACCGGGTGGCCCAGCGGACCCTGGCCCTGGAGCAGGAGATCGCCACCCGCAAGGTGACGGAAGAGAGAGCCCGGCAGGCCAACCGGGCCAAAAGCGAGTTTTTGGCCAACATGTCCCACGAGATCCGCACCCCGTTAAACGGCATCATGGGCATGGTCCATCTGGCCCGGATGCAGTCCCTGGACCGGACGACCCTCTCCTATCTGGAGTTGGCGGACGCCTCGGCCCAGCACCTGCTCGGCATCGTCAACGACGTGCTGGATATTGCGAAGATGGAGGCCGGCAAGATCCGGCTGGCCCGGCAGGCGTTCGACCTGCGCCGGGAGTTCGAGGCCACCCTGACGCCGCTTCGGATCGCGGCCCAGGGGAAAGGCGTGGTCCTCGACCACGCCGTGGCCCCGGACGTTGCGGACCATGTGGTCGGAGATGTCGGGCGGCTGCGGCAGGTGCTGACCAATCTGGTCGGCAATGCGGTCAAGTTCACGGGCCAGGGGCGCATCGACGTCCGGGTGGACCGGGAGGGCGCGGCCGACGAGGCGGGCGGCCAACGGCTTCGCGTCACGATCCGGGACACCGGCATCGGGGTTCCGGCCGACCGGCTGGAGCGTATTTTCGAGAGCTTCGAGCAGGCCCACACCTCCGCCCATGCCCTGTACGGCGGCACGGGCCTCGGGCTTTCCATCGCCAAGCGACTGGTGGAACTCATGGGCGGGGACATCCGGGCCGAGAGCCGGGAAGGGGAGGGGAGCACGTTCGCGTTCACGATCCGACTGGAGGTGGTCGCGCCGGCCCCGCAGGAGCCGGGAAGCGCCGCCGCCACGGCCGGCCGGCCGCTTCGCATCCTGGTGGCCGAGGACAACCCGGTCAACCGGCTCTACATCCAGGAGCTGCTGCGCCAGCTCGGCCACCAAGTCCTCCTGGCCGGAACCGGCCGGGAAGCCTTGGAGACGTTGGCCCAAGGCGGCTTCGACCTGGTGCTCATGGACATCCGCATGCCGGAGATGGGCGGCGACGAGGCCACCCGGATCATCCGCACAAGCCCGCCGGACGGCGTGCCCCGGGAGGTCCCCATCGTCGCCCTGACCGCCTACGCCCTCAAGGACGAAATCGACCGCTTCATGCAAAGCGGCTTCAACGCCTACCTGACCAAGCCGGTGGAACTGGAATCGCTCAAGCGGATGCTGTCGACGTTCTGAACCGGGGCAAGGGAGGGGTGGGTTTTTCCTCTCGGACGACCGAAGTCCCGAGATGCGACAGGGGCCGGACCGACATGGCGTCGATCCGGCCCCTGTTTTTCATCCAGCGCTCCGGGGGGATGATCCCGCCGGCCGCCGGAGGCGTCTTCCTGCTACCAGGCAAAAAGCGGGAACTGTCGGGAGAAGACCTGCACGTCCTTGCGGATGGCGTCGAGCGTGGTGTCGTTGTCCTTGGCCGCGATGGCCGCGTCGATCCAGGAGACGATACGCTCGATGTCGGCCTCGACCATGCCGCGGGTGGTGAGGGCCGCCGTGCCGATGCGCACGCCCGAGGTGACGAACGGAGAGCGGGTCTCGAAGGGCACGGTGTTCTTGTTGACCGTGATGCCGGCCTTGTCCAGGGCCAGCTCGGCGTCCTTGCCGGTCACGTCCTTGTTCGTCAGATCGACCAGCACGAGGTGGTTGTCCGTGCCGCCGGAGACCAGGTCGTAGCCGGAAGCAAGGAGGCCCTTGGCCAGGACCTGGCAGTTTTTGACCACCTGTCCCTGGTAGGTCTTGAAGGCGGGCCGGAGCGCCTCGCCGAAGGCCACGGCCTTGGCCGCGATCACGTGCATGAGCGGGCCGCCCTGGATGCCGGGGAAGATCTGGGAATTGAGCGTCTTGCCGAACTCCTCGGACGAGAGGATCAGGCCGCCCCGCGGACCGCGCAGGGTCTTGTGCGTGGTCGAGGTGGTGAAATGGGCGTGCGGAATGGGCGAGGGGTGGTGGCCGGTGGCGACCAGCCCGGCGATGTGGGCCATGTCGACCACGAGCTTGGCCCCGACCGCGTCGGCAATGGCCCGGAACCGGGCGAAGTCGATCAGGCGCGGGTAGGCGCTGGCCCCGGCCATGATGACGGCCGGGTTGTGTTCCTTGGCCAGGCGTTCCACCTCGTCGTAGTCGATGGTGCCGGTCTCTTTGCGGACGTGGTAGAAGACGATGTTAAAGAGCTTGCCCGAGAAGTTGACCGGCGAGCCGTGGGTGAGATGGCCGCCGTGGGAGAGGTCCATGCCGAGCAGGGTGTCGCCGGGCTTCATGGCCGCGAAATAGACGGCCATGTTGGCCTGGGAGCCGGAATGGGGCTGGACGTTGGCGTAGGTGGCGCCAAAGAGCTCCTTCACCCGGTCGCGGGCCAGATCCTCGGCGATGTCCACGTATTCGCAGCCGCCGTAGTAGCGCTTGCCGGGGTAGCCTTCGGCGTACTTGTGGGTCAGCACGCTGCCCTGGGCCTGGCGCACGGCCACGGACACGAAGTTCTCCGAGGCGATCATTTCGAGCTTGCCGGTCTGGCGTTCGATTTCCAGGCAGACGGCCCGCCCGACTTCCGGATCGGCGATAAGCAGTTCTTCCATGGAGCGTCCCCCTAAAGCGTTCGGGGGGAGACTCGAAGCCCGAGCATCCCCCCGTTTATGATTGCGTTTTCGGGCCGCGCGGCCCCGGCCGGGCCTACTCGACGAAGGCCTTGTACAACATGCAGGCGTTGGTGCCGCCAAAGCCGAAGGAGTTGCAAAGGACGTTGGCCACCGGCGCCTTCCGGGCCGTATTCGGGACATAGTCCAGGTCGCAGGCCGGGTCGGGCACGTCCAGGTTGATGGTGGGCGGGATGACGCCCTCCACGATGGTCTTGACGCTCATGACCGACTCGATGCCGCCGGCCGCGCCGAGGCAGTGGCCGATCATGGACTTGTTCGCGGTCACGGGCACGTTTCTCGCGTGGTCGCCAAAGACGGTCTTGATGGCCGTGGTCTCGCAGGCGTCGCCGAGGCCGGTGGAGGTGGCGTGGGCGTTGATGTGGGCCACGTCCGAGGGGGCCATGCCGGCCTCGCGGATGGCGGCCCGCATGGCCAGCGCCATGCCTTCGCCGTCCTCGGGCGGGGCGGTCATGTGGAAGGCGTCGCCCGAGGCGCCAAATCCGGCCACTTCGGCCAGGATGCGCGCGCCGCGCGCCTTGGCGTGCTCCAGGGATTCGAGCAAGAGCAGGCCGCAACCCTCGCCGATGACGAACCCGTCGCGGCCGGCGTCAAAGGGGCGCGAGGCCCTGGCCGGATCGTCGTTTCGGGTGGAGAGGGCCTTGAGGGCGTTGAACCCGCCGACGGCCAGCGGCGTGATGGTCGATTCCACGCCGCCGCAGATGGCGGCCGACACCCGGCCGAGCTTGATGTCGGAATAGGCGTAGCCGATGCCGTGCATGCCCGAGGCGCAGGCCGAGGTGGTGCACAGGTTCGGGCCCTTGGCGCCGGTGGCGATGGACACCTGGCCGGCGGCCATGTTGGCGATCATGGTCGGGATGAAAAAGGGCGACACCCGCGAGGGGCCCTGGGCCAGGAGCTTGGTGTGGGTGGCCTCCAGGGTCTCGATGCCGCCCATGCCGCAGCCGATGATGACCGCGACTTCGGCCGCTTCCTCGGGGTCGATCTTGTAGCCCGCGTCCTCCATGAGCATCATGGCGGCGGACAGGGCGTAGATGGTGAAGCGATCCAGGCGTTTGGCCAGCTTGGCCGCGATGTAGGGCTTCTCGTCGAAGTCCTTGACCTCGCAGGCGAAACGCGTGTCGTAGGCCGAGGCGTCGAACCTGGTGGTGGGGGCCGCGCCAGAGACGCCGGCCACAAGGTTCTTCCAGCTGGCGGCCAGATCGTTGCCGATGGGGGTGATGGCCGAAAGGCCTGTGACGACTACCCGGTGTAAGGTCATGGTGCATCCGTCCGCGGGCGGGGCGGGCGCGCGTGGCGCCGCCCCGGCCCGGCTGGGCGTTTTGGGCCTACTCGCCCTTTTTCTTTTCGATAAAGGAAATGGCGTCCTGGACTTTCTGGATCTGCTGGGCGTCCTCGTCGGAGATCTCGACGCCGAATTCCTCTTCCATGGCCATGATCAGTTCGGTCAGGTCCAGGGAGTCCGCGCCCAGGTCGTCGACGAACTTGGCTTCGGGGTTGACCTCGCCGGCGTCCACGCCGAGCTGATCCACGATGATTTCCTTGACTTTTTCCGCGACAGACATGAGTTCCTCCAAGTGATGGCCGAATTTTGTGACGTTTCGATTACATGTACATGCCGCCGTTGACGCCAAGGACCTGGCCCGTGACGTAGGCGGCTTCGTCGCTGGCCAGATAGCCCACGGCAGCGGCGATTTCGGACGGGGCGCAGGCCCGCTTGAGGGGGATGCGCTCGTTAAACGACGCCTTGACGGCGTCGGGCAGGCCGGCGGTCATGTCGGTTTCGACAAACCCCGGGGCCACGGCGTTGACCGTGATGCCGCGCGGGGCCAGTTCCAGGGCGGCGGATTTGGTCAGGCCGACGAGCCCGGCCTTGGCCGCGGCGTAGTTGGCCTGGCCGGCGTTGCCGGACTGGCCGACCACGGACGTGATGTTGACGATGCGGCCGGCCCGGCGCTTCATCATGATCTTGGCCGCCTCGCGCAGGCAGGTGAAGGCCCCGATCAGGTTGACGCCGATGACGGCGGCGAAATCCTCGTCCTTCATGCGCACGATCAGCCCGTCGCGGGTGATGCCGGCGTTGTTGACCAGGACGTGGAGGTCCGCGTCCTTCAGGTGCCCGGCGAAAAAGGCGGCCACGGCGGCCGGATCGGACGTGTCGAGAGCCAGGGCCCGGGCCTGGCCGCCCTCGGCCACGATGGCGGCCGCCACGGCCGCGGCTGCGTCGGGTTTGCTGACATAGGTGAGGACCACGTCGAAGCCGTCGCGGGCGAGCCGCCCGGCCACAGCCGCGCCGATGCCGCGAGACCCGCCGGTGACCAAGGCCGTACGCATGGCAAAGCTCCTTGCGGCGCTTCGGGGTGAGGCACCCGAGCCGCACTGCCGGAAAGGTTGTTGGGGCGGGGCGAGGGGCGGTTTGCCGCCCGTACCGGGCAGGGCGACACCCTAGCCGATACGCCCCGCAACATCAAATGCGTTTTGCGGCCGGCCTCAAAACTGGAGGATGGCCGCGCCCCAGGTGAATCCGCCGCCAAAGGCCCCGAGCAGGACTTTGCTCCCGGGTTTGATCCGGCCTTCGGCCCGGGCCTCGACCAGGGCGATGCCGATGGTCGAGGCCGAGGTGTTGCCGTAGCGGTCGACGGTGACCATGACTTTCTCCCGGGGGAGGGTGAGTTTCTTGGCCACGGCTTCCATGATGCGCAGGTTGGCCTGGTGGGGGATGAAGAGGTCGATGTCGTCCCAGGACAGGCCGTTGGCCGCCACGACTTCCTCGCACACGGTGGCCATGCTGCGCACGGCGTGCTTGTAGACCTCGGGCCCGTTCATCTGGAGGAAAAAATCCTCGTCAATGACGTCGCCGAGCTTGTAGGGATGGCCGGAGCCGCCGCCCTTGATGGTCAGCAGATGCCCGAGGGACCCGTCGCTGGCCAGGCGGGTGTCGATGATCCTGGCCCCCCCCGCGGCCGGGGCCTGCCCGGTGACCACGGCGGCGGCGGCGGCGTCGCCGAAAAGGACGCAGGTGCGGCGGTCGGCCCAGTTGGTGCGCGAGGTGAGCACCTCGGCCGCGGCCACCAACACCTTGGCCTCGGGATGCAGGGCAACGACCGCCCGGGCCATCTCCAGGCCGTAGATGTAGCCGCAGCAGGCGGCGTTGACGTCCTGGACCACCCGGCCCCTTATGCCGAGCTTTTCCTGCATGAGACAGGAAGCCGAGGGGGTGTAGTAGTCCGGGGTGACGGTGTAGAGAAAAATGTGGGTCAGCGCGTCGGCGGCCAGGCCGGCGTCGGCCAGGGCGGCCTTGGCCGCGGCGGCGGCCATGTCGCTGGTGGCCTCGCCCGGGGCGGCGATATGGCGCTCTTTGATGCCGGTGCGGGTGGTTATCCACTCGTCCGACGTCTCGACGAGCTTCTCCAGATCGGCGTTGGTCAGCACCTTTTCGGGCGCGTAAAAGCCAAGGCCGTGAATATAGGCGTCTTGTTTCATGTAGTGGGGACTTAGCTTTGGTCGTTTGCGGCCTGACGGCGCGTTCCGGCCAGGTCGATGTTTTTGGCCACGGCTTCGGACAGGTGGTCGTTGGCTTCCATCTCCACGAACCGGGCGGCCATGCGCACGGCGCTCGACATGGCCTTGCTGTTGGACGCTCCATGGCAGATGAGGCAGATGCCCTTGAGGCCAAGGAGCGGCGCGCCGCCGTACTCGGCGTAGTCGACCAGACGCGAGAAACGCTTGAGCGCGTTTAGGGCCAGCATGGTGCCGATCTTGCCGAAAAAGCCGCGACGCAGCTCGCCCTTGAGCAGACGCCCGAGGGAGGAGGCCAGGCCTTCGGCCTGCTTGACCACCACGTTGCCGACGAACCCGTCGCAGACCACCACGTCCACGTTGCCGGTGAACAGGTCGCGGCCTTCGATGTTGCCGACGAAGTTGAGCGAACTCAGGCGCAGCAGGTCGAAGGTTTCCTTGACCAGCAGGTTGCCCTTGCCCGACTCCTCGCCGTTGGAGAGAAGCGCCACGGCCGGGTTGGGCCGGCCGAGCATGGTCTCGGCCAGGACCGAGGCCATGACGCCGAACTGGAGCAGGTGAAACGGCTTGCAGTCCACGTTGGCCCCGACGTCGATGATGACGCAGTGGGACTTCTCGGTCGGCATGAACGTGGCGATGGCCGGCCGGTCCACGCCCGGGGCGCGGCCGATGGTGAACATGGCGCAGGCCAGGGTGGCCCCGGAGTGGCCGGCGGAAATGACGCCGTCGGCCGCGCCGTCGCGCACCAGGTTGCAGGCCACCTGGATGGAGGAGTCCTTCTTGCGGCGCAAGGCCTCGGTCGGCTTCTCCTCCATCTCCACCACCTGGGAGGCGTGGACAATGGAAACCGGCAACCCTTTCACGTCGTAACGGGCAAGCTGGGCGGCAATGGCCGCCTCGTCGCCGACGAGGATGACTTCCGCCTTGCCGGCTCTGGCGGCGTGCAGGGCGCCGGGGACGACCACGTGGGGACCGAAGTCCCCGCCCATGGCGTCCACGGCGATGCGCGGCTTGTTATTCGGCATCGTCCTTCCGCAGCATCTGGCGGCCGCGGTAGGTGCCGCAGCTCGGGCAGATCCGGTGGGGGACGGTGGGTTCGCCGCAGGAGCAAAGGACGACCGTGGGCACGGCCACGTGGTCGTGGGAACGGCGCATGCCTTTGCGGGACTTGGAGATTTTTCTATTGGGGACGGCCATGGCGATTACCTCGCAAGGGGTTTGGGGTCAGGTATCACAAGACGCGTGGCCAATTGAAGGCAAAGCCGTCAATTCGGGCCGCGCGGCACCTTCAGGTTCTTGAGCACGGCCAGCCGGGGGTCGCCCTCGTCCGCGCCGCAGTCGCAGGGGCCTTCCCGCAGCGGCTTGCCGCATTGCGGGCAAAGTCCCGGACAGTCCTCGTCGCAAAGGGGCTTGACCGGCAGGGCAAGAAGGAATTGTTCCCACAAAAGGCTGGCCACGTCCAGTTCGAGGACCTTGCCCCGGCGGCGTAGCAGCCCGGGTTCGAGGGAGACCGCATCTTCCAGGGGAGCTTCCTCGAACAGCTCGAAATCGGTGTCGATCTCGATGGTCGTGTCCTCGGCGCACCGGTCGCAGGGCGTGATGGCGCGCCCCTTGAGGGTTCCCCGGATGAGCAGGCCCCGGCCCTGGGGCGTGAGGGAAAGCGTGGCGGCAAGGCCGCCGCCCGGCCCGTCCAGGCGATGGGGCAGACGGAATTCCCTTATGGAATCGGTCCACAGCGCCTGGTCGGAAAACGAAAATTCCCGGCCGGACGCCGGGAGGTCGGTGATATCAAGCCAGAGTTCGAACATGGTTCCCTCGCGAAGATGAGAGTGCTAGACTGTGGCCCGGCGGTTGTCAAGAAAAAGCTTGCCAAGGCTTCCCTTCCAATGTACCTCACAAAATTCTTTGCGTCACTGCGAAAAACCGCGTGGCCGCCAGGTGTCCGGACGCGCTCCGGGCGGGCGGACACCCGCGAAGAATCTTTCCGGGAGGAACCACATAATGGCCAAGATCTGCGAGCATTGCGGCAAAAAGCCCCAGAGCGGCAACAACGTCAGCCACGCCAACAACAAGACCAAGCGCCGTTTCGAGCCCAATCTCGTCAACGTGCGCGCCCAGCTGCCTTCCGGCGAAGTCAAGACCGTGACCGTGTGCACCCGGTGCCTGCGTTCCGGCGCGGTGACCAAGCCGGTCGCCAAGACCGCCTAGGTTTCGCTTCCCCCGTTTTTTCGGACGGCCCGCGTCGGCGGGCCGTCTTTTTTTGCGTCCAAACCGCTAGCCCGCCTCCTTCTCCGGCGGCGGCGTGACCAGCACCCGGTCGATGCGCCGGCCGTCCATGTCCACCACCTCGAAGGTGGCGCCATGGGCCGCGAACGTCTCCCCCATGTCCGGGATGCGGCCCAGATGCGTCAGCACGAACCCGGCCAGGGTGCCCTCGCCAAAGCTTTCGGGCCACGGCTGGGGCAGGCCGAGGAGGGCGGCCACCTCGTCCATGGGCGTGGCCGCGTCGATGAGAAACGAGCCGTCGGTCCGGCGCACCACGGACGGTTCCTCGGTCGAGCCCGGGCCCGGCAGATCCCCGACCATGTCCTCGAACACGTCGGTCACCGTGACCACGCCGAGCACGTCGCCGTATTCGTCCACCACCATGGCCAGCCGGGACTGGGGCGCGGCCTTGAAGTGGGCGAGCAGATCGAGCCCGCGCAGGGTCTCGGGCAGAAACGGGACCTGGACCAGATGGGCGGCCAGGTCGAACCGGCCGGTGCGCAGCCGGTCGGCCACCACGTCCTTGGCCCGCACCACGCCAAGGACCTCGGCGAAGTCGCCCCGGCAGACCGGAAACCGGGTGTGGTGGCTGGCCAGGAGCTTCTCCAGGTTTTCGGCCTCCGGCGCGTCGGCGTCGAGCCAGTCCACCCGGGACCGGTGGGTCATGATCACGCCGAGCGGCCGGTCGGCCACGCGCAACAGCCGCTCCATGATGTCGCGCTCGGCGTGTTCGAGCACCCCGTGGAGCGCGCCCTCGTGGAGGAGCCCCCGGATGTCCTCCTCGGTCACGGCCGGCTCGTTGCCGCCGGCCAGGCCAAACAGGCGCAGGAATCCCTTGGTCGCGACGCCAAGGAACCATACGGCCGGCACGCTTGCCACCATGAGGCCGCGCATGACCGGGGCCGTCCACATGGCCAGCTTCTCCGGCCGGGCCAGGCCCAGGCGCTTGGGCACCAGTTCGCCAAGGAGCAGCGTCAGGACGGTGATGGGCACGACCACGGCGGCCAGGGACAGGGCATGGGCGTAGGGCGCGAGCCGGGGAACGCCGCGCAGGACCTCGGCCAGGGCGGCGGCCAGGGTCGCCCCGCCGTAGGCGCTGGCCAGGACCCCGGCCAGGGTGATGCCGATCTGCACGGCCGAGAGAAAGGATTCGGGATGCTCGCGCAGGCGCAGGCACAATTTGGCGCGTTGGTTGCCGGCTGCGGCCAGGGCGGAAAGCCGGGCCTTTCGCGAGGCGACCAGGGCCATCTCGGCCATGGCGAAAAAGCCGTTTATAAGGATGAGGACCAGCACGGCCAGCAGTTCAAGCGTCATCGCGGTCATGGCGGCTCCGGTTGCGGCGCGGGGCGCCGGCATGGGGGCAGGATAACAGAGGCGGGGGCAAAGGCGAAGGGCGGCCTTGACCGCATTTTGCGTCGTGGATATTGCTATCGATATTGAGAAGGAGGTGGCCCATGCAGATTTGCGTGCATCTGCCGGAGGAGTTGGCCGTGCGGTTGCGGGCCGCGGTGCCGGCCCGGGAGCGCAGCGCCTTTATTGCCGACCTCTTGCGCCGGGCCCTGCCGCAGGAGGACGATCCCCTGTACCGGATCGCCCGGGCCGTGGAAGAGGACGCGGCCCTGGCGGCCGAGATGGCGGACTGGGACGTGACAGCGGCCGATGGCCTGGGCGGCGGCGATGCGCCGCGGTGAGGTCTGGTGGGTGGACCTGGACCCGACCCGGGGCAGCGAAATCCGCAAAAAGCGTCCCGCCGCCATCCTGACCGTGGACGCCCTCAACAAGGCCCGCCGCACGGTGGTGGTCGTGCCCCTGTCCTCGGCCGCCACACCCCGGCCGCCCCTCGTGGTTCCCATGGAATCGGCCGGGAAGGGTTCCGTGGCCGTGTGCGACCAGATCCGGGCCGTGGACAAGTCGCGGCTGGTCGAGCGCCTGGGCGAGCTTTCCCTGGCCGATCTTAAAATTTTGGCCGCGAGCGTGGCCGTCGTCCTTGGCCTCTAGAAAACGCAACACGCCCTCCGCACGCGGCCGTCTGGCCGCGCCCGGAGGGCGTTGTCATTGGATCCGCGATCCGCGGCTACAGCGAAAGGGCCCGGTCGATACGGGCCAGGACGCGCTTTTTGCCCATGACGGCCATGGTCTCAAACAGGCCCGGACTGGCCGTGCCGCCGGTGATGGCCACCCGGATCGGCTGGGCCAGGAGCTTGAACTTGATGGCCTTGGCTTCGATGTAGGCGTGGAGGGCCGTCTCCATGGACGGCTGGTCGAAGCAGCACAGGGCATCGAGGATGGCCCGCACGTCGGTGAGGTGCTCGCGGACCTCGGGGGTGAAGAATTTTTTCACCGCCGCCAGGTCGTATTCGAGATCGGCCGTGCGTTTGACAAAGGGCTCGGCCTTCTCGGCCATCTCGACCAGGGTCTGGGCCCGGGCCTGGAGCAGCGGCACCACTTGGCCCAGGTATTCCAGGTCCTGGGCCGGGTAGCCCTTGCGCTCCAGGAAGGCGTTGACGAAAACCGCCAGCCGCGCGGCCGGGCTTTCCTTGATGTAGTGGGCGTTTAACCACAGAAGCTTGGTCTTGTCGAAAACCGAGGCCGAGGAGCCGAGGTTGTCGGCGGAAAAAAGTTCGACCAGCTCCTCGCGCGAAAAGATCTCCTGGTCGCCGTGGGCCCAGCCGAGCCGCACCAGGCCGTTTAACATGGCTTCCGGCAAAAATCCCTCGTCCTCGTACTCCATGACGGCGGTGGCCCCGTGGCGCTTGGACAGCTTTTTCTTGTCCGGCCCGAGGATCATGGGCACATGCCCGAACTTGGGCAGGGGAAAGCCCAGGGCCTTGTAGATGAGGATCTGGCGCGGCGTGTTGTTCAAATGGTCGTCGCCCCGGATGATGTGGGTGACGCCCATGGTGGCGTCGTCCACCACCACGGCCATGTTGTAGGTGGGGGAGCCGTCGCTGCGGCGAAGGACCATGTCGTCGAGTTCGGCGTTGTCAAAGGACACCGATCCCTTGACCATGTCGTCGACCACCGTGGCCCCGGAAATCGGGGCCTTCAGGCGCACCACCCGCCCTTCGCCGGGGCCGAGGCCGGCCTCGCGGCAGCGGCCGGAATACTTGGGCTTGAGGCCGTTGGCCCGGGCGGCCTCGCGCATGGCCTCGACTTCGTCCGGCGTGCACGAACACCAGTAGGCGTGTCCCGTGGCCAGCAGTTTGTCGATATGTTCGTTATAGATGTCGAACCGCTGGCTCTGGTAGGTCAGTTCGCCGTCGTGGTGGAGCCCCAGCCACTCCATGGCGTCGAGAATGGACTTGGTCATGTCGGCGTTGGAGCGGACAAGGTCCGTGTCCTCGATGCGCAGCAGGAACTTGCCGCCGTGGTGGCGGGCCAGGAGCCAGTTGAAAATGGCCGTGCGCGCGCCGCCGATGTGCAGGTAGCCGGTGGGGCTCGGGGCGAACCGGGTGACGATGGTGCTCATGTTGCGCTCCAAAACGGAAAGGGAGTCCCTTGCGGAACTCCCCGGGGTGGCGAAAGGTTTGGACCGGGGACCGGATCGGCCTTGGGGCCGGGAGGTAGCCTCTTTGGCCTGCGCCGTCAACAGGACCGCCGGGCAGGCGACCGGCCGGGGATGGGCAAACCACCCGAGGCGTGCTAGAGGGCGGACAACGCGATTTGCCCGGAAACCCCAACCGGGCCGTGGAGTCCCTCAAATGCTCAAGAAAGCCGTCTCGTTGCTCCTTTTCCTCTCGCTTTTCCTCATGGCGCTGACCTCGCTTGTGGTCTTCATCGAACCCTCCGCCCGGGTGGCCTCGTGGGCCAACTGGTCGTTTCTCGGCCTCTCCCGGCAGCACTGGGAAGGGGCGCACCTCGGCATGGGCCTGCTCTTCCTCCTGGCCGGACTGGCCCATGTGGCCCTCAACTGGGACGGGCTCTTAAGCGCCCTGCGCGATGACGACGGGGTGGTCGTCGTCTTCACCAAGCCCTTCTACCTGGCCCTCGGCCTGGCCCTGCTCGTCTTTGTCGGCTCCCTGGCCGGGGCCCCGCCCATACGCCAGCTCGTATCCCTGTCCGGCTACATCAAGGAACGGGCCGTCGAGACCTACGGCGAGCCGCCCTATACCATGGCCGAGAACTCGACCCTCGAAGACCTGGCCCGCCGCATGGGCATGGACGGCGACAAGGCCCTGGCCCTGCTTCGGCTCAAAAATATCAAGGCCGAAAACGCCTCCCTGACCCTGGCCCAGATCGCCCGCCAAAACGGCGTGGCCCCGGGCGGCGTGTTCGAAGCCCTCAAGATGGTGATGGAACCCTCGGGTGGGACCCAAAACGGCCTGCCCAAGGACCCGCCCCCGGGACTTGGCCGGCGAAGGCTCTCCGACATCTGCGAGGAATACGGCCTCGACCAGGCCGCCACCATGGCCCGCCTCCAGGCCGCGGGCCTGAAGGCCCAGCCGTCCTGGACCCTGTCCGACGTGGCCAAGAGCAACAACGTCCTGCCCATCGCCGTCTACGAGGCCCTGCGCGCGGAAAAGCCGCAGACGGCCGTCACCGTGGAAGTGGCCCCGGCTCCGGCCGAAAGCAGCCCCCAACCCCCCGCGCCCCCGGCCCCGCAACAGCCGGCCGCCCCGACCCACGCCGCCCCGCAACCGGCCCCGGTCGCTCCGGCCCAGCCCGGCCCCGGCCAGCCGGCCGCCTTGCCTGCCGCTCCCGTACCCGGCCTGCCGCCGGCGCAACCCGCGCCCCATCAGGCCGGAGTTCCGGTCCCGGCCGCCCAGCCCGGCTACGGCCCCCTGCCGGTCGCGCCCCAGGCCCAGCCCGCCCTGCCGGGACAACCCGGCTACACCCAGGCGCCGGCCGCCGCTGTCCCGTCGCCCCAGGCCCCGGTGACGCCGCCGCCGGGCCTCGAAAAGATGATGCTCCAAACCTTCTGCCGGGAATACGACATCCCCCTGTCCGTGGCCGTGCAACGGCTGGCCCGGCACCGCGTCACCGCCTTCGGCGACATGACTTTCGAAGAACTCGCCCTCGAAAACAACCGCACCCCCGTCGACATCATGCGCTTCGCCACCGGCCAGTAGAGGCGAAGAGAGAGGAAGACGCCTCCGGCGGCCGGGGGGCGTCACGCCCCCCGGACCCCCGAGCGGGATGGGCGGGCGTGGGGGAAGCGGGTGCGGAGAGATGGCCGTGGGCGGGTGCGCGTCGGCCCCTTTCGGGTGGGTCCGGGAGGGGGTGACCCCCTCCCGGCCGCCGGAGGCCTCTTTCTTCCCTCTTCCCTACGCCGCGGGCCGTACTTCGACGCGGTTGCGGCCGCCGCTTTTGGCTTGGTAGAGGGCGGCGTCGGAGGCGGCGAGCAGGGATTCGGCTTCGATGTCCATGTTGGGGACGACGCCGGAGATGCCGATGCTGACGGTGACGATTTCGGCCACCCGGGAGCTGGCGTGTTCGATGGCGGCGGCGCGGACGTTGGCGCGGATGAGGCCGGCGATGGACAGGGCCCCGGCCAGGTCGGTGCCGGGCAAAAGCGCCACGAATTCCTCGCCGCCGTAGCGGGCGACGAAATCGCCGGGCCGTTTGAGGGCGGCCTCGATGGCCTCGGCCACCTGCCGCAGGCACAGGTCGCCTTGCAGGTGCCCGTAGGTGTCGTTGTAGTCCTTGAAGCAGTCAATATCGATCATGAGCGCCGAGAGCGGGGTGCCGTCGCGGCGGGAGCGCAGCCATTCCTTGCGAAAGACGTCCTCGAAGCAACGGCGGTTGGGCACGCCGGTCAGGCCGTCCTGGTTGGAGAGCTGTTCGAATTTGCGGGTGAGGGCTTCGAGTTCGCGTTCCCGGGCCTTGCGCTGGTCCATCTCTTCCTTGAGGCGCAGGGCGGAGCGGACGCGGGCCCGCAGTTCCATGCTGTTGACCGGCTTGGCCAGGAAGTCCATGGCCCCAGCCTCGAAGGCGCGTTCGAGGCTTACGGCCTCGTCCTTGACGGTGACGATGATGATGGGGATGTCGCGCAGCCTCGGATCGGCCTTGATGAGCCGGGTGGCGTCGATGCCGTCCATGTCCGGCATGACCACGTCCATGAGGACCAGATCCACGTCCGGGGCTTCGTAGGTGCGGCAGCGCTCGTCGAGGAGAGCCAGGGCTTCGCCGGCGGAACCGGCGCACAGCGGCTCGACGTAGCCTGCGCCCTTGAGAATGGTGGACAGGAGCAGGCGCGAGGAGTCGGAGTCGTCCACGATCAGGATGTTCATGCCGATCCCGGTGAGGCGTGCTTGGCCATGCTTGCGAAGTCCGATGCCGGCTGTTCCGCCGAACCACTGCCGCACGGCCGCCGTGCAGGCGACACCGTCAGGCAGTCCGGCCGAGCCGGAAGCAGTATGCGTCACGGCCTGCATCTTGCCCCAATAAAGGAAAAAAGCAACCGTCAGCCGCCGGCCCGGATTCCCAGGCGGTCGGCCAGGCGGGCCATGGTGGCCTCGTCGGTGAAGTCGAAGCGCAAGGGCGTCAGCGTGATGTAGCCCTGGGTCAGGAGGGCCCGGTCGGTTTCGGGGGACAGGCTTTCCGGCGGGATGACGCCGGTCAGCCAGTAGTAGTTGCGGCCGCGCGGGTCCTGGCGGGTGACGTACCAGTCGTTGTACACGGCCGAGGTCGGCGGGCAAAGCCGCAGGCCCAGGGTCTCTTCCACCGGCCGGGACGGGAAATTGAGGTTCAGGACGCAGCGCGGCGGCGCGGCCTCGAAGGGGCGGCCGGCCAGGAAATCGGCCACGTAGCGGCCCTGGCCGGTCAGGTCGGTCGGGGCGTAGTCGTCGGCCGAGACGGCCACGGCCGGGTAGCCCATGAGCGCCCCTTCGGTGGCGGCCGAGACCGTGCCCGAATAGAGGATGTCCACGCCGACGTTGGCCCCGGCGTTGATGCCGGACACCACCACGTCGGGCTTTTCGGTGATGAGCGTGGTCAGGGCCAGCTTGACGCAGTCGGCCGGCGTGCCGGAGACGCCGAGGCCCGCAAAGCCGTTTTCCTTGAATTCCTTGACGCGAAGGGGGGTGGCGATGGTGATGGCGTGTCCGACGGCCGACTGTTCGGAGATGGGAGCCACCACCAGGACGTCGTGGCCGGCGGCCACCAGCCCTTTGTAGAGGTCCCGGATGCCGACGGCCTGGATGCCGTCGTCGTTGGTCAGCAAGATACGCATGCGCTTCCCCCGTGCCGGGCTCGCCGGCGCTGGCACTATGCCCAAGGCGAACGGGATTGACAACCGCCCCGGCCCCGGGCAGGTTCCTTTTTCATCTAACCCCAGCGGCATCCTCGTGATTCAAAAAGCACAGTTCATAAAAGACCTGACTCCCGGCCAGACGGCTTCGGACGTCTTCTGCATCGGCGCGGCCCGGCTCGGCCAGGCCAAGAACGGCCCCTTCTGGACGCTGACCCTGGAAGACGTTTCCGGCCGGATCGAGGCCAAGATATGGAGCCCGGCGGCCCAGGCCTACGCCGAGCTGGCCCCAGGGCAGTTCGTCCTGGTCGAGGGGCCGGTCGGGGCCTACCGCGACCGGCCCCAGATCAACATCGACCGGCTGCGGGTGCTCCCGCCCGGGGAGTTCGCCCCGGACCTGGCCCAGTTCGTGCCGTCGAGCGAGGAACCGCCGGAAGGGCTGCTCGAAAAACTGGCCGAGCTGTGCCGGGCCGAGATCGCCCATGGGCCGTGGCGGAAATTTTGCGCCAGGGTCCTGTCGCACCCGGAATTCCGCGACAGGCTCCTGGAGGCGCCCGGGGCCAAGAGCGTCCACCACTCCTACCGGGGCGGGCTTCTCGAGCACACCCTGGCTGTCTGCCGGCTGGCCCTTTCCATTTGCGACCGCTATCCGGCCCTCGACCGCGACACGCTCCTGGCCGCCGCCGTCTGCCACGACCTCGGCAAGGCCTGGGAGCTTTCCGCCGGACCGGGCACGGACTACACCGACGCCGGGCGGCTGCTCGGCCACATCGTCATCACCCTGGAACTGGTGGAGCCGCTGCTCAAGAAATCCGGCGTCGAGCCCGAGCTGGCGCTCCATTTCAAGCACATCCTGGTCGCCCACCACGGGGAATACGAATTCGGCTCCCCGCGCCGGCCCAAGACCGCCGAGGCCTTCGCGCTCCACTTTTCGGACAACATCGACGCCAAGATGAACCAGATTTTCGGCTCCTTCGAATCCGACGAGCCCGGCCAGTGGTCGCCCTATGTCCGCACCCTGGAACGCTACCTCTACAATCCGCCCCGAGCGCCGCGCGAGGTCCCGGAAAAGCCCCCGAAGCCCCGGGAAAAGGACGTGCAGCAGTGTTTATTACCCTTGAAGGGATAGAAGGTTCGGGCAAATCCACCCAGATCGGGCTTTTGACCACCGCCCTGGAGCGGACCGGCAGGACCGTGCGCGTCACCCGGGAGCCGGGCGGCTGCGGCCTCGGCCAGACCCTGCGCGCCATCCTCCTGTCGCTTGAGACCCGAAACCTCGACAGCCGGGCCGAACTCTTTCTCTACCTGGCCGACCGGGCCCAGCACGTGGCCGAAGTCATCCGGCCGGCGCTGGCCGCCGGCCAGGTCGTCCTGTGCGACCGGTTCGCCGACTCCACCATCGCCTACCAGGGCTACGGCCGCAGCCTCGACGTGGCGCTGCTCCAGCAGTTAAACGACGTGGCCGTGGCCGGGACCTGGCCGCAGCTGACCCTGCTTCTCGACATCGACCCGGAGCAAGGCCTGCGCCGGGCCCTGGCCCGCAACCTGCAAGCCGGCACCACCGCCGCCGAAGGCCGCTTCGAAGCCGAGCACCTCGATTTCCACGGCCGCGTCCGCGACGGCTACCGCACCCTGGCGAGCTTGCACCCCCGCCGGTTCGTCACCGTGGACGCCACCCCGGATGCCGCCACCGTCGCGGCCAGGGTCTGGGACGTGGTGTCGCAGCGATTGGGCGGATAGGGGAGGGGAAGAAAAGATGCCTCCGGCGGCCGGGAGGGGGTCACCCCCTCCCGGACCCACCCGAAAGGGGTCGACGCGCACCCGACCACGACTACCCCGCCAGCCGCTTCCCTCCATTCCCGCTCCCCCGCCCAGGGGGTCCGGGGGGGATGATCCCCCCCGGCCGCCGGAGGCCTCTTTCTCTCACCCGCGTCTCGCCAACCGGGCCAGGGCCGCCGCCAGGCCGGTCCATTCGACGGGCTTGGCCAGATAGTCATCCATGCCGGCGGCCAGGAACCGTTCGCGGTCGCCGACCATGGCGTGGGCGGTCAGGGCGATGACCGGGGTGGCGGCCCTGGGGCCGTGGAGGGCGGCGTCGCGCAGGAGGGCCAGGGTTTCGAGGCCGTCCATGCCGGGCATCTGGATGTCGAGCAGCACCGCGTCGACGGTTTCGCGGCCGAAAATGTCGAGGGCCTGCCGGCCCGAGGCCGCTTCGAGGACGGTGTGGCCGGCATTTCGCAGCAGGCTGCCGACGGTCAGGCGGTTTATGCGTTCGTCCTCGACGAGCAGGATGCGCAGCCCGGGGGTGGCGGCCGGCGGTGCGGCGGGGGTGGCGTCCCGGGCGGGTCCGGCCGCCGGGGCCAGGGGCAGCAGGCACATGACCATGGTGCCGATGCCGGGCTCGCTGTCGAGCAGGACCGTGCCGCCCATGAGGCGCACGAGCCGGTCCACGATGGAGAGGCCGAGGCCCGCGCCCTGGTGGATGCGGGTGTTGGAGGCGTCGACCTGGGTGAAGGTCTCAAAGACGGTGTCGTGCTTGTCGTGGGGGATGCCGATGCCGGTATCGCCGACGGCCAGGGCCAGCCGCCTGCCGCCGGTTTCGTCGGCCGGGTGCCAGCCGGCTTCCAGGGTGATGGTGCCGGACCGGGTGAATTTGACGGCATTGCCGACGAGATTGAGCAGGATCTGGCGGATGCGTCCCTCGTCGCCAAGCAGCAGGGCCGGCACGTCCGGGTGGATGGCGGTTTCGAGGGCAAGGCCGCGCTGGTCGAGGGTGACGGCGAAGACGGTCTGGATGGAGGCGAAGACCTCGCGCAGGCTGAAGGGGTCGGCGACGAGGACGAGCTTGCCGGATTCGACCCGGGACAGGTCGAGGATGTCGGTCAAAAGCCGGGTCAGCCGCCGGCCGCAGTCCAGGGCGGTGACCACGCAGTCGCGCTGGTCCCCGTCAAGGGCCGTGTCTTCCACAATCTGGAGCATGCCGAGCAGGCCGTTTAACGGGGTGCGGATCTCGTGGCTCATGTTGGCCAGAAATTCGCTTTTGGATTTGTTGGCGGCCTCGGCGGCCTCCTTGGCGGCGGCCAGGCGGGCTTCGGACAGGCGCAGGGCTTCTTCGGCCTGTTTGCGGTCGGTGATGTTGGTGAACATGCCGACCGAGCCCAGGAAGCGGCCCGACGCGTCGAACTCGCTGCTGACGGCGATGATGGTCCAGATTTCCCGGCCGTCCTGCCGTTTGAGCCGCCGTTCGTAGACGCCGCCGCCGGGCGGCAGGACTTCGCGGCGCAGCATGGCCCGGTGGAGTTCCCGGTCCTCGGGGAAGAGGAACTCGCTGGCCGACCGGCCGATCATGCCGGGTGCGTCGCAGCCGAGCATGGCGGCCATGACGGCGTTGACGTAGGTGGTGCGCCAGCGGGCGTCCACGGCCCAGATGCCCTCGTTGGCGGTTTCCACGATGCGGCGGTAGCGGACTTCGCTTTGGGCCAGGGCCCGGGCGGCCTCCTTGCGGGCGGTGATGTCGCGGATGATGCCGACCACGTGGCGGCGGCCCAGGCCGTCGACGTGGAGGGTCTTTCGGGTCATGAAGGTGCGGTGGCGGCCGTCGGCGTCCACGGCCGACTCTTCGGCGATGTCCTCGAAGCCGCAGACCAGGACCATGGCGTCGTTTTTGAGGGAGGCGGAGCCGAAGCGGCCGGGGAATACCGTGGCCGCGTTGCGGCCGAGGATGTCCGGCCGCGACCGGCCGGCCAGGATGCAAAAGGCGTCGTTGACGAGCAGGAAGCGGCCGTCCGGGCCTTTGACGTAAAAGGGATCGGCCAGGGTGCCGACCACCCGTTCCAGGAACAGGTCGTCGCGCCGCCGGGACCGCCGACGGCAAAGGGCGGCCGCGCCGACGGCCGTGACCAGGGCCGAGAGGCCGGCGGCCAGCAGGACGCTCCAGGTGGTTTCCACTCCGGGTTTCTCCCCAGGGCATCGAATCCCAAGGCCCGGGACGCCGGAGGCGAGGGCCGGGCTTCCCGTCGGGGCCGGCGTATCCGGAGGCCCGCGGGCGCGCGGGTCAGCCCAGGGCGGCCAGGGTCTTTTCCAGGGGCCGGCGTTCCGGCACCACGGGCAGGGGGGCCTTGCCGTCGCGCACGGCCGGGGAGACGTACAGGCCGCAGAAGCAGGCCCCGAACTCGGCCACGTCCGGGTCGCGGTAGACGCATGGGCAGACCACGTCCCGGTCCAGGGCGAAGGTGCCCGAGGCCAGACGGCAGGGGCAGGCCATGTAGCCGTAGCGTTCCTTGTTGGTGAGCAGGCTGGCCAGCAAATCCAGGGTCATGGCCCTGTCGGGGTTGAAAAAGCTCCCCTTGGCCTCCTGGAGGGGCTTGAGCTGCTCGTAAAGTTCGTTGGCGTTCATTTCTTCTCGCACTTGGACAGGGCTTCCTCGATCTCCTCGCGGCGGAAACCGACGATGACCTTGTCCCCGATGACGATGGTCGGAAAGGACACGGCGGGGTTGAGCTTGCGCACGATGTCCATGACCTGGTTGCGCTCCTCGCCGGACAGGAAGTCCACGTGGGTGCAGTCGTAGGGGATCTGGTGGTCTTCGAGGTATTCCTTGGCGTGCTTGCAGTGCACGCAGGTGGAGAGGGCATAGACTTTGATGTCGGACATGGGATTCTCCTTGGAGCCGCCGAAGCTTATCGCGGCGGAAAGGTGGTTCCGTTACGTATTCCCCTTTCCAGACGGCCGGTCAAGTGCGAAAGGGGCCAGGTCAGGAGCAGGTACAAAAGCGCCAGGGGCAGGTAGGCCTCGAAAGTCTTGTAGGTGGTGGCGTTGACGACCTCGGCCGCCTTGGTCAGTTCGCGCACGCTGATGACCGACAGGAGCGAGGAGTCCTTGATGCAGGAGACGAATTGTCCCGTCACCGGCGGCACGATCCGCCGGGCCGCCTGGGGAAATATCACGTAGAAAAGGGCCTGCCGGTGGGTCAGCCCCGAGGACACGGCCGTCTCCCACTGGCCCCGGTCCACGGATTCCACCCCGGCCCGCACCATCTCCGAGATGTAGGCTCCGGAAAAACAGGCCAGGGTGGCCGTGCCGATGACGTAGGGGCTGTCCACGTGCACCAGGACCCCGATGCAGAAGTAAAAGATGAGGATCTGCACCAGCAGCGGCGTGCCGCGAAAGGCCCCCACATAGAGGGCCGCCATTTCGCTCAAGACCACGCTGCCCGACACCGAGGCCAGCCCCGAGGCCAGTCCGAGGGCCAGGCCGAGGACGATGGCGCCGATGGAAATGACCATCGTCATGCCGAGCCCGGCCACGAAAATCCGGCGGTAGGCGAAGACCGCCTCCCAGTCCCAGTGGTAGCGCAGGTGCGACAGGACCAGCCACAGGAGGCCGGCCAGGGCGGCCAGAAGCAGGAAACGGACCGTCAGGCGAAAGGCCTTCTCGCTCATTTGGCGAAAAGGCCGGCCGGAAAGACCAGCACGTAGGGGACCCGCTCGCCGAAGTCCGCCACCAGCCGGGCCGCGATTTCCTTGGACACGTCCCGGTCGGCGGTGGCCAGGTAGGCGGTGTTGCCTTCGATCTCCACCTGCCCGGCCTCGTTTTTCCAGCCGCCGCCCCCGGACCCGAGCCGGGTATAGCCGCCGAAGGAGGCGACGAGCCAGGCCTCGAAGGCCGGCATCCTGGCCGCGGCGTCGGTGCCGCCCGCGCCGTCGGTCGGGACCGTGAAGAGGTGGGCGAAGACCTGCCGGGTCTCGGCCGGGGCCGGAGCGGGCAGGCACCATAAAAGGGCCAGGAGACACAGGGCCGGGACGAGGACGCGACGGGACATGGAGCCTCCTTGGGAAGGCCGGACCGGCCGGTCCGGCGGTCGTGGGCGTTGGTGGCGCGGGGCGGCCGGGAAAACGGGTTCCGGCAACGTGGCCGTCGAGGGATGCCGGCGCGCCGCCAAAGGGCGCGCCGGCATCGGGACAGGACCGGCCCGTTGGAACGGACGCCTAGTTGCCGAGAATGTCCTTGAAATATTTGGCGCGCAGGGCCTCGAGGGTCCCGTCGCTCTTGATGGTGGCGAGGTAGGACTCCAGCCATTGCCACCAGTCGAAGTCGCCTTTTTGCAGGGCGATGCAGAAGGGTTCGTAGGTGAACGGCGTAAGGAGCGCCTTGGTGGTTTCGGGATTCTGCCTGTGGTGCTTGCCGATGGAGATCTGGTCGTAGAAGAAGGCGTCCACCCGGCCGGCCACCACTTCCTGGACGCAGGCCGTCTCGTCGCTGTAGCGGTTTATCGTGGCCTTGGGGAACCGCTTGGTGGCCACCAGATCGGCCGTGGTGCCGGTCTTGACCGCGATGATCCGGCCCGGGGCGTCAAGGGCGGCCGCGTCGGTCACGTCTCCGGCCTTTTGGGCGCTGAGCAAGGCGCACAGGCCGGTGGTGAAGTAGGGCGAGGTGAAGGTGATGGACTTGCCGCGTTCCAGGGTGCCGGTGATGCCGGAGATGATGAGATCGATTTTGCCGGCGGTCAGGGCCGGGATGAGGCCGGTCCATTCCATGTCCTTGATTTCGAGTTTGACCCCGAGCCGTTCGGCCAGGGTCCTGGCGATGTCCACGTCGAAGCCGACGGGATTGCCCTGTTCGTCCACGTACTCGAAGGGCCAGAACTTCAGTTCCATGCCGACGACCAGCGTGCCGCGTTGGACGATCTTGCGCAGGTTGCTGCCCTCGTAGACGTCAAAGGGGGTCACGGCGACCGAGGTGCCGCAGCACATGGTCAGGGCGACGAAGGCAAGGCTCACGATGCGGATGAAACGGATCATGGTGCACCCTCCCGGCAAAAGCCTGGCAAAAAGGTTGACGCGCGCCGAAGCGCCCAAGCCGACGCATCACGACTCCCGGAATCCCTCTCGAAAGAAACGCGCGGTCCCGGCTTTTTTCTCGGCCGGATGCGGGAAGAAAACACTTCCGGACGCCACCCGCTTCCCGCGTCCCCTCCAGGGGGTCCGGGGGGGATGATCCCCCCCGGCCGCCGGAGGCATCTTAAACTCCCTCAATCAATAATCCCACTTCCAGTTGACGCCCACGCCCTGCTTGTTGTCCACGCCGACCCGGCTGTCCACGGTGATGTTGGGGGTGACCTGGACTTCCACGGACACGGCGCCGCTTTGGGCGCCAAGGCCCTGTTCCACGCCCACGTTGACCCCCTTGACGATCTCCTTGGTGGCCTTCACGACCGTGGAGGAGATGCCGCCCTTGCCCGAGACCAGGGTGAGCTGGTCGAGGCCGAGGATGCGCCGGGTGCGGGCCAGGATGCTGGTCGGCGAGCCGCCGGCGTAGAGGGAGGCCGCGGCCTGGGCCAGCTGGGCGGCCTGGATCGGGGAGAGGGTGGCGGCGCTTTGGCCGAAAAGGATGCGCGAGAGAACCTCGTCGTGGGGCAGCGGCGGGTTGGAGGTCAGGTTGATCGAGGGGTTCCCCGCGTCGCCGGTGATGGAGACGCCGGCGGTGACGTCGTCGGAAGTGGTCTCGGCCAGGATGTCAAGGGTCGGAGCCGGCGGGGACTCGCCGCGGAAAACGACGTCGCCCTTGGTGATTTCGAGGTTGCTGCCGAAAAGTTCGACCAGGCCCTTTTCCACGTAATACTTGCCGATGACGACCGGGGCGGCGGCCGTGCCCGTGACGGCGATCTCGCCGCCCCAGCGGGATTCGAGGCCCATGCCGCGCACGTAGACCGCCTGGCCAAGCGCGATCTTGAGATCGAGGTCGATGTGGCGGGCCGCCGCCGGCGGGGTGGGCTTGGGTTTGGTTTTGGGAGCCCTGGGGTCGTTGACGTAGACGACCGGGATGACCACCACGCTTGGGGGCAGGTTGGTCGGCAGGTTGATGTCCGCCGGGCCGATGGTCAGGGCCCCGGAGGCCTGCATGCGCGAGAGCGTGCCCTTGACCGCGATCGTGCCGTCGGCCTTGGCCGTGTACTGGTCGAGGCCGGCCACCTGCAGCTTGGACAGGCGCAGGGTCAGGTCCACGGGGCCGTTGACCGGATCGGCGAAGCCGACCGAGCCGGAGAGGGTGAAGGACCCGCCCTTGGTGTCCTGGCCCGCGCCCTGGACGATGGTCAGCACGCCGTTCGCGGCCTCGGCCCGCAGGGTGAGTGCCCGAAGGACGAGCCCGCTGTCCGCGTTCTCGAAGCGGCTGGCGGCCAGGGCCATGGCCCCGGACACGGTGGGGGCGGCCAGGCTGCCGCCAAGGGCCAGATCGGCGGTCAGGCGGCCCGTGGCCCGGGTGTTGGCCTGGGCCAGGAGGGGGGCCAGGTCGGACAGGTCGGTGTCGGCCAGGAGCCGGCCGGTGAGGCTCCCGCCCTGGGGCAGGTCGAAGACGAAGGGCTCCACGGCGAAGCGCACGGGCAGGGCCGCCTCCAGGGTCACGGCCTCCTTCTTGCCGTTCGGCGCGACCACGGCCTTCACGGTCGCCTTGCCGCCGCTTAGGCCGGCCGTGGCCCGGACGGACAGGGGCGGGGCGCCGCGCGTGTTCTCGGCCGCCATTTTGACGCCCTCGCAGCGGAGGTCGGCGGCCAGTTCCGGCCGGGCCGGGGAGCCGGACAGGGTGACGGTGGCCGAGGCCGTGCCGTCCACGCCGGTCAGGCCGAAGGAAGACAAAAGGGGCAGGGGAAAGCGGTCCACCGTGGCCTTGGCCGTGGCCTGCTTCGGGCTGATGGCGGCCTGGGCGGTCAGCACCGCCTTGTCGTAGGCAAGCGCCAGGCCGTCCAGCCGGGTGGTCCCGTCGCCAAAGGTCAGGACGGCCGGCGCGGTCAGGGCGAACTTGCGGGCGTCGAGGCTGCCGGCGAGGGCCGTCAGGGTGAGTTTTCGCCCCTGGCCGGCCGGGGCCAGGGTGGCCCGGGTGGCCAACTCCAGGGGCTTGTCGCCGGGGATGGTCCCCTTGGCCTCGACCGTGGCCGCCATGAGCTTGCCGTCGCCGGTGGCGGCCACGGACAGGGTGGCCAGGGAAAGTCCGCCGGCGTCCACGCCCTTGCCGGCCACCGTGGCCTTGCCCCGGGGATTTCCCGTCACGTCGTCGAGACTGGCCCCGACGGTGAGGCTCGCCGCCGCGACCCCGGGCAGGCGCAGGTTCGCGCCGGACAGGTCCAGGGCAAGGCTCTGCCCGGCCGGTTTGGCCTCGGCCGTGGCGGTCAGGCGCAGGCTGCCGGCGAGCGTCTGGCCGACGAACCGGCCGAGGCCGGCCAGATTGGCCGCATTGCCGGAAAGTTTGCCCGAGACCCGGCCGGTCCTGGTGTCGAGAACGGCGTTGCCGGAGAACGCGGCGTCCGGCGCGGCCAGTTTCAAGTCCGAAACCGTCAGCCGGTCGCCGGCCAGGGCAAAGGCCGTTTCCAGTCTGGCCGACTCGCCTTCGCGCCGGGCGGTGAGGAGGAGCTTGCCGGCGGGCCGGGCCAGGGCGTCCGTGGCCGAGGCGTCGAGCGTGACCGCGGCCAGGGCCAGATCGCCAAGGACCAGCTTGTCGGCCGTGGCCTTGGCCTGGAGATGCGGGGCCCCGGCCGGGCTCGTGGCTTCGGCCGAGAGTTCCAGGCTGCCGCCGGCCTTTTGTCCCAGGGCCGGGCCGAGCGCGGACAGGTCCGGGATTTTGGCCGCGACCTTGGCGGCCACGGGCTGGCCCCTGGCATCGACGCTGCCGGTGGCGGTCAGGGTGACGGCCTTGCCGGCCAGGGACAGTTCGGACAGTTCTGCGCCGGCCGGCGAGAAGGCGGCCTTGAGGTCGAGGGTCGGGGAGGCGCCAAGGAGCGCGGCCAGGGCGGCGGCGGCCGTATCGGCCGGGTCGCGGCCGGCCAGATCGGCGAACCGGAGCGTGAGCGTGGCCTTGCCCGCGCCGGCCGCATCGGCGGTCAGGTCGGCCGTGGTGGCCAGGGAGCCCGACAGCTTGAGCCCGGCCAGGGAGGCCGCGCCGGCCACGTCGGCGACATTGAGGGCCAGCCTGCCGGCGGCCTGGCCGTCCTGCCAGCCGGCGTCGGTCAGGCGCACCTCCCCGCCCTTGCCGGTGATGGTCAGGGCCTTGGCGGCGATGCCGCCCTGGCCGTCCACGGCCGCGGTGAGGGACAGGGCCAGGTCGTCGCCAAGGAGCGTGGTGCCCTCGGGACCGGCCAGATTGGTCAGATTGCCGGCAAGAGACAGGGTCGCGCCGGGAAAGGGGCCGGACAAGTCGCCCGTGGGCTCGGCCCTGGCCGTCAGGTCGGCCGCGCCAAGGGCCAGCGGCCCGGAGCGGACGTCTTTGGCCACGAGGCGCAGGCCGAGGATGGGCCGGGACAGGTGCCCCGAGGCGTCGAGGCTGGCCTCCACGACCCCGGCCAGGGACGGGTCCAGGCGGGCGGCGTCGGGCAGGGACAGTTTGGCCGTGGCCGTCATCGTATTGTCCGAGGCCTTGAGCCCGGCCGTGGCCGTCAGGCTGCCGACGGCGGCGGACGCGTCCAGGCGGTCCAGGAAGAGGTCCTCGGACACCAGGCCGTAGCGGCCGGCCAGACGGCAGGTCGGCGCCTGGCCCACGAGACGGGAAACGGCCTCGGGCAGGAGGCCGTCCGGCAGGGTGGCGGCCGCGTCCAGGGAAAAGGAGGCGGTGGCGTCTTTTTGAAGCGGCACGCCAAGGCCGAGGTCCAGGCCGAGAAGCTCCTTTTGCGACAGGGTCGCGACCAGCCGGCCCTTCCAGGCGTCAAGCGGCCCGTCGCCGGTCAGGTCCAGGGCCAGGGGGCCGCCGTCCGGGCCGGCCAGGACGGCGGACAGGAGCCCACCCGGGGCGTCGGTCAGGGACGCCTTGGCCGCCAGCCGCCAGTCGGCGTAATTGAGGGACCCGGCCAGCCGCAGGGCCAAGGGCTTGTCCCCGTCCTGGCGCGTGGCGGCAAGGGTCAGGCCGACGGCCCCGCGCCCGGATTCGGCCAGCCGGCCGGAGATGGAGATGACGGCGGCCTGTCCGGCCACTTCCTTGTCGAGGATCAGCCGGCCGACCGAAAGCCGGTCGACCAGGATGGCCGGCAGGCGCGGAAAGCGCGGCGGCCATTCAAGCGGCATGGGCTCGGCCGCAGCCGGCGGCAGGGCCGGTGCCCGGCGCAGGCGGACGATGTCGGCCGCGACCTCGCGGACCTCCACCCGGCCCCGCAAAAGGGCCAGGGGCGACCAGGACAGGCGGGCGTCCTTGACGATGAGCCACGGGCCCTTGGCGTCGGCCAGGGCGAACCGGCCGACGGAGAGCGAAACCGGCAGGACGCCGGACACGTTCTCGATGCGGGCCTGCATGCCAGAGCCGGCGGCGATCAGGCGTTCGGCCACACGGGCCGCGCCGCCAAGGCCAAAGGGCGTCAGGAGCAGTCCCCAGACGAGAAGGACCAGGCCAAGCACGCCCCCGAGCCCCCAGGCCAGCCAGCGGAGCCACCGGCGGCCCCGGGGCCGGGGGGAGGGGGCGCGGCCTTCCCTAGAAGGATTGTCCGATGCTGAAGTAGAATTGGGCAATGTCGTCGATATCCTTGCGCCGCGTCACCGGCGTGGCCACATCGAACCGTATGGGTCCGATCGGGGTGTAGATGCGAATGCCGAGGCCCGCCCCGAGCAGAAGGGGCTGGTTGTAGGGAGGCAGGGCGTTTTCAAAGGCCGAACCGCCGTCGACAAAGGGAACCAGGCCGACAAGCTCCGTGATCCGCAGCCGCAGTTCCACCGAAAAGGTCAAAAGCGAGCCGCCGCCGACCGGCGTCTTGCTGCGCAGCGGACCGACCGTCTGGTAGGGGTAGCCCCGGATGGAGCCCGACCCGCCGGCGTACCAGCGCAGGTCCGGGGGAACGTCGTCGCGGTCGGCGCCGATGTTGGCCCCGCCGATGATGCGGGTGGCCAGGACCACACCCGGGTCATCGGCCAGCTTGAAATAATTGGAGAGCGAAAATTCCGGGCGCAGGAAGCTCTGGCCCTGGGCCAGGGTGGCCCAGTAGGGGGCGAAGGAAAAGCTGCCGAGAAGGCCCTTATGGGCGTCGAGCACGTCGTCCCGGGTGTCGTAGGTGGTCTCGAGCGGCAAAAAGACGAAGCCGTAGCGCTTGTCGTTCTCCCAGGGCTTCGACTTGTCCTCCTCGATGCGCGAGGCCCGCAGGCCAAGGCCGGCGGCAGCCGAAAAGGCGTCCGTGAACTGGCGGCGCACCGAGGCCGTGGCCTGGGCGTTTTGGCCCTTGTACGCCTTCTTGTCCTCGTCGGCCACCTTGGCCTTGGATTTGAAGAGCTCCTTTGGCGTGATGAAATCCGGCTTTTCAAAGGCGGCTTCGCCGGTCTGCTCGATGGCCGAGGCGCCGGCCGCGACCGAGAATTTCTCGCCCCCGCCGAAAAGGTTGCGGTGCTCCCAGCCGAGGTTGGCCCCGGGGCCTTCGTCGGTCTTGTAGTCGATGCCGCCCTTTATGGTCCGGTGCTTGCGCTCGACCACCACGACCCGGAGCGGGATGCGGCCGTCCGGGCCGGGCTCGTTTATGGGCTCGATCTGGACGGCGTTAAAAAGATCGAGGCCATTTAAGGTCTTGCGGTACCGGGCCACCAGATCGGCGTCGTAGGCCTGGCCGGGCTGCCACGGGGCCATGTTCGCCAGGAAGCGCTCCTTGACCGTGGCCACCCCGGCAAACCGCAGCTCGCCAAAGGCCGCCCGGGGGCCGGTGTCCACGGTCCAGGCCACGGTGACGGCGTGGGTGTCGAAGTCGGCCGTGACCTTGCGGTCGGCGATGGCCACGAAGGGGTGGGCGTTCTTGCGCAGGGCGGCGAGGATCCTGCCCTCGGCCTCGACCACGGCCCTGGCGGAAAAAGGCGACGGCACGCCAAGGCCGATGGCCGCGGGCGCGGGCAGGACCCCGGCTTCGCCCGCGGTGTCCCCGGTCGGGGCCAGGGTGACCCGGCGCAGTTCGAACCGGGGGCCGGGCGTGATGTGATAGGTGAGGACGGCCGGGGACACGGACTGGTCCACGGTGGCGGCGACCGTGGCCGCGAAACGGCCTTCGGACTGGAAGACCTTCAGGAAGGCCGCCTTGTCCTCCTCGGCCCGGCGTTCGAGGAGCAGGACCGAATCCGGCGGGGATTGGAGCAGGGACTCGGCCTTCGATATCTGGCGCAGGAGGGCCAGGGTGTCCGGCGCGATGTCCCCGTCGTAGCGGACCACGTAGGCCAGCCCGGCCGGAGCCCCGGCCGCCGGGGCGGGAGGGGTTTCGGCCCGGACGGGCGCGGCGCCAAGGACCATGCAGGCGAGAATGGCCCAGAGCAGAAAGGCGGTCATACGATGCATGCGCAATCCGTGGCGGTTCTCTCTTTCCCAGTGTCGTTGCAACGCTGGACGGTACCATGAGGTTCGGCGGCCAAGCAACCGCCGGGACGCTTTGGGCCCAAGGAACCATGCCTTTTTCCGCATCGGGCGTCAAAAGGGCCGCCCGCCCCGGACGGGGCGCGCTTCGGCCGGCCGGCGACCGGTCGCGGCAGGCTTGACCCCACGGGAATCCATGCCCTAGAGTCTCGCCACCGGAATTTTCAGGCGATCATGGGGGCGTCTTCACCCATGGCCAAAGGCTGGTGCACGTTGGAGAAGCAAAAGCGCATCCTGGCCATCGACGATGAGCGGATCAACCTTCGGGTCATCGGCGGGCTCTTGCGCAACCTCGGCCACGAACCGATCCTGACCGAATCTTTTACCGAGGCGCGGGGGCTTTTGGATGCGAGCATCGATCTGGTGCTCCTCGACGTCATGATGCCCGAAACCGACGGCTTCACCGTGGCCCGGCGCATCCGCGAGATGCCGGGCGTTTCCGACGTGCCGATCATCATGGTCACGGCGCTGACCAGCAAGCAGGACAGGCTCAAGGCCGTGGAGGCCGGGGCCAACGACTTCATTTCCAAGCCCATCGACCTGACCGAGCTTCGCGTCCGCATGGGGTCGCTTCTCAAGATGAAGGAGTCCCAGGACGAGGTGAAGCGCTACCAGGCCGAGCTCGAGGAGATGGTGGCCGTTCGGACCTCGGCCCTCAAGATGGCCCTGGAAAACGTCAAGGAGTCCCAGCGCACCATCCTGTCGGCCCACCTGGAGACCATCCACCGGCTGGCCGCGGCCGCGGAATTCAAGGACGAGGAGACGGCCGACCACATCCAGCGCATGAGCCGCTACTGCGCGCTTCTGGCCTTCCGGCTCGGCCTGCCCGACGCCGAGGTGGACCTGATCCTGCAGGCGAGCCCCATGCACGACATCGGCAAGATCGGCATCCCGGACAGCATCCTCTTAAAGCCCGCCAAGCTCACGCCCGAGGAATGGGAGGTGATGAAAAAGCACACCATCTTCGGGGCCCGCATCCTTGGCGAATCGAATTTCGAGCTGTTGCGCGTCGGCGAGATCATCGCCATGGCCCACCACGAGAAGTGGGACGGCTCGGGCTACCCCAAGGGCCTTGCCGGCGAGGACATCCCGCTTTACGGCCGCATCTGCGCCGTGGCCGACGTGTTCGATGCCCTGACCAGCAAAAGGCCCTACAAAGAGGCGTTTTCCAACGAGAAGTCGCTGGCGATCATGCGGGCCGGCCGGGGCAGCCACTTCGACCCCCGCATCCTGGACACTTTTTTCGCCGACTTCGAGCGGGTGGAAGAGATCCAGAAGGAATTCCTGGTCTGAACCCGCCGTCCCGGGGCCGCGCGGGCGGAGGCCGGGAAGAGGGGACGCCTTCCCCGGCTTTTTTGAAAACCACATGGCCCTGTCTGTTCGGGACATAACCAAGGGGCCGGACATCCGGCCGCGCCGCCGCCCATGACCGACCGCACCGCCAGGCCCTCCGTCCTGCTCGTGGACGACGTGCCGGCCAACATCCGCGTTCTGGCCGAGTACCTGCGCGACGGCCACGACATCCACGTGGCCACGCGCGGGGAAGACGCCCTGGAACTGGCGGCGCGCCTCTTGCCGGACATCATCCTCCTCGACGTGGTCATGCCGGGCCTCGACGGCTACGAGGTCTGCCGGCGGCTCAAGGCCGGTCCGGCCACCCGGGAGATCCCCGTCATCTTCGTCACCGCCCGCTTCGCCCCCGAGGACGAGGCCTTCGGCCTGTCGCTCGGGGCCGTGGACTACCTGGCCAAGCCGGTCAGCCCGGCCGTGGTCCGGGCCCGGGTGAAAAACCACCTGGAGCTGCGGGCGGCCCGGGTGACGCTGGCCCGGCAAAACGCGGCCCTGACCGAGGCGGCCAAGCTGCGCGAGGACGTGGACCACATCATGCGCCACGACCTGAAGGCCCCGCTGACCGGCATCATCGGCCTGCCGCCGCTGATCCTGGACGAAGGCGGCCTCTCCGAGAACCAGGCCCTTTTTCTGCGCCTGATCGAGGAAAACGGCCTCAAGATGCTCTCCATGATCAACCTGTCCCTGGATCTGTTCAAGATGGAGCGCGGGGCCTACGTCCTTCGCCCGGAACCCGTGGACATGGCCCAAATGGCGCGCAGGCTTTTCACGGAACTCGCGCCTGCCTCCGCCCACCGGCAAGTGGCCTGCGCCCTGACCCTGGCCGGGGAGCCCGACGACGGCGCGGCCCCGTGCCTGATTGCCGGCGAACGGCTGCTCCTTTATACCATGCTGGCCAACACCCTGAAAAACGCCCTGGAGGCCTCGCCGGCCCGGGCCACGGTCACGGTGGACTTGCAACCGGGCGATCCGGCCGTCCTCACCGTGGCCAACCGGGGCGCGGTGCCGGCCGATATCCGCCAGCGGTTCTTCAAGAAGTTCGCCACCTCGGGCAAGGCCGGCGGCACCGGCCTCGGGGCCTATTCGGCCCGGCTGATTGCCGAGACCCACGGCGGATGCGCCCGCATGGAGACGTCCGACGCCACGGACACGACCACCGTCATCCTGGTCCTGCCCCAGCCGGATTCCGTGCCCTCGGCCGCCTGAGGCCGGGTCCCGCCTGTCCCGGCCCCTGGCAATCCCTTGGACAAGGCGGGCCGGGCCGGGTATTTTCCTCCGACAGCCGGCCGCGCCTTGCGGCCGCCCTTGGCACCAACAGGCGGCAGCGCCGCTTCGATCAATCGCCCCGCGCCGGCCGTTTTCCACGGCGCGCGTCGGGGCAAGGACGCGGCCCCCAAATACCATGAGCCACAAGCAGCAGAAAAAAGACGGGAACACCGGCACGTCCAGGGAGGCGCTGGGCCTCGTCCCGGCCAAGGAAACGGCGGCCCCGGCCTGTCCGCTGGCAGACGCCCTGGCCGAGGGATTCGTCCACGGCGACGCCCTGGAACTGTTGCCCCGCCTCCCGGCCCGGAGCGTGGACCTCTTTTTCATGAGTCCGCCCTATGCCGACGCCCGGGCCTACAGCCGCATCCATCCCGACCGGTACGTCGAATGGTTCCTGCCCTTTGCCCGGGCCATGCTGGACGCGGCCAAGGATTCCGGCAGCATGATCCTGAACATCAAGAACCGGGTGGCCAACCGGGGGGCCTTGAAGGGCCAGCGCCACCCCTACGTCTACGCCCTGGTCCTGGCCCTGCAGCACATGGGCTGGCGGTGGCTCGAGACCTACATCTGGGCCAAGCCCAACGCCGTGCCCGGCCGGTTCGGGCCGCGCACCAAGGACAGCTTCGAATACGTCTACCACTTTGCCAAGGGCGTGCGTCCCCACTTCGACCTGGACGCGGTGCGCGTGCCCTACAAGGCCGATCCGGCCGAGATCGCCCGCCGCAAGCGCGACACCCTTGGCCGGCGAAACACCATGGCCGGGTTCGGCCGGGACCGGACCAAGACCTATCTCCTCGGCGGCGCGGACCCGGGCAACGTGGTGTCCGTGCCCCAGACCTACAACCAGCACCGGGGCGTGGCCCATACCGCGGCCATGCCCGAGGGGCTGGCGGAATTTTTCATCCGGGTGGCCTCGCCGGCCGGCGGGGTGGTGATCGACCCCTTTGCCGGCAGCGGCACCACGGTGGTGGTGGCCCGGCGTCTGGGCCGTCTGGCCGGCGGGTTCGAGCTCCACGAGGAGTACGTGGCCGAGGCGAAACGGCGGCTGGCCGCGGACGTGGCCGACGACGTGCCGGGTTCGCTTACCGACGCCGGGTGACGCCGTGGCCACGCCCGAGGAGACCATCGCGGAGATCGTCGGGGCCCCGGGCTGGGACCAGCGGGTGGCCCGGATCCGGCTCATCCCGGAGCGCCACGGCACGGGCGCGCACCAGGCCATCTACGCCGCCGTGGCCCGGCAGGCCTACGTGCCGCACCTGGCCCCGAATTTCGCCTACATCCACAAGGCCGATTTCTACGCCCCGGATTATTTCCAGGCCGTCTACCGGGACACCTTCGCCGCCACGGACGGCTTTTCCCGGGTGGCGGAAGCCGACCTGCGGGCGGTTCTCGAGGCCAACTCCCGGTCGCTTCTGGTCTTTCGGACCATCACCGGCCTGACCCGGGAGGAGTTCGCCCAGTCCACGCGTCTGGCCGGGGAGGCCGAGGGCCTGCCGGGACTGACCGCCGGGAAGATCGATTCCATGGAGCGAAGCGGTTCCAAGACGACGTTTGACCAGGCCCGGGTGGCGGCCCTGACGCTCGTCCGCATCCTGGCCGGGGATCTCTTTGGCGACCCGCCCGGCAACCTGGCCAGCAAGCAGGCCAAGCCCGACACCGAGGCCGGCTGGGACTCGGTCCGGGATTTCGCCCGGGGCGGGGTGCCGTTTGCCGTCTTTCTCCACCAGCGCCACTCCGGCGGGGCCTTCCGGCAGGTCTTGGACGCCACCTCGACCTTGCGCGGCAACCTGCTCGAAGAGGCCGTGGAAACGCTTTTCACGGCCCACGGCATCCCCCACATCCGCACGGGCGCCCACAACCAGGCCGAGATCGCGGCCCGGTTCGAGGTCCGGGTGACGCCGGCTCCGGATTTCATCGTTTACGACCGGGCCGGGAACCTGCGGGCCATGCTCGAATGCAAGACCGTCAACGACGGCGGCACGGCCCGGGACAAGGCCCCGCGCTTCGCCCGCCTTCGGGAGGAGTCGATCCGGCTTGGCGGCGTGCCCCTGGTCGCCGTGCTGGCCGGCATGGGCTGGACCCGGGTCAACGACACCCTGGGGCCGGTGGTCCGGGACACCGACGGCCGGGTCTTCACCCTGGCCAACCTGACCGCCATGCTGGAGATGGCGCCGTTTTCGTCGTTGCTGGAAGACCTCCGGTAGCTTGGGGCAGGAGGGCGGGGGCGTTTCGACGGTTGGTCGCGAAAGGGGGGCGGTCGGCGGCAACACCCGGCCGGCGGGGGAAAACGAGAAACTCCCGGGCGGCCTGGAAAGGGCGGATGGCCGGCTACACGGCCAGATCCAGGACCGTACCCTTGGGGAGGGCCGTGGCCGGGCCGGCCTGGTCCGCCAGATAGGGCAGCATCGAGGCGTTGGACGCGCCGAAGTTTTCGCCCAGGTATTCGTCGGCCTTGCCAAGGGCCGCGCCGAGGCCCTGGCGGGTAAGCCCGGTTTCCTTGAGGCTGCCGGCCAGGATGTCGGCCACGGTCTCGGCCGCGTCCTGGCCGAAGGTGCCGGCGACCGACGACAGGGTGGAGGCCAGGATGCCCTGGACCTGTCCGGCCGCGCCGCCAGCCTCCCCGGCGGCGTGGAAGAGTTCGGTCTTGCCGTTCTGGAAGTAGCCGTTGACCGCGTTGTTGAGCGAGCCGTTGAACTGGGCCATGGCCGCGTCGCCTGAGGCGATGCCGAAATTGCGGTCGATGAACTGAAGCGAGGAGACAAGCGCGTTGCCAAGCGCGTCCTCGCCGCCCGACCCGTTGCCCACCCCCTTGATGACGATGCCCATGACGGCCGTGGCCGCGGCGTCGCCGTGGGTTTCCCGCACATAGTCCACGGTGTCGGCCAGGGCGGATTGCAGGTCCCCGGCCGCGCCGCTTTCGAGGAGTGCCCCGGCGTTGCTGGCCGTCTGGGACGACTGCAAGCGGCGCATGATTTCGGCGGCAAAGGTGTCGGAGGTGCCGGACGGGGCCTTGGTCCCGGCGGCCGTGGCGGCGGTCGCCGCGTTGCCCTCGGAATACCGGCCAAGGGTCAGGCCCCGGGCGCTTGCCGGGGCGCTCGGCAGGAGCGTCGAAAGGTTGGAGGAAAGGGCCGTTACCTGCATGATCCGCCTCGCTCGCGTGGGTCCATGCCTCTCCTATCGGCCGGGGCCGGCCGGGCTTTAGGGCGGCGGGCCTCGTTGCCTCGGCTTTTTCCTTCTGCTACTTCCGGTTGCCACGATTTCGTTTGAAGGATTGCCATGCAGCACCCGTCCCGGCCCGCCATCCTGCGCGTCGCCCTGCACCCCGGGCCGGGGCTCGGCAGCGTCCGTCGCCTGCCCGCGCCCGAGGCCCTGCTCGTCAGCGCCTGGGGCGGCCGGGGGCTGGCCGGGGCCCTGCTGGAGGACTCCCTGGACCTTCCCTGGGACGCCCCCCGGGCGGCGGTCTGCTTTGCCCCTGGCCGGCTGGCCGGCTGTTCCCTGCCCGGGGCCGGCCACCTGTCGGCCGCCTTCCTTTCGCCCCGGACCGGTGGCGCGGCCACGGCCAGCCTCGGCGGCCGCCTGGGAACGGCCTTGGCCCGGGCCGGACTGGCCGCCGTGGTGGTCACGGGCCGGGCCGACCGTCCGGTGGGGCTCGAAGTTCGGGACGACGCGGCCGGGCTGGTCGACGCCCGGGAGCTGGCCGGCCGGCCGACGCCGGCTCTTTTCGACGGGCTGGCCGCCTGGGACGCTGCGGCGGTCGTCGGCCCGGCCGGATGGGCCGGCTCGCCCCTGGCCACGCTGGTGGCCGACCGGTGGCACGACGCCGGCGGCGCGGGCCTTGGCCTGGCCCTGGCGGCCAAGAACTTCGCGTTTCTCGCCGCCACCGGCACGGCTTCCCCGACCGTGGCCGACCCGGACGGCCTGGAGAAGGCCCGGGCGGCCATGGAGCGGCTCATTGCCGCCGCCCCGGCCCTGGCCGGGGCCTGCGGCTTTTCCCGGTGCGGCACGGCCGCCCTGGTCGATCTGCTCGCCGGCCGGAGGATGCTGCCGACGGACAATTTCCGGCGCACGGTTTTCCCGCGCTCTTTCGCCGCCAATGCCCCGCGCCTGGAAGCGGACTTTGGGGCGCATGGGGAAGCCTGCCCCGGCTGTCCGGTCGGCTGCCGCCGGGTCACGGCCGAGGGCCGGCTCCTGCCGGACGTGGACGGTCTCGCCCATTTCACGGCCCTGCTCGGCCTGTCCGACCCGGAACTGGCCGTGGCCGCCCGCAACCGCTGCCTGGACCATGGCCTCCACGCCCCGGGCGCGGCCGCGACGCTCGCCTGCCGGGCCGAAATAACCGGCCAGCCCCTGTCCCCGGACCGGGTGCTTGAGCTTCTCGCCGCCATGGGGGCCATGGACGGGGAAGGGCGCGAGCTTGGCCGGGGCGCGGCCGGCTACGCCGCTTCCGAGGGCCGTCCCGAGGCGGCCATGCAGGTCAAGGGGATGGAACTGCCGGCCTTCGATCCCCGGGGCGCCTACGGGCTGGCCCTGTCCCTGGCCGTCGCCCCGTCCGGGCCGGACCCGTGGCAGGGGGGCTGCCTGGCCCACGAACTTTTGCGCAAGCCAGTGGCCACGGACCGGTTCACCTTCGAGGGCAAGGCCCGGGCCGTGGTGCTCGGGGAAAACGCCGTGGCCGCCGCCGCTTCTCTCGGCGGCTGCGCCCTCCTCTCCCTGGCCGTCGGCCTGGAGGAGTGGGCCCTCGCCCTGGCCGCCGCCACCGGCCGGCCCGTTGCGGCCGGGGATCTGGCCGCCCTTGGCGAGGGGACCGTCCGGGCCGAGCGCGGCCGCAACGCCCGGCGCGGAATGGGGGCGGCCGACGACGACCTGCCGGCCCGGTTTTTCACCGAACCCGGCACCGGCGGCGACGGGTTCGACGTGCCGCCGCTTTCCCGGGCCGACTTCCTGGCCGCCCGGGCCAAGTACTACCGCTTGCGGGGCTGCGACGCCGACGGCCGTCCCACCGGCCCGGAGGCGGCGTGAAGGCCCTGGCCGGCCGGTTCGCCCGGCGCCTGGAGCGGGCGGGCCTCACCCCGCCGGGCGCGGCGGCCGTGGCCTGCCTGGACGAGGACCTGGCTTTTTCCCGGCCACACGATCCGATAAACGGCTTCCTGGCCGCAACCGTCCGGCGCCTGGACGTCTCCTGCCTCATGCTCGTGCCCCCGGCCGAGCCCTACCGGACCATCCTGGAGTTCCTGGCCGGCCGCGAGGCCCCGGCCATCCGGCCCCGGGACTGCGAGACCCGGACCTTTTTCCACGACATCCCGGTGGTGGCCGAAGCCTCGCCGCTTCTCGCGGCCGAGGCCCTGTCCCGGCGCAAGGGGGCCTATTTGCCCGGCCACGGCATCCTGGCCCACGGCGCCCTTTCCCCGGAGCAGGCCTTCATCACGGTCTCCTCGGTGGCCTTTGCCGGATTCGTGAAGTTTTTTTCCGACTACCTCGCCGCCGTCCGGGCCGGCACCGCCGATCTCGCCTTTCGCCGGGCCTTCGACGCGGCTGTGGCCTTCCTGCCGCCGCCGCCCGCCGCCCTGCCCGCCCTGGCCGGGGGGCCGTTCACCGACCGCGAAACCATGCTCGCCGCCATGGCCGAAGCCGGCCGGGCCACGGTGGAGCTCGGGCTGGTGGATTCGGTTTTCGGCAACATTTCCTACAACCTGGACGGCGTGCTGGCCATCAGCCAGACCGGCGCGGCCCTGGACGAGCTCGAAGGGGCCATCGATCTCTGTCCGCTGGACGGTTCGTCCTGCGCGGGACTTACCGCCTCGAGCGAACTTTCGGCCCACGCCGCCCTGGCCCGTCTGGACGGCCGCCGGGCCATCCTCCACGGCCACCCCAGATTCGCGGTCATCCTGTCCATGGCCTGCGACCGGGCAGGCTGTCCCCGCCGCGACGCCTGCCATGTGGCCTGTGACGCCTGCCGGTCCGTGGACGACATTCCCATCGTGCCCGGCGAGGTCGGCGCCGGGCCGCGCGGCCTGGTCCACACCATGCCCCCGGCCCTGGCCGGAAAGCGGGGCGCCATCGTCCTTGGCCACGGCGTCTTCACCATGGGCGCGGACGATTTCAACGAGGCCCTGGCCTCGCTTGGCGCCATCGAAACCCTGTGCCGGGCCCGCTATTTCGAAGCGCTCGGCGCCATCCCCCTCTGAAAACGGAGTCTCCATGCAAGGATCAGATACCGGCCCCGGGCTGCGGCTGAGCGTCGTCATCCCGGTCTACAACGAGGTGAAAACCCTGGAAGCGGTGCTGGACAAGGTGCTGGCCCGGCCCGAGACCTGGGAGGTGATCCTGGTGGACGACGCCTCCCGCGACGGCAGCCGGGATTATCTGCGTACCCTGGAGGGGACCGACCGGGTGCGGGTGCTCTTTCACGAAAAAAACCGGGGCAAGGGCGCGGCCCTGCGCACCGGATTCGCCGCCGCCGTAGGCGATCTGGTCCTCATCCAGGACGCGGACCTGGAATACGATCCCGAGGACTATCCCCATCTCCTAGCCCCCATCCTCTCGGGCAAGGCCGATGTGGTCTTCGGTTCGCGCTTTCTCGGCGGCCCCCACCGGGTGCTCTATTTCTGGCACTCCGTGGCCAACAGGGTGCTGACCCTTTTTTCCAACATGCTAAACGACATCAATCTCTCGGACATGGAAGTCTGCTACAAGGTCTTTCGCCGCGAGATCCTCGAGAAGATCGCCATCGAGAGCGACCGGTTCGGCGTGGAGCCGGAACTGACGGCCAAGGTGGCCCGGCTCGGGGCCCGCATCTACGAGGTGCCGGTCTCCTACTACGGCCGCACCTACGAGGAAGGCAAAAAGATCGGCTGGCGCGACGGCCTGGCCGCCTTCTGGTGGATCGCCAGGTTCGGGATTTTTCACCGGGGGTAGCGGGGATAAAGAGAAAGATGCCTCCGGCGGCCGGGAGGGGATGATCCCCTCCCGGACCCTCCCCGACGGGGGAGGGGACAGCTAGGAGGTGGGCGGGTTTTCCAGGGCGAGAAGGGCCTCTTTTTTGTCCAGGCCGCCGGCGTAGCCGGTCAGCCGGCCGTCGGCCCCGACCACCCGGTGGCAGGGGATGAGGATCGAGATGGGATTTTTTCCCACGGCCGCGCCCACGGCCCGCACGCTCCGGGGCCGGCCGATCCGCCGGGCCAGCTCGCCGTAGGTGGCCGTTTCGCCGTGGCCGATGGCGAGCAGGGCCTCCCACACCGCCTGCTGGAAGGCCGTGCCGGCCGGGGCGAGACGGATGTCGAAGACCCGCCGCCGGCCGGCCAGGTACTCGCCCAGCTGCCGCGCCGCCCGGTCGAGGACGTCGCCAGGGCAGGCCTGGCCGCACGGCGGCGGGGCGGCGGGAAAGTGCTTCTGGCCCAAAAACCAGACGCCTGTCAGGACGTCGCCCTCGGCCGTAAGCAGCATCGGCCCCAGGCGGCTTTCGTATCGGATCGCGCGTTTCATGCCGTTTCTCCTTGCAAGCTCCGCCACAGGTGCATGACGGCGTAGGCCCGCCACGGCCGCCAGCCGGCGGCCCGTTCCAGCACCCGCTTCGGATCGGTTTCCCCAAGCGCCTTTTTGACGCCAAAGTCCGTGTGCGGGAAGGCGTCGGGCCAGGCCAGGGCCCGCATGGCGATGTAGTCCGCCGTCCAGGCCCCGATGCCGGGCAGGGCGAGCAGGGCCGCGCGTGTGGCCGCCACGTCCGCCGCCGGCGACAGGACCAGCCCCCCCTCGGCCATGGCCCGGGCCAGGCCGATGATCGCCCGGGCCCGGGCGGCGAGGATGCCCTGGGAGGCGATGGCGTCGACCGTGAGGCCGGCCACCCGGGCAGGACCCGGGAAGACCGTGGTCAGGTCCGCAAACGGCGTGCTGACGGGCTCGCCGAAAGCGGCCGCGAACCGCCGGGCCAGGGTCCGCGCCCCGGCCACCGTCACCTGCTGGCCGAGGATGGCCCGCACCGCCACCTCGAACCCGTCCGCCGCCCCGGGCAGGCGCAGGCCCTCGTGGCCGTCCGCCAGGCCCGCAAGTCCCGCGGCAATGGCCGCCGGATCGCAGGCCAGATCGAAAAGGTGCGACACCCGTGTGAGCACCGCCGGCAGCACCGGCAACAGCCCGGCCGCAACCGTCACCCGCACCGCGTTTTTCGCCGGCGCGTGGGCCACGGCCAGCCAGCCGGCGTGGACCACGCCGTTTCGGGAAATCGCCAGGGTGCGCCGGTAGACGCCGTCCGCCACCGCCTCCACACCGCCGATACTGCGCAGGCAAAGAAAGCCAAGCAGCCCGTCCCAGTCGTAGGGCGGCCGGTAGCCGAGCGTCAGGGTCGGCGCGTCCCCGGCCGGAAGCCTGCCGGGCTCGCCCTGGCGCACCGCCGTCGGCGTCAGGCCGTAGCGGCTCCGGAAAAGGGCGTTGAACCGCCGCAGGCTGGCAAATCCGCTGGCATAGGCCACATCCGTCACCGGCATGGCCGTGTCCGTGAGCAGGCTTTTGGCCAATAAGAGCCGCTGGGTCTGGGCAAAGGCCACGGGCGAGACGCCAAGGAGGCTCCCGAACACCCGGCGAAGATGCCGGGACGTGACCCCGAGCCGGTCGCACAGGCCCGCAAGGCCGCCCTCGGCAAGCGCCCCCTCATTGATCAGCCGCACCGCCGCAAAGGCCAGCCGCCGGCCCGCGTCGGTGCCGGGCAGGCCCGGCGCCACCTCCGGCCGGCAGAGCAGGCACGGCCGGAAGCCCGCGCCCTCGGCCGCCGCCGCGCTCGGGAAGAACCGGCAGTTCTCCTCCCGTGGCAACCGGGCCGTGCACACCGGCCGGCAATAGATGCCCGTGGACGTCACGCCGGCGAAAAAACGGCCGTCAAAACGCGCGTCCCTGGCGGCAAAGGCCCGGTAGCATCCGGCTGGGTCGAGCTTCATGGGAAGAGGATAGCGGCCTGCGTCCGCCAGGGCTGGCCGTTTTCGGACCTGGCAGCGCTCGCCGCGACGATGTTCACTGGGACCGGCCGCCCGGCCGCCAGGCCAGATAGGCCAGCCTGGCCCCGGCCACGGCCAGGGGCAGGCAGATCGCGAGCAGCACCACGGCCGGGAAATTGGTGGCGAAAAACGGAATGGACCCCAGGAAATAGCCGCCCGCCACGTAGAGCGCCGTCCACGGGGCCTTGCCGAGCAGGTTGTAGGCCGTGAAAGGACGCCACGGCATGGCCGCGACGCCGGCCACCAACGGCGCCAGCGAACGCAGGACCGGCACGAACCGGGCGGCCACGATGGTCAGGCCGCCATGCTCCTCGTAATACCGGTGGGCCAGTTCCAGGTGCCGCGCCCGGACAAAGGGCAGGGTCCGCCCCCGGCCGAACGCGCGCCCGAGCCACCGGCCAAAGGCATAATTGAGCTCGTCGCCGCCAAAGGCCGCCAGCATGCCGCCGACCAGGATCGGCCACACCGACAGCGTTCCCCGGGCGGCCAGGGCCGAAGCCGCGAACAGCACCGTGTCGCTCGGCAGGATGCCCGTGACCACGAAGCCCGTTTCCGCGAAAATCACCAACCAGATGACCGCGTACACCCGCCACCCGTCCGCCGCCGCCAGCCCGGCCAGCCGCGTGTCCAGGTGCAGCAGGAAGTCCGCGATGTCGCCCGCCAGTTCCATGTCCGCCATGTACCCGGCGTTGCGCGCGAGGTCCAGGGGAAGGAGGGAGAGGGGGAGAAGACGAAGAGGCCTCCGGCGGCCGGGAGGGGCTAAGCCCCTCCCAAACCCTCCCTATCGGGACAATCGGTGCTGCCGCGACCCAAACCGGGCCGCCACCCCTGTGCCCCGCCCAGGGGGTCCGGGGGGGATGATCCCCCCCGGCCGCCGGAGGCATCTTATTTTTCTCTACTTCACGTGCAACGCGCTCGCATCGGACAATAACTCGTTGATCCGGGCGACCATCTGGTGCGGGTCGGCCAGGTAGCCGTCGAGGAGGAGCGCCGAGTCGTAGAGTTGTTCCACGGCCCGGCCGAGGAAGGGGTCGGCGGCGTCGCGGCGGTAGATGGAGAGCAGGTTGCGGATGAGCGGGTGGTCGCGGTTGAGTTCCAGGGCTTTCTTGGGAATGGAGGTGTCCTTGCTGACCAGCCGCATGATCTTTTGCATGCTCGACGTCATGTGGTCGTCCGGGGAGACCAGGCAGGACGGGCTCTGGGTCAGGCGGGTGGACAGGCGCACCTCGGTCACGCGGTCGCCGAGGAGCTCCTTGGTCTTTTTGAGGAAATCGTCGAAGGCGGCTTCATCGTCCTTGGACAGTTCCGGGGCCTCGGGTTTGGGGGCGGTGCCTTCGAAGGCGTCGAGCTCCGAGGCGTCGGCCAGTTCGGCGGACTTGAGTTGCAGCTCCTTGTAGGTGCCGATGGTGTCCATGATGAACTCGTCCACCGGCTCGTGCAGATAGAGGACTTCCAGGCCCTTGGACCGGAAGATTTCCAGGTGCGGGTTGAGGTCCAGGGCGGCGCGGGAGGGGCCGGACAGGTAGTAGATGGACTTCTGGCCTTCCTTGGCCCGTTCGACGTAGGCGGCAAGCGAGGTGAAGCCGGCGTCCGGGTCGATGGCCGAGGAATCGAAGCGCATGAGGTCGGCGAAAGCCTCGCGGTTGGCGTAGTCGCCGTAACCGAGTTTGAGGGCCTGCCCGTGTTCCTTGAAGAATTCGGCGTAGGCGTCCGGGTTTTCCTTGGCCAGGTTTTTGAGCTTGTCGAGGACCTGCTTGACGAGCACGGACTGGATCTTGCGCAGGACGATGTTCTCCTGGAGCGTTTCCCGGGAAAGGTTCAGCGGCAGGTCCTCGGTATCGACCACGCCGCGCACGAAGCCGAGATACTCGGGGATGAGCTCCTTGGTCTCCTTGGAGATGAGCACCCGGCGGACGTACAGGTCGAGGCCGTGGTGGAGCGCCTCGCGAAAGGCCATGGGCCCGAGTCCCTTTTTGGGGATGAAAAGGAGCGCCGTGAACTGGACCGGCGCGTCCACGCTGACGTGGATGGTGGCCAGGGGCTCGTCGGTGTCGTAGGTCAGGAACTGATAGAATTCCTTGTATTGCTCCGGGGTGACGGAGAATTTGGATTCGCGCCACAGGGCCGGGATGGTGTTGGTCTTCTCGCCGTCGACCAGGATGGGGAAGGAGATGAAGTTGGAGTGGGTGCGAAGGACGGCCTTCAGGCGTTCGGGGTCGGCATATTCCTTGGTGTCGGCCTTGAGGGTGATGTCGATGGAGGTGCCGCGCGGGACCTCGCCTTCCACGTCCTCGATGGTGAAGTTGCCCGAGCCGTCGGAAATCCACCGGGCCGGGGCCGCGTCGGCGTGGAGCGAGCGCGAGGTGACCGTGACTTTGTCGGCCACCATGAAGACGGAGTAGAAGCCGACGCCGAAGCGGCCGATGAGGTTGGAGGCGGCGTCCTTGTTCTCGGCGTTGTCGGCCACGGATTTCATGAAGGCCTCGGTGCCGGACTTGGCGATGGTGCCGAGGTGGTCCACGAGTTCCTCGCGGCTCATGCCGCAGCCGGTGTCGGCCACGGTCAGCCGGCCGCCGTCCTTGTCCGTGGTGATGCGGATTTCAAGGGGGGTGTCGGGATCGGCCACGGCCGTGCCGCGGCTGGTTTCGAAGCGCAGCTTGTCCAGGGCGTCGGAGGCGTTGGACACCAGTTCGCGCAGGAATATCTCGCGGTTGGTGTAGATGGAGTGGGTGATGATATCGAGCAGCTTGCGGATTTCGGCGCGAAATTCGTGGGTCTCGCCTTTGGGCGTGGCGGTCATGCGTGGCTCCTTTCTCAAGTGGATTTTCGTGCCGGCTTGGGGCGGAAAAAAGGCGCTCCCCGGCCGTACCGGACGCGGCCGGCGGGACGGTTGCCCCTGGCGGATACGGGCAAAAAAATAAGGAGCCGAATGTCGGTGTCAAGGCCCGACGGACTGCGGGAAGAGGTGCCGGGAAGGGGGATTGCCCCATTGACAGGGCCGGGTGCTTGTATATGTTTCAGGATGAGGAAAAACCACTTTCGGGAGGTGGATATATGGTCATTGATCTGAGTCCGTTTTATGGGGCCACAACCCCTTTTGACAGGCTTTTCGAGTCGTTATGGCCGTCCATGGCCATAAGCCAGCGCAGCATGGCCTATCCGCCGATCAACATCGGCGAGGATGACGAGAACCTCTACGTGCGGTGCGAGATCCCGGGAATGGACATGGAGGCGCTGGATCTGACGCTCACCGACTCGAGCCTGGTCATCAAGGGCGAGCGGCAGGCGGTCAAGGGCAAGTACTACCGCCAGGAGCGGCCGACGGGGTTTTTTCAGCGCGTGGTCAACATCCAGGCCGGCGTGGCCCGGGAAAAGGTGTCGGCCACCATGCGCGACGGCGTGCTGGAAGTGGTCCTGCCCAAATCCGACGAGAGCAAGCCCAAAAAGATCAGCATCGAACCCGTGTAAGAGGCGCGGCCGCGCCGGGAGGACAACCATGACGGACAATGAAGCCAGGACCGAGGAGCGCCGGCTGCCCCGCGTCAAGCCGGCCACGGACATCATCGAACGGGAAGACGGTTTTTATATATACGTCGACATGCCGGGCGTCGCCAAAAGCGAGCTTGTCATCGACCTCAACGAGGACGAGCTCAAGGTGTCGGGCAAGGCCGAATACGCCCTGCCGGAAGGCCAGAAGCTCGGGCACGTGGAGTTCGGCGGGGGCGAGTATTTCCGCAGCTTCACGGTGTCGCACATCGTGGACAAGGAGAAGATCAAGGCCACGCTCAAGGACGGGGTGCTGGAACTGTACCTGCCGCGCCTTGAACGGGTGCAGCCTCGCAAGATCGAGATCCAGGCCGGGTGATCCGGGCCATGGCCTTTGCCGGGATGCGGTGTGCCGCATCCCGGCTTTTTTTTGTCCGGGCAGGCGGGTTTTGGGCAAGGAGCGGCCTTGTCCGCCGGTATTTGGTGTATAAATTAACATTTCAAAAGTGTAAGAAAGCGGATCTTCCTTTCTGGACTGCATGGGCGAGCATGCAAAACCCTTGCAAAGAAACGATGCCGGGCTGAAAATAATTGACAAACAGGGGGGCATACCGCAGGTTGGGGCGCTTTTGAAGCGACTTTGAAGACAGGAAGGAGATTCCATGGAAGATTACCTTAAAAGCGCTCTGGAGATAGTCCGGGCCCAGGCGTCCGTGCGCCATATGACCGATGAGGAGATCACGTCCATGATCCGCCGACTGGCGGTCGGCATCCGTGACATCAGTGGCGAGGTGCCGGCCGGCGTGGCCGAGCAGACGATGGACATGGATGCGAAAAAAGCGATCAAGGAAAAATCCGTCACCTGCATGGAATGCGGCAAATCGTTCAAGGTGATCACCAAAAAGCATCTGGCTTCCCACGGCCTGACCCCCGAGGAATACAAGGCCAAGCACGGCTACAAGAAATCCATGCCCCTGGTGTGCAAGTCGTTGCAGCGGGATCGGCGCAAGAAAATGAAGGATATGCGTCTGTGGGAGAAGAAGGGAAAAGTGGTGGCCTAAGGCGTGGGTTTTCGCTATATCTCGGACCGAAATCGCGACCGGCCGCGCCGTTTCCCACGGTCTCCCCGTTTTCGGGCCCGGGACGTCGCGGCAATCACACGATAAGGAGATCGCACGCTCATGGCTAAAACAGACATCATCGCCAAAATCCAGGCCAATGCCGGCATCGCCACCAAGGCCGAGGCGGGAAAGGTCCTTGACGCCGTTCTGGGAGCCATCCAGGACTCCCTGGTGTCGGGCGAGGCCTTGACCCTGACCGGTTTCGGCACCTTCAAGGTGTCCGAGAGGGCTGCCCGCACCGGTCGCGATCCCCGCACCGGCAATGCCATCGACATCCCGGCTTCCAAAGCCGTCCGGTTCACCCCGGGCAAGACCCTGAAGGATGCCGTGAAGTAATTTTCGCCGCCATTGGGCAATCAAAAGGCCGTGGGCGACCACGGCCTTTTTTTATGGCGCGCGGCAAGGGGAGATGCCTCCGGCGGCCGGGGGAACCCTTTTTGAAAAAAGGGTTCCCCCGGACCCCTTCCCAAAAACTTTTCGCGGGGTGCGCGGGGGATAGGACCCCGGACGAGGGGATCCGGGGGGAATCACTTCCCCCGGCCGCCGGAGGCCTCTTCCTAATCTTAGGGCCGCTTGGCCCAGCCGAGGAGGTGGAAGCCGGTTTCCGGGTCCTTGGCCCGGGCCAGGTCGGTGCCGAGGATCTCGAGCACCACCACCTCGAAAATCTTCCACACGTCGAGGCCCGGCCGCACGCACCCGGCCCGGGTGTCCTCGCCCCGGCCGAGCACGGCGTGCATGTGGAGCGTGGGCCGGCCGCTTGCCGCATCCGGGAAGAGCGTGCCCACGCAGGCCGCCTCGTGGACGTTGCCGATGGCCGTGAGCATGGCCAAAGGCGGCATGGCGGCGCCGTCCTCGGGCCCGACCACCAGATTGCCGTTTTCGAGGCCCCCCAGGGCCAGGACCACGGCCGAGCGCACCTCGCGGGTCCCGGCAAAGGCCTCGATGGCGTCCGGGATCCGGTCGTCGTCGCCCAGACGCAAGACAAACACGCGGCCAAGCCGGCCTTCGGATACGATCATACGCTCCCCCTGTGTGGTCTCGACTGCGGTTGGACCCGGGGCCATGCTCCCGGGCCGGACGTCCAGGCCTCCATACGCCGGGCCGGCTTCCGGTTCAAGGCGGACCGGCCGCCTGGCCATGCGCCCCCTGGCCGATCGGATTCTTCGAACACCCCCTTCGATTCTCTTCGTTCGCCAGGGGCGGCGTTCGGGACTATTGGCGGATTTGACGCGGCATTTTGCCGCCCATAACCTACCAAGGAGTCGCCATGTCTCACGCTCTCGACGCAGCTGTGCTCAAAAATCTGGAAGACGGGTATCTGTGTTCGGAAAGTGTGCTGCTGGCCGCAGCCGGACATATGGGCCTGGCCTGGGACCGCTTGCCAGCCATCGCCACCGGGCTTGGCGGCGGCATGGGTGGCCTTGGCCACGTGTGCGGGGCCCTGGCCGGCGCGGCCCTGGCCCTTGGAATGGCCAAGGGCCGCAACACGCCCGGGGAGGACCTGTTCGCCTGCATGGCCGATGTCCAGGTCCTGGCCGAGGACTTTGCCGAGCGTTTCGGCAGCATCGACTGCCGGGACATCCTGGGAGAGTTCTCCATCGACCTGCGCACCGAGGAAGGCCGGGCCCGGGCCATGGCCATGCGGCTGCCGGAGCTGCCGTGCAAAGACTGCTGCCTGTTCGCCGTGCGGGCCCTGACACGGCTGCTGCCCGCCAAAGCCTAGGGGCGCGGCCATGAAAAAAACCTGTTTTTTCAGGAACAACCATTCATACTAATTAATTCTTAAGGATCGCAACACGAGGTTGCCGCCGCAGGCTGCTCCCGCTCGGAAGCAGCCTGCGGCCAGGCGGCACGCGACAGGTCCATGAAAAAGGCCAGCGAGGGGGACAGCCATTTTTCGCGGTGCCACAGCATGTTGACGGGCAGGTCGTCCGGCAGGCCGGGCAGGATCAGTTCGCTGGCCCGGCCGCCGGCAAGCTCTCCGGCCAGGGCGATCCGGGGCAGGAAGGCGCAGCCGCCCGAGGTCGCGAAGAGGGCGTTTTTGAGGGCCGTCAGACTGCTGCAATCGAGCCAGACATTTCCTTCGACCCCGTGCCGGCCGAGGCAACGCTGCAGCACCGACCGGGCCGAGGTGTCGGACGAGGCGCAAAGGAGCAGCCGGCGGGCCAGATCGGCCGGTTCGATCCCGACCGGCCCGACGCCCCAGTCGGCGACGTTTCCGGCCAGGACCAGGGCCTCGGTTCCGATGCGTTCGATGCAGCAATTGTCCGCCGGCCTGGCCTCGCCGACCAGAAAGGCCAGATCGAGCCCCTTTTCCAGATACCGCCGGACACCATGGCTGGAACTGCCGCGCAACCGCAGGCCGACGGCCGGATGGGCCTGCCGGAACCGGGGCAGGAGGGCCGGAAACCGGTAGGCGGCGAGTGTTTCCGGCATCCGGATGGCCAGCATGCCCGGACAGGCCTGTTCGCCCTGGGCGGCGGACACGCTGTCTTCGGCCAAATCCAGCAGCCTGCCGGCATAAGGCAGAAACCGCGCCCCCGCTTCGGTCAGGCGGATGCCTTTTTCCAGCCGGTCAAAGAGCTTGATTTGCAGCTCCTCCTCCAGGGCCTGGACATGGGCGGAAACCGTGGACGGGGCGTAATGGAGCACGGCGGCCGCCCGGCGAAAGCTCAGGAGGCCGGCCACGGACACGAAGGTCCTGACGTTTCGCAGTTCCATGACCGCAGGCTAAGCCCCTTTGTCCGGGAAGGAAAGACCGGGCCCGGCCGGGACCCGCCGCAAAAAAGGGGACCGGCACAAGCGCGCCGGTCCCCCCATGGGTCTTGCGTCACAGTGCGGCCTAGCCGAGCTTGTCGGCGATGGCCTTGCCGATGGTCCGTCCCATGTCCACGCAGGCGGCCAGCTGCTCGTGGGTCGGCACGTAGAGGATGCGGACCGGGTCCACGGGCATTTCCATGCCCATTTCCCCGAGCCAGCCGGCGATGTCTTTGACGGCCTCGCCGCTCCAGCCGTAGGAGCCGAACGCGCCGCCGATCTTGCCCTTGGGTTTGAGGCCCTTCATGTAGGTCAGCATATCCGCGACCTTGGGCAACATGCCGTTGTTGTGGGTGGCCGAACCCACCAGCACGGCGGCCGCGTCCCAGACCTCCTCCATGACATCGGAGTGGTCGAAGACGTGCAGGTTCATGAGCTTGACCGAGACGCCGTGCTCCATGAGGCCCGTGGCAATGGCGTGGGCCATGTGCTCGGTCGAATGCCACATGGTGTCAAAGACCAGGACCGCCTTTTTCTTCTGCTTCTGGGCGGCCAGCTCCTTGTAGCGCTCGATGACCCAGGCCACGTCTTCCGGGGTGCGGAACATGAGGCCGTGGTCCGGGGCGATGCAGCGGACATCGAGCTTCATGGACTCGATGGTCTCGATGGTCTTCTGGGCGATGGGGGAAAAGGGCAGGACGATGTTGGCGTAGTAGCGGTCGAGCTGCTTTTGGAGCAGGTGCCGGTCCACTTCGTCGGCGAACCGTTCGCTGGTGGCCCAGTTCTGGCCGAAGGCGTCGGAAGAAATGAGCAGGCCGTCTTCCGGCACATAGGTGGCCATGTTGTCCGGCCAGTGGAGCATGCGGGTCTCCAGGAACTGGAGGGTCCGCTTGCCAAGGGAAATCGACGAACCGGTCTTGACCACCTCGATGGGCCAGCCCGTGCAGTCGAAATGGGCGCGCAGTGCCCGTTCCCCCATGGGCGAGGTCAGGATCTTCTCGGGCCGGGTGCGGGCCACCAGATCCGGCAGGCCGCCGGAATGGTCCATTTCCACATGGTTGACGATCAGGTAGTCGACCTTTTCCGGTTTGACCACATGGGCCAGGCGGCACAGCATTTCGTCGCTGTGGGTGGCCTTGACCGAGTCGAACAAGGCGATTTTCTCGTCCTTGATCAAAAAGGCGTTGTAGGTTGTCCCGGTGGGCGCGGTCATATAGCCGTGGAAGTCGCGGCACTCCCAATCGACTGACCCCACCCAGTAGACATCCTTGCAGATTTCCACAGGGCGCATGGGATTCCTCAGGCGGCCGCGCGGGGGCGCGGCGGGATCACAGGTTAGGCTTTGTTGAATTCACTTTTGGGCGCGCCGCAGACCGGGCAGACCCAGTCCTCGGGGATGTCTTCGAACTTGGTGCCCGGGGCCACGCCGTTGTCAGGGTCGCCGGCGGCGGGATCGTACACGTAGCCGCAGATGCTGCATTCGTATTTGTCCATGGGGGGTCTCCTTTGGGGTTGAACCGGTTGAGCAATCCTTATTTGCCCCCAGCGCCGGGTCCGCCAAGCGCCCTTGCCTGAGCGGCAACAAGGTCAATTCCCGTCGGTACGGCTTGCCCCAAGGGGGCGCCTGCTTTCGCGTCGCTACTGAAGCGGCCGGGCCGACAGAAGACGCGACCGGCTTTAACGCTCACGCCTGCCTGAGTTTATCCGTTAGTTCGGCCCGGGTTGTCAAGGCCGCTGTCCGGCCCGGGATCATTCTTCCCGGAACTGTTCCACCAGCTCGGCCAGGTGGTGGGCCATGGTGCGGACATCCCCGATGCGGGTGTTGGCGTCGGTGATCTGGCGGGCAATGTCCTTGGACAGTTCGTTTATGTGGTTCACGCTGCTGTTGACTTCCTCGCTGGTGGCGGATTGCTGTTCCGAGGCGGCCGCGATGTTGCGCACCATGTCCGCGATGTGGTTGGACTGCTCGACGATGCGGGTAAGGACCGACCCGGACTGTTCGGCCATGTCCGCGGTCAGCTCGACTTTGGCCTTGGTGTCGTTCATGCCGGAAACCACCTGTCTCGTGCTCTCCTGGATGTCCTTGATGGCCGTTGCCACTTCCGCCGTGGCCGTCATGGTCTTTTCCGCCAGCTTTCGGACCTCGTCGGCCACGACCGCAAATCCCCGGCCGGCGTCGCCGGCCCGGGCCGCCTCGATGGCGGCGTTTAAGGCCAGGAGGTTGGTCTGGTCGGCGATGTCGCCGATGACGGACATGACCTGGCCGATGTTGACGGCCCGGCTTTCGAGCTGGGACAGGGAGCCGGCCAGCACGGCGGTCTTCCGGGAGACCTGCCGGGTCTCGTCCACGGTGCGGGCCACTTCCCGGCCGCCGTCGATGGCCGCCCTGGTGGCCACGTCCGAGGCTTGGGCCGTGTCTCCGGCGTTCTGGGCCACCTCGAGGACCGTGGCGTTCATCTCCTCCATGGCCGTGGCCACCCGGTCGGTCTCGCGGGCGGTGTTTTCCACGCCGTCGGTCAGCTCGGCCATGCGCGAGGTGAGAAGATCGGAGGCGTCGGACAGGTTCCTGGCCACGTGCGTCACCTCGTCGGCCACGGCCAAGAGCTTTTCGCGCTGGGCCCGGATGTGGTCCTTGTCCTTTTCCTCCTGGGTCAGGTCGATCAGCACGCCGATGACCCCGACCACCGCGCCCGAGGCGTTTTTGAGCGGCGAAATCTCGTAGTGCAGGGGAAAGACGTGGCCGTCGGTCCGGGTGAAGCGGGTGAAACCGCTCGAGCAGTCGCCGGTGGCCAGGACCGCGGCGCAGCCCGACCGGCCGTCGTCGCGGATGAAGCTCTCGGACACCAGCCGGCCGAGCATCTCGGCCTCGGTCTTGCCGAGGATGTGCTGGAGCGGGGTGTTGACGAATTCGAAGCGCCGCTCCTTGTCCGCCACGAAGATGGGGATGATGACGCCGTTTAAGATGCCTTTGTTGTATTCGAGCTGGTCTTTCATGGCCCGGACCATGGTGGAGAGGTTCCCGGCCAGGGCCGCGATCTCGTCGGTGCCGGGCACGTCGAAGGACAGGTCAAGGGACCCCTGGCTGATGGCGGCCGACAGGCCGGCCAGCTTTTTCACCCGCCCGACCACGGAATACTTCATGAAAAGAAGGAGCGTCGTCAGGAGCGCGGCCATGCCGCCAAGGGACAGGGCCGCGCTCTTGTACTGGTCTGCGGCCAGGCGCGAAAGCTCGGGCGCGATGTCCTGGACCACGACCATGGCGCCGAGGATGGGCTTGCTCGCGCCGTGGCAGTGGTGGCAGTCGGGCTCGTTGGCCACGGAATTGACGGCCACAAAGGCCTGGCCGCCGGCCCAGGGCAGGATGTCGCCGCCGTGGAAGTCGGCGGCCAGGGCTTTTCGCACCAGGTCCGAGAGGCCCGCGTCCCGGGTGATGTCCCCGAGGTCCCGGCGCAGGGCGGCGTCGTCCGTGGCGTAGGTCACGTTGCCCTTGAAGTCCGTCAGGTAGACCTTGATATCCTTGTGGGCCTTGCCGAGCTTGCCGAACTGGGCGGCCGTCTCGGCGTTCTTGCCAAGGCGCATGGGCTCTTCGATGGCCATGCGCAGCATGTCGCTGACCCGCCTGGCCGTGTGGCCGATCTGGTCCACGGCCCCCTGGCGCTGCCAGTGGGCGTTGGCCAGAAAGAGGCCGGCAAAGGCGACGATGGTGAGCCCGGAGACGAGGAGCAGCACCTTGAGGCCGAGGGAGCGGGAAATGACACCCATCATGGCCTCCTAGTGGGCTCCGGCGAAGAGCATGGGCTTGAAGTTGAAGGTCCGGACCCGTTCGGCGCTGTGGCACCGCTCGCACTCGGACATGGCCAGCTTGGTTTTGATGAGGGCCGGATCGCCGCCCGAATCCACGTGGGCGGCCCCCGGCCCGTGGCAGACCTCGCAGCCGGCGTTGGCCAGCTCGGGCGTCTGCTCGAAGCTGACGAACCCGCCGGGCTGGCCGTAGCCCGTGGTGTGGCAGGCGAAGCAGCCGCGCAATTCCTCGGGGCTGAGCTTGGGGGCCATGATCTTGACCGACTGGGAGGAGTGGGCCTTTTTGGAGTATCTGGAAAACGATTCGTATTCCGTGGCGTGGCAGCCCTGGCAGGCTTTGGAGCCGACGTAGGCCGGAGGCTTTGCCGCGGGGGGGGCGGCGTCGCCGGTCTGCTGGGCCAGGAGGGAGGGGGCCGGACAAACGCATAGGCCTGTCGCCAGCAATGCCGCGATACACAAGCGCCAACGGGCCATGGCCAGGGCTCCTCTGCTGGAGGTGGGGGAAAAATTAGCGTACGGATATCCTATTTGCCGTGTGCAAGCAATACGGATTCCACAAGAACTGGGGTGGGTCACGGTCCCCCGGCCAGGTTTCGGACACGGGGCGGAAAAAGAAACGGCCCGGGCCCTGGTTCGCAAACCAGGGCCCGGGCCGTTTTGTCCGCGTCGGCGCGGGAAACGGGCTACCAGTCGAGGGTGGCCTTGAAGGCCCGGGCCAGCTCCTCGGCCGAGGCGTCGCAAAGGGTTTGCGGGCCGCGGCGCAGGCGAAGGGCCGGCCCTGCGGCGACGGCGCCAAGCAGCCCGCAGGGCTGGCCGGCGAAAAGGGCCTCAAAGGCTTGCCTGTTTTCCGGCGCCACCGTGACCACCAGCCGGCTCTGGGATTCGCTGTAGAGGAGTTCCAGGTCGGTGAGGCCGGGCGTGGCCGGGGCGGCGGCCAGGTCGAGGTCCGCGCCGAGCCGGCCGCCGAGGGCCATCTCGGCCAGGGTGACGGCCAGGCCGCCGTCCGAGCAGTCGTGGCAGGCGGACACCAGCCCCTGGCGCATGGCGGCGTGGAGCGTACGGTAGCGCCGCGAGGCCGAGACGGCCTCGACCTGGGGCACATCGGGCGAGGTGAATCCCAGTTCGTCGGCCAGTTCCGAGGCGCCGAGCTCGGCCAGGGTGGCCCCGAGCACGTAGACCAGATCGCCCGGGTTCTTGAAATCGGACGTCACGACCAGGGAGACGTCGGGCACGAATCCCATGACCGAGAAGAGGACCGTCGGCGGGATGGAGATCTTGATGCCGCCGCCCGAGTAGTCGTTTTTCATGGAATCCTTGCCCGAGACGCAGGGGGTGCGGTAGGCCCGGCAGAAGTGGGCGAGCGCTTTATTGGCGCGTACGAGCTGGGCCAGCTTGTAGCGGCCGTCGGGCGTCTTTTCGGACTCCACCGGATCGCACCAGCAGAAGTTGTCCACCCCGGCCAGCCGGTCCGGATCGGCGCCCACGGCCACGGCGCCGCGCACGGCCTCGTCGATGGCCGCGGCCATCATCCAGTAGGTGTCGATGTCGGAGTAGCGCGGGCAGATGCCGTGGGAGAGGGCCACGCCTTCCGGCCGGGACAGGTCCGGCCGCAGGACGCCGGCGTCGGACGGGCCGTCGCGGCGCACGCCGCACAGGGGCTTGACCGCCGAGCCGCCCTTGACCTCGTGGTCGTACTGCCGGACCACGTATTCCTTGCTGCAGATGTTCAGGCGCCCAAGCATCGTTTCGAGCAGGGCCCCGTGGCCGCCGGCCGGCAGGGCCGGCTCGGTGCGGGCTACGGCCGGACGCTTCCAGGCGGCGGCAAGCCGCATGCGCGGGGTGCCGTCGTGCAGGAAGTCCATGTCGAGGTAGGCCACGGTCCGCTTTTCGTAGTAGACGCGGAAGTAGCCGGAATTGGTGAAGTTGCCGAGTTCCGTGGACTCGACCCCCATCTCCCGGGACAGGCGCATGAAGTCCGCGAACCGGTTCGGCGGCACGGCCACGGTCATGCGCTCCTGGGCCTCGGAGGTGAGGATTTCCCAGGGGACCAGCCCGTCGTACTTGAGCGGCACCCGGTCGAGGTAGAGCTCGCAGCCGCCGGAATCCCGGGCCATCTCGCCGACCGAGCTCGACAGGCCGCCCGCGCCGTTGTCCGTGATGGCGTTATAAAGGCCGAGGTCCCGGGCCCGCATGAGGAAGTCGTACATCCGGCGCTGGGTGATGGGGTCGCCGATCTGCACGGCCGTGGCCGGGGAGCCCTCGTGGAGCTCCTCGGAGGAGAAGGTCGCGCCGTGGATGCCGTCCTTGCCGACCCGGCCGCCGACCATGACGATGTAGTCGCCGGGCAGGGCCTTTTTGACGTAGCTCGGCTGGCCGTGGAGGGTGGCGGGGAGGGTGCCGACCGTGCCGCAGAAGACCAGCGGCTTGCCGAGGTAGCGTTCGTCAAAGACGAGGGAGCCGTTGACCGTCGGCACGCCGGACTTGTTGCCGCCGTGCTCCACGCCCTCGCGCACGCCTTCGAGGACCCGGCGGGGATGGAGCAGGCGCGGCGGCAGCTGGCCTTCAAAGAAGGGCGAGGCGAAGCAGAAGACGTCGGTGTTGCAAAGCAGGTTGGCGCCCATGCCCGTGCCCATGGGGTCGCGGTTGACGCCGACGATGCCGGTCAGGGCTCCGCCGTAGGGATCGAGCGCCGACGGGCTGTTGTGGGTCTCGACCTTGATGCACAGGTGGAGATCCTCGGTGAAGCGGACCACGCCGGCGTTGTCGGAAAAGACCGACAGGCAGAAGTCCTTCTCGCCAAGGGCCTTTCGGATGTCGGCCGTGGCGCCCTGGATGTAGGTCTTGTACAGGCTCTCGATCACCTCTTCGGTGCCGGCCTCTTCGTCGCGGTAGGTGATGGTCGCGGTAAAGATCTTGTGCTTGCAGTGCTCGGACCAGGTCTGGGCGATGCACTCCAGCTCCACGTCGGTGGGGTTGTGGATGAGGCCCCAGGACACCCGGCGGATCTTGTACCCGGGCAGGCCGAAATACTCGCGGATGGCCCACCACTCCTCAAGGGACAGGGCCAGGGTGTGCTCCCGGCCGTAGGCCTCCATGTCCTTTTCGAGCATGTTGAAGAGGTCCGGCACCTCGACCTTGGAACTGGCCTGGCCGGTCACCTGGGCCGCCTGGGCCGGAAAGCCCGGATCGGCGCGCCAGGCGTCGCCGGATTTGATGTGGTGGCGCTGGAGGAGGTCGTTGCCGAGAAGATCGACGGCCACGTGCTTGGCGGCCGCCCGGTCGGGCAGGCCCTCGATGTGGTACTGGACGGCGGTGTAGACGGCGAGCGTCTTGCGGCGGTCGGCCGGCAGGTCGAGGGCGAGGCTTATGGCCTCCTTGGCCGTGCGGGCCTCGTTGTCCGTGACCCCGGGCCGAAAGCCCACCTCGATGACCCAGTCCGTGGCCTCCGGAGCCGGGGACAGGGGGGACAGCGAGGCGACCTGGACCACGGGATCGTGGAGGACGCCGTCCGCGGCAATGCGCCCGGCTTCGTCCGCCGACAGGCCGTCGATGGTGAATATCTTGACGATGCGAACGGCGGTGACCGGCAGATGCAGTTCGCTTTTGATCTTGCCGGCCACCCGTTGGCCGACCACGTCCGTAACGCTTGGGCGAAGGCCCACGGCGACGCGACTGAGCATGGCGTTCCTTTGGTAGAAGGTCCAAGGTGCGCCGGTCCGCCGCCGGCGAGGCCCGAACTATTTGTCCCGGCCGAGCATGGGGGCCAGCACCTGGCCGATCAAGTCGGCTTCCGGCGATGGCGGGAAGACGGCCAGGGCGGCCTGGGCTTTGGCGAGGTAGGTGGCGGCCATCTCCCGGGTCTTTTCCGCGTGTCCGGCGGCAACGATGTTGCCGCGCAAATATTCGATGTCCTCCGCGGACAATTGGTCCTGGCGGAAGTCCTCGGCCAGGCGGCGACGGGCCTCGAAGGGCTGCTCGGCCAGGTAGAGGATGAGCGGCAGGGTGACCTTGCCCTCTTTGAGATCGCCCCCGGTCGGCTTGCCCGAGACCGCGGCCGGCGAGGTGTAGTCCAGGGCGTCGTCCACGAGCTGGAAGGCGATGCCGCAGTTGACGCCAAGGCTCATGGCCGCTTGGCAGAGCCTGGCGTCGGCCCCGGCCAGGATGGCGCCGCAGTGGCAGGCGGCCTGGAGCAGGTAGGCGGTCTTGCCCGTGATGATGGAAAGATAGGTTTCGAGCGGCAGGTCGGTGTCGCGCAGATGGGCGATTTCGAGGATCTCGCCGGTGGCCGTCTGGAGCAGGGCCTCGGACAGGATGCGCGTCAGCTCGGGCACGTCGTACTCGGCCACGATCCGGTTGGCCAGGGCCAAGAGCACGTCGCCGGCCAGGATGGTGTGGGTGGCGCCGAAGCGCACGTGGGCCGACTCCCGGCCGCGCCGCAACGGGGCTCCGTCCACGATGTCGTCGTGAAGGAGTGTGGCGGAATGGAGAAACTCCAGCGAGCAGGCCAGCGGGTAGACATCGTCCTTGTCGTGGCCAAAGGCGCGGGCCACCAGGACGGTGAGCAGCGGACGCAGGCGTTTGCCTCCGGCCAAAAGCACATGGCGGACCACCGGCTGCACCAGGGGACTGAGCGTTGCCGCCGCGTCCTCCAGGTACTCGTTGATGGCCGGGACTTCCCGAGATAAAATGTCCGCGAAATCGCTCATCCGCTGGCGTTTAACAGCATTGGTCCGGGGCTGGCAAGGGGGGGGCCGCCGGGAAATGGCGGCCAACCGCCAGATCGGCCAGGACTTCGAGGGCCCGGCGGCCCGTATCGCCCATCTCGAGGCTCAGGTCCCCGACATAGGCCTTTATATGGGCCTCGATCACGGCCGGATTTTTTTCCCGGGCCAGCAGCCGGGCCAGCGGGGCCACCTCGCCGGGGTGGTCCCGGGCGTCGAGGAGGCTTTGGCGCAAAAGCGCCCCTATGGCCGCGATCTTCTCCGGGCCGAGGCTCTTTTTGGCCAGGATGACGCCAAGGGGCACCGGCGTGTCCGGCAACCGGCCCTGCCACCAGACGCCAAGATCGAGGACCAGACGCAGGCCGTGGTCGGCGGCGGCAAGGGCCGTCTCGTGGATGAGCAGCCCGGCCTCGGCCCGGCCGTCTTTCACGGCGGCCACGATGTCGTCGTAGCGGACCGGCACAAACGGCGCGTCCGGCGGCGGCAGGTTTGGGTCGTCGGCCGCCAGGGCGGCCCGCAAAAGGGTGGCCGCCGTGGTGCGCAGCCCGGGCACGGCCACGGTTTTCGGGCGGCCGGCAAAGCCTTCGGCGACCACGAGCTTGGGGCCGGCCCCGAAGCCGAAGGCTGCGCCCGAGGGCAGGACCGCGTAGGTGGCGGCCAAGGGCGCGGCCATGGCCGCCGAGACCTTGACCACGTCGAAGCGGCCGGCCAGGGCGGCTTCGTTCAGCGTTTCCACGTCCTCGAAGGCAAAGGCGGCCAGGGTGTCCGGCAGCCCGACCCGGCCGAGGATCCAGGCCCCGAAGATGACCACGTCGTTGGGGCAGGGGGAAATGGCGACAGTCATGGCATCCATGGCACGTCCTTGTCAGGAAAAAAGGATGGCAACGGCCCGGCCGAGGGCGGCCAGGGCCCCGGCCAGATCCCAGTCCTCGGGCGGGCGGGCCCCCACCCGGTTGGAGACGGTCCGAAGCTCCAGGAAAGGCAGGCCGGCCACGGCCGCAGCCAGGCCCACGGCGAACCCCTCCATGGATTCGCAGGCCGCGCCGTACCGGCGGGCCAGCAGCGCGGCCCGGGCCGCGTCGCCGGAGACGCCGGCCACGGTGACGCACGGGCCAAAGAGCGTGCCCGGCGGCAGGCTGAGGCCCATGTCCCCGGCCGCCGCCTCGGGAGCGAGCGGCAGGCGGTCGAAGACCGGTCCGCCCCCGGCTCCGGGGAGGGAAAGCTGGGGAAAGCCGATGCCCCGGGGATCGGTGCCGGCTTCCCGGCGCAGGCCGAACTCCGGAAAGGCCTCGGCCGTGGCCGCGACCAGCCCGCCAAGGGGAACGCCGGCCAGGTCGAAGGAGCCGGCCACGCCGCAGTTGACGAGCCCTCCGATCGCGCCCTCGTGCCGGCCGAGGACCCGGCCCACGGCCAGGGCGGCGGCCACCGGGCCGACGCCGGTGACCAGGATCAGGAAATCGCGCCCGCCCCGCCGCCAGGGCACGGCCCGGCCCGGTTCCGGAGCGGCCGGAGCCCCGAGCGGGGCCAGGGCGGCCTTGTATTCCTTGGCCGTGGCGCAGGCGACAAGGAGCCGACGGCGGCCGGAAGGGGGGGTGCCCCTTCCGGAGGTGCCGCCCGGCCCGAGGCCGTGCCCGGTTTCGGGGACGGGCAGGGAGGGAGTGGGTTGGCCCATGGTGCGTCCGGGCGCGGCTTCTAGAGCCGCCAGTAGCGGAAGCCGGCCGCTTCCGCGTCCAGGCGGCCGTAGATGCCCTTGACGTCGATGAGGATGGGCTGGACGCTCGGCCGGAACCAGCCGGCGATTTCTTCCAGCGTAAGCCCCTTGAAGGCGTCGTGGCCGACGGCCACGATCAGGGCGTCGAGGTCCCGCAGCTCGGAGGCGGGCACCGTGGTCAGGCCGTATTCCGCCCGGGCCTCTTCCGGCGAGGCCATGGGATCGTGGACCAGGACGTGCATGCGGAAGTCGCAAAGCTCGTGGATGATGTCCACGACCTTGGTGTTGCGCAGATCCGGCACGTTTTCCTTAAACGTCAGGCCAAGGACGCCGATCCTGGCGCAGCTGGCCCGGCACTCCGAGCGGATGAGCATCTTGATCGTGACCTCGGCCACGTGCTTGCCCATGGAGTCGTTGATGCGCCGGCCGGCCGGGATGACCTGGGGGTGGAGGTTCAGGCTCTGGGCCTTGTAGAGCAGATAGTAGGGGTCCACGCCGATGCAGTGCCCGCCGACCAGGCCCGGCCGGAAGGGCAGGAAGTTCCACTTGGTCTCGGCGGCCTTCAAGACATCGATGGTGTCGATGTCCAGGCGCTCGCAGATAAGCGACAGCTCGTTCATGAGCGCGATGTTGATGTCGCGCTGGGTGTTCTCGATGACCTTGGCCGCCTCGGCCACCTTGATGGACGGGGCCTTGTGGATGCCGGCCGTGACCACCGCGCCGTAGAGCGAGGCGAGGAGATCGGTGACTTCCGGGGTCTGGCCGGCCACGACCTTGACCACGGTGGCCAGGGTGTGGACCTTGTCGCCGGGATTGATGCGCTCCGGCGAATAGCCCAGAAAAAAGTCCGTGCCGGCGGCCAGTCCCGACCCCTTTTCCAGGAGCGGCTGGCAGACCTCCTCGGTCAGGCCCGGGTAGACCGTGGATTCGTACACCACGATGGACCCGGGGGAGAGGTGGCCGGCCAGGAGCCGCGACGCGCCGACCAGGGGGCCGAGGTCCGGCACCCGGTTGGCGTTTATGGGCGTGGGCACGGCCACGATGAAGATCTTGCAGGCGGCCAGGTCGGCGGCCTGATGGGTGAAGCGCAGCGAGGTCGCGGCCAGTTCGGCCGGATCGACTTCCAGGGTGCTGTCCTGGCCGGAGGCCAGCTCGGCCACCCGGGCGGCCTTGACGTCGAAGCCGACCACGTCGAAATGCTTGGCCAGGGCCACGGCCAGGGGCAGGCCCACATAACCCAGGCCAATGACGGCCACGGCCGCGTTTTTCGCGCGGATTTCCTCAAAAGTGATCAATGGTAGTGCTCCTTGCATAGTAAGCGGGGGACCTTTCGGCCGATACCGCAAAGCGGACCGGCCGGCAAGGCAGGCGTATTTACATGTCCCGGCCGACCCCGTAGTCTTTGGGCATGCAATTCGATTGGAAGCTTTTCCTGACGGCGTTGGGGCTGGCCTTTATCCTGGAAGGGCTGCCGTATTTCCTGGGAGCCGAGAAGATGCCCGTGGTGTTGCGCGCCCTGGCCGAACGGCGGCCCGGCGAGCTGCGGGCCCTCGGCATGACGGCCATCGTGGCCGGATTGGCGCTCATTTTCGTGCTGCGCGCGACCGGGGGCTGATCCGTCCCGGGGCCCCGGCAATGCCGGCCCCAGGCCCTCCCCCGGCCCGCGTCCCCCTGTCGATTCCGCTGTCGTCCCTTGCCGGCCGGGGCCGTTTACGCGCCTTTGATGCCGGCATGCAGGAAGACGATGCCGCCGGTCATGGCCCGGTAGGTCACGTCCCGAAAGCCGGCTTGGCGCATCTCGGCGGCCAGCGCATCCTCGTGGGGAAATTCGCTTATGGTCGCGGCCAGATAGCGGTAGGCCTCGTCGTCGCCGGACACGATCTTGCCGATGACCGGCAGGACCCGGCGCAGGTAGAAGTTGTAGCACCCGCCCCACAGCCGGCGCTTGCCGGTGCCGAATTCCAGGACCATCAGCCGGCCGCCGGGCCGGATGACCCGGGCCAGCTCGGCAAAGGCCTCGGGCCGCGGCCGGATGTTTCGGATGCCAAAGGCGATGGTGGCCCCGGCCACGGACCCGTCGGCCAGGGGCAGGGACAACCCGTCGCCCTCGACCGGATGGATGCGGCCGCGGGTTTCCGCCGTCAGTTTGGCCACGCCCCGGGTGAGCATCGGCCGGCAGGGATCGGCGGCCACGATCGTGCGGTCGCCGTGGCGGGCCAGCATGATCGACACGTCGAGCGTGCCGGCGGCCAGGTCCAGCAGGGGCCCCGGCGGCAGGCCCGGGGTCAGCAGGGCCCGGACCATGGCCCGCCGCCAGGCGATGTCGAGCCCGCCCGAAAGCAGGTGGTTTAAAAGATCGTAGGAACCGGCCACCCGGCCGAACATGCCGGACACGCGCCCCGATTCGCCCGGCACGGGGAGATCAGCCATGGTCGCGGCCGTCCCTGGCCTCGCCCTTGGCGTCGCCTGCGGCCTCGGGCCGGCTGATGACCCGCAGCACTTCCGCATAAATGGGGCCGAAGTGCTCGGTGAAGTTGCCGGGGGAGATGCGGCCGGTCTCCACGAACTTGACCACGATCTCCTTGGTCACCTGCAAGGCCAGGTTTTCCCGCTTGTCCATGCGTTCCTCCATCCGTCCCTTGGTACGTCCGCCCGGTCCCCGAACGAGGGGAAGGGGATTGGGCGCGTTTCGCCGGCCAGGGCCTGCCGGCGGCGTCCGGTTACGGGGCCGGCCCCGTCTTTTTTTAAGAAAACCCGCCCGGTTGGGGAAATGGCCTTGGACCGTCCAAGGACAAGGGCCGGGCGGGAAAAGGGAAAAACCAGGGGAGGCACTCCCCTTTTTTGCGCAGCCCCTAGCATGGCCCGGCCCGGACGTCGAGGCCCGGCCAGGGGACGATACCGGCCGTTTTCCCGCCACATGTCACAAATGATATTGTTATTGGCGGTCCTCTGGCCTAGACTCGCCTCAAATCCCCCCTGTCCGCCGCCTGCTCCCTGCCGGTCCGTCCGGAGGCCGGGCTGCGGGAAGGAGCCGTTCTCCCATGCCGTCCTCCCTGCCCATCCCGCCCGGTTCGGCCCTTCCAGCGCCGTGGGGCCTGTTCGAGCCCCTGCTCCTGGTCACCTTCGCCGCCCACCTGCTGGTCATGAACGCGGCCCTTGGCGGCAGCCTGATCGCGTTCCTGACCCCCGGTCCCGGCCGGGGCGCGGCCACGAGCCTTGGCGGCAGGCTGCCCACGGCCGTGGCCGTGACCGTCAACCTCGGCGTGCCGCCGCTTCTGTTCGCCTCGGTCCTCTACGGCCAGTACCTCTACACGGCGGCCATCCTGTCGGCCGTGGCCTGGATGTCGTTTTTCCTGGTGGTCATGGCCGCCTATGCGTTCCTTTACTACGCCCAGCCGCGCCTGTCCGCCCCGGGATCGGGCGTCTTCCTCGTGCCGCCGGTCCTGCTGCTCCTTTTGGCCAGCCTCGTCATGGTCAACGCCTCCACCCTGGCCATCCGGCCCGGGGCCTGGGACGGCTGGTTCGGCCACGAGACGGGGACTTTTTTCAACTTCGGCGACCCGACGTTTTTCCCCCGCTGGCTCCATTTCCTGGTCGCCTCCCTGGCCGTCGGCGGGTTGTTCCTGGCGCTTATCCACCGCCGGGCCGCCGGCCGGGGCGACGCGGAGGCCGGGGCCCGGATGCGGCTCGGGCTTTGGTGGTTCACCCGGGCCACCATGGTCCAGCTCGCCGACGGGTTGGTCTTTCTCTTCACCCTGCCGGCGGCCGCGCGCGGCCTTTTCCTTGGGGGAAGCCTCCCCCACACGGCCCTGCTGGCCCTGGCCGCCGGCCTTGGCCTGGCGGCCCTTTTCCAGGGCCTTCGCGGCGCCCCCGGCCGGGCCGCCCTGTTCGTCGTGGCCACGGTCCTCGGCATGGTCACGGTCCGGGAGCTGGTCCGGCAGGCCCTGCTCGCCCCGGAATTCTCGCCGGCCTCCCTGGCCGTCCTGCCCCAGTACGGGCCACTGGCCATGTTCCTGGCCAGCCTTGCCGGCGTCGCCGGCGTGACCGTCTGGATCCTTGGCGTCTGGCGACGGCCGGCGGGGAGGGGGTAGGGCATGGACTTTCCCGTCTGGCAGAACGGAGCCTTTGGCGGCGGCTTTTTCATTGCCCTCATCGCCGTGCTCCACGTGTTCGTGGCCCACTTCGCCGTCGGCGGCGGGCTTTTCCTGGTCCTGACCGAGGCCAAGGCCCGCAAGGCCGGCAGCGCGCCGATCATGGCCTATCTTCACCGCCACACCCGGTTTTTCCTGCTCCTGACCATGGTCTTCGGGGCCCTGTCCGGGGTCGGTATCTGGTTCACCATCTCGGTCCTCTCGCCCCAGGCCACGCTGGTCCTCATCCGGACGTTCGTCTGGGGCTGGGCCACGGAGTGGACCTTTTTCGCCGGCGAGATCGCGGCGCTGCTCGTCTACTATTACGGCTTCGACCGGCTGGAGCCGGCCAGGCACCAGTTGGTCGGGTTTTTCTACTTCCTGTTCGCCTGGCTTTCCCTTTTTACGGTCAACGGCATCATCGGCTTCATGCTGACGCCCGGCCAGTGGCCGGTGACGCTCGATTTCTGGGACGGCCTTTTCAATCCCACCTTCCTGCCGTCCCTGGTCCTGCGTACGGCCATGGCCCTGCTCCTGGCCGGACTTTTCGGCTTCGGCACGGCCCTTGGCATCCGCGACGAGGAGGCCCGGGAGACCATGCTGCGGGCGGCCTGCCGCTGGGTGGTCTACGCCGCCCCGGTGCTGCTGCTCTCCGGCTGGTGGTATGTCGGCGTCCTGCCGCCGTCCGTGCGCGACTTCGTGCTGCGCCGCTCGACCGAGATGCCGGCCTTGCGCCTGGCCTATCCGGTCCTGCTCCTGGCCGTGGCCGCCGGTTCCCTGGCTCTGGCCACCCGGCTGCCGCTGCCGGTCCGCCGGGCCCTGGCCGCGCTGTTGCTCCTTTGCGGCCTCGGCCTCATCGGCACCTTCGAGACCCTGCGCGAGGCGGCCCGCAAGCCCTGGCTCATAAGTGGGCTGGTCTGGTCCACGGACATCCGTCCGAGCCAGGCCGCGCCCTATGACGCGCCGTTTCTCCCCCGGCTCAAGTGGGCCAAGGTCCGGCAGGTCACGGCCGAAAACAAACTTGCCGCCGGCCACGCGCTCTACACCGCCCAGTGCCTGGCCTGCCACGCCGTGGGCGGCCCATTCAAAGACATCCGAAATTATACCAAGCACATCGGGTCCGAAGGGGTCAGCGCCTTCCTGGCCGGCCAGGGCAAGCTTTTCACCCAGATGCCGCCTTTTCTGGGCAACCCGGCCGAGCGCGAGGCCCTGGCCGCCTACGTGGCCGAAGGCCTGAACGGCCGGCCGCCCGAAAAAGACGAGCCGGTCGCCGTAGAGCCGGCCACCGTGGACCTGCCGGCCTTTGACCCGGACACGGCCAGCCATCTCCTCCTGGCGTTCAATACCCTCGGCGTGGTGGCCACGGCCGGCTGCGACGGCTCGTTCACCCTGGCCGTGCCCGGCAACACGCTGACGGCCGTGCTCGTAAAGCGCGACGTCACCCCCGAGGTGGTCACGGCCAACGTCAGCCTGACCTACGAGGCCCCGGACGGGTTCAAGCATCCGTCGAAACGCTCCGATTTCTGGAAATACGCCAAATCGCTGACCGGCAGGGAGCTGGCCCCGGACATCTCGACCACCGGCCTTGGGCCCGACGGGACCATGGCCGCCGGGGACAAGGTCTTTGCCGCGGCCGGCATCCCGGTCACGCCCTATCCGGACACCGGCGGGGTCAACTCCTATCCGGTCTTCACGGTCACGGCCAAGGACGCGGCCACCGGCGCGGTCCTGGCCACGACCCGGGCCGTGGCCCCGACTTCAACCGAAATGCGGTGCTTTACCTGCCACGGCGGCGGTTTTGCCGTGGACGGCACGACCGGCGTGGCCCCGGACACGGCCCGGGACATCCTCTCGGTCCACGACAAGCGAAACGGCACCGACATGGCCCAAAGGGCCGCCGCCGGCCAGCCCGTGGCCTGCCAGTCCTGCCACCCGGACGCCGGCCCGAACGCCGGTCCGGAGGCCAAGGGCCTGCCGGAACTCCTCTCGCTCTCGGCCGCCATCCACGGCTTTCACGCCAACTACATGACCGGCTCCGACGAGACCGCCTGCGCCAGGTGCCATCCCACTGCGCCGACCGGCGTCACCCAGGCCCAGCGCGACAACCACAACGCCGCCGGCATCGGCTGTCCGCGCTGCCACGGCTTTATGGAAGACCACGCCCTGTCGCTTTTGGCCGCCGAAAAAGCGGCCGGCAAAACGGCGGCGGCCTGGCTCATGGCCCCGCTTGCGCCCCGAAGCGTGCCGGACGTGGCCGCCATCCATCCCCGGGCCGCCTGGACCCAGGAGCCCGACTGCCTGACCTGCCACAAGGACTTCACCCGGCCGGCCAAGGACGCCACGGCCTTTAACGCCTGGACCAAGGACGCCTCCGGCCTTTTCCGCAACCGCCGGGAAGACACCGGCAACATCCCCTGCGCCGCCTGCCACGGCAGCCCCCACGCGACCACCGTGGCCGTCAACGACTACGGCCTGGACGTCAACAACATCCCGTCCATGCAGTACATGGGAGCGCCCGGCGTCCTCGGCTCGGGCAAGCGCTGCGACGTCTGCCACACCGTCCCCATGGAAGGCGGCGACGTCCACCACGCCAACATGGAGCGGTAGGGTAAGACGGGGAGATGCCTCCGGCGGCCGGGAGGGGGTCACCCCCTCCCGGACCCACCCGAAAGGGGACGGGCGTCGGGAGCTCTGCGGCCATTGCGCGGGAGAGGATGGGGGCAGGCTTGCCTTTGGCCGGCGGGTCCTCTAGGGGGAGGAAACGTCATGGGGCGGCGAGGCCGCCTGTCCGGGAGGACCGATGCGAATCATCGGGTGGTTGTTGCTGGCCCTTTTCACATCGGCCCCGGCCCTGGCGGCCGGCATCGTCGTGACGCCGGAGATGCGCCGGGCCATGGAGGAAAAGATGCTCCGGGAATGCCTGCAAAAGGAAGGAGAATTCCTGAAAAAAGGCTACACCAGGACCCAGACCCACGCCATCTGCCGGTGCGCCACCCAGCAGACGGCCGCGCTTTTAAATTCCCGGACCGTGTCCCACATCCTGACCAACGGCACCATGCCGGCCGACATGCAGCGCAAGGTCTCCTCGGCCACGGCCGGCTGCATCAGGACCGTCACCAGGACCATGCCCGTCAAATAGGAACCAGGGCTTCGCCCCGGACCCCGCCGGGACGCTGTCCCGGACCCTGCCAGGGCGCCGCCCTGGACCCGCCGGGGGGAATGATTCCCCCCGGTCCCCCCCGCCTGTGAACGCGAAAGCGGGCCGGCGACAAGATCACCGGCCCGCTTTCGTATCGGGAGTTTCCTTTCCAGGGGGTCCGGGGGGGCTGGAAAATCCCCCCCGGCCGCCGGAGGCATCCCCCCTCCCTTACCCCACTTTGACCAACTCGTAGCGCGGCGTGCCGAGTCCCATGGCTTCGCCGTGGACGAAGGTCATGTCCCCGCGCGTCCACTTCCACAGGGCCGTGAACTTGTCCTCCCCGGACGGCAGGCCGTGTTCGAGCTTGCAGTCCGGGCAGGCGGCCTGCTCGTTGACCAGGTCGCAGCAGGCCTTGTCCAGGGCCACCGGGTCGGTCGAAGCCAGAAAGCCGATGTCCGGCACGATGGGCGCGTCGGACCAGGGCACGCAGTCGCAGTCCGGGGTCACGTTGGTCAGGAAGTTGAAGTAGGCGACCTTCCCGGCCTTACCCGCCACCGCGCCGCAGGCGTATTCCACCATCCGCTCCATGAAGGGCACGATTTCCGTGTGCCAGTCGATGGACATGGCCTTTTTCGGGCACACGGTCAGGCACTCGCCGCAGCCGATGCACGAGGACTTGTCGATGGCCGCCTTCCTGTCGGCCATGGTGGCCGCGCCGACCGGGCAGACGGCCACGCATTCGCCGCAGCCGATGCACTTTTTGGCATCCACGGCAAAGCGGACGCAGTGCTGGTCCTGCTTGCCGGCCCGGGGGGCGCAGCCCATGGCCAGGTTCTTGACCGCCCCGCCGAAGCCGGCCAGCTCGTGGCCCTTGAAGTGGGAGAGGACCACCAGGCTGTCGGCCCGCACGATGTCGCCGGCGATCTTGACCCTGGTGAAGTGCTTGCCGGCGATTTCGACCTCGATGACGTTGGTGCTGTCCAGGCCGTCGGCGATGACCACCGGCGCGCCGAGGACCGCGTAGTCGAAGCCGTGCTCCACGGCCGTCGCGATGTGGTCCACGGCGTTGTGGCGGCTGCCGGAATAAAGCGTGTTGGTGTCGGTGACGAAAGGCCGGCCGCCAAGGGCCTTGATCCGCTCGACCACGGCCCGGGCGTGGGTGGGGCTTATGTGGGTGTCGCAGCCGCGCTCGCCGAAGTGGAGCTTGACGGCGGTCAGGTCGCCCTTGGCGACGATGTTCTCGCAGCCGACGGCCTCGAAGAGCTTTTTGAGCTTGGCCGTGCGGTTCTTGTTGGCCGCCCGGGCGCGCAGGTCCGCGAAAAAGACCTTGGCCGGCTCGCGGGGCGTGTCATTGGTCTGGGTCATGGGGGACTTCCTCTTGCGGTCCGCCGGCGGTTTTTTCGGACCGGCGGTTTTTTCGTTCCAGATCGTCCAGCCGGACGGCGTGTTCTTCCAGCCGCTCCCGGGTCCCGGTAAGATGGCTGTCCAGAAGCCGTTCCAGGACCGGGGCCGAGCGCAGGTGCAGGTCGGCCTGGGGAAAGGCGATCTCGATGCCGGCCTGGCGGAAGAGCCGGTCGATGGCCTCGCGGATGGCGCAGGCGGCGGTCACGGCCCCGGCCACGTCGGCCAGCCAGACCCGCAGCCGGAAATCGAGGGTGCTCGGGCCGAAGTCCCAGTGCAGAACGGTGGCAGGCGGATTGCCGAGGACCGCCGGGCAGGAGGCGGCGGCCGCCAGGAGCAGCTCGCGCACCTGCCCCGTGTCCGAGCCGTAGGCCACGCCCACGCCGATGTCTCGGCGCACGCTCGGGTCCCGGTGGCTCCAGTTGACGATCTTGCCGGAAACCAGCTCGGAGTTGGGCACGAAGACCGTGGCGTTTTCCGTGGTCAGGACCTCGGTGTTGCGGATGTTGACCTCCTTGACCACGCCCGTCGCATCCCCGAGCTGGATGGTGTCCCCGGCCTGGACGGACCGGCCGAAAAGGAGAATCAGGCCGCTTATGAAATTGTTGACCATGGTCTGCAGGCCGAAACCGATGCCGACCGACAGGCCGCCGGCCACCACGGCCACGCTCGTCAGGGACAGCCCGAGCACGGACATGGCAAACAGGGCATAAAGCCCCCACCAGCCGTAGGTGTTGATGGTCAGAAGCGAGGACTTGGCCCCGCGCTCGATGTCCCGGCGGCGGGCGGCCACGCCGGCGATACCGGCTGCGGCCAGGGCCATGCCGGCCCGGGTGGCGTAGAAACCGGCGAGCAGGGAGGCGATTTTCTTGAGGCTTATGCCCACGGATTCGATGTGGGTCTCGGTGGTCAACAGTTCCAGGAACACGTTTTCCCCGCCGAACTGGGTGGAAAGCAGCCACAGGAAGAGGAAAAGGTAGGTGAGGAAGAAAAACGGATACCCGGCCGCGGCGGCGACGGCGAACAGCAGGTGCGGCTTGGCCGGGTGGCGGTCCGTCTCCCGGTGATCCAGGAACCGGGTGGTCAGCCCGGCGTAGCGCAGGGCCAGGCCGACGTAGAAAAGAAACGACGCGCCAAGGACGGCGGTCTGGGGCAGGCCGCAAAGGGCCAAGCCGGCCAGGAGCGGCAGCAGGAAGGCGAGTGCGGTGGTGATGGCCCGGTCCAGCCGCTGCCGGCGCGGGGTGGCCTTTCGCCGCTTGAAAAAGGCGACGGCCGCCACGGCCAGCACCACGGCCAGGATGGGACCCATGAAGACTTCCGGGACGCGGACCGCCTCCAGGAGCAGGCCCAGGGCGAAAAGGCGCCAGGTGGGCCACAGGATCGGCGGCCGGGGCGGCGCGGCCTCGCTTGGCCGGCGCAGCCGCGACAGGTGGACCAGGGAGGCGGTCAGCAGGATCTCCCCGATGGAGCTTAGGCCCGTGAAAAGGAAAAAGGGCGCGCGCTGGGCCACGGCCAGGAAAAAGACCCCGGCCGCCACGCACCCCCCGGCCTTGACGATGGTCCCCGGGTTGACGGACGCCTGGACCCCGCGCCGGGACAGGCGGGCCACGACCAGGGCGGCGGCCAGCACGGCCAGGGCCAGCCCGCCGCCCGTGGCCGCGCCGCGCCAGAGCTCCCGCTGGTTGTGGCGCGTGCGCAAGAGCTCGCCGCAAAGGCCGATCCACAGGTCCCAGTCCTCGAGGTTCTGGGACAGGGCCTGAAGGAAGGAGGCGGAGACGGGCGAGGGGAAAATTTCGGTGTAATAGGCCTTCCAGCTCGCGGCCAGATTGGCCTGCAAGGCGGCCTCGGCCTTCGCGACCTGGCCGGCCAGGTCGCGAAGGGTCGAGGTCTCGTCGGCCACGGCGTCGCGGGCGGCGGCCACGCTCTCCCGCAGGGAGGCGATGGCCTGGCGGGACGGTTCGATCTCCTGGCGGAAGCGTTCGGGCACTTCCTGGCGCGTGATGTCGTCGAGCCGGTCCTTGTAGGTCTCGAGGGCCAGGACGCTCTGGTCGAGGCTGGCCCAGACCTGCTGCGGCTGCTGGGCCAGGCGGGCCACCTCCCGGCGCAGCCTGGCGAAACCGGCCAGCACGTCGCGGATTTCCCACGGGTCCGAAGCCGTGGCCTGCCACAGGGCGAGCCTGGCCCGCTCGCGCAACAGCTGCTCCAGCGCCTCGGCCTCGGCGGCCGCCTCGGCGGCGTGGCGGCTTTTGAATTCCTCCAGCCGGGTGTGGACGATCTGATCCTGGCGGCGCAGGGCCTCAATGACCATGCCCCAGTCGTTCTCGTCCGCGGCCCGAAGCGGCAAGGGCCCGGCCAGCGCCAGGCCCAGGGCCAGGCACAAAACCAGGGCTCCGGCCAGGCGGCTGGCGGACAGGAAGGCGCGGCAGGGCGTCATGTCCGGTTTGATACGGCCTTGGCCGGCGGCTGTCCATGCCCCGGCCGGGTCAGGAGCCGGCGGATTTTTTCCCGCCCTGGCCGACGGCCCACTTGACCTGCCGGCACACGCCCATGAGCAGGTTGAATTCCTGGCGCCGCAGGCCCACCCGGTCGATGAAGCGGCGCACCGGCAGCATCCAGTAGTCCGGGTTGTCGGCCTTGAGAAAGTCGATGGCGAGAAGCGTCTCGCGAAGGGCGGCGAAAAGCGATTCCCGCTCGGCGTGGGTGGCGGCCCGGGAGGGCGTCTGGCCGGCCACGTCGCCGGCCAGCCCGCTGGCCGCCTTGAAGACCTCGTAGCAGACCACCAGCACGGCCTGGGCCAGATTGAGCGAAGTGGCCTCGCCGGCGGTCGGGATGTTGACCAGCCGGCCGCACAACTGGGTCTCCTGGTTGGAGAGCCCGGCGTCCTCCGGGCCGAAGACGACGGCCACGCCGCCGCCCGCGCCAAGGGTCCGGCAGATGCCGTCGGCCGCCTCGGCGGGCGTGACCTCGCCCTTGCGCCAGCCGCCGAGCCGGGCGGTGGTGCCGTAGACCGCCTCGGCCCCGGCCACGGCCGCAGCCAGGGTGGGGACGATTTCGAGGGTGTCGAGGAGCAGGCCGCCCTTGCTCGTGGCCATGGGCCGGGCCCGGTCGGGATCGAAGGCCGGCGGATCGACCAGCACCAGGCGGGAGACGCCCATGTTGGCGCAGGCCCGGGCGGCCGCGCCCACGTTTTCCGAAAATTTCGGCCGAAATAAGACGATGGTCAGGTTGTCGAGCATGGGGTGTGTGGAGGAGAAAAAGGGTTATGGGGCGCGTCAACACCGGAAGATGCTTTTTCGGCGCCTTCCGTCCGGCCACCCTAGCCGCGATGGCGCCGGTTGCGCAAGGCGGCGGGCCTTGCCCGGGCCCTGCCAAGGCGGCTATGGAAAAGAAGGCCGCGCCCGGGCGGCCGACGCGACCGGATCACCGGACAAGGAGCCGCCATGCTGGAACGCTTCAGGCAACGCGCCCGCGGGGACAAGGAGCTGACCGAAGACCAGTCCGCCTTTCCGGTCAAGTCCGGGTTCACGCCGTACGTCATCGTCTATTCCTGCGACGGCACGGCCGTGACCGTGCGGCGTTACGACCGGCTGGAAGAAGGGGAGCCGGAACTCGCCCCGGACAAGGTCAACTGGGTCCGGGTGGTCGGGGTGCACGACGAGGGGCTGGTGCGGACCGTGGCCAAGCGGTTCGGCATGCATCCGCTGTTGGTCGAGGACGTGCTGTCCACCGGACACCGGCCGGTGATGGAGGACTACGACACCCTCGAATTCGTGCTCCTGCGCCTCCTTGGCTACGACGAGGAGGAAAAGCGCGTCCTGGCCGAGCAGGTCTGCCTGGTTTCCGGGGAGGGCTTCGTGCTGACCTTCCAGGAGCGCGAGGCCAACCTGTGGGACGAGCTGGCCGGCCGCCTGGAAAAGGGCGGCGGCAGACTGGCCAAGCGCGACCGGGTGCATCTGACCCACGCCCTCATCTCGTCCATCCTCGACGAATACATCCTGACCCTTGGCCGGCTGGCCGAGGACATCGAGGAGCTGGAACAGCTGGTGCTCTCCGGCGGCAACGGCGACACGCTCATGGAGACGTACCGGCTCAAGCGCGAGGTGCTCTTTCTGCACCGGTCGCTGTGGCCGCTTCGCGAGGTGCTCCTGCGCTACGTGCCGGGCGAGGCGGGCGGCGGGGGCGCGGCCGAGGACCTTCTCTGGAACGACATCCGTCAGGATGTCTACCAGGTGCTCGACGCGGTGGAGACCTTGCGCGAGATGCTGTCGGAAATGGTGGGGCTGGCCATGACCAAGGCGGAGTTGCGCATGAACGCCGTGGGCCAGTATCTGACCCTTGTGGCCACGATCTTCTTGCCGCTCAATTTCCTGGTCGGCTTCTACGGCATGAACTTCGACACCCTGCCGTTTCGGTCCGAACCCTGGAGCATCTACGCGCTGATGGCCGTCATGGCCGCGACCATCATTGGCATGACCCTTTATTTCTACCGCAAACACTGGATCGCCGGCGCCAAGGCCGTCGAATAACACCCTGAAATAGTTCTCCATCGATGGAGGAGGGTGGATCGTTTGACCCTTCCAAGGCACTTCGGGCTTTTGCCATACCCTTGACTAGAATACTATTCTAGGATCATATTCCAAGCATGTCCCCCAAACAGACACGCGCTGCCACTTCTGGACGACGCCAGGACATCCTTCGTGCCGCCCTGGCCTGTTTCGCTGAACTCGGCTTTTCTCGAACCACGATGGCTGATATCCGCCGCCGCTCCAAGTCGAGCACCGGCAGCGTCTACCACCTCTTCAAGAGCAAGGAGGATCTGGCCGCTGCCCTCTATCTCGAAGGTATCACCGCGTATCAGGCAGGATGGATTACCGCCCTGGAGGCCCGGACGGACGCCCGGGAAGGCCTTCAGGCCGTAGTTGCCTATTGTCTTGAATGGGTCGCCCATAACGAGGACTGGGCTCGCTATCTCTTCGGCCAACGTCGTACCACACTTTCACCCGCCGCCGAGGAAGAGTTGCGGGCCGCAAACGAGAAATTCCTGGGCCGGGCGGCCAGGTGGTTTGCCGCCCAGGTGGAGGCTGGCCAATTGCGGCCACTCCCCCCGGACATCACCATAGCGCTGATCGCCGGACCGTATCTGGAATTTATGCGTCAAATCCTGTCCGGTCGAACCGAAACACCCCTTAACGAGGCTGCCAACCTCCTGGCTGAAGCCGCCTGGAGGGCGTTGGCGGCCCGCCACGAGAGCCCACCCCCGACCGGTCGTGAGCACGGGGGAGACACATAACCATTGTCGAGAAACCCGCCACCAAGGAGAACCTGTCATGCGGCACATCGCCATGGTCTATGACACCGTTTCCGGTTCGACAGCCGACATGGGCGCCATTATCCGGGATGTCTTGCGCCAGGAAAGCACAGTGACCACCTTGTCTGTGAATGCCAGTGATTCATTGGAGTCGTATGATGCGGTGATCATCGGCAGTCCCATGCGCTTTGGCTGGTGCACCTCCAAGATGCAGGCGTTCCTCAAAAGACATAGCGCTCAGCTTGCCCACAAAAAGGTCGCCTTCTTTTTCAGCATGCTCTATGTGGTTCGTATCGCGGAAGAGCCGGCCGATGAGGGACGTCTCTTTCTCGATCCGGGCTTGGCGATCGCCACCATCCCGAAAAAAGCAGCTACCGGCATGGATAAAACGCATTCCGTGGGTTTTTTCCAACGACGCCGTTGCCACAACGCGCCTACCATCGACCCGGTATCCATCGCTTATTTCAAGGGGCGGTTGGTGCTTGAGCGCTTGCCGCTTTTTGAGCGTCTCTTCATGAAAATGGTGACCACTTTCACGAAAAAGGAACAGAAAGGGGAATTCCTGAATCCGGCGGCGGTGCGAGGTTGGGCAGAGGAGCTGGCGCACCGGTTGTGACGGAGGGCCTCGTGACTGTCGGGGGACCAGCAGGGAACGGCGGCGGCGGTGGCGATGGGGAAGGTGGACTTCTTTTGCCAGGTGGTTCACCAAATCCCCGGCCGTCGGAGGCCTCTTGCTCCTCTTTTAAGGTGCAGCGGCCGAGAGCAGGGCGGCGGCCAGGTCGGGGTGGGCGACGACGGCGGTTTTGGGGCAGAGTTCCCGGGCCCTTTGGCCGAGATCGGACCGGTCGGTGACGAAGACGCAGCGCAGGTCCGCCGCCATGCCGGCCAGGGCTTCGAGCAGGGCCAGGCCCGAAGGGCCGCCGCAGCAGGCGAGGTGCGGCCCCTGGCCGAGGTCCAGGGACAGGGCCGCATCCAGGGCGCGCAGGCCCTCGGCCGGGGAAAATTCGTGCGAAACTTCCTGATGGGTGGCCGTCGGGGTCACGGCCACGTCCAGGCCGTCGTCCTCCACCCGGAAGTGCTCCCGCTCGGGGTCCACGGCGTCCACGATGTTGTGGACGTGTTCCAGGAGGCCCAGGGAGGCGTCCTGGCCGATGGTGCCAAGGACGTCCTGGCGGGCGACAATGGTCTCCCCGCGCCGGAACTGGAGCCCGGAGCCGACGTAGGCAAAGGCCCGCCAGCTCGGATCGGCCAGGAGCATGGCCAGGCGGGCGTTGATGGATTCCAGCAGGCTCGACTTTTGAAGCGACAGCGGCGAGGCGCTCTCCCGGCCCGCGACGTCCACGATCTGCCGGCCAAGCGAGGCGGCGTAGGCAAAGGCGCGCGGCGGCACGGTGGCCAGATCGGCGATGCCCGGGCCGGCCAGCGGGGCCTCGGACCAGAGGACCGGCCGGCGGGCCCGGGCCGTGGCGTAGCGGGAGAGCGCCACGGCGTTCCAGGCCGGCTGCACGGCCGTGACGAAGCGTTGCCCCGGAGCGCGCAAGACCGCGTCGCAGTCGCACAGAAGCAGGCCCACCGCCGGCCCGGACACCTCCCGCAGCCCCTGGCGCAGGGCCTCGCGAAAGCCGTGGTGCCGCCGGGCCAGGTGCTTGAGCAGGGCGTCGCGCCCCTCTTCCAGGTAGAGGACGTCGTTTTCGAGCTGGTGCGTCTCTTCCGACAAATCCAGGCGTAGGGACTGGTCGTCGCCGCAATCGAGTTCGGCCCGGCCGTCGCGGTCCGCGGCCTCGTCCAGGGCGGCATGGCTGCGGGCGAGGCCGGCCTGGACGTCCAGGGGCACGGGCCGGCCGGCCAGGACGGCGGTGGCGGCCTCCCGGCGCAGGGCGGCCGTCTCGGCCATGAGCGTGGCAAAGGCGTCCAGGGTTTCGAGGGCGGGCGGATCGGACGGGTGGTGCTTCATGGGGAGTTTCCTTCTGGTATTTCACAAGAAAACGGGCCGGCTGGCAAAGGAAAAATGCGCGGCCGGGCAGGCGGCCGGCACCGGGTGTCCGGGGCCGGGGGGGCGTTGTTGCCTCGGACCCGGCCCTGGGCTAGCATGGGGAGCCGGTCGGGCCGTGTGCGAAGGCGGCGATTGGGTGAACTTGAAAAGGAGGCAGGCATGCGGCTTTTGACGCGTTCGGACTTCGACGGCCTTATCTGCGCGGTGTTGCTCAAGGAAGCCGGCATCATGGACGAGTGGGTGTTTGTCCACCCCAAAGACGTGCAGGACGGCAAGGTGGCCTGCGGCCCGGACGACATCCTGGCCAACGTGCCCTACGCCCCGGGCTGCGGCCTGTGGTTCGACCACCATTCGAGCGAGGACGACCGCCTGGGCGAGATCGAATTTACGGGCGCCTCCAAGCACTATCCGAGCTGCGCCCGGGTCATCTGGGAATACTACGGCGGCCACGACCGGTTTCCGGCCCGGTTCGACGAGATGCTGGACTACGTCGACCGGTGCGACAGCGGCAACCTGACGCCCGACGAGGTGGCCGGGCCCGAGGGCTGGATTCTTCTGAGCTTTCTGATGGACCCGCGCACCGGCCTTGGCCGCTACCGCGACTACCGCATCAGCAACTACCAGCTCATGATGCACCTCGTGGAACGGTGCCGCACCGAGCCGGTCGAGGCCATCCTGGCCGATCCGGACGTGGCCGAGCGGGTGCGGCGCTACTTCGAGCAGGAGGAGCAGTTCGCCGGCATGCTCACAGCCCGGTCCCGGATCGACGGCCAGGTCCTCGTGATCGACCTGCGCGACCAGGACGAGATATTTACCGGCAACCGGTTCACGGCCTACGCCCTTTTTCCCGAGGCCAACGTCAGCGTCCAGGTCATCTGGGGCAAGGCCAGGCAGAACGTGGTCCTGACGGTCGGCAAGTCGATTTTCGACAAATCCAACCCCGTGGACATCGGCCGGCTGATGCTGGCCCACGGCGGCGGCGGCCACAAAAACGTCGGCACCTGCCAGGTCCCGGAAAGCGAGGCCGAGCGGGTCCTCGAGGACGTGGTGCGCATTTTGAACGGCGGCGTGGACGGCACGGCCCATGCCTGAGGCGTCCGGGATGCCCGGCACGGCCTCCAGGCCCGAGATCCGCGTCCTCGGCCGCGTCGCCTACGACGTGGCCCTGGCCCTGCAGCAGGAGACGGCCGCGGCGGTCAAGGCCGGGGCGTCCGCCGGCGTGGTCTTCCTTCTGGAACACGATCCGGTCATCACCCTCGGGTCCAACAAGCCCAGCAACCGGGTCCTGTGCGCGCCGCCGGACGTGACGCTGGTGGCGACCGACCGGGGCGGCGGGGCCACCATCCACAACCCCGGCCAGCTGGTCGTCTACCCGGTGGTGGGCCTGCGGAGCCTCGGCTTTGGCGTCAAGACCTTCGTGGCCTGGGTGCTGGACCTGGGCCGGCAACTGCTCGAAACCTATGGCGTTGCGGCCGAGTGCCGGCAAAATCCGCTCGGGCTGTGGGTGGGGGTGCGCAAGATCGCCTCCCTCGGCATCCACATCTCCCGCGGCGTGGCCACCCACGGCCTGGCCGTAAACCTCGACAACGACCTGGCCCTTTTTGACGCCATCGTGCCCTGCGGCCTGGCCGGCGTGGCCATGACCTCGGCCGCCGCCGAAACGGGCGCCCCTGTGGACATGGGAGAAGCCCGGGAGCGGATGCGGGCCATCGTCGCGGCCGGGTTGGATCGTCTTTAAGCCTCGTCTTACTCTTCAGGAACACGTTTTGCCCAATCCTCTCGACTCCGCCCCGGCCCCGGACGACCTGCTCGCCGCCTACCATTTCGACCTGCCCGAGGACCGGATCGCGAATCGGCCGTGCGCCAGGCGCGACGCGTGCCGGCTCATGACCGTCAACCGGGCCACGGGCGCGGTCGGCGACGCCGTCTTCGCCGACCTGCCGGATCTTTTGCCCGAGGGGGCGCTGCTTGTGGCCAACAACACCAAGGTCGCGCCGGTGCGCCTCCTTGGCCGCAAGCCCACGGGCGGCGCGGCCGAATTTTTGCTGGTGACGCCCATTGCGCTTCTCCGGGCCACAACCGACCCGGCCACGGGCTGGACCTCGGCCCCGGCCGCCGGGCTCCTGCGTGTCTCGCGGCCGCCCCGGCCCGGCGACCGCATCGACTTCGCACCCGACCTTTGCATCACGGCGACCCGGCGCGGGGCCTTTGGCCACACCGAGGTGGTCCTGTCCTGGCAGGGGAGCCTGCCGGCGGTCATGGACCGCATCGGCCACGTGCCGCTGCCCCCCTACATCCGCCGGGCTGACGACGCGGCCGATCGCGAGACGTACCAGACCGTCTACGCCAGCGACGACAAGCTCGGCTCGGCCGCCGCCCCGACCGCCGGGCTCCACTTCACCGAGGACCTGCTCGAAAGGCTCCGGGCGCGCGGCTTCGGCTTCGCCACCGTCACCTGCCACGTCGGCATCGGCACCTTCTCGCCGGTCCGGGTGGCGGACATCCGCGAACACGCCATGCACAGGGAGTGGATCGAGGTGCCGCAGGAGGCGGCCACGGCCGTCCTGGCCGCCAAGGCCGCCGGCCGGCCGGTGGTCGCCGTCGGCACCACCGCCGCCCGGACCCTCGAAGGCGTGGTCCGCGAAGCCGGGGAAGTCCGGCCCTTTGCCGGCGAGACCGACATCTTCATCCGGCCCGGCCACGCCTTTCAGGTGGTTGACGGCATGGTGACGAATTTCCATTTGCCTGGATCCTCGCTCGTGATTATGCTGGCCGCCCTGGTCGGACGCGAAAATCTTCTTGCCGCCTACGCAAGGGCCATAGCCTCCGGCTATCGTTTTTTTTCCTATGGCGACGCCATGCTGGCGCTCTGACGCCCACGGCGCCACCCCCACCGCATGCGGTTTCGGGTCCGGAAGACGGCGGTCTCTTCCGGTTCCGGGGTTTTGCCCCTGGCCCGACGCGGCCGCAAAGGAGTGAACGGATGTCCCGGATTCTCATCGACGAGGAGCGTTGCAAAGGATGCCTCCTGTGCGTCCAGGTCTGCCCCAAGACCATCATCGCCGCTTCCTCGCGTTTCAACGCCAAGGGCTACAAGGTGGCCGAAGTGCCCGAAGGCTCCATGGCCGAATGCACGGGCTGCGCCTCGTGCGCCAAGATGTGTCCGGACGTGGCCATCAAGGTCTGGCGCACCGTCAAAAGCAAAGCCAAGGAGAGCGTGTAATGTCCGGCAAGCGCATCTTCATAAAAGGCAACGAGGCCATTGCCCACGGAGCCCTGGCCGCCGGCTGCCGCTGCTATTTCGGCTATCCCATCACCCCCCAGAACGACATTCCGGAGATGCTGTCCTCGGCCATGCCGGCCGCCGGCGGCGAGTTCGTCCAGGCCGAATCCGAGGTCGCGGCCGCCAACATGCTCCTTGGCGCGGCCGCCTGCGGCGTTCGGGCCATGACCACCTCGTCGAGCCCGGGCGTGTCGCTCATGCAGGAGGCCATCTCCTACATGGCCGGCTCGGAACTGCCGGGCGTGCTCGTCAACATGAACCGGGGCGGCCCCGGCCTTGGCGACATCGGGCCCTCCCAGGGCGACTACTTCCAGTCGGTCAAGGGCGGCGGCCACGGCGACTACCGGACCCTGGTCCTGGCTCCGGCCACCTGCCAGGAGTGCTACGACCTGACTTTCGAGGCCTTTGACCTGGCCTTCAAATACAGAAACCCCGTCCTGCTCCTCGGCGACGCCATCGTCGGCCAGATGAAGGAGCCGGTCGTCCCCCGCGAGGCCCGCCCCGTGGACCCGGCCGAAGGGGCCGCCTGGAAGCTGACCGGACGCGGCGAGCGCGCCCCGAGGCTTTTGAAGTCCCTCTTTCTCGAAGACGGGGCCCTGGCCGGCCAGAACCAGCTTTTAAAGGACAAGTACGAGGCCATGCGGGCCGAGGTCCGCTACGAGGCCTTCGAGACCGAGGACGCCGAGCTGGTGGTGGTGGCCTACGGCTCCATTGGCCGTATCGCCAAGTCGGCCGTCCGGACCCTTCGGGCCGAGGGCCTTCGCGTGGGCCTTTTCCGGCCCGTGACGCTCTATCCCTTCCCCGAGGCGGCCCTTCGCGCCCTGGCCGGGCAGGGCAAGCGCTTTCTCACCATCGAGCACAACCTCGGCCAGATGGTCGAGGACGTGCGTCTGGCCGTGCGCGGCATCACCGATTCCGAATTCTTCGGCTTTTTCCCCGGCAACATGCCGACGCCCGAGGATTTCACCGGTCCCATCCGCGCGGCCGCAAAGGGGGCTTGAAGATGTCAAGCGTGCCTGAAATAAACGAGGAACTCGTCTTCGACCGGCCGGCCGTCCTGGCCGACGTGCCCACCCACTACTGTCCGGGCTGCCAGCACGGCGTCATCCACCGGATCGTGGCCGAGTGCCTGGAAGAGTTCGGCGTGGTGGAGAGGACCATCGCCGTCAGCGCCATCGGCTGCTCGGTCTTCCTCTACAACTACATCCTGGTCGACACCGTCGAAGCGCCCCACGGCCGGGCCCCGGCCGTGGCCACCGGCGTCAAGCGCGCCCGCTCCGACGCCTTCGTCCTGGCCTACCAGGGCGACGGCGACCTGGCCTCCATCGGCCTGGCCGAAATCATGCACGCCGCCAACCGGGGCGAGCGGATCTCGGTCGTTTTCGTCAACAACACCGTCTACGGCATGACCGGCGGCCAGATGGCCCCGACCACCATGATCGGCCAGAAGACCACCACCTGCCCCGGCGGCCGCTGCGCCGAGCGCGAGGGCGGCCCCATGCGCATGGCGGAAATCATCGCCTCACTCGACGGCGTGGCCTACAGCGCCCGGGCGGCCGTCAATTCCATCAAGAATCTGGCCCAGGCCAAGCGGGCCGTGCGCCGGGCCTTCGAGACCCAGGTCAAGGGCGAGGGTTTTGGCTTTGTGGAACTCCTGGCCACCTGTCCCACCAACTGGAAGGTTTCGCCCGTGAAGGCCAACGACCGCATCGCCGAGGAAATGATCCCCGGCTTTCCGCTCGGCGTCTTCAAGGACGCGGCCAAGGAGGACTAGCCCCGTGAGCCTCTATCAAGACGTGATCATGGCCGGTTTCGGCGGCCAGGGCGTGATGCTGATCGGCAACCTACTGGCCTACGCCGGCATGGAACACGGCCTGAACGTCACCTACATCCCGGTCTACGGCCCGGAGATGCGCGGCGGCACGGCCAACTGCACGGTCGTCGTCTCCGACGACGCCATCGGCTCGCCCATCATCCGCTCCCCCAAAAGCCTTATCATCATGAACAGGCCGTCCCTCGACAAGTTCCAGCCCCAGCTCGTGGACGACGGCGTGCTCGTGCTCAATTCCTCGCTTATCGACACCAAGCTGGCCGACGCCGGCCGGGTCAGGGTCGTGGCCGTGCCGGCCAACGAGATCGCGGATACGCTCGGCAACACCCGCATGGCCAACATGGTGGCCCTTGGCGCCTACGTGAACGCCACCGGCATCCTGCCGCTTGAAGCGGTGGAAGCGAGCCTGTCCCACGTCATTGCCAAGCACTACAGCCACCTCATCCCCAAAAACGCCGAAGCCCTGCGCGCCGGCGCGTCCTACGCGGGATAGGAGGGGAGAGAAGAAACGGAAAGATGCCTCCGGCGGCCGGGAGGGGGTCACCCCCTCCCGGACCCACCCGAACGTGGGAGCGTGGTCGCCACACCGCGCTGGCCTGAGGCGGGCGGCAGCCAAGCTTTCGAAAAAATTCTTCGACGTTGTGCCGCCACCCCTTTGAAAAATTTGGGAAGGAGGGGGTCCGGGGGAGGGAACCCTTTTTTGCAAAAAAGGGTTCCCTCCCCCGGCTCTCCACAAGGACGCGACATGACGCGGCTCTACGGCATCATTGGCCACCCGCTGGGCCATACGTTGAGTCCCCTGGTCCACAACTGGGGGTTTGCGCGTTTCGGCATCGAGGCCCGCTACGAGGCCTGGGCCACCCTGCCCGAGGAACTGCCGGCCTTCATGGCCCGGGTGCGGGAAACCCCGATCCAGGGCCTGAGCGTCACCATCCCGCACAAGACGGCGGTCATGGATTTCGTGGACGTGGTCACGGATCTTGGCCGGGAGGTCGGGGCCGTCAACACCCTTTTCTGGCGCGGCGGGGCCCTCCACGCCGACAATACCGACGTGGAGGGGTTCTGCCGGCCGCTGGTGGTCCGGGGCATCGCGCCCGGGGCGGCGCTGCTCCTCGGCTGCGGCGGCGCGGCCCGGGCCGTGGCCGCCGGACTGCGGCGCCTGCAGGTGCCCCGGATCGGCGTCACGGGGCGGTCCCTGGACAAGGCCCGGGCCCTGGCCCTGGAGTTCGGCCTGGAACCGGTGGCCTGGGAAGACCGGGCGGATTTTCCGGCCGCGCTGGTGGTCAACGCCACGCCCATCGGCATGTCCGGCCGGCAGGAGGGCGTCTCCCCCTACCCGGCCGCGGCCTGGGAGCCCGGGCGACTGGCCTACGACCTGGTCTACAATCCCTACGAAACGCGGTTTCTGGCCGAAGCCGCCCGGGCCGGGGCCGGCGTGGTGCCGGGACTCGAGATGTTTTTGTACCAGGCCGTGGAGCAGTTTTGCCTGTGGACCGGCCGGGTGCTGCCGGACGACGAACTGCGGCCGCTTTTGCGCCAGGCCCTCTACGGCGGCTGAGGCATCGCGCCGTTCCGGGCTTGTGCGCCGGACGGGATGATGCGATAGCTCTCGCGTCATATCCTCGCAATGTCTGGAAGAAGCCGATGCCCGATTTCCTGTCGCTGCTCCATGCCCCGACCATGGTCCTCATGGTGGTGGTCCTCTATGCGGCCCTGTCCCTGGTGCTCGTCTACGCCTATGCCTGCCGCCGGACCTATCCCGGTTTCGGGGCCATGACCCTTGGGCAGGTCCTGTGGTTTGTCGGCATCTTCCTCAACTTCTACCGCGTCCTTGGCGAGACGCCCTCTCTTTTCGCGGGCAACGCCCTCATGCTCGTGGAGGCCGTGCTGGTGTTCCACGGCCTGGCCCGCTACGGCCAGATCGGGGACATCCGGTTGCGCTCGGGACTCAATGTCGTGCTGTACGGCCTGGCCATGGTCGCGATCACCCACTACCTCTTCATCGATTACAACACCTGCCGGCGCGCGGCCATCTATTCGGCCTTCTGCGCCATTGTCTTCGGCCGCATCTCCCTGGAACCGTACCTGACCAGGAACTGGCGCACCTACGCCACCCAGGGCCTTTTTTCGGGCTTTTTTTTCGTGGTGGCCGCACTGTTCGCCGTGCGGACCGTTCTTTCCCTGCAGGCCGTGGACTGTCCCACGGCCTCTCCGGACCATGTGGCCAAGCTGTTGCTCCTGGTCGCCATGCTCTGTTCGCCGTTTTTCGTCTTTTCCATCCTGGCCATGACATCGAGCCGGGTGGAGGCGGAGCTTGGCGAGGCCCGGGACGAGCTGCGCCACCTGGCCGAAACCGATGGCCTGACCGGCCTGCCCAACCGGCGCCACTTCCTGCGCCTGGCCGGGGAGGCCCTGGACCGGGCCAGGGAGCAGGGGTTTGGCGTCAGCCTCGTCATGCTCGATCTCGACAATTTCAAGACCGTCAACGACACCCACGGCCATCAGACCGGGGACCGGGTCCTTATGGGCGTGGGCCGGTGTCTGGCCGGCGCCTTGCCGGCCCCGGGCCGGGTGGGGCGGCTTGGGGGCGAGGAGTTCGGCGTCCTCCTGCCCGGCGTGTCCGGCCCGGCGGCGGTCGCCATGGCCGAGCGGCTGCGCCGGAGCCTCGAGGCGCTCAGGCCCGACGGCCTGGCCGTCACCGCCAGCTTCGGCGTGGCCGAGGGGGACAAGGACGTGGACGCCTTGCTGGCTTTGGCCGACGAATGCCTGTATGCCGCCAAAAGGGCCGGCCGCAACCGGGTCGAGCCGCAACCCGTCGCCGTGGCCGCCACGGGGCCATGAGAGGTGCCCGCCATGATGGAGACCATTCGGACCGTGTTGTCGTTTTTCGAGGCCGTGGGCCAGGTGGTCGGCACGCTGCTCGTGGCGGCCATCGTCGTCGGCGCGATCCGTTTCGCCTGGATGGGCCGGGCCAGCCGCCGGATGCCGCCTGCGGTCTCGCCCACGGGCGGGCCGCTCCGGGCCGACGGCGCCAAGCCCAACTGGGTGGCATCCACCGCTCCCCCCCGGGACCCACTCCATTACATCGCTCCCCGGCCAAGCCCGTCCAACCCGGTTCCGGCTCTCCTCGACCATCTGCGCCAGGGGAAGTTCACGGTCGTGGCCGCCACCGAGCGCTATATCCACGCCACCCAGTCCTCGGCCCGGTTCGGTTTCGTGGACGACCTCGAGTTCCTCTACGATCCGAACCAGGGCCTGCTCCACGCCCGCTCGGCCTCGCGCGTCGGGTACAGCGATTTCGGCGTCAACCGCCGCCGGCTGGAGGCGATCTTCCGGGCAACCGGGCTGGCGGGGAACGGCAAGAAGGGGTGAGGGGAGAGGCAGAGCCTCCGGCGGCCAGGAGAGGCTCTGCCTCTCCTGGACCTCTCCGCCGGGGGGATCATCCCCCCCGGACCCCCTGAAAGGGGCACTAAAAGCGCTGTGCTACTGCGGCGTGGGTCCGCTCGGGCCGGATGGGGGGGACGGGGGGGGAATCATTCCCCCCGGCGGGTTCAGGGCAGCGCCCTGGCGGGGTCCGGGGCAGAGCCCCGGTTAATCCTTGCGGATGGTGAGCTGGCTGCCGGCCTGGAGGGCGCCGCCCTTAATGTTGTTCCAGGCCATGAGCGAGGACGGCTCCACGTTGAATTTCTTGGCAATGCCCCAGACCGTTTCCCCGGGTTCCACCTTGTAGCTGACGGCCTTGGCCGCGGGCTTGGCCGCCGCCTGGGGCGGGGACTTGGCCGCGCCTTGTCCGGCCTTGTCCGATGCGGACGGGAGCGGCGTCGGGACCTGGGCCTGGGCCAGGGGCTTGGGCGTCCTGGCCGACGGGGCGGGTTCGTTTTGGGCCACGGCCTTGGAAGACTTGGCGGATGTGGCCGGCTCGCTTGGGGCCGGGCCCTTGGCCTGCCCCTTACCGGGCACGGTCAGGGTCGCGCCGGGACGGAGCTTGCCGCCGGCGTCCTTGTTGGCCGCCGCCAGCTCCTTGGGATCGACGCCCAGATGCTTGCCGACCGAAGCCAGGGTGTCGCCCGCCTTGACGGTGTAGGAGCCGCCGGCCGGGGTGGCGGCCGCGAACAGTCTGGGTTCGGGCGTGAGGCGCGGTTCGGGCCCGCCCTTGGCCGGGGCGGCCGGGCCGGCCTTGGCCGGGGTGGTCCCGGGGATGGCCAGCCGCTGGCCGGCGAGCAGGTCCTTGCCCGAGCGCATCTTGTTGGCGGCCAGGAGCTCTTCGGTGCCGACGCCGTACTTGGCCGCGATGCCGCTTACGGTCTCGCCGCGCCGGACGGTGTGGGAAGCCTCGGCCACGGCCGGGCCGGACGAGGCCTTGCCGCCGGCCAGGGGCTGGGGCGCGGGCGCGGCGGCCACGGCCGTGCCGGCGGAGCCGGAGGCGCCGCCGGGAATGACCAGCCAGGAGCCGAGCGTCAGCCGGCCCTCGCGTTTCATCTTGTTGGCGGCCAACAGTTCCTTGGGCGCCACGCCGTACTTCTTGGCGATGGAGCCGATGGATTCGCCCTTGTTCACCCGGTGGCGCTGGGGCTTGGCCGAGGCCGCCAGCGGCTTGGGCGCGCAGGCGTCCGGGCCTTCGGCCAGGGCCGTGTTGTCCACGCTAAAGGCGCTCAGGGCCACGCGCACGGTCTGGCCGGGCGGCAGGGATTCGGGCAGGGAGGCGTTTAACTGCCGCAGCTCGGCCACGGGCATGCCGGCCCGGCGGGCGATGTTCCACCAGGAGTCGCCGGCCTCGGCCGTCACGGTCTGGACGCCGCTCGACGGGTAGTTGCCGGGATTATTGAGGTAGGCCAGGGCGGTCTGCTCCTTGGCCACGGGCACGTAGACGTTGACGGTGGTGTCCGGCGGGCTGACCCGGCGGCGGAAGCCGGGGTTGTATTCGCGGAACTGTTCCCAGGAGAGGCCGCAGGCCTGGGCCAGGGCGGCCAGATCCGTGCCGCCGGGGGCCCCGACCTCCTTGAGGTTCGGCCCGGCCTGCCAGTTGATCTTGTGAAAGCCCAGGGTGTCGAGGTTCTGGAAGATCTTGAGCACGGCCAGGAACTTCGGCACGTAGTGGCGGGTCTCTTCCTTCAGCAGCTTGGGGTCCTTGGCGATGTCGAAGAAGTCGCACTGGCCGCTTGCGGCCATGACCCGCGAGATCTTGCCTTCGCCGGCGTTGTAGGCGGCGAGCGCCAGGTTCCAGTCGCCGAACATCTGGTAGAGCTTGGTCAGGTACTTGGCCGCGGCCACGGTGGACTTGTAGGGGTCGCGGCGCTCGTCCACCCACCAGTCCACGGTCAGCCCGAACCGGCGGCCGGTGTAGGGCATGAACTGCCACATGCCGCCGGCCCCGACCGGCGAATAGGCCATGGTGCTGTACCCGGATTCGATAAAGGGCAGGACGATCAGGTCCGGCGGCAGGTTGTAGCTGGCCAGCACCGCCCGGACATAGGGCAGGTGGGGCTCGGCCCGCTGCAGCCACTTGTCCATGGAGCCGCGCTTGTCCATGGAGAAGTACTGGAGGAACATCTGGACTTCCTCGTTGTCCTTGACGTCGAGGTCGAACTGGATGGCCCCGCGCGAGGCCAGCGCCTTTTTCTCCTGTTCGGTCAGGGGGCGGCCGCGCTTCAGGTCCTTCAAGATCTGGCTGGTGTCCCAGACCTCGGGCTCCAGGTTGGCCTTCATGTCGTTATTTTTGTCGTATTTGTTTCCGGCGCAGCCGGAAAGGAGGAGCAGGACCGGGAGGATTGCCAGCAGGAAGTTGCGAGCCATCGAGCGTCTCCAGAAGGGGAAAAGGACCGGGGACCGGAAGTCGGCCGCGCCGGGAGTTGGCGAAGGAAATCGAAATGTCGTATTTTCTTGAATAATTAATAAATTATTAGTCCAGGTTGGGGGAAAAGGCAAGGAGAAAAAAGACTTGTGGTCCCGGCCGGTTTGCGCCACCAAGGGGCATGTCCCACCAAGACCGTCCCCGCCGCCCGGCCCCGTCGCCGGCCTTGTCGTCCCCGTCCCAGTCGCCTGTGCCGACCCTGCCCGAGGACATGCTCCCGGGCCGCAAGCCCGTGCGCGAATTGTTGGCCGAACGGCCCAAGAGCGTGGACGACGTGCTCCTGCGCCAGGGCCTTCGCGGCCCGGACATCGACGCCATCGTGGCCTCCTGCCGCGAGGCCGGGGTGCGCTTCCGGTTCGTGCCGACAGGCGACCTCGACCGGCTCTATCCCGGCAACCACCAGGGCGTGCTGGCCCGGCTGATCGCCGGCGAACTGGCGAGCCTTGACGACGTGCTCGAAGCGACCCGAAACGCCCCGCTGCCGGTGGCCCTGGCCCTGGACCGGGTGCAGGACCCGGGCAACGTCGGGGCGCTGGCCCGCACGCTCTACGCCCTGGGCGGCGGCGGCATCATCCTGCCCCGCCACGAGGGGGCGCGGCTTGGGCCGGGCGCGGCCAAGGCCTCGGCCGGCACGCTGTCGCGCCTGCCCGTGGCCAAGGTGGCCAACCTGTCCCGGGCCCTGGAAGAGGCGGCCGAGGCCGGGTTCGCCGTCGTCGGCGCGGCCGGCGAGGACGGGGCGGAAAACGCGCTGGCCGCCAGGCCGGAATTTCCCCTGGTCCTGGTCCTTGGCAACGAGGACGAGGGCATTCGCCTGGGGGTGCGCAAGCGGTGCCAGACCCTCTACCGCATTCCCCAGGCCCGGCCCCTCGATTCCCTGAACGTGGCCCAGGCCGGGGCCATCCTCCTCGGCCGTCTGGCCGGCCTGCGGGGGCAAGAGACGTCTTGAGGCGGCCAAAGGGCGTGGCCCATTGGAAACCCGGGAGGGGTGGGAGGGCCTGACGGCTCGTGTAGCGTTCGCTAAAAAATATGCTCGTATTTTTTAGAAAAAAATAATTATTTAAATATTTTATTCTTAAAATTCGGATGAACGAATTTCGAGAACGCCACGCTAGGGTTTTTCCCGGCAGCCGTCGACGGTGTCCCGCCTCGGTCGGCTGACGGCCCAGGGCGCGGGCCAGTCCGGCGGCACGCAGTAGGCCTCGCCGGGCAGTGTCACCCGCCAGGCGTGGAGCAAAAGCGGCGGGACCCCGCCGCCGTACTTGGCGTCCCCGACGATGGGATAGCCGCGCGAGGCGAGTTGGGCCCGGATCTGCTGGGTGCGGCCCGTTTCCAGGCGTACTTCAAGGAGGCTCGCCTGGGGCGTGGCGGCCAGCAGCCGCACCTTGGACACCGCCTCCTTGCCCGCCTCCGACGCCTCCACCCGCTGGCGTCCCGGACCCCCTTCCTTGGCCAGCCGGTCGCGAAGGGTCAGCCACTCGCCTTCCTCGCCCAGAAGCCACCGGCCCCGGACCCAGGCGAAATAATCCTTGCGGGCCGCGCCCGTCACCATGGCCTCGTGGAGGGCCCGAAGCTTCCGGTAGGTCTTGGCCACCAGGAGAAGGCCCGTGGTGTCCCGGTCCAGGCGGTGGGCCGGGGTCGGGGCGAAGGGCGCGTCGGCATGGCGTTCGTGCAGCAGCGTGGTCAGGGCGAAGGGGTGGCCGGAGCCCGGATGGACCGGCAGACCGGCAGGCTTCACCACCACGAGCAGCTCGTCGTCCTCGTGGAGGATGTCCAAAACGATGTCCCGGCGCCCGCCGTCCCCCGGCCGGGCCGGTTCCCCGCCCCGTCGCAAGAGGTGCAGCGCCTGCCCCCTGGTCCCGGTTTCGGCCTTCGGCGGGGGCGGCGCGCCGGGCGCGTCGGTTTCGTAGGGCGGCACACGCACGAGCTGGCCCTCGCTGATGCGGTCAAAGGGCTTGCACCGCTTGCCGTCGAGCCGGACCTGGCCGGTGCGGATGAACTTTTGGAGGGCCGCCTGGGGCACGCCGCTGCCCAGGCGCCGGGCCAGGTACTGGAGCAGCTTCTGCCCGGCCTCGGCCGGGCTGACGGTGAAGGTCTGGACGGGCGTCTTCATGGGAGAGGGGAGGAAGGCATGGGTGGACGGGCGTGCAAGCAGGGGCGCCACCCCTGCACCCCGCCGGGGGGCGTCACCGGAAGAGGGCCCCCCGGACCCCCTCGACGGGGGAACGGACGGCCGAGTGGCCGGCGAGGCCTGCGGGAACAGCACTTATCGGCCAATCGCGCCCCCTTTGAAAGTTTTTGGGGAGGAGAGCGCGAGAGGGACCCCTTTTTTCAAAAAGGGGTCCCTCTCGCATCTTCTCTTTTCTCCCGCTACGGCGCGAGTTTGAAGCGGCCGGAGTCGACGATGAGCATGATGAGCGAATCGGCGTGCAGGCCGTTGTGGTCCTGGGAGGAGAGATTGTAGACACCGGAGACGCCGACCACGTTTTGCAGTTTCTCCAGGGCGGCGCGCAGGGCTTCGGGATCGGCCTTGCCGGCCTTCTCCAGACCGGCCCGCAGGAGGGTCAGGGCGTCGTAGGCGTAGCCCGAGTGGGTGTTGAGGGGAAACTTCTCCTGGATGCCGTTGTCCTTGTAGGCCTTGATGAAGGTCTCGATGACGAGCTTTTGCGGGTCCTCGTCGGGCAGGGATTCCGGGGCCATGAGCTTGGTGCCGGGCATGACCGTGCCGCCGGCCGCCTCGCCGGCCAGTTCCAGGTAGCTCGGGCCGGGCTGGCCGTGGCACTGGATGAGAAGCGGCCGGTCGCCGGGCAGGGCGGCGAAGTTTTTGGCCGCGATGGCCCCGGCCGGTCCGATGGTCCAGACGACCACGGCCTGCGGCTTGGCGGCCTGCAGCTTGAAGGCCTGGGCCGAGAAGTCCGTGCCCTTGGGATCGAAGGTCTCCTCGGCGATGATTTCGATGCCGAACTTCGACGCGTTTTCCTTGAGATCGTTCAGTCCGTCCTGGCCGAAGGCGTCCTTGGAGCTCATGACCGCGATCTTGGCGATGTTTTTGCCCTTGAGGTAGTCGTAGATCTTGGCCACGGCCGTGGCCGTGCGCTGGGGGGCCTTGAAGGTCCAGTCGTAGGGCCCGAACTTGCCGCCGGAGATGACGGCGTCGCCGCCCACGGTCATGATGACCGGCACGTGGCTCTCTTCGGTGTATTTCTTGACGGCCAGGCCCTCTCCCGTGGACGTCGGGCCGATGATGGCCAGGACCTTGTCGCCCTCGACGAGCTGGCGGGCTTGCCGCAGGGCCACATCGGGCGAGGATTCGGTGTCGTAGCTTATGAGGGTGACGGGTCGGCCGAGGATGCCGCCCATGTCGTTTATCTGCTGGACGGTCATCTCGGCCACGAGCTTGCTCGGGGTGCCGACCACGGCGGCCGGGCCGGACTGGGCGAACAGGCCGCCGATGACGATGGGTTCGCCTTCCGGCTGGGCCGGGGCGGATGCGGCCGGCCAGCACAGGAAGGCGGCGAGCAGCAAAAGGATTTTGGCCATGGGGAAGCCTCCAGGACGGATTGTCGCGAAAGGGCGACAGGGATTTTGAACCGCAACGGGAGCCGTGTAAATCATTTTTGCAAGGGAAGCGAGGGGGGACGGCCGGTCCGGCCCCGGTGGTAGCCGACCAGGAGCGCCGTGCCGAGGAGCAGTCCGTTGACGAGGGTGCGGGCCTCGCCGAGGACCTGCAGCCAGCCCATGGCCGTTTCGAGGACCAGGGCGGCCAGAAGCGGGCGCAACAGGTTGCCCGGCCCGCCGATGACCAGGAAGAGCAGGGCCTTGAGGGAAAGCTCCAGATTGAACTGCTCGGGACTGATGAAGCCGATGTAGTGGCCGTGGATGACCCCGGCCGCAGCCGAGAGCCCCCCGCCGAGGCCAAAGGACACGGCCCGGACGGCCGGCCGGTCGATGCCGAGGCTCGAGGCCGCGTGACGGTCGTCCCGACAGGCGGCCAGGGCCCGGCCGAGCCGACTGTCGCGCATGGCCTGGAAGAGGTAGGCCCCCAGGGCCATGAGGCCGAAAAAGAGGAAAAAGGTGGTCCGGTCGCCGGCCAGGGGGCCGATCACGGGCAGGGCGAGCTGGCTTTCGACCATGAGTCCGGCCGAGCCGCCGGTCAGGCCCTCCAGGGTCAGGGCCAGGTTGATGGTGACCAGGGACACGCACAGGGTGGCCATGGCCAGAAAGCCTTCCCCGAGCCGTTCCATGGGGCGGCTCAGGAGCGCGGCCAGCAGGCCCACGCCAAAGACCACCGCCGGCGCGATCAGAAGCGTCGCCCCGGGAAAACGGGCGTGCAAAAGGACCGAGCCGTAGGCCCCGAGCCCGGCAAAGGCGGCCTGGGCCAGGGAGATCTGGCCGCCGAGGCCCAGGCAGAAATTAAGCGCCAAAACGTTCAAGGCCAGGAACAGGTGCTGGTTGACGCCGAGCAGCCGGTAGGACGGCGTGACGAGGCCGACAAGGGCCAGGGCGGCGAAAAAAAGGCCCAGGGAGGCCTGGCGGGGCAGCCGCAGGGCCGTCATGGGCGGTCGGCCTCGCCTTCGCCCGGAACGAGGACGAGCAGGAGGATGATGAGCGCGTAGGTGGCGGTTTCCTTGAGTTCGCCGGAAAGGAGCAGCACCAGGGCCGCCTCGGCCAGGCCGAGGACCAAGCCGCCGGCGAAGACCCGGCCAAGGGAGGTATAACCGCCGATGGTGGCCGCGGCGAAGCCCTTGAGCCCGAGCCCAAGGCCCATGTCGTAGCGAAGGCCGGTCTGGGGCCCGACGGCCAGGGCGGCCAGCGAGGCCAGGGCCCCGGCCAGGGCAAAGGACAGGGCGTGGCAAAAGACCGGATTGACCCCCTGGAGGCGGGCGGCCACGGCGTTTTGCGAGGTGGCGCGCAGGGCCCGGCCAAGCCGGGTGTGGTTCAGGAAGACCCCGAGAACGGCCATGCAGGCCACGGCCAGGACCAGGGCTGTTGCCGTGTCGCGGCCAAGAAACAGCGGTCCGAGCCGGAGGTCCGGCAGCGGCAAGAGGCGCGGCGGCATGAGCGGGCTCTTGCCCCAGGCCAGGATGGCCACGCCCTGGAAAACCAGGCTGGCGGCCACGGTCAGCATGAGTTGCCGAAGCGGCGAGGCGCGAAGGGTCAGGCCAAGGGTGGTGGCGAAAAGGGCCCGGCCAAGCCCCAGTCCGGCCGCCACGGCGGCCAGGAGGGCAAGGAGCGGGGAGAGGTGCATGGAACCGGCCAGGGTGGCCGTGATCAGGCCGCCAAGGAGCAAGAGTTCGCCCTGGGCGAAGTTGATCAGCCGGCTGGCGGAAAAGATCAGGGAAAACCCGAGGGCCATGATGCCGTAGACGGCCCCCAGGGCCAGTCCCGAGTTGACGATCTGGGCCAGGTACAAGGCGAACAAAGGGACCTCGGAAAAAGCTTTTTTTGCACAAAAAGACGGGGGAACCGCCGCAGGATGCGGTTCCCCCGTCCGGGAGTCGCGTAGGGCGGGTTATTCCCCGCTCTGGTCGATGCCGTATTCGCCGGGCTGGCCGACGTTCGAGGTGTCGATCTTGTAGGCCAGGACGATGGTGCGCCGGGCCGAGGTGCCGGTGGCGCCGGGCCAGGTGTTCAAGCACACCACGAGTTCCTTCTGGCCGTCGTTGTCGATGTCGGCCAGGGCGTAGCCCGTGATGGTGCCCTTGATCCGCCGGGTCTTCCACAGGAGGTTCATGCCCACGCCGTCCCAGTACAGGGAGTGGATCTCGCCCTGGGAGAAGGTGCGGAAGGTCTCGAAGAACTGGGCGGCCAGGGAGATGTTCTTGCTGACGAGCAGTTCGCTGCGGTCGTCCTTGTCGAGGTTGGCCACGATCATGGGCAGCGGGATGTAGTAGTAGGTCCAAAGATAGTCGGACTTGGGCTTGTCCATGGGGGCCATGAGCGGGTCGAATTCCAGGCCGATGGCCGAGCCGCAGTACTGCTCCTCGGTGGCGGCCACGCGTTCGCCCTTGGCCGTGTAGACGACCAGATGGTCCTTGTCGTCGTTCAAGACGACCTTGTAGCCGCTTTTCTCGGGCAGATAGACGAAGTTGAACGGGTTGGCCTTGCTCGGCAGGTTCAGCCGCGTCGAGAGCTGGGGCTGGCCGCCGGAGAAGATGACGTTGTGCACGCCCTGGACGAAGAGTTCCTTGGGTTCGCCCTTGGAGCCCACGAGCTGGCGGGTGAAGTCGGGCGGCACGGCGGCCACGTTCAGGTAGAGCTTGATGTCCTTGTAAAGGGGTTTGAGCTGGTTGCCCTCGAGGCCGAGGATGAACGAGCGCGGCTCCTTGAAGTAGCTGGCCGAGACGATGATTTCGGCCTTGCCGTCGCCGTTCACGTCAAGGGTGCTGATGTTCAAGAGTTTGAGGTTGGGCGGCGTCTCGTACCGGCCAAGGGGCAGCAGCTGGCGGTCCTTGTAGACGTAGGTCTCGACCGAGTGCTGGGTCAGGATGGCCACTTCGTTGTGGCCGTCGCCGTTTAGGTCCGCGACGGAGATGCCGGCGGAGACGATGGGCATGGACTGGCTGCGCCATACGCCCGGGGTGTCGGAGGGGCCGGCGTAGCGGAACGACGGGTTGAGGAAGACCTTCTGGTTTTCGCTGGTCTGGTTGACCACGAAATCCGGGTTCATCTGGTTGATGGTCTGGCCGCCCTCGCCCTTGCCCGAGGCCGGGCCGGCCGGGCGCTGGAAGATCTCGTTATTCAAGGCCTGGGCCGTGCGTTCCATGGCCGGGATCAGGTCGGCCAGCTTGGTGCTCAGGTTTTTCGGCCATTTCTTGCCACCCTTGCCCACGACCATGATGTCGATGCTGGCCTGTTCCCCGGATACCGTGACCGCGCCGTAGGCGAGGTAATCCGCGCCGATGTCGGCCAGGGCCTTCTGGGCCTCGGCCTCGGAGGCCGGCGCCTTGGCCAGCCGGGCCGCGACCTTGCCCTTGTCCAGGGGCGTCAGGTGGCCGGGCCAGTTCATGCGCGACTCGAGCATGCTCTGCACGCCCTGGCTCAGGTACTGGTATTTCTCGGGGCCGTGCACGGCAAAGGGGGCCACGGCAAAGGTTTTGACCTCGGCGGTCAGCGCGGTCGCCGGCAGGCACAGCAAGGCCGCGACCAAAAGGACGAGGCGACGGAAAAGCGTCATAGGGGGTTCCTCCGGGTCCGTGTGTGGACCGATTTGTCCGGGAGCGCGGCGTCGGGCTCGGGCCGGCCTGCCGCGAGGCCCTGCATTACTATCAAAGCCGAGGCCCTTGCAAGGGCCGCTTTCATGGCGGCCCCGCCGGTCGGGACCGCCGCGCCGCGTTTCCCATGCGTCCAGTCGGACGACGGGGCCTGCGGTTACGCGCTTGGGCCACATCGGTAAAGCTGCCGCCGGAAGACCTGGTTGCCAAAACGTCATCCAAACGCCGGCCGGCCGCGCTTGCCACAACGGCTTCCCAAGGCTAGACGCACTGCCTTTGCCCGCAAGGAAGAGGTCCATGCCCTGTTTTTCGACCAAAACGCTCGCGGCCGCGGCACTCCTGCTCGCCGGCCTGATCCTCTCCCGGCCCGTCCGGGCCGCCGAGCCGCCCGCCGCCGCTCCAGCCGCCGTCACCGTCGATGCCGCGAGGACGCTTCGCGCCACCAGCCGCTCGCTCCTTGGCCTAAACGTCAACTACCTGCTCGACAACGACGCCAACCGCCGGCCCGGGGCCCGGCGTCTGGCCCGGGCCGTCCTCGACATGCGGGCCGGCACCCTGCGCTATCCCGGCGGCGAAAAGTCCGACGGCATGCTGTGGGCCGCGCCGCCGTTCCACAAGCCGGGTCCGCAACTCGCCCGGCTCGGGCCCGAGGAATGGCCGTCCAACGACGCCCGGGTCTACGACCTGCTCCACGACCGGTACGTGCACAAACCGCTCGATTTCGACGCCTTCATCCGCCTGTGCCGCGAAACCGGGGCCGAGCCGGTCATCGTGGTGGCCTACGACTCCATGTACAAGCCCGGCGAACCGGGCGAGACCGTGCCGGACCTGGCCAGGCTCCTCGAAAACGCCGTTTCCTGGGTCCGCTACGCCAACATCGAGCGGGGCTACGGCGTCAAATACTGGGAAATCGGCAACGAATCGTATTTCTACGTCTACAACGGCGGGGCCAGGGCGGCGGACTACGCCCGGGATTTCGTGGTTTTCGCCTCGGCCATGAAGGGCGTGGACCCGACCATCCAGGTCGGCGCCAACGGCCCGGTCGCGGCCGACGGCGTCGGCGCCCTCGACAATTTAAACGGCGTCACCACCCCCTGGTGGGAGGCCGTCTTTGCCCAGGCGGCCGGCAGCATCGACTTCGTCGCCGTCCACGAATACCCTTGCTATTCCTGGTACGGCTACGACTATTACCGGGAAAACCCGGTGCGCATGCTCGGGGTGGAGGAGATCGACAAGGCGGCCCGCCGTTACGGGCCGCCCGGGCTGGCCGGCCGCCTGCGCTACCTCTTGACCGAGATCAACTCCGCCGACTGGTATGCCCATCCCCGGAACCTCGGCTGGAAGCACGAAAACACCCTCGGCCACGCCCTGGTCCTGTTCGACATGATGGGGCAGGCCATAAGCGACCCCCGGGTGGTGACGGCGCAAGTCTGGGCCACCCGTTGGCTCAACAACGACACCGGCCCGGAACTCTGGGACGCCCTTGACGGCAAAAACAACCTCCTGCCCACCGGCACGGCCGTCAAACTCCTGGCCGCGCGCCTCGGCGGCCGGCTGGTGGCGGCCACGGACGCGCCGGGCGTGCGGACCGTCGCCTTCCAGGACGACCGGACCGGCGAGATGACCGTCTTTCTTCTCAACAAGGACACGGCCCGCGACGTGGCCGTGCGCCTTGACGGCGGCCGGCCCGGCCGCGCGGCCGCACGCACCGTCTGGTCCGGCCTCGGTCCGGACGACCCGCGTCCGTTCCTTCGCCGCGGCGCGCCGGTCGACATCCGCCAGGGCCAGGCCCGGCTGGCCCTGCCGGCCGTGTCCCTGACCGTCCTCACCCTGCCCTTTGCCGCGGACGGGGCCGCCCGCCTGCGCGCCGAAGCGCCCGGCGCGAGGCGCAGCGGCGGCGGCGGTGCATCGCGGCGGGGTGGATAAGGGAGGAAGGGAAGATGCCTCCGGCGGCCGGGGGGCGTGACGCCGGTATGAACCGGGTACATGATTGACAGAACGGACCGGGTACATGGTTGACACTTTTGGGCAGAGGAGGAAGCTCCAATGCCCTGGAAAAAGGTCAATCCGATGGAAGAACGCGCCCGGTTCATTGTGGAGTTGTCGCAGCGACGGGAATCATTTGCAGCCTTGTGCCGCAAGTATGGGATCAGTCGCGAAACGGGTTACAAGTGGCTGCGCCGCTATCAGGCAGGGGAAGGGCTTGGGGAACGAAGCCGCGTTGCCCGGCATTGCCCGCACAAAACACCTGATGCAGTCGTCACGTTATTACTCGCATTGCGACAGGAGAATCCCTACTGGGGTCCCAAAAAGCTCGTCAGGCTTCTGCAAGATGTGCACGGCATAGAGTACCCACCGGCCAAAAGTACAGCCGGCGACATTTTGAAACGGCACGGATTGATCACCGCCACAAAAGCAAAGCGCCGTCAGTCAGGAGGCCGGTTGCGGCGAGAGGATCTCCGGCAGCCCAAACAGGCAAATGATGTTTGGAGTGCGGATTACAAGGGCTGGTTTCGCCTGGAGGACAGGAGCATTTGCCATCCTTTGACAATCAGTGACATCTTTAGCCGCTATGTCTTAGGGTGTTACGTCTTTCCTACGCAGACGCTTGAACGAACAAAAGAGGCGATGCGGCGGGTGTTTATGCGATACGGCCTGCCACGCGCCATCCGCGTGGACAATGGGACTCCGTTTGGTTCGACCGGGATCGCAGGTTTGACCGGCTTAAGCGTCTGGTGGCTCCAGCTGGGTATTGTCGTGGACTTCATCGCGCCTGGAAAGCCCGAGCAAAATGGCTGCCACGAAAGAATGCATCGGACCTTGAAACTGGAAGCCACTATCCCGCCTTCGGCGAATCTGCGGGAGCAACAAGAACGATTGGAGTCCTGGCGGGAGCGATTTAATAGCCATCGTCCCCATGAAGCACTTGATCAGGCCACGCCGGCTTCAATCTACCGGCCTTCGTCCCGGCGGCTGCCTCGAAACGAACCATGCTTTGAGTATCCCTCCTCTTTCGAAAGTCGGACGGTTCGCCGGGATGGGATGTTCAACTGGGAAGGCAGGCAGATTTTTCTCGGCGAGGCATTTGCGAAATGTCGCATCGGCCTGACCAGAAATTATGATGATCGTTGGCTGGTTTATCTTGGAGAGCACCTGCTCGGCGGGTTTTGCCCCAAAGACCCCAAACGGGTGGTTCCGGTTCGATCCCTGATCAGCTAAAAAGTGTCAGGGATGTACCCGGTCCAAACTGTCAACGATGTTCCCGGTTGCACAGCCCCCGGACCCCCCGAACGGGGTGGGCGGGGGTTGGGGAGGCGGGTGGGTCCGGGAGGGGGTGACCCCCTCCCGGCCGCCGGAGGCATTCTTCTCTTCTCTCGTCTTACTGCTGCGGGTGGGGCGGCGGCACGCAATTGGGCCGCTGGCCGAGGGTTTCGCCGGCGAGGCGGATGTCGACGGTGTCGCCGACGACTCCCATCTTGAAGTACTTGCCGGTGCCGACGTGGTATTCGAGGCGGTTGAGCGAGAGCGAGGCTTCGTAGCCCGAGACGTCGACGCAGGGCGTCATGGGGCTGGGCTTGGTGCCCAGGGCGCGGACCGGGATGGTGACGGTCCTGGTCACGTCCTTGATGGTCAGCTTGCCGGTGACGTTGTAGACGCCCTTGGGACCGGCCACGATCCGGTCGCTGACGAAGGTCATTTCCGGATAAACGGCGGTGTCGAGGAATTCGGCGGTGCGCAGGTGGGTGTCGCGGGCGGCCACGCCGGTGTCCACGCTTTCGGTCTTGACGGTGAAGCGGACGTGGCCCTTGTCCGGCGACTTGGCCGGGAGGTCGATGGTGCCGGCGGCCTGGTCGAAGCGTCCGGCCACCGGGGCCAGGATGTGGCGGATCCAGAAGGTGGTCGAGAGGTGGGGCGTGTCGAGGGTGACGCCGTCCACGACCGGAGCCGGCGGCGCGGCCGCCTTGGCGGCGTCGGCCCCGGGCTGGGGATCGGCCGCCTGGGCCGGAGCGGGGCAGGGGGCGAGGCCGAGGGCGGCCAGGATGAGAAGTGCTGGCAGGACGGTTTTCATGCGTTTTCTCCTTGGGAAGGGTCGGGCAGGCGAGAGAGAATGTCGCCCAGGCCCGGGCGCCATTTGGGCGGCAGGACGGCGGCTCCGGGCTTCAGGTGTCCCACGGCCATGATGCGCGGAATCCGGAAGCGGGCGGGGATGCCGAAGGCGGCGCGCACGCCGTCGTGAAACTCCATCGCGTGCTCCTTTTCCCGATGCTCTCTGTTTGCGCCCGTCGTAGCGGTTAGTCAACAGCCGGGCCGGGGGGGCGGGCGGCCCGGCCCAACGCCTGGGGCCCTGCGGCGCCAGGACCGCAAGCGGTTCGGCCCCTTGACTTCGGCCGCCGGGGGAGGCATGCAGGCCGGACCTTTTTCCCTTTTCCGTCATACCTCAAAGGAATCCTCCATGGCGCTCAATCTTACGCAAAAAATCATCAAGGACCACCTCGTTTCCGGAGAAATGACCCCCGGCGCCGAGATTGCCTTGCGCATCGACCAGACGCTGACCCAGGACGCCACCGGCACCATGGCCTACCTGCAGTTCGAGGCCATCGGGCTGCCGCGCGTGCGCACCGAGCTTTCGGTCAGCTACGTGGACCACAACACGCTCCAGATGGGCTTCCGCAACCCCGACGACCACGCCTACCTGCGCACCGTGGCCGCCAAATACGGCATCACCTTCTCGCCGGCCGGCACGGGCATCTGCCACCAGCTCCACCTGGAAAATTTCGCCAGGCCGGGCAGGACGCTGGTCGGGTCGGACTCCCACACCCCGACCGCCGGCGGCGTCGGCTCCATGGCCATGGGCGCGGGCGGCCTGTCCGTGGCCCTGGCCATGGCCGGCGAGGCCTACGTCATCGCCATGCCCAAGGTGGTCAAGGTCAACCTGACCGGCAGGCTCACCGGCTGGGCCACGGCCAAGGACGTGATCCTGACGCTTTTGGGGATCATGACGGTCAAGGGCGGGGTCGGCAAGGTCATCGAGTACGCCGGACCGGGCGTGGCCACGCTGTCGGTGCCCGAGCGGGCGGTCATCACCAACATGGGGGCCGAGCTTGGGGCCACGACCTCGATTTTCCCGAGCGACGCGGCAACCAAGGCCTTCCTGACGGCCATGGGCCGCCCCGGCGACTGGGTGGAGCTCACCGCCGATCCCGACGCCGCCTACGACGAGGTGATCGAGATCGACCTTTCGACGCTTGAGCCCATGGCCGCCGCCCCCCACATGCCGGACCGGGCCGTGACCATCCGGGAACTGGCCGGCATGAAGGTGGACCAGTCCTGCATCGGCTCGTGCACCAACTCGTCGTATGCCGACCTCATGGCCGTGTCCGAGATCCTGGCCGGCAAGCGCATCGACCCGACCACGGATCTTTTGATCGCACCCGGGTCCAAGCAGGTGCTCAAGATGCTGGCCGCCGAGGGCCGCATCGACCCGATGCTCGACGCCGGGGCCCGCATCCTCGAGTGCGCCTGCGGCCCGTGCATCGGCATGGGCGGCTCGCCGGTCTCGGGCGGGGTCAGCGCCCGGACGTTCAACCGCAATTTCGAGGGCCGCTCCGGCACCCAGGACGCCAAGGTCTATCTGGTCAGCCCGCAAACCGCGGCCATGGCCGCCCTGCGCGGCGAGTTCTCGGACCCGGCCACCTGGGGCGAGGCTCCGGCCCGGGCCGAGCTGCCGGAGAACGCCCCGAGCATCCGTCACCTCTTTCTCACCCCCCCGGCCGACGGTGCGGGCGTGGAAATAAAGCGCGGCCCGAACATCGCGCCCCTGCCGCCCTTCACGCCGCTTGCGGCCACGGTTGCGGCGCCGGTGGCCCTCAAGGTCGGCGACGACATCACCACCGACCACATCCTGCCGGCCGGGGCCCAGATCACGGCCCTTCGCTCCAACATCCCGGCCATCAGCGAATACATCTTCAGCCGGGTGGACGCCGAATTCGTGCCGCGCATCAAAAAGCTCGGCAAGGGCGTGATCCTGGCCGGGGACAACTACGGCCAGGGATCGAGCCGCGAGCACGCGGCCCTCGGGCCCCGCTACCTCGGCGTGGTGGCCGTGGTGGCCAAGTCCATGGCCCGCATCCACCGGGCCAACCTGGTCAACTTCGGCATCCTGCCGCTTTTGTTGGCGGACAAGGCCGACTACGACCGCATCCCGGCCGGGGCGGAGATCGCCATCCGGACCGGCGACATCACGCCTGGCGGCACCGTTGCGATGACGGTTGCCGGCGTGGGCCCGGTTGCCGTCAAAAACGACCTGACCGCCAAGGAACTGGAGATCATCCGGGCTGGCGGCCTGCTGAACCTCGTGCGGCAGGCCCGGGCCTAGTGTCGCGTCCAGGAAAAAAGTGCATGCTTTCCATGGTTAACCATATAAGATGATTACTTTTTTGTTAAAAAATACTGGTGTATTTTTTAAGGGTCGCCACACCAGCCCGCGCCCGTGACGATACGGAACGTTGTTTTTTCGCTAAAAGCGGCTACGTTCCCGCCAGTCTTTTCCCGAATCCGCCGGGACCGATCCGGCGGACGCGACACGCGAAGCGGCGCACCACGCGCCGAGGAGTAAAAATGCTCGATCCCATGCGGAAATACGCCCAATCGTGGGGCATCAAGATCGTTTTCGGCCTCATTATCCTGGTCTTCGTCTTCTGGGGCGTCGGCAGCTTCCAGGGCGACAAGGCCACGGTCCTTGCCACCATCGACGGCCAGCCCGTCCTCATCAAGGACTATGAAAAGGCCTACCAGGAAAACCTGCGCCTGGTGAAAAACAAAAACCCCAATGTCACGGACAAGGATCTGCAGGACGGGGGCTTTCGCTGGCAGGTCTTCAGCAACATGGTGACCACGCGTCTGCTGGAAGACCAGGCCGCCAAGCTCGGCATCGCCGTGTCCCCGGAAGAGCTGCGGGCCGAGATCGCCAAGATCCCGGCCTTCCAGAACGAGTCCAAGCAGTTCGACGCCAAGCGCTACGAAAATCTGCTCCAGGCCAACGACGTGACCCCGGGCGAGTTCGAGGCGGACTTCCGCCAGAACCTGCTGCTCGAAAAGCTGGCCGCCTACGTCAGCCTGCCGGCGGCCGTCACCGACACCGAGGCCCGCTCCATCTTCGACTTCATGCGCGAGCAGGCCACCATCCACTACATTCCCTTCAAGACCGAGGATTTCACCAAGGGTGTCGCCCCGACCGCGGACCAGATCAAGGCCTACTACGAGGCCAGAAAAGACCAGTTCGCCACGCCCGCCCAGATCAGGATCGACTACGTGGAATTCACGCCCAAGGCCCTGGCCAAGCCGGCCGAGGTGACCGACGCGGATATCGAGACGGCGTACAAGGCCAACCAGAAGAAGTACGCCAAGCCCGAACAGGTCCGGGTGCGCCACTTCCTCGTCATGCTGCCGGCCGACGCGCCGAAAGAGGCCGTGGACGCGGCCACGGCCAAACTCAAGGATCTGGCCGCCAAGCTCAAGGCCGGGGCGGACTTCGCCTCGCTTCTGCCGAAAAACCCCAACAACCCCGAGGGGCTCATCGGCGAAGACTGGGCCTGGCTGCCCAAGGGCAGCCTGCCCAAGGAATTCGGCGCCTTTGAGGAGAAAGCCTTTTCGCTCAAGAAAGACGAGATCGGCGAACCCGTGCGCACCGCGCTCGGCCTGCACCTGATCCAGGCCGGCGAGCATCAGGCCGCCGGCGAGAAGACCCTGGCCGAAGTCAAGGACGAGATCCGAAGCGACCTGGCCGAACAGAAGGCCGCCGACAAGCTGACCAAGGCCCTGGACACGATCCAGGAAAAGGTCGCTGCCGGCGAGGACCTCAAAAAGGCCGCCGCAGAAGAGAAGCTCGAGACCAAGACGACCGATTTTTTTGCCAAGGACACCCCGCCGGCCGAACTCGGCCTGTCGGAGCAGGCCCTGGCCGCGCTTTTCACCTTCAAGCAGGGCGGCGGGGCCGACCAGCCGCTCTCGACCCAGGACGGGTTCCTGCTGGCCCGGGTGGCCGAGACGAAGCCGGCCGGCTTCGAGCCGATGGAAGCCGTCACGGACGTCATCAAGGACCGGCTCGTGGCCGAGGAGGCCCAGAAGCGGGCCCGGGCCCAGGCCGACACCGTGGCCAAGGCCATGGAGACCGAGGAAGGCAAGGCCAAGGTCCTGGCCGACTACAAGGACAAGATCCAGATTTCCCAGCCGTTTACCCGCCAGGGCTTCATCCCGGCCCTCGGCATGGCCCCGGTGCTGGTCCAGACGGCCTTCGAGGCCACCGGTCCCGGCTGGTTCAAGGCGGCCTACGCCGTGTCCGACGGCTACGTGCTGGCCGGCCTCGAGAAGCGGATGCCGGCCGAGACGGCCTTGTGGGACAAGGAAAAGGACCGCTGGATGTCCACCCTCGCCCAGTCCAAGCAGTCCGAGCTTTTCAAGGCCTACCTCCAGACCGTGCAGCAGACGGCCAAGGTGGAAATCCTAAACGACGCCATCCTCGGCCCCAAGCCGACCGGCCCTGGCGCTCCGACCCCGGGCGCGGCCGAATAACGCGGCCGATCCGCGACACGCCAAAGGGCGCGGCCTCGGCCGCGCCCTTTTTTTGGAGGGGGAGGAATCGCAATGAACAGGGAATTGATCAAGAAACACGAAACGTCTTTGCTCGGCGCCATGTCCGGCGTCGGGGAGTGCCAGGAGGTGCTTTCCCGCCTGGACCGGCAATGGACCCGGGCGACGCTGACCGGCAAGATCAACTGCAGCCGCATCGCCCAGACGCTCATTGATTTCATCATCACGACCCAGGAGAACTTCGCGGTCCTGCAACAGGACCTGGTGGACACCCTGGTTCTGGAAAACACCCAGAAGGTCGTGCTGGAGATCGCGGCCGTGGCCCAGGTGGCCATCGACATCCTCAAGCGCAACCTGTTCGAGCGCACGGCCGATGTCGGCTTCCTGGCCACGGACGACGACATCGTGCGGTTTCTGGGAAACAGCGAGACCGACGACGAGGCCCGGGCCCGCATCGAACGGCGGCTTGGCGAGTACCGGGACAAATACACCGTCTATGACGAGATCATCGTCTGCGACAGGCGGGGCCGGGTCCGGGCCCACCTGGACCGGGACAATCCCGTGACCGCAAGCGCCGATCCCCTCCTGGCCGAAACCCTGGCCGCCGCGTCCTACGTGGAGACCTACCGGGAAAGCGACCTGGCCCCGGGGCGCGGCGACGCGCTGGTCTATTCCCAGGCCGTCAAGGACCCGGCCTCGGGCGCGGCCCTTGGCGTCCTGTGCCTGTTTTTCGACTTCGCCGGCGAGATGGAAGGCATTTTCGACAACCTCCGGGCTTCTTCCGAGGACAGCATCATCCTGATCCTGGATGCCGGCGGCCGGGCCATCGCCTCGAGCGATCCGGCCAAGGCGCCGGTCGGCCGGACCTACCGGATGTCGCTTCGCGACGACTTCACCATGGTCGCCCTCGGCGGCGACGCCTACCTGGCCAAGACCCTGGCCACCAAGGGCTACCAGGGCTTTTTCGGCCTGCCCTGGTACGGCCAGGTCCTCAAGCGCGTGGCCACGGCCTTTCAAAACGGCACCCACGGCCACGGCCTCGACGAGGCGACGATTCGCCGCAACGCGATTTTTTCCGGCCGGCTGGTCAAGGTGGAGGAGGCGTCGGAAAACGTGCTTTCGGACCTGGAGCTCGTGGTGCAAAACGGCGAGATCATGGCCGCCAAGAAGTCGGTCCAGGCCGACGCCTCGGAAAAGGTGGAGGCGCAAGCCCTGCCCCATGTCTTGAACGAGGTCAAGAAAATCGGGGACCAGGTGCAGCAGGTCTTCCAGACCTCGACCGGCGGCCTTTTAAAGCTCGTCACGTCCTCGCGCCTGCACGACGTGCGGTTTTTGGCCGCCCTGGCCATCGACATCATGGACCGCAACCTCTACGAGCGGGCCAACGACTGCCGCTGGTGGGCCCTGACCTCCGAGTTCCGGCGCATGCTGGAACGGGAGCGCCTTTCGGAGGAAGATCGCGGACGGATGCGCGAGATCCTGGCCTACATCAACAGCCTGTACACCGTGTACACGAACCTGTTCGTCTACGACCGCGAAGGGGTGATTCTCGCCTGCTCCAATCCGGACGAGCACAGGCAGGAAGGCCGCCGCCTCGCCGACCGCTACGTGGCCGAGACCCTGGCCCTTTGCGATTCGCAGCGCTACCGCGTGTCGAATTTCGAGGCGACCGACCTCTACGAGGAGCGGGGGCGTGCCCGGCCCACCTACATCTACAGCGCTTCCATCACCTCGCTGGCCGGCGGGGGCGCGGTGCTTGGCGGCATCGGCATCGTGTTCGACTCCGAGCCGCAGTTCCTGTCCATGCTCCACGACGCCCTGCCCCGGGACGGCGGCGGCAACATCCTGGACGGGTCGGAAGGCATGTTCGTGGACGCCAGGGGCATGGTCATCGCCTCCACCAACCCGGACCACGCGCCAGGCGACACCGTGGACCTGGCCGGGGTCTTCTGCCAGCTGGCCTGCGGCCAGGCCACCTCGCACCTGGTGGCCGACGGCGACAGGCTCTATGCCGTGGGCTGCGCCCATTCGGCCGGCTACCGGGAGTACAAGCGCGACGGCACCTACGCCAACGATCTCCTGAGCGTCATCAAGGTCCGTATCTAGCCGAGCCTTTCGCGCCGCGACGAAAAAGCCGTCCACCATGGTCCATCCGGGAGGGTCCGGGAGGGGGTGACCCCCTCCCGGCCGCCGGAGGCATCTTCCCTCTCCCTACACCCGCACGAACGCCACGTCGCGGATGCCCGTCCCGTCGTCGCAGTCGACCAGGGCCAGGCTGCCGCCGGGTTCCAGGGCCCCGGGGTTGATGAGGCGGGTTTGGCCGCAGCGGGTGTCCTCGATGGTGTGGGAGTGGCCGAAGAAGATGACGTCGAAGCGGCCGGCCAGGGCCGTGGCGATGCGCTCGGACAGGCCGGGCCTCGGGCCCCAGCCGTGGGTCACGGCCAGACGCAGGCCGCAGACGGTGCGTTCGAGGAGCGGCGGCAGTTCCATGGCCAGGTCCCAGGCATCGGAGTTGCCGGCCACGGAGGCGAAATCCTGGTGCCGGAGCAGGGAGGCCCACAGGCTGTGGCCGGTGTGGTCGCCGCAGTGGAGCACCATGTCGGCCGGGGCCAGATACTTTTCGTAGACCGCCTCGAACCAGGGGGTGGCGGCCCGCAGGTGGGTGTCGGAGATGACGGCCAGACGCACGGCGTCATTCCTCCGGGGCCTTCGGGGCCTTGGAACCCTTGGGGGCGCAGCCGTTTTTGCGATTCCACCACTCCCGGTCCGGGCCGTTGAACCACCACTCGGTGTGGTCGGTGGCGGCCACGGCCCCGGCCAGCCGGCGGCCGGCGTCGGTGCGCAGCCGGGCCATGGCGGCGTCGATCCAGGCGGCGGCGTAGCGGTTGCCCAGGTCCAGCTCTTCCTTCAGGTTGGCGATGAGGTCGATCTGGTCCGCGTCCTGGGCCAGGGCGGCTTCCGGGGTCACGGCCGCCTCCAGCTCGTCGTGGAGCGGCAGGACCGTGGCGGAGAGGCCCGTGCCGGCCAGGGCGTCGGCCAGGGCCCGCCTGGGGTCGGCGGTGTTGTAGAGCTTGTTGACGTAGTTGAAATCGCCGGTGCGGGCTTCGGGCAGGTCGTGGAAGAGGCAAAGGGCCATGGTCCTATTCGGGTCGGCCCCGGCCTCGGTGGCCAGGACGAAACCGATCAGCGCCGCCCGGAAGCTGTGCTCGGCCACGTTTTCCGCGCCGGAGCCCAGAAACTGGTAGCCGGTGCGCGGGGTCTTTCGCAGCATGCCGGCCTCGAAGACGAAATCCGCCAGCCGGGTCAGCCGGTCCCGGTCGCTCATGTCCACGGTGCCGTGGTCGGGGGTCGTCATGGGAAACTCTTTTTCCGTGGTCCGGCCGCCCGCCCCTGTCGCGAAAGGGGGCGGGCCGGCCGGGGAGGGCCGCTACGTCCGGTAGTCGGCGTTGATCTTGATGTAGTCGTAGGTCAGGTCCGAGGCCAGAAGGAGGTAGCGGCCCGGGCCGTCGCCAAGCTCCACGTCCACCGAGATCTCGCCCCGGCGCATGTGCGGGGCCAAAAGCGCGTCCAGGTCCTCGGCCACGGGCATGCCGTTCTGGAAGACCGCCACCCCGCCGATGCGGACAGACACGTCCTCCGGGGCGAAGCTGGCCCCGGACCGGCCGAGCGCGGCCACGATCCGGCCCCAGTTGGCGTCGCGGCCGAAAAAGGCCGTCTTGACCAGGGGCGAATTGCCGACCGCCCGGGCGGCCAGCTCGGCCTCGGCATGGGAGGCCGCGCCCTGGACCTTGACCCGCAGGATCTTGGTGCCGCCCTCGGCGTCCTGGATCAGCATGTAGGCCAGCGCCTGGCAGACCTCGACCATGACGCCGAGCAGGGCCTGCCGGCCTTCGGCCGAGTCGATGGCCACTTCCGACGCGCCGTTGGCCAGGGCCAGGACGCAGTCGTTGGTGGAGGTGTCGCCGTCCACGGTGATGCTGTTGAAGCTGCGGTCCGCGGCCGCGGCCACGGCCTCCTGCCACCACAGCGACCCGACCTTGGCGTCGCAAAGGAGCAGGCCGATCATGGTGGCCATGTTGGGGGCGATCATGCCGGCTCCCTTGGCCATGCCCATGACCCGGACCTCGCCGGCGTCGGTGGTGAGCGTGCCCCAGGCGATCTTCGGGAACGAGTCCGTGGTCATGATGGCCTTGGCCACGGCCACGGGCGAGGTCTGGCCGAGGCCCGCCGCCAGGGCCGGCACGGCCGCCTTCCATTTGTCGAGCTTCAGGCGCGCGCCGATGACCCCGGTCGAGGCCGGCAGGATCTCGTCGGCCGACAGGTCCGTGGCCTTGGCCACCAGGGAGAGGGTCTCGCGGCAGTCGTCGATGCCGCCCTGGCCGGTGCAGGCGTTGGCCTGGCCGGAGTTGACCAGGATGGCCCGGGCGTGGCCGCCGGAGGTGGAGAGGCGCTTTTTGGCCACCAGGACCGGGGCCGCCTGGAACAGGTTTTTGGTAAAGACGCCGGCGGCCACGGCCGGCACGTCGCTGACGACCAGGGCCAGGTCGTCGCGGCCGGGGTGCTTGAAGCCGGCCGCCGCGGTGGCGAAGGAAAAACCCTTGGGCAGGGGGATCACGGGCGAGGTCATGGAAGCTCCTTCAAATGGGCTGCGTCAAAGGAAAAGGGGCCACGGGCGGCAAGGCGCCCGGGCCTCAGGGCGCCGGCCGGGGGCCGGGTCCGCCAGAGCCGCCGGGACCGCCGGGCCCGCGGCGGGGAGGCAGCGAAGCGGCCATCTCCTCGCGGGTGAGGACGTTGTCGTTGTTCTTGTCCATGCGGCGAAAGGCCTTGTCCTGGAAGGCGCGCCATTCCTCCAGGGTCACCCGGCCGTTATGGTCCGTGTCCATCATGTCGAAGAGCATGCCGGGACGCGGCGGGCCGTCCGGACGCGGGGAGCCGCCGGCCGGGGCCATGGGCGGGGTGGCCGGGGCCACGGGTGCGGCGGCCTGGGGGGTGGCGGTGCGTTCGGCCGGCGGGACGGGCGCCTGGGGCGCGGCCGTTTGCGGCGGATAGTCCGGCGACGGATAGGACGTCTGGGGCGCGGTTGGGGCCGGGGCCTCGTTTTTCGCGGCGCAGCCGGCGCCGAGGAGGACCAGGGACAAAAGGACCGGGGACAGGGCGGACATTTTCATGGCAGTGCTCCTTGGCCGGGGATTGCCGGCAGCCGGACCGCCGGCCGGGCCGGACGGCCGGCGGCGCAGGCCATTTCCTACACCAAACCGGTCCGCCAGGCCATACTGGTCTTGACAGGCCCGCGCCCCTTTGCCAAGCCCCACCCCATGAAACCCGCCATCCTCGCGGCCCTTTTCCTGGGGCTGCTCCTGTCCGGCCCGCCGGCCCGGGCGGCCATGAGCCTCAACGACCTTCTTTTCTACGGCACGGAATCCCTGGACCGGGGCCGGTTCGAGCAGGCCGGCCAGGCCTTTGCCGAAGCGGTCGCCCGTGATCCGGAAAACCCCTACGCCCGGGGCCGGCTGGCCCTGGCCCTGGCCGCCTCGGGCCAGACGCAAAAGGCGGTCGCCGTCCTGGAGGCGGCCGTGGCCGCGCGCGGAGACGATCTCTTCGCCCTGTGGACGCTTGGCTGCCTGGAGCTTTTGGACGCCCGGCCGGCGGCGGCCGGGGCCCGCTTCGCGGCCATGGTCCGGGCCGACCCGGGAAACGCCCGGGGCCGGCTCGGCCTTGGGCTTGCGGCCCTGGACCAGGGCCATCTGGCCGAAGGCCTCGGGCAACTCGCCGCGGTCCAGGAGTCCGAGAGCCCGGATCCGCTGGTGCGGTATCTGACCGGGCTCGCCTACTGGAGCCTCGACGCCCCGGCCAACGCCCGGCTGGAGCTGGAGGCGACGCTGGAGCTCGAACCGCGGAATACCGCGGCCCTCGATCTCCTCGGCCTGGTCTACCGGCGGCTCGGCCAGGCCGGGCTGGCCAAAAGCGCCTGGGACCAGGCCCTGGCCGTCAGCCCGGACGATGCCCATGCCCGGTTTTTCCTGTCCCGGCTGGCCGAGGACGAGGGCCTGGCCGCGAGCCTGGCCGATCGTCCCGAGGAAGCCAGGCGGGCCTACGAACGGGCCCTGTCCATCGATCCGGGCAACGCGGCCGCGGCCAAGGTCCTGGGCCTGCCGGTGCCGGGAAACGCCCGGGAGTTGCCGCCCCGGCCGACCGGCGAGGCCGGCCGGACGCTGCCGCCGGCCAAGGGCAAGGCGGCCGGACCGGGGAAGGCGGACGCCACGGCCGGGGGGAAAGCCGCCGACAGGCCTGGGGCCAGGCCCGGCCACAAGGCGGCGACGCCCGCCGCACCGGGCTCGATTGCGCCGGGGGCCGCCCCGTCCGGATCCCAGGCCGCTCCGCCGGCTCCCTGATGGCGCGCCGTTCCAGCCGGCGCCGGGATTTTGCGCGTAACAGCCTTGCATGCCTCTGTTTTGATGGAAGGCGCGATCGTGTTTTTTATGAGACGCGCCACCGGCGGTCCGGTTGACGGAGCGGGCCATTTCTTACAAGGTGCGTCATGGCCGAGGGGGCAGGCGTTTGCCTGTCGCGAAAACGGCCTTCGAGGAGACCGCATGGGACGCTTCATTCTGGCTTTGATCGTTGTGCTGGGCACGGCAACCATGGCGTCGGCCCAGGGATTCGCCCCGAAAAATTACGCCGAGTGCGTCATGCTCTACGCGAAAAAGGCTGCCTCCCGGGACGGCGGCATGCTCATGCGCCGGGCCTGCAAGTGCCGCTTCCAGGAGCCGGGCGCACCCGAGTGCAAACAGTATTCGCCGCTGGCGCTCAACTGCATGGTGTCGAACCTGATGCCGGTCGAGCATGACGAGGAGGCCTGGGGCGTGGAACGGGCCTGCCGCAACAAGCATCCTGTCCAGTAGCGGCCCGGCCGCAGCCTTTCGCACGCCGCTCCGGCAACGGGGCGGCGTTTTTTTTTGCCGACCGCGGGAAAAGGGGGGGAAGCGCCCATGGTCGGCGGCCGGGCTGTCCGGCATGAAGGACGAGCGGGGGAGGGCCACAACGAGAAAGCGGCTCCAGGTCGCCATCCCGGAGCCGCTTTCTGAAATGTCCTTTTCGGAGGAAGGATGCCTCACCCGTAGCAACCGGTGTGCCAAACTCAAAAAATAACGAGTATGTGTTGGTATGACAGGAACTTATGCACAAGGCGCCTTGCCGGCCCCCGGGCCGGGCCGGTTTTTGGCCCCCCAACCGGTACAAATGCTTTTACCCGGCCCGGCCACCCGGCCAACGGGTGTTCAGGATTTTGTACCCGGGCGGGAGCTCTCTGAATACTATTGTATTTTATGCGATTAGGATCAGAAGGCCGTGCGGATCGGCCAAGGCCCCGCCACCCGGCCGGCCGGGCCGGAGCCGTGTGGGGGCCAAGGCGGTACAAATCTTTGTCCCGCGCCGCTCCCGGGCGGCGGGGCCGGACGGAGGCAGGGCGGGAAGAGGGAATGGGGGGCCGGGAAAAGCGAACCGCTTGCCATCCGCCGGCGACACGAGCACAAGTGCGAGTAGGGAAGATCCCGCTGCGCGAGGAGAATGCCATGGAATTTCTGGTTGCGGCCCCGGGCCTGTCGTCATTCCGCTATGATCCCGCCACACCGGTTGCGCCCGAGGGCGCGCATCCCTGCGGCGAGGAGGAGCTGTGCCGACGGTCCGAGCCCGAGGAGCGCTGCCTGGTGGCCCGCACGGTCCTGCCGACCCTCGAGTACTTCTCCCAGGTCGTCTCCCACCAGAAGGTCCTGGTCTCGTGCCGCGACGACCGGGTGACCACCATCATCGAGGAGACCGGGCAGGAGGCCGCTTTCCGGCTGCTGGCCTCGGGGCTTGGCCACGCGCCCTGCCCCTTTTTCAGGCGCTTTGTCTCGGACCCGGCCGGCCGGACCGGCGGCGATGCCGCCACGGCCTTCGCCCATCTGGCCCGGTCCCTGATCTTTGCCGCAGGCGACACGGACATGCTGGACCCGGCGACGCAGACCCTGCTCCGGGCCGTGGCCGGCCGGGTGGGCCGGGAAATCGAGACGCACCTCCAGCCGGTCCTGCTGGAGGCCCGGCGGCGGTGTCGGCGGGACGCGGCCATAAACGCGGTCATCATGCTTTTCAGCGTCAACACGCTGGCTGCCGAGGCCCTGCGCCAGGCCGATTCCGCGTCGTCGGGCCGGCCGACTTCCGTGTCGGGCCGCCCTGGGCGGCCCGAGGCGGGGTCCCGGCCGCGGGTCCGGCCGGGAGTGGGGCCGGGCACGCCCGAGCCGGGCCGGCCGGTCCCCGTCAAAAGGACATGGTGAGCCGTTTTTTCTGGCGCCGGGCGATCTCGAGTTCCGTCTCCAGGGCCAGCTTTTCCTGTTTGGCCGCGAAAATGGCCTGGGCATGGGAAATACCCGCCTTGTGGTCCTCGGCGGCCATGAGTTCGCGCACCTGTTTTTCCACGACCGCCTTGCGCGCGGCCAGCGCTTCCATCCTGGCGGACAATTCCGCTTCCTTGGCCGCGATGTCCGTCTCGTCGGTTCCCGTCATGCGTCCTCCACGACAATGGTCTTGATGTTGGAAAATTCCGTCAGTCCCGACCGGGCCAGCTCCCGGCCGTAGCCCGACCGTTTGACCCCGCCGAAGGGGAGGCGGAAATCCGAGCGCGGCACGGCGTTGACCGCCACCATGCCGGCCTCGATACGCCGGGCCAGGGCCAGGCCCCGGGCCGTGTCCGCCGTCCAGACGCTCGCGCCCAGGCCGTAGTCCGTGGCGTTGGCGAGCCGGACCGCCTCCTCGGCGTCGGCCGCCTCGGTGACGGCGGCCACCGGCCCGAAAAGCTCCTCGTCAAAGGCCGGCATGCCCGGCCGCACGTCGGTGAGGAGGGTCGGGGCGTAGAAGAAGCCGGGCCGCGGCAGCCGGTGGCCGCCAAGGACCAGCCGGGCACCCTTTTCGAGGGATTGGCGGACCTGCCGGTCGAGATTTTCGAGCAGATCCTCGCGGGCCAGCGGCCCGACCGTGGTGGCCGGGTCCAGGGGATCGCCCGGCCTGTGGGCGGCCAGCCTGGCGGCCAGGTTTTCGGTGAAGGCGGCCACCAGTGGCTGCTCGACGATGAGCCGCTTGGCCGCGATGCAGGCCTGGCCGCAGGCCCGCATCCGGGCCGACTCGGCCGCCACGCAGCAGTCGCCGAGGTTGGCGTCGGCCAGGACCACGAACGGATCCGAGCCGCCAAGCTCCATGACAGCCTTCTTGATGTGGGCCCCGGCCAGGGCCCCGACGGCCGCCCCGGCCCGGGCCGAGCCGGTCAGGGTCACCCCGCGCACGGCCGGGTGGGCCACGGCCCCGGCCACCAGCCCGTTTTCGATGCAAAGCACCCGCAAGGCCCCGTCCGGCAGCCCGGCCTCCCGGCCAAGCGCCTCCAGGGCCAGGGCCGCGCCCGTGACGTTGGCCGCGTGCTTGACGGCCAGGACATTGCCGCAGGCGAGCAGCGGGGCCGCGGCCCGCATGACCTGCCAGTAGGGAAAATTCCAGGGCATGACGGCCAGGATGACGCCAAGCGGCTCGTGGACGACCATACGCCGGCCGGTCTCGGCCGGATACGGCTCGTCGGCCAGCCAGCGCGGGGCCATCTTGGCGTAGAACCGGCAGACCCGGGCGCAGCGCCGGACCTCGGCCTCGGCTTCGGGCAACAGCTTGCCCATCTCCCGGCTGGAGAGGACCGCCAGGTCCCGGACCCGGTCCTCGAAAAGCCCGGCCAGGCGGAGGAGGATGTCCAGACGCGCGGCCAGGGGTGTGTCCCGCCACCGGCCGAAGGCCCGGCCGCAGCCGTCGAGGAGGCGCGTCGCGGCCGGGGCGTCGTGGGCGGCATAGCGGGCGAAAGACTGGCCCGTGGCCGGATTGGTGCTGACAAACATGGGTGGTGGTGTGGAGGTGCCAACCGTGCCCGGGCCGGCGGAAGCCGGCGTGGCAGGGGGCCTCGGGTTAAAAGGGAGGCGGCGTTCCTTCGGGAAGGGGCACGTCACGAAAGTCGGAGGCGTCGGGCGGCAGGCTGTCGGGATCTGGCATCGGCAGGGTGGCCATGGCTCCTCCTTGGCCCCCTGTCCTACCTGTTTTGCCGGGCCAAGCCAAGGCCGGGGTCAGCCGGCCGCGACCTGGGCCAGGAGGCTTGCGGCCGTGAGCACCAGGACCACGAGGACCACCCGGCCGAACGCTGCCTCGCTGATGCGGCCGCACCCGGCCATGCCGGCCGCGAGCCCGACCAGGAGCGCCGGCACGGCCACGGCCGTCCGGGCCAGCACCTGCCCCGTCACCAGCCCGGCCGCGGCTTGCGAGGCCACCACCCCGATCCCGGCCAGGAAGAAATAGGCGGTCTGGGTCCCCCGCACCGCGTTGCGGTCGATCCCGAGGCGCGACACCCAGGCCACCACCGGCGGGCCGTTGACGCCGATGGCCGCGCCGAGGCTTCCGGCCAGGAACCCGGCCGCCACGCCGAACTTCCAGTCCGCCCGCCGGGCCGGCCCGGACCGGCGGAGGAACCAGGCCACATAGCCCAGGATGGTCATGGCCAAGAGGCCCTTGAGCCAGGCTTCGGGCAGGGACCGCAGGCCGTAGGCCCCCACGGCCATGCCCGGCAGGGAGGCCGCCAGGAGGAGCCCCAGGGCCCGGGTCCGCACGTGGCCGCGCAGCCGGCAGGCCAGCACGGCGTTGAGGACAATGGCCAGGATGCAGGCCACGGGCGTGGCCTGGCGCAGGTCCATGACCAGGATCAGACAGGGCAGGGCGACCAGCGTCGAGCCGAACCCGGCCAATCCCTGGGTGAAGCCGGCGCCGAAGCCGGCGGCCGTCAAGGCGAGGAGAAGCGAAGCGTCCATTCCGACTCCGGGCCGGGCTCGGGGCCAGGCGTCGGGACCGGTCCCGGACCGACCCCTTCTTCGAATTTACAAAACAGATGCAAAAGTCATAAAGACTGTTCATTGCCTGGGCAAACGATTTGATCCAAAGGGGGCGTTCGAAAAAGATGAACATGCTCGACCCCTGGCAGTTGCGGACGTTTCTGGCCGCGGCCGCCGGCCCGTCCTTCCGGCAGGCGGCCGAGGACTTGGCCATGGCCCCCTCCACCGTGACCACCCAGATCCGCAGCCTGGAGGAGACGCTCGGCGTCAGGCTCTTCGAACGGGCCGGGGCGGGAACGATCCTGACCGAGCACGGCCGGCGGCTGGTCGGCCACGCCCGGCGGCTCCTGGACCTCGAGGCCGAGATCCGGCTGGGTCTTGGCGGCGAGGACGACGCCTGTCCGGAACTGGCCGTGCGCCTGTCCGAAAGCCTGGGCCTCGACCTGGTGCCGGCCGTCCTGCCCCGGTTCCGGGACCGCTTTCCCCACACCCGGCTCCTCCTGGCCACCCATTCCCGCCAGGGGCTGGCCCGGGACCTCCGCCAGGGGGCCGTGGATCTCGGCCTCGTCCTTGGCGAGCCGTTTGCGGCCGAGGGTATCCTCGTGACCGAGATCCATCGGGAGGAGCTGGTGGTCATCGCCCCGCCCGGCTCCGACCTGGCCGGCCGGGCGGCCGCCCGGCCCGAAGACCTGGACGGCCGGGAGCTCTTCGTCACGCCGCAGATCTGGAGCGCCCGGCGGCGGGTGGAAAACGCCCTGGCCCTGGCCGGCGCCGGCCCGGCCGTCCTCACCGAATGCACGAGCCTGGCCATCGTCATCCGGTGCGTGGCCGCCGGCCAGGGCCTGGCCCTGGCCCCCCGGCGGGCTGTCCGCCGTGAGCGGGAGGCGGGCCTTCTCGCCGTCCTGCCCTGGGCCGGAAGACCCCTCGACGCGCCGGTCATGCTGGTGCGGCAGGCCGGCCGGCCCCTGACCCGGGCCGGGGCCGTCTTTGTGGAAGCGGTCCGGAGTGTGTTGGCGCAGGAGGAGAGGGAGGGGTTGGGAGGGGAAGGGAGAGGAGGGATGCCTCCGGCGGCCGGGAGGGGATGATCCCCTCCCGGACCCACCCCAACGGGGGAATGCATTTTTTCCTTCTTGTCCAGGCCCGGAGAGAGGGGCGCGGAACTGGCCGGCTTTTCCTTTCCGGGCGGGGCGGGTAGAAGGGCGAAAAAACCATGGGGAGACGTTGCATGACGGTTGGAAGGCTTGCCTGCCTGCTCCTTGGGGTCCTGCTCCTCCTTGGCCCGCCGGTGCCGGGCGCGGCCCAGGGCCGGATTCCGGCGCCGCCGCCCCGGCTGGGGACCCAGCCGCCCCGTACCCAGCCCGGCCTCGCTGCCCGGGAGCCGGGCCGCGAACCGGGCCGCGAGGCCGGGCGGGACGTGTTTCTCCAGGCCATCGGCATGTTGGCCGGCCAGGGTCTGGTTCTTGGCCACGAGAGCCTGGACGGGATTTTCGTCCGCTATGAGAACAAGCTTTTGCCCAAGGACCAGGCCCTGGCCAGCCTCGGCGACGCGGCCCGCTATGCCGATCTGGTCCTGGCCGCCTTCCGGGGCCGGCTCATGGGCGAGCTTTCCGACCAGGAGAAAACGGATCTGGCCCTTTTGATCGGGTTCTACGAGATCGAACGGCAAGCCATCGAGGCGCTGGCCGCCTATGTCCGGTCGGGCGGCGGCAAGAACCGGGAGGCCTTTGGCCAGCTCCAGGAGCGGGTGGCGGCCATCGTCCGCCAGATCAGCCTCGGCGGCGGACAGCCGTGACGGGCGGCGTCTTGCCAAGGGGCCGGGGTTGTGCCAAGGATGCAATGGAGAAATTGCGCATTCTGCCGGGCGTTCGCCCAAGCGAGGAGGCAAAATGAGAAAATTGCTCTGTCTGTTCCTTCTGGCCGGCTTCGTGTTCGCGGCCGTGGCCGTGGTGGCCGGCGACGCCGAGGCCCGGCCGCCGTGTCCGCCGGGCTATTTCTGGGACGGCCCGCGCGGCTGCATGCCCTACGGGTACGCGCCGCCTCCGCCGCCCCCGCCGCCGGCCTACTATTATCCGCGTCCGTGCCCGCCGGGCACCCTGTGGCGCGCCGGAGCCTGCCGGCCCGTGCCGCCGCCGCCGGGGATCAACGTCTACATTCCGGCCCCGGGCATCTACATCGGGCCCTAGGTCCGAGCCCGCCGGGGACGCAGCGCGTTTTCCCGCGTCACGGGAGAAAGCCCCGCCCGCGCCGAAATATCGGATACGCGGGCGGGACACGACAAAGGCCGGGAGACGAACACCTCCCGGCCTTGTCGTTTTTGCGTGGGGCGCTGCCCGGCCCGGGGCGCATCGCAACGTCGCCGGGAAGCCGGGCACCCGGGACGGCAGGGGGACCCAGGCCCTATCCGCCGCACCCGGCCAGGGATTCCAAAGGGCCAAGCCCTTTGGCCGCCGGAGGCATTTCTCCTCCCCCAGCTCTCCCCGGCTCCTGTCCCAGCTCCTGCCCCGGCCTACGGCCCGTCCTGGGACCGCTCGGCCGGGCGCATGTCGGGACTGGTGTAGAAGAATTCGATGCGCCGGTTGCGGGCCTTGTTCTCGGCCGAGGTCGGCGGCACCAGCGGCTGGCTGTCGGCCAGGCCCACGGCCCGAAGCCGCGTGGTCGGAATGCCGGTCTTTTCGGCCAGGTACCGGGTGGCGGCCGCGGCCCGGGCGGCCGAGAGCTCCCATTTGGACGGGTAGGGGCCGCCTTTCTCCTCGTCGTCGGCATGGCCGCGCACGGTCAGGTTGATCTTGAAGTCTTGCAGGATCCTGGCCACGCCGTCGAGGACCTTGGCCGCGGCCGGGGTCAGTTCGGCCGAGCCGGTCCGAAACATCACCGAGTTGTTGACCTGCATGAGCACGCCGGAGGAGTCGTTGCTCACCCCGGAGTTGTTCTTGACGCTCAGATCGGAGCTGATGAGCTCCTTTATCAGCAGGGCGATTTCGTACTTGAGCTTGTTTTCCTGGGACAGCTTGAATTCCGGGCTGCCCTTGATGGCGTCGGGGCTGATGAAGGTCGGCACCTTTTCCAGGTTCTGGACCTTTTCCTTGCTCGGCACGTTCTTGTCCTGGAAGACCAGGGACAGCTCCTGCTTGCGCTGGGGCTTGAGCGACACCACCAGCCACAGGAGCAGGAAAAAGGCCATCATGGCCGTGACGAAGTCGGCGTAGGCCACCTTCCACGAGCCGCCGTGGTGGCCGCCGTGTCCCTCGTCGGATTCGCGGTAGATGACGACCGTCTTGCCGTCGCTATTTTTTGCCACGCAGGGCTCCTTCCATGTCTTCCATGGTCGGCCGCACGTCGTCCGGGATGGCCCGGCGGCCCATTTCCACCGAAAGCATGGGGGAAAACCCGGAGTTGAAGGCGGCCAGGACTTCCTTGGCCACATGCAGCATGTGCTGCTGGGCCTTGGCCTGGTATTCCAGGTTGCTGGCCATGGGGCCGACGAAGCCGTAGCTTAAGAGAATGCCGAGAAAGGTGCCGACCAGGGCCGCGCCGATGCTGTGGCCGAGGACTTCCGGCGGCTCGTTGATTTTGCCCATGGTCAGCACGATGCCGAGGACCGCGGCCACGATGCCAAGGCCGGGCAGGGCGTCGGCCACCTTGGTCACGGCGCCGGGGGCGATCATGGCGTGGTGGTGGAGCGTTGCGATGTCGGTGCGCATGAGGTCGTCGTAGCGGTGGGCGTCGATGCCTTCGGAGAGAAGCGCCTTGATGTTGTCGCAGATGAAATAGGCCAGCTGCCTGTTCTTGGCGATGTTGGGATAGCGGTTGATGGTGGCCGACTGCTCGGGCTTGGACACGTGGGGCTCGAGGGCCACGATGCCGTCGCGGCGGGCGATGTTGATGAGTTCGAAGAGCAGCGTCAGCAGGTCCTGGTAGTCGGCGGCGGCCGGCTCCTTCCCTTTGAAGACGTGCAAAACGTGCTTGAAGGTGCCAAGGGCGATGGATTTGGGCGCGGAAATGAAAAAGGAGCCAAGGGCGGCTCCCCCGATGATGAGGAGTTCGATGGGCTGAAAAAGCACGGCCATATGGCCGCCTTCGAGGAGAAACCCGCCGAAGACGGAGCCAAGGACCACCACGATGCCGATGATGACGAACATGACCCACCGCGTGGGCGCGCGAACGGGCCGCCCGTGCTCACCGCCAGGGGGCCGGGGCCTCCTGGCGAATAGTGTCTGGTGAACGCGCCCGACGGGCGCCTGCCCCTAGGTGTAAAAAAAACCGGCCCCACGGGCAAGGGGAGCCGGCGGCCCGCCGCTCGCCCCCGTCCAGGGGGTCCGGGGGGGATGATCCCCCCCGGCCGCCGGAGGCATCTTTGTCATTTCGCGCCGCAGCATTTCTTGTACTTCTTGCCGCTGCCGCAGGGGCAGGGATCGTTGCGGCCGACCTTGGGCTCGTGGCGCCGCTTGGGCTCCGGCTTGCCTTCCTCGGCTGGCTCAGCCGCGGAATACTTGAGGTTGGCCGTCTCGTCCTTGTGCTGGAACTCCTGTTCCTTGACCTCGCTTCGGATCTGCACCCGGGACAGGGCCCGGATGGCCGCGTCGCGCATGCTGTAGATGAGCTGCTGGAAGAGCTCGAAGCCCTCGCGCTTGTATTCCTGCTTGGGGTCCTTCTGGCCGTAGCCGCGCAGGCCGATGCCGTCGCGCAGGTGGTCCATGGACAGGAGGTGCTCCTTCCAGTGCCGGTCCAGGGTGTCCAGGAGAAAATAGCGGGCGATTTCCTTGTAGTGGTCGCCGGCGATGTCCGACAGGTTCTGCTGGCGGCTTTTGGCCGCGTCGAGGACGGCCTGCTTCTCGGCCGCGTCGCCGGTGGCCAGGTCGATCTTCAGGTCCAGGAGGTCCTCGATCTGGGTCCGGGCCACCTCCAGGCTCTCGGCGTCCGGGGCGCCCTTGGCCGCTTCGAGCGGGACAAAGATCTCGTCCACGATGTCCTCGATATAGTCCAAGGCGAACGTCTCGGGGGTGGACGTCTCCATGAGCTGGCGGCGGCGGGAGTAGATGACCTCGCGCTGCTGGTTCATGACGTTGTCGTATTCGAGGAGCTGCTTTCTGATTTCGAAGTTGTGGGCCTCGACCCGTTTCTGGGCGTTCTCGATGGCCCGGGAGACCATGCGGTTCTCGATGGGCTCGCCGTCTTCCATGCCGAGCTTGTCCATGAGGCCCTTGAGGCGATCCGAGCCGAAAAGGCGCATCAGGTCGTCGTCGAGGGCCAGGTAGAAGCGCGAGGAGCCGGGGTCGCCCTGGCGGCCGGAACGGCCGCGCAGCTGGTTGTCGATGCGCCTGGACTCGTGGCGCTCGGTGCCGAGGATGTGCAGGCCCCCGAGATCGGTCACGCCCGGCCCGAGCACGATGTCCGTGCCGCGGCCGGCCATGTTGGTGGCGATGGTCACCCGGCCGGAGTGGCCGGCCTGGGCCACGATCTCGGCCTCTTTCTCGTGGTTCTTGGCATTTAGGACGTCGTGGGGCACGCCGGTTTTTTGCAGCAGGCCGGACAGGAGTTCCGACTTCTCGATGGAGACCGTGCCGACCAGGACCGGCTGGCCTTTTTCGTGAAGCTCCTTCACGTCGTGGGCGATGGCCTCGAACTTCTCCCGCTGGGTCTTGTAGACCAGGTCCGGGAAGTCCTTGCGGACCATGGCCCGGTGGGTGGGGATGGAGATGACCTCCAGGTCGTAGATTTCCCGGAATTCCACGGCCTCGGTGTCGGCCGTGCCGGTCATGCCGGCGAGCTTTTTGTACATCCGGAAATAGTTCTGGAAGGTGATGGTGGCCAGCGTCTGGTTTTCGGCCTCGACCTCCACGTGCTCCTTGGCTTCGAGGGCCTGGTGCAGGCCGTCGGAGTAGCGGCGGCCGGGCATGAGCCGGCCGGTGAATTCGTCGACGATGAGCACCTGCCCGTCTTTGACCACGTAGTCCACGTCGCGCTGGAAGATATGGTGGGCTTTCAAGGCCTGGAGCACGTGGTGCTGGAAGGTGATGTTGGCCGCGTCGTAGAGGTTGTCGATCTTTAAGACATCTTCCATGCGGGCCACGCCGTCTTCGGTCAAAAGCACGGTCCGGGCCTTTTCGTCGATGGTGAAGTCTTTTTCCTTGCGCAGAAGCGGAATGAAGGCGTCGATCCGGGCGTAGAGCGTGGAGGAATCCTCGGCCTGGCCGGAGATGATCAGCGGCGTCCTGGCCTCGTCGATGAGGATGGAGTCCACTTCGTCGACGATGGAGAAGTTGAGTTCCCGCTGCACGAGCTGTTCCTTGTAGAACTTCATGTTGTCGCGCAGGTAGTCGAAGCCGAACTCGTTGTTGGTGCCGTAGGTGATGTCGGCCCGGTAGTTGGCCTGCCGCTCGGCGTCGTCGAGGCCATGGACGATGACGCCGACGGAAAGGCCGAGGAAATTGTAGAGCTTGCCCATCCAGGCGGCGTCGCGCTTGGCCAGGTAGTCGTTGACGGTGATCAGGTGCACGCCCTTGGCGGACAGGGCGTTTAATACGATGGGCAGGGTGGCGACGAGCGTCTTGCCTTCACCGGTCTTCATCTCCGCGATCTTGCCCTGGTGCAGGGTTATGCCGCCGATCAGCTGCACGTCGAAGTGGCGCATGCCGAGCGACCGGACCGAGCCCTCACGCACCAGGGCGAAGGTCTCGGGCAGGATGTCGTCCAGGGCTTTCCCGGCCGCCACCTCCTGGCGCAACTCCACGATCCGGGCGCGCATGGCGTCGTCGGACAGGGCCTGCACCTGGGGCTCGAAGGCGTTTATGGCTTCGACGAGGGGGCGCAGGCTTTTCAGATAGCGTTCGTTTCGCGACCCGACGATCTTTCGGGCAATGGCTTTCAACATACAGGGAGCTCCTTCTCTGATCTATGGGGCGATGCGGCGGATAGTGTGGTCAGACGGGTATTTTGCCGCGGCCCGTGTTCCGGTGCCCGGTCGGCGGGCGTCGGAGGGTTCGACGTTGGGGCGCATGGTGCGGACGGGGCCGGGAGAGCCGCAACAGGCGGGGAAACGTGCGTCTGGCGCAGGCGAAGGCGCGTCCGCGCCCCGGGGCCTGCATACCATGGCCGGCCGGCGGCGTCAGCCCACAAGTTCCAGCCAGTGGCCGACGGCGACGTCGCCCGGGGCGGCGCTTCGCAGTTGCGTCACGCAGCCGGCGCAGCCGGTGACGATCTGCTCGCCGGGCTTGGGCTGGTAGATGGCCAGGGCGTGGGCGGCCACCTTTTCGGAGAGTTCCGGCGAGGTGAGCTTGGTCAGGCCCCCGAAGCCGCAGCACGGGGTCTCGCTTTCGCGAAAGACCAGCCGCTCGCCCATGGCCCGGCGCAAAAAGGCCAAGTCCTGGTTGCCGCCGGCCCCGTGGCAGGGGCGGTGGTAGCGCACGGCCGGGGGCGCGGCCTCGCCCACCGTGAAATCGGTGTCGCCCATGAGTTCGGCCAGGGACACGAGATTTTCGCGCCAGAGGCCAAGCTCGTCCATGGAAAGGCCCAGGTCCTTGCGGGCATAGGCCCGCAGGCCGCAACGGCAGGTGGCGCAGAAAACGACCATCAGCGGCCGGCCGGCCTTGCGCCAGGCCTCGATGTTGTGCTGCTGCATGGCGGCCTGGGCGTCCGGGGCTCCGGCGTGGCCGAGCGTGCAGCCGCAGCAGGTGAACCCCGGGTCCGGGAGCACCGTGACGCCAAGGCCGGCCAAAAGGCGCCGGGCGGCGTCCTTCCAGCGCGGGTTGGCGTGCTCGGCCACGCAGCCGGCGAAAATGACGGCCTTTTTCCCGGCATGGCCCTGGTCGAAGGACCGGGGAAAGAGCCACGGCCTGGGGGCCCGGCCCGAGCCCATGGCCTCGATGGCGCTTTTGGCCTGGGCCACGGCTTCGATGGGGATGTTGCCGGGCAGGAGGCGCGAGAGCGAACGGGCCACCGGCCACATGAGCCCGGCCTGCTCGATCCACAGCTTCCACAGAAATCCGGCGAACCCCGGATGCGCGGCCCGCAGCTCGGCCACCAGATCCGGGCCGCAAAGCCCGAGCGGACAGGCGTTTTCGCACTTGCCGCAGGACAGGCAGACCGTGGCCAGGAGGTCGGCCGCCTTTTTGGACAAATCGGCCCGGCCTTCGGCCACGGCCCGGGCCAGGAAGAATTTGGCGCGCGGGGACAGCTCCTCGCGGCCGGTGGCCGCGAAAAGGGGGCAGGCGGACAAGCAGCGGCCGCACAGGATGCATTCCGGCCGGCGGCCCTGGCCGTGCAGGCAGTGGACGGGGGCGAGTTCGCTTGGCACGTCTAATAGGCCTTCTCGGGATTCATGATGCCGGCCGGGTCGAACACGGCCTTGATCCGGCTAAGGATCGTCCGGTGGGTGGCGTCGAGCTGGCGGTCGAGGAAGGGGAGCTTGGAGAGCCCGACCCCGTGTTCGCCGGACAGGGTGCCCCGAAGCCCCAGGCACAGCATGAGGACCCGTTCGCGGGCGGTGAGCGCCCGGTCGCGTTCGTCGGCCACGGCCGCGTCGTGCATGATGTTGACGTGGAGGTTGCCGTCGCCGATGTGGCCGAAGACCAGGATGCGCACGCGCTGTTCCCGGCCGATGGCCGCGATGCCGGCGGCGGCCTCGCGAAGCCTGCCGCGCGGCACGGTCACGTCGTCGCTGATCTTGTCCGGCGCGGCCTTGAAGGACGCGGGATTGAGCAGGCGGCGCAGTTCCCAGAGCGGCTCCTCGGCCTCGGGCGTGGCCGCGGCCTGGCTCCAGACCGGGCCGGCCGGGGCCGTGGCCGCGGTGAGCAGGCGCAGGTCCGCGGCCACGGCCTCGGGGGAACCGTCGACCCGGATGAACAGCGCGGCCCCGGCCGCGTCCGGCCAGGGCACGGCGGCGATGGCGGCCACCGCCTGCATGGCCTCCCGGCCGAGCAGCTCCAGGGCCACGGGCAGGATGCCGGCCCGAAAGACATCGTCGGCGGCGGAAAGGGCCGCGTCCACGGTCGGATAGGCCACGGCCAGGGTGGCCGTGGCCACGGGCAGGGGCAGGAGCTTGACCGTCAGTTTCGTGAAAAACGCGAGCGTCCCTTCCGAGCCGACCAGCAGCCGGGTCAGGTCCAGGCCGACCACGTTCTTGTGGGTCCGGCCGCCGGCCACCAGGAGGTCGCCGCCCGGCAGCACGGCCTCTATGCCGAGGATGTGGTCGCGGGTGACGCCGTACTTGACGGCCCGCATGCCGCCGGCGCAGGTGGCGGCGTTGCCGCCGAGGGTGGAAAACTTCACGCTGGCCGGGTCCGGGGCGTAGAAAAGCCGTTCCTTGGCCAGGGCGGCCTGGAGGTCGCCGGTGACCACGCCGGGTTCGACCACGGCCACGAAGTCCCGGGCGTCGATCTCAAGGATGCGGTTTAAACGCGCGGTCGAGACCACGATGCCGCCGGTGACCGGCACGCAGTCGCCCACGGTGTTGGTGGCCCGGCCGCGCGGCAGGATGGGGATGCGCTCGGCCTGGGCGAAGGCCAGCAGTTCCCGGACCTGTTCGAGGGTTTCGGGACGGACCACGGCCGAGGCCGGAGCGAACCGGCGCGAGGCGTCGGTGCCGTAGACGAGGGTCTCCTCGGGCGAGGTGACGGCCGCGTCGCCGGGGAAGCACTGGGCCAGGAAGCGGCGGGCGGCCGGGGAAAGGGGGGGGGAGCCGGTCATCCGCCTCAATCCGCCTCGGCCGTCCAGGTCATGGAGTCGATGGCGCCCTTGTCGTTGATGGTGAAGGACAGTTCGTTGAAGCCGCTCATGTCGGAATAGCGCCAGACGTTGTCCTCCACGTCCTCGGGGGCGCCCAGGGCGGCGGTCAGGCGTTCCCGGGGCGTGCCCAGGCAGATCTTGCGGGCGAAGCAGGCCGGACCCGCCGTGACGCGGATCTGGTGGAAGAACTGCCGGGCGCCGCCTTCCATGCTGTAAAGCGACACGGACAGGCCGTCGTAGGCGAGGGTGATGATCTCGTAGGGCGCGTCGTCGTGGGGGCTGGTGAAGGGCATGGCCTGGCGGTCTCGGGGAGGGCCGAGGCGTTGCACCACGTCGGCCTCGGTCGGACCGAAGAGGCCGGCCGTCTCGTCCAGAAAGGCGTCCACGCGCTCGTCGGCCTCGGTGGCCTGGCCGGCCCGGGCCGGGGCAGGGGCCAAAAGGCACAGGAGCAGCGCAAAAAGCAGGGCGTGTCGGTGCAAAACCATGGAACGACTCCTCGTGGCGCCCGCGGCCGGGCTGCCGTTGCCCCGGCCCGATGCGCCGTTTGCCGCATCGACCGCGGAGGCGGCCGTCCGGCCACCCGGGGCGCGGCGCGCGGCGACCGGCGGCCGGACTAGTGCCTGGCCAGCTCCCTGGCCGCGTCCCGGGCCAGGTCCCGGTTTTTCAGGTCGTCGCGGCGGTCGAAGGTCTTCTTGCCCCGGCAAAGGGCGATCTCCACCTTGACCTTGCCGTTTTTGAAATACACCCGCACCGGCGCGACGGTGAGGCCTTTCTGCTCCACCTTGGCGCGCAGGGTGTTTATTTCCGCGGCGTGCAGGAGAAGTTTCCGCGGCCGTTCCGGGTCGTGGCCGTCCTGGCCGGCGTTTTCGTAGGGCGCGATGTGGACGCCGACGAGAAAGGCCTCGGTGGCGGTGAACTTCACGTAGCCGTCCTTGAAGCTGATGTGGCCGGCCCGCAAGGATTTGACCTCGGTGCCGACAAGCACCAGGCCGGCTTCGTATTTATCAATGAATTCGTAGAGGTGCCTGGCTTTTTTGTTCTGGGCGATCAGTTTCTCGCCGGATTCTTTGGCTGACATGGCGTCCTTTTGGCTGCGAGGATTCGACTGATACGTGTTTTCCCCGCGTCCTGCCAGTGAAAAACGGGGCACGTCCCGGCGCTAGTGGGCCGGCCCGTCCTCGCGGTCCAGGAGCGAGGAATAAAACATCAACTCGTCCGGGAACTGGCGGAAGATCGTTTCCTGGACAAGGGCGTTGGTCCGGCTGACCGAGGGGCTTTCCAGCACCAATTTAAGCAGTTTTTTGCAATCGTCCATGGTGGCCTGCCGGATGATGCGCTTGATGCCGGGGATGGCCTGGGGGGTGAGGCTTATGCAGTCGATCTGCATGCCCATGAGGATGGGGACGCAAAAGGGATCGGAGGCCATCTCGCCGCAAAGGCTCACTTCGATGCCGGCCTGGTGGGCCGCGTCGACCACGTGCTTGATGCTCCTGACCACGGCCGGATGCAGCGGCTGGTACATGTGGGAGACGTAACGGTTGGTCCGGTCGATGCCGAGCGAATACTGGATGAGGTCGTTGGTGCCGATGCTGAAAAAATCCACTTCCCGGGCCAGGATCTCGGCGATCATCACAGCCGAGGGCAGCTCCATCATGATGCCGACCGGCATGTCGGCCTCGAACCGGCTGCCTTCCTGGCGCAGCTCGGCCTTGGCCTCGGCCAGCATGGCCTTGGCCTGGCGGATTTCGCGCAGGCCCGAAATCATGGGGAACATGACCGAGACGTTGCCGGCGAGCGATGCCCTGAGGATGGCCCGCAGCTGGGTCTTGAAGATGTCGCGGTGGCGCATGCACAGGCGAATGGCCCGAAGCCCGAGGGCCGGGTTGCGCTCGTCCAGGGCGCCAAGGGTGGAGACGAACTTGTCCGCCCCGGCGTCCAGGGTGCGAAGGGTGACGCGCCGGGGCGACATGATGGTGGCAAGATCCAGGTATTCCTGGTATAATTCTTCTTCTGTCGGCAGCTTCGACCGGTTCATGTAGGAATACTCGGTCCGGTAGAGGCCGATGCCTTCGCCGCCGTTGTTGACCACGGTCGGCACTTCCTCGAGCATCTCGATGTTGGCTTTGACCTTGACCCGGTAGCCGTCGATGGTCTCGCCCGGCAGGTGGCAGCCGCGCATGATGCCGGCCTGGTAGGCCTCGAACTGGTACTTGAGGTCGGAGAGCCGCTCGAGCTCCGCCTCGCCGGGAGACAGGACCACCACCCCGCGCAGCCCGTCGACCACCACCAGGTCGCCGTCGCGGACCTCGCGTTCGAGCTCGGTCACCCCGACCACGGCCGGGATGCCGAGCGTCCGGGCCAGGATGCCGGTGTGGGAGGTCTTGCCGCCCTGGACCGTGACCAGGGCCATGATCTTGTCGGTCTGGAGCGTGGCCGTGTCGGCCGGGGAGATGTCGTGGGCCATGAGGACCACCCGGTTCTCGATGGCCTTCATTTCGCTGGCCTGGCCGGTGAGCCGGGCCTGGACCCGGCCGGCCACGGTGCGCACGTCCTGGATGCGGTCGCGGAAATAGGGGTCGTCCAGGGCCGCGAAAGCCTTTTCCAGGTCGTCCACGGCCTTGTCCAGGGCCCATTCGGCGTTGATGCGCAGGCTGCGGATGTATTTCTTGGCCGCGCCCGCGAGCTTGGGGTCTTTCAAGATCATGAGATGGGAGTCGAGGATGAGCCCGTGTTCCTTGAGCTCCGCCGGAATCCGCTCCCGGGCCTGGTCGATCTCCAGGCCGAACTGCTCGAAGGCCTTGTCCAGGCGGACGGTCTCGGCCTCGGTCAGGGACTCGGCCAGGGTCTGGCGGGGCAGGGGCCCGACGCCCGAACGGTTCAGGAAAAACGCCCGTCCGATGGAGATGCCGGCCGAGACCGGAATGCCTTTGAGGGTTGCCATGTCCGGGGTTGTCCTTGGGGCGCGCCGTGCCTGGGGAGGGATGTCGGGCGCGCGCCCGGTGGGTTCTTGCGGTGTCATGCCGGGGCGGCCTACTTGAATCGGTTGCGGATGAGGGCCCCCAGATGGGTCAGGGCGTCCTCGGCCTCGGGGCCGTTGGCCCGCAGTTCCAGCTCGCTGCCGTGGCCGGCGGCCAGGGTCAGGATGTCGAGGATGCTTTTCGCGTCCACGGCCTCGTCGCCGTGCACGAGGCGTATGTCGCAAGGGAACTTCTGGGCTTCCTGGGCCAGGCGGGCGGCCGGCCGGGCGTGGAGGCCCTGGTCGTTTAAGACCCGGACGCGCAGGGAAAAGCCGCCGTCCCGGGGCAGGATGTCGTTTTGGGCCTGGGACTCGGCGTATGAGGTTTGGTTGGTCATTGTCCACCGCGTTGGCGGGGGTTGGCCCGGTTTTTGGCCGGGGCGTTTCGCCGGGGGCTCAGGCCGGCCACATGGAGCGCACGAGCACCCAGCCGGCGGCCAGGGCCAAGAGCGCCAATTCCCGCGACACCGACGGTCGGGTCGCGGCCCAGGCCGCCAGCACGACCACCAGGGCCGCGTCGGCCAGGGAGGGCGTCCCGGCCCGGGGATGGGCGAGAATCCAGAACACGGTCAAAAGCGCGGCATTGGCCACCTTGACCTTGCGGCCGAGGTTGACCAGATCCCAGCGCTTGAGCCTCCTGAGCACATGGAAACCTTCCCGGTAGCCGGCCCGGAAGGTCATGGCCTTGAAAACCTGGGCCGCCAGGAACAGGGCGGCCGTCAGGGCCGCCAGCAGGCCGTAATGGCCCCAGGCCACCAGGCAGGCGGCGGAAAGCCCCCACAGGCCCATGATGCTGGCGGAAAAAAACGTGTCGCCGATGGCCGACAGGGTAAACGCCGTGGTGGTCTTGACGCTGTCGAGCATCTCCGACGGCACCACCCCCCGGGCGATCTTGACCTCCAGGGACAAAAAGAGGCCGACCAGAAGCGGTGTCCAGAAAAAATGGGTGTTGTAGAGGTTCAAGTAGCGGTCAAAGATGCGGCTTCGCAGGTCCGGATCGGGATAGAGGACGGTGAGCCCCGGCTCCATGGCATAGGCCAGGCCGACGTGCTGCAGCCCACGGGTGTTGTAGGCGGCCCCGATCAGGTAGCAACGCAAAAAACAGGACACAAGGGTCCTGGCGTCGAGTTCTCCGCTTTTTTCCCCCAAACGCGCACCGCCTCCCCGCGTGCCGGCCTCTCGTCTCCCTGTCCGGCGCGGCCAAGCGCCAGCCGACCAGTACGTCCTGTCCGGGCTGCCGTACAGGGCCGGGCCATCCAAAAATGCCGGGCGGGCCGTTTTTCCGCGCCAGGCCGTCCACAAGGGCAGGCCATGCCCCCGGCCGTTTATGGCATGGATAAACGATAGGCCGGGTTGTGGTCAAACGAATCGCGGGGCAGGGCCGCCAGAAAAGCGCCAAAGGCCGTGCCGGCAAGCAGCTCCCGCCAGGGCGGCCGGGACAGGGCGGCCAGGTCGGCCGGGGTGTCGCAGTCCGGAAGCGCGGGCAAAAGGGCCACCCGCCGGCCGGTCCGGCCAAGGACGGCCAGCGTCCGCCCGGCCACGGCCGGGGTGCTCCAGGGCATGTCGGCAAAGGCCTCCCGGCAAAAGCCGGCCCGGGTGAAGCCGATGGCGTAGTAGCCGCCGTCGGTGGCCGGGCCGAGGACCGCGTCGGCCGTGGCGAGGAGCCCGGCCGCCCGGGCCAGGAGACTGCCCGTCAAGAGCGGCAGGTCGCCGCCGACCAGGAGCGCCGCCCCGGCCCCGGCCGCAAAGGCGTCGGCCAGGGCCCCGGCCATGCGCGCCCCGAGGTCGCCGGCCGCCTGGGGCCGGTACGTTCGATCCCGGCCGCACAGGTCGCGCACGGCCGGGAGGGCATCCGTCGGGGCGAAGTGGAGGGTCGTCGGCAGGCCCGAGGCGTCGGCCGCGGCCAGGACGTCGGCCACCATGGCCCGGTAGGCGCCAAGGGCCGCTTCCGGGCCGATGCCGGCGGCCAGCCGGGTCTTGACCAGCCCGGGCAGGGGGGCCTTGAGGCACACGAGCAGCCGGACGTCCATGCGGGAAAGGGAGGAGGGCGCCTTAGCCCCGGCCCCGGCGGGCCAGGTCCGGCATGGCCGGGTAGAGCCGGGCCAGCCGGGCGGGCGCCACGCCAAGGCTGTAAAGGGTGATGAGCGCGAGGTTCCTGGCCGTGGTCTTCAGGATGCCTTCGGCCCGCCACCGCCTGGCCGAAGTGGTGGCCCGCAGAGGCAGGATGACGACCCGGCCCCCGGCCCGGACGATGGTCCGCATGAGGGCCACGTCCTCCATGAGGGGGATGGCCGGGAAACCGCCCATGGCGTTAAAAAGGTCGCGCCGCACGAACTGGGCCTGATCGCCGTAGGGCAGGGAAAAAAGCCGCGAGCGCAGGGTGGCCCCGGCCGCGATGCAGGCGAGCAGCGGATTTTTCGAGCGGATGGCCAGGGAAAAGGCCCCGGCGTCGGCCGGCCCGTCAAGGGCGGCGGCCGCCGCCTGGAAGGCTCCGGCCGGAAGCCTGGTGTCGGCATGGAGAAAAAGCAGGTTTTCGCCCCGGGCGGCGGCCGCGCCGGCATTGAGCTGGCTGGCCCGGCCCCGGGGGGCGGTCAGCCCGAGGACCCCCTCCCGGGACAGGGCGGCCAGGGTCGAAGAGGCCGGATCGCCGTCCACCACGATGATTTCCAGGGCCAGGCCGTAGCCCGACATGCGGATGTGGTCCACCAGGTCGTTTATCCGTCCGGCCTCGCCGAGCACGGGCGTTACCACGGAAAAAAGGGGGCGCAGGGGACGCGGTGGGATCATGGCAGCCTCGGCCGGGTGTCGTCGTCTGTCTGTGCAATAGATTTTTTCCCGGGAAACCGCTAGGACCCTGGTAGCTCGTAAGGAGACCGTAACCCGTTCCCCCGACGCGCGTCGCCGCCGACCCGCCGGGAGACGGATATCTGCCATGCTGGAAGCCGAATACGCGACCATGTTCGGGGCCGAGGAAGGCCACTGGTGGTACCGGGGCCTGCACGATCAGGTGCGAAAGGCCCTGGACCGCTGCCGCCAGGGAAAAGACGGCCCGCTTAGGGTCCTCGACGCCGGGTGCGGCTCGGGCAAGGTCCTCGAACTGCTGGCCCGGGACGGCCACGCCGCAACCGGCCTCGACCTGTCGGCCACGGCCCTGGCCCTGGCCGGACGCCGGGGCCCCTTTCCGCTGGTGCGGGCCTCGGTGGCCGCCCTGCCCGTGCGCGAGGCCGCCTTCGATGTGATCCTTTCCCTCGACGTCCTGGCCAACCTGCCGCCCTCGGCCGTGCCGGCCGCTTTGGCCGACTGCCGCCGGGTGCTGGTCCCGGGCGGGCGGCTCATCCTCAACCTCGTGGCCTTCCAGTCGCTCTATAGCGACCACGACCGGGCCGTCGGCGTGGTCCGGCGCTACCGGCGCGGCCAGGTGGCCCGGCTGCTGGCCGGGGCGGGTTTCGACGTCGAGCTTCTGACCTATTCCAACACGCTTCTTTTTCCGGCCGCCGCCCTGGTCCGGCTGTGGCGCAAACGCGAGCGTCCCGGGGAGGTTCCCCGGTCCGACCTGTCCCCGCTGCCGGGGCTGCTCAACACGGCCCTGGCCCGGGTCCGGTCGTTCGAGAACGACCTCATGGTGGGCCTTGGCCTGCCCATGCCGTTTGGCCTGTCGATTTTCGCCCTGGCCCGGCGTCCCGCCGGACCGGGCCGGCCCCACCCCCAACCGAGCCGTACAAGGACATGAAGCCAGAGCTTGCGACGCCGTCGCTGACCATCGTCATTCCGGTCTACAACGCCGAAGCCACCATCGGCCGGCTGGTGGACACGCTTCTCGCTGCCCCGCCGGTGGCCGACACCGACATCGTGCTGGTCAACGACGGCAGCCGCGACGGCAGCGACCGGGCCTGCCGGGACTGCTGCGACCGGTTTCCGGACCGGGTCACCTACCTGCGCCTGGCCCGCAACTTCGGGGAGCACAACGCGGTCATGGCCGGCCTTGGCCGGGCCGGGGGCGACTACGTCGTCATCATGGACGACGATTTCCAGAACCCGCCGTCCGAGGCGGCACGGCTCTTGGCCACGGCCGTGGCCGGCGGCTACGACGTGGTCTACGCCGCCTTCCGGGAAAAGCGCCACGACTGGCTGCGAAACCGGGGCAGCCGGTTCAACGACAAGGTGGCCACCTGGCTCCTTGGCAAGCCGCCCCAGCTGTATCTTTCGAGTTTCAAGTGCCTGAGCCGCTTCCTGGTCGACCGGATCACGGAATACGCCGGCCCTTCGCCCTATGTGGACGGGCTCATCCTGCGGGTGACCGACAACATCGGCCAGGTCGAGGTCGAGCACTGCGACCGGGAGTGCGGCCAGTCCGGCTATACGCTCTGGAAGCTGGTGCGCCTGTGGCTGACCATGTTCGTCAATTTTTCCGTGGCCCCGCTGCGGTGTTCCGCCGTCCTCGGCCTGGCCATCGGCGGATTCGGCCTCCTCATGGGCATCTGGAGCCTCCTCGAGAAGCTCTTCGACGTGGCCGTGCCCACGGGCTGGACCACTCTTTACGTCACGGTGGTCATCTTTTCGGGCATCCAGCTGGTCATGCTCGGGCTTCTCGGCGAATACGTCGGCCGGGGGCTCCTGGAGGCCAACAAGGCCCCCCAGTACGTGGTCCGCGAGATCCACGGCGGCGACGGCCGCCCGGGCCCGGAGCCCCGGCCATGACGGGGCCGCACTCCGGCCCCCTGGCCGGCGTCCGCACCATCGACGTGCCGACCGTCCGGGACGACCGTGGGGCCCTGTCCGTGATCGAGGCCGGGACGCACATCCCCTTTGCCGTGGCCCGGGTCTTTTACATGCACCACATGACCGTGGACCGGGGCGGGCACGCCCACCGCGACACCGAGCAGCTGGTCCTGGCCGTGGCCGGTTCCCTGACCCTGACCCTGACCGACGGCCGGGACACGGTGTCCCATGTCCTTAACGATCCGACCCGGGGCCTCTATCTGCCGCCCATGATTTTCATCGACATCACCGACATAAGTCCGGACGCCGTCTGTCTGGTCCTGGCCAGCACCCACTACGACCAGGGCAAAAGCCTGCGGACCCGGGAGGCCTTTCTGGCGGCGGTGGCGGCGAAATGAGGGACAGCGACGCGCGCCGGGCCTTTTTGCGGTCCTGCCGGACCGTCTCCGGCGTCCTGCCGGATATGGACACGGTGTTGGCCTGGTTTGCGGCCAAGGACCGGCGGGACCGGTTCGAGGTCCGGCGGGTGCCGTTTGCGGCCCTTGACCAGTGGGACTTCCTGCCCGATCCGCTCCGTCTCGGCCACGTCTCGGGCAAGTTCTTCACCATCGAGGGCATCCGGGTGGAGACGGATTTCGGGCCGGTGCCGTCCTGGGACCAGCCCATCATCAACCAGCCCGAGGTCGGGATTCTGGGCCTGCTCGCCCGGGAGATCGGCGGCACGCTCCATTTTCTCATGCAGGCCAAGATGGAGCCGGGAAACGTCAACATCCTGCAGCTGTCCCCGACCGTCCAGGCCACCCGCAGCAACTACTCCCGGGTCCACGGCGGCAGGGCCCCGCGCTACCTCGAATACTTCACCGAGCCCGGCCGGGCCACCATCCTCCTCGACCAGCTCCAGCCCGAGCAGGGGGCCCGGTTTCTGCGCAAGCGAAACCGCAACATGGTCGTGGTCGTCGACCACGACGTGCCCGGGCACGAGGACTTCCGCTGGATGACCTTGGGCCAGATAAAAGCCCTGCTCGGCCGCGACGACATCGTCAACATGGACGCCCGCACCGTGGTCTCGCTCATCCCCCTGGCCGATCCCGACGAGCCGCCGGACGAGGGGCTCCTGGACGGGCTGCCGGAATTTTGCCGGGCGGTCTTCCGGTCCTATTGCCGCTCGGACCGGGAGCGCCACACCATGGACGCCATCATGGCCTGGCTGACCGGAGGGAAGGCCCGGTACGGCATGGACGTGACCCCCCTGCCGCTCGACCGGCTGCGCGGCTGGCAGGTGACCGACGAGGCCATCGGCCACGAGTCGGGGCTCTATTTTTCCGTCATCGGCGTGGCGGTCGAGGCCCGCACCCGGGAGGCCACCCGCTGGTCCCAGCCGCTCCTGCACCACCAGGGCCAGGGGCTGGTCGGGTTTCTCTGCCAGCGGCAGGACGGGGTGCTCCACTTTCTGGCCCGGGGCAGCCTCGAACCCGGCAACCGCGACGGCATGGAGATCGGCCCGACCATCGCCTGCTCGGAAGTGGCCGCCCGGGCCGGCCGGTCCTGCGCCCCGCTGTTCCTCGAACGCTTCCTCGATCCGGGCGAGGGAACCGTGCGCTACGACGCGGTCCAGTCCGAAGAGGGCGGCCGGTTCCACCACTTCCGCAACCGCTACATGATCGTGGAGCTGCCCGAGGGCCAGGACCTCGACATCCCGGACCACTGCCTGTGGCTGACCCTTGGCCAACTGTGGCGCATGGCCCGCCACGGCCACGTCAACATCGAGGCCAGAAACCTGCTCGCCTGTCTCGGCGCGCCGGAGGCTGGTTCATGAGGCTGCTCGTCCTTGGCGGCTCGGACATCTTTTTCCGCCGCGTCCTGCCCATCCTGCCCGGCCTTGGCGTCACGGCCGTGGACCTGGCCTCGCGGTCCGGCCGCCGGCCGCCGGCCGAGCCGGCCCTTCCCCTGCGTTTTTTCGACGACCCGGCCGCGGCCCTGGCCGGGAGTCCGGCCGAGGCGGTTTACGTGACCACGGAAAACAGCCGCCACGCCGCCCTCACCCTGGCCGCTCTGGATTCGGGCCACCACGTGGTGGTGGACAAGCCGGCCTTTCTGGATCTGGAAACGGCCGAAAAAGCGGCCGACCTGGCCGCGAAAAAGGGCCTCGTCCTGGCCGAGGCCACGGTCTGGGCCGACCATCCGCGCTTTTCGGGCCTGAGAAAGGCCTTTGCCGACGCCGGGGCCGCGCCGACGCGCCTTGCCGCCGTCTTTTCCTTTCCGCCGCTTGCGGCCGGCAATTTCCGGCATCGGCCCGAGTGCGGCGGCGGGATGCTCTTCGATCTCGGCCCCTATGCCGCGAGCCCGGGCCGGATCTTTTTCGGCGCCGAGCCGGACGAGGTCTTCTGCCGTGTCCTGGCGCAAGGGCCGCTGGTCGAAACCGCCTTTTCCTGCCTGCTCCTCTATCCGGGCGGCAAGAGCCTCACCGGCGTCTTCGGCGGCGACACCGGCTACGCCAACCGGCTGGACGTCCTCGGCCCGGATCTGGCCGCCTCCATGGACCGGGCCTTCACCCCGCCGCTGGGGACGGCCCTGACGCTCGGCCTCAACAGCCCGGCCGGGCCCCGGACGGCCACGTTCGAGCCGGCCGACGCCTTTGCCGGCTTTTTCGCCCGGGTCTTCGCCGCCATGGACGCGGGAAAAGGCGACGGACTCCTCGCCGACCTCCTGGCCGACGCCCGCACCCTGTCCCGGCTGCGCCGGGCGGCCGGGGGGGCGGAGTAAGGCGGGGGTGGGGTAGGGGGGGGGACGCGCGGCCTGCGCCGGCCGAAGCAGGCGATGCGCTGAGAAAACAATCGAGGGGGTCCGGGGGGAATCATTCCCCCCGGCGGGGTCCGGGGCGGCGCCCCGGTCTTGTCACGCCGAAGGAGAGCCATATGGCCGTCAATGTCTGGGGCTATCTGCACGAATACGAGGCCGAGCGGGAAGAGATCCTGGCGGCCGTGGAGTCTGTCCTGCGGTCGGGCAAGCTGATCCTGGGGCCGAACGTCGCGGCCTTCGAGGAGGAGTTCGCGGCGTACTGCGGCGCCAAATACGGCGTCGGCTGCGACAACGGCACGAGCGCCGTCATGCTGGCCCTGCTGGCCCTGGGCCTCAATCCCGGCGACGAGGTCGTGACCGTGGCCAACACCGCCGTGCCGACCGTCTCGGCCATCGTCAGCGCCGGCGGCGCGCCCCGGTTCGTGGACATCGACCCGGCCACCGGCCTGATGGACGTCTCGAAACTCGAAGCCGCGATCACCCCCCGCACCCGGGCCGTGGTGGCCGTGCACCTTTTCGGCCAGTGTGTGGACATGGCGGCCGTTCGCGCCGTGGCCGACCGCCACGGTCTGTTCGTGGTCGAGGACTGCGCCCAGTCCCACGGCGCGACCCAGGGCGGCCGGGTGGCCGGGTCGCTGGCCGACGCGGCCGCCTTCTCCTTCTACCCGACCAAGATTCTCGGCACCTACGGCGACGGCGGCATGGTCCTGACGGACCGGGCCGAGGTGGCCGAAAAGCTCAAGCGCCTGCGTTTTTACGGCATGGAAAAGACCTACTACGCCCTGGAGCACGGGTTCAATTCGCGCCTGGACGAAATCCACGCCGCCATCCTGCGCGGCAAGCTCAAGCACCTGCCCGGCTACATCGCCCGCCGCCGGGAGCTGGCCGGCCGCTACGACGCCGCCCTGGCCGGCACGGCGCTCACCTTGCCCGCCACCGCCCCGGGCAACGAACACGCCTACTACCTCTACGTCGTCCGCCACCCTCGGCGCGACGCCGTCATGGCCGGCCTCAGGGAGCGGGGGGTCAACGTCAACATCAGCTACCCCTGGCCCATCCACACCATGACGGGCTATGCCCACCTGGGCTACAAGGAGGGCGACCTGCCGGCCACCGAGGCCGCGGCCCGGGAGATCTTCTCCCTGCCCCTGTATCCGTCCCTGACCGACGCCGAGCAGGACACGGCCATCGCCGCCCTGCGCGAAACGCTGGCCGGCCTTGCGGCGTAAGCGAGGAAGAATCCATGGAATTTACCGCGATCGCCCTGGCCGTCATGGCCGCGTTTACGGGCGTGGCCCTCTATATCAACCTGGTCGAGCATCCGGCCCGCCGGGCCCTGCTCGGCGGCGAGGGGCTGGCCCAGTGGCAGCAGAGCTACCCCCGGGCACGGTGGCTGCAGGCCTCCCTCGCCCTGGCCGGCTTTTTCTTCGGCATCCTGGCCCTTTTTTGGGCCGGCGGGGCCTTGAACCTCACGGGCGCCCTTTTTTCCATTGCCAACTGGGTCTTCACCTACAAGTTCGTCATGCCGGTCAACCGCGTCCTTCTGGACACGGACCCGGACGCGGCCGACGACGCAACCCTGGTCCTGCTCGAAAAGTGGAACATGCTCCACGGCGTGCGCACGGGCCTTGGGTTTGCGGCCGTGGTCTCGTTCTTCGCGGCCCTGCCCTGATTCGTCATGGCGTTTCCCGACGGCGAACACCGAAGCGTCTGCCGCATCTGCCACGGCGGCTGCGCCGCCCGGCTGACCGTGGCCGGGGGCCGGGTCACCCGGGTGCGGCCCTGGCCCGGGTCGCCCTTTAGCCTTGGCCGCATGTGCGTCAAGGGCCTCTCCACCCCGGACCTGATGTACCACCCGGACCGGCTGGTCAGGCCGCAAAAGCGCGTCGGCCCGCGCGGTTCGGGCAAATTCGTGCCGGTTTCCTGGGACGAGGCCCTGGCCGACATCGCGGCACGGCTCGACGGATTTCGCCGCGAGACCGGGCCCGAGTCGGTCGCCCTTGGCCAGGGCACGGGACGGCACCACTATTTCCACGTCATCCGCTTCGCCAACACCTTTGGCACGCCCAACTGGTACGAGCCGGGCCTGGCCAACTGCTTCATCCCGCGCATCACCGTCTCCAACCTGACCTACGGCGGGTTCGTGGCCGGGGACTACTACGGCGAGGTCCCGCCCAAGACCATCCTCTTCTGGGGCCACAATCCCCTGGTCTCGGGTCCGGACGGGGAGCTGGCCTTTCCGGTCAAGCGGGCGCTAGCCGGCGGGGCCTACGGCATCGCCGTCGATCCCCGTCGCTCCGAGACGGCCAGACGGTGCGGCCTGTGGCTGCCCCTGCGCCCGGGCACGGACGCGGCCCTCGCCCTCTCCATGATCCGGGCCATTATCGAAGAGGGCTGGTACGACAAGGAGTTTGTCGCCACCCACACCACCGGCTTTGACGACCTGCGTGCCCGGGTGGCCGGCTGCACGCCCGCCTGGGCCGAGGCCGTGACCGGCGTGCCGGCCCGGGACATGCTCGAAGCCGCCCGGCGCTACGCCCTGGACAAGCCGTCGATTCTCGACTGGGGCGTGGCCATCGAGCAGAACCCCAACAGCCTGCAAACCGTGCGGGCCGTGGCCCTCCTGCGGGGCCTGACCGGCAACCTCGACGTGCCGGGCGGGGACGTCTTCGGCCACGATCTGGTGGCCGCCTATCCGGTCCTCAGGCAGGCCCTGCCGCCGGATGCCCTGGGGAAACGCATCGGGGCCGACCGGTTCAAGCTCCTCGGCGGCTTCCGGGCCTTCATGCCCTCGGCCCACATCCCCGGGCTTTTTCATGCCATGCGGACCGGCGACCCGTACCGGGTCCGGGCCCTGCTCCTTTTCGGCAACAACCCCCTGGCCACGGTCGCCAACGCGCGGGGCGTGTACGAGGCGCTTCGCGCCCTGGATCTGCTCGTGGTGGCCGACCATTTCCTCACGCCGACAGCCGCCCTGGCCGATTACGTCCTGCCCTCGGCCTTCTGGCCGGAGATCGACCAGTTGATCGAACTGCCCCTGGTCGCGCCCCAGGCCGTCTTTGCCCACCGTAAAGTGGCGACCGTCGGGGAGTGCCGGCAAAACGAGCTGATCCTGTCCGATCTGGCCCGCCGGCTGGGCCTGCCCGGGGCCGACGAGAGCTTGACCGACATTCTGGACCAGCGCTTGAAGCCCATCGGCCTGACCTTCGACGCACTGGCCGACCGGTTCATGGTCCGGGCCGAACCGGCCTACCGGCGGTACGCGGACAAGGGCTTTCGCACGCCAAGCCGCAAGGTGGAGCTGTCCTGCAAGGCGCTTTCGCGTCTCGGCTACGACCCCCTGCCGTCCTTTGCCGAGCCGCCGGAGAGCCCGGTGTCCGCGCCCGGGGTGGCGGCCGACTTCCCGCTGGTCCTGACCACCGGGGCCCGCCGTCCCGAATACTTCCACAGCGACGGCCGCCAGTCGCCAAGGCTGCGGGCCCGGCGGCCCGATCCCCTGGCCGAGCTGGGGGTGAAGACGGCGGCGAAGTTTGGCATTGCCGACGGCGACTGGATACGCGTCAAAAGCCCGCGTGGGGCCATCCGGATGCGGGCGAAAGTGTCGCAGGACATCATGGAAGGCGTGGTCAGCATCGACCACGGCTGGTGGTTCCCGGAGCGGGGGAGCTTCGACTTCGGCGCCTTCGAGTCCAACGCCAACGTCCTGACCAGCGACGCCCCGCCCTACGACCCGGCCTTCGGGTCGTATCAACTGCGGGGGCTTTTGTGCGCGGTGGAGAAGGAGTGAAAGGGGGCCGTCCCCGCGACCGTCGTCCTTGGGGCTGTTGCCAGTGGACTTTTAAAGGACTATATTTGGTCCAAACGGTTCCAGGAGGGGCGTCGTGAAATTTTCCGAGCAGGTCAAGCCGATCAGCTACCTCAAGGCCCACGCGGCCGCTGTCATCCGTGATCTGGAAAGCGGGGGCGGGCCGGTGGTCATCACCCAAAACGGCGAGGCCAAGGCGGTCCTGCAAGATGTCGTAAGCTACGAACAGACGCAGGAAACCCTGGCCTTGCTGCAAATACTGGCTTTGGGCAAGCGTCAGATCGAAGAGGGCAGGGTTGTGCCCGCCGAGGAGGCCATCGAGGCCATCCGGCGTGGCCGGGAACCGCGCTGATGGCGTTTTCGGTCTTGCTGACCGAGGATGCCGTCGGGGATCTGCGGGAGATCGATGCCTACCTCGTCTGGCGGGATTCGGCCGAAGCGGCCGAGCAGGTGCTTGAAAAGATCGGGCAGGCCCTGGGCTCGTTGGCGCGCCAGCCCCAGCGGGGGCATCACCCTCCGGAACTCTTGGCGCTCGGTATCCGCGAATACAGGGAAATCGCCGTCCGTCCGTTTCGCATCATCTACCAGATTGAAGAGGAGACGGTGCACGTCTTCCTCGTGGCGGACGGGCGGCGGGACATGCAGCGCCTCTTGCTCAGAAGGCTTTTGGCCGCCGGACGCTGAGCCGCGTCCGTCCCATCCCCTTCTTTCCAAGGGGGTTCGGGGGGGAACGCTTTTAAAAAGCGTTTCCCCCGGTCTTTCTCTTCTCTCTCCCTACACCTGCTCCAGCGCCTGCCGCAAATCCGCGATGATGTCCTCCACGTTTTCGATGCCGACCGAGATGCGCACCATGTCCGGCGTGACGCCGGCCTGCGCCAGTTCCTCCGGGGTTAGCTGGGAGTGGGTGGTGCTGGCCGGGTGGATGACGAGCGTCTTGGCGTCCAGGATGTTGGCCAGGTGCGAGCAGAGCTTGACCGACTCGATGAATTTCCGGCCGGCCGCCTTGCCGCCGGTCAGGCCGAAGCCGAAGACCGCGCCCGGGCCGATGGGGAAAAACGCCTTGGCCCGCGCATGGTCCTTGTGGCTCGGCAGGCCCGCATAGTTGACCCAGGCCACCTTGGGGTGGGTCTCCAGGAACTCGGCCACCTGCTGGGCGTTGGCGCAGTGGGCCCGTGCCCGAAGCGGCAGAGTTTCGACGCCCTGGATGACCAGGAAGCTGTTAAAGGGCGAGGGCGTGGCCCCGATGTCGCGCATGAGCCCGGTCCTGACCTTGGTGCAAAAGGCCGAGCAGGGCGTGCCCTCGATCCGGCAGAGCATGTCCCAGAAATTGGCCCCGTGGTAGGTCGGGTCCGGGGCGGTGATCTCCGGAAACCGGCCCCCGGCCGCCCAGTCGAAGCCACCCACCTCGACAATGGCCCCGCCGATACAGGTGCCGTGCCCGCCGATGATTTTCGTCAGCGAATAGACGGCCAGGTCCGCGCCCACGTCGAAGGGGTTTAAGATCGGCGGCGCGGCCACGGTGTTGTCGAGCACGAAAGGCAGGCCATGGTCGTGGGCCACCCGGGCGATGGCGGGCAAATCGTCCACGTTGCAGCGCGGGTTGCCGATGGACTCGGAAAAGACCAGCCGGGTGTCCTTGTCGATGGCCCGGGCGAAATTGGCCGGGCCCGACGTTCCTGACGAATCGACGAACCGGACCTCGATGCCGAAGCGCTTGAGGGTGTGCTCGAAGAGGGTGTGGGTGCCGCCGTAGAGATTGCTGCCGGAGACGATGTTCTGGCCGGCCTTGGTGATGGCGGCCACGGCGTAGAAGATGGCCGACATCCCGGACGCCGTGCAGACGCAGGCCGCAGCCCCGTGCAAGGCGGCCAGCCGTTTTTCCAGCACGTCGGTGGTCGGGTTGCCAAGACGGGTGTAGATGTAGCCCGCTTCCTTCAAGGCAAAGAGGTTGGCCGCGTGCTCGGCGTCGCGGAAGAGAAAGCTCGTGGTCTGGTGGATCGGCACGGCCCGGGACAGGGTGTCCGCGTCCGGATCGTGCCCGGCATGCAGGGCCAGGGTCTGGTCATGCCACTGGGACTTGCTCATGGTGTGCCTCGCGGTTTTGGGTGGCGGCCGCAGCTTCGCCGCATGGCCGTCGTATAAGCCAATCCCGGATGGGGCGAAAGGGCGGTCAGGCCCGGTTTCGGCCTTGACAACAGGGGGCCCGGACCTGACAACCATGGCCGGCGATACACGCCGCCGACTCCTTTTCACCGTTACTCCCGGGAGGTTTTTCATGCGTCTGCACGCCTTTTACCACGTCCCCTTCGAGGACGTGGGCTCCATAAAAGCCTGGGCCGCCGAAAAGGGGCACGAGCTGACCTTTACGGCCTATTTCGCCGGCGAATTGCCGCCGGCGGCCTCGGAATACGACCTGCTCGTCATCATGGGCGGCCCCATGGGCGTCTACGACGAGAAGGACTATCCCTGGCTGGCCGAAGAGAAAAAGGCCATTGCCGAGGCCGTGGCCGCGGACAAGATCGTGCTTGGCATTTGCCTGGGCGCCCAACTGCTGGCGGTCGTCCTCGGCGGCTCGGTCAGCCGCAATCCGGTCCCGGAAATCGGCTGGTTCAAGGTCGAAATGACGCCGGAAGGCCGGGCTGAACCGGCCTTGGCCGCCTTTCCCCAGTCCTTTTACGCCTTCCACTGGCACGGCGACACTTTCTCCATCCCGCCGGGAGCCGTCCACGCCGCGACGTCCGCCGCCTGCCCCAACCAGGCCTTCGTCTACAACCACAAGGCCATAGGGCTTCAGTTCCATCTCGAGACCACGCCTCCCGGCATGCAGAACCTGATCAAGCACTGCGCCGACGACGTGTCCGTGCCCGGCCCGACCATCCACCATCCCAAGCAGATGCATGCCGGCCGCGAAGCCTTCAAGGACATCCGGAAAATCATGTTCGACATGCTCGACGCCCTGGCCGCCGGCCAGGAAGCCTAGGCCCCGAAAGTATCCCGCTTTCCGGTCGGGAAGCGGAGTATCCACGCAGCAACCAACGCCCGGAGCATGCCATGCGTAAAAAAGAGCGGCAGATCACCGACAAGGCCAGCCTCGAACAACTGCTCATGCAGTCGCGCATCTGCCGGCTGGGCCTGTATGACGGCCAGTGGCCCTACGTGGTGCCCGTCAACATGGGCTACGCCGCCGGCTGCCTCTATTTCCACTCGGGCCTCAAGGGCAAAAAGATGGAAATCCTGCGCGCAAGTCCCAAAGTCTGCTTCGAGATGGACTGCGACGTGGAAGTGGTGACCGGCGAGAAGCCCTGCAACTACACCACCCGCTACAAGTCGGTCATCGGCTTCGGCACGGCCGTTTTCGTCGAGGACGAGGCCGAAAAGCTGGAGGGCCTTCGCATCATCATGCGCCGCCACGCCGGCCCGACCGAAGGCTTCCGGCCCGAAATCCTGCCCCGCACGGCCGTGGTCCGCATCGACATCGAATCCATGACCGGCAAGGCCAACCCGCCGTACGAAGAGTGGAGCTAGCCATGCGCATCGCCTTTGTCGGAGACTCGCTGACCGTCGGCGTCGGCGATCCGCATTACCTCGGTTGGGTGGGCCGGCTGTGCGCGGCCTCCTCCCTGGCCGGCCTGGCCCTTACCGCCTACAACCTCGGCGTGCGATCCGAAACCAGCACCCACATCAAGAACCGCATCGGCCGGGAACTGCCGCCCCGGCTCCTGCCCCGCGACGAGGCCCGGGTGGTCCTGTCGTTTGGCGTCAACGACGCCAAGGTCGAAAACGGCCGGCGCAAGGTCGAGCTGTCCCAGTCCGTGGACAACCTCTTCGACATCGTCACCCAGGTCTCCAAACTGAGTCCGGTCCTCATGGTCGGGCCGCCGCCCGTCCTCGACGACGGCCACCGCAGCCGCGTCGAGGAACTCTCCGACGTCTTCTCCCGCACCTGCGAGGACATGGGCGTGCCCTACCTGGAGATGTGCCGGGCCCTTGGCCGCGACACAGCCTACCTGGACAGCCTCGTGGCCGCCGGCGACGGCTACCACCCCGAAGCGGCCGGCTACGCGGCCATGGCCGGCAAGGTGGCGGAGTGGGAAGCCTGGCAGGCCTGGATGCGGGGGTGTTGAGGAGGGAAGAGAAAGATGCCTCCGGCGGCCGGGGGGGATCATCCCCCCGGACCCCCCGAACGGGGTGGGGCGAGAGTCGCGCGGATGTATTCCGCTCGGCTTATGGCGCCGCGCCGGATGGTTTTGACCGTTTGGGCGGCGTCAGTTTTTGAGGGCGTCCGGCCCGAGCAGGTCCCCGTAGACCAGGACGTGGTTGCGGCCGGCGTGCTTGGCGGCATAGAGGGCCTGGTCGGCCCGGGACAGGACGGCGTCCACCGTCGTTTCTCCGGCGCGGACTTCGGACACCCCGGCGCTCAGCGTCACGGTCTGGTCCAGGCCGGCAAGGGGCCGGCCGGCCGTGGCCAGGCGCAGCCGGTCGGCCAGGGCCAGGGCCCCGGCCGTGTCGGTGTCGGGCAGGAGCAGGGCGAACTCCTCGCCGCCGATCCTGGCCGCCAGATACTGCCCCCGCAGGAGGTCCCGGCACAATCCGGCCAGGGCTTTGAGGAAGGCGTCGCCGGCCTCGGGGCCGTGGGTGTCGTTGATGGCCTTGAAGTGGTCGAGGTCGAGCATGACCACCGAAAGCGGCCGGCCCTCCCGCTGGGTGCGCCGGATGGCGGCCGCGGCGGCGGCGAAAAAGCGGGCCCGGTTGGCCAGCCCCGTCAGGGGGTCGGTGTTGGCCAGAAGTTGCAGGTGCGCCTCCATTTCCTTGCGGCCGGTGATGTCCATGACGATGGCCACCACGGCCTCCACGCTCCCGAACACAATGCGCGTCGCGGCCAGAAGCACGTCCCGGACCGTCCCGTCCGGCCAGGACAGCCGCGTCTCGAACTCCTCCACATGGCCCCGGTCCCGCAGCCGTCCGGCCAGCCGGGCCAGTTCCCGGCGGTCGAAAAAGCTGTCCAGGGCCGGCCGGCCCTGGCAGGCCGCCTCGCCGAAAAAAGCCCGGGCCGCGTCGTTGCTCTGGAGCACCCGCCGGCTGTCCCGGGCCACGATGACCAGGGGCGCGGGCACGGCCTGGAGCACGGTCTGCAGGGCCTGGCGGTGTTGGGCCAGGCCCTCGCCCGCCGCCCGGGCGGCGCGGGTGGCGTCCCAGGCCAGGCGCTGCAGCCGGTTGGCCCGGATGAGCAGCAGGGCCAGCACCACGTTCTCGGTCAGCATGGCCAGCCCGAGGCCGACGGCGGTGTCCCGGACCGGGGCCTGGGACAGGTAGCCGGCCAGGGTGGCGGCGCTGCAGCCGAGGCCCGCGGCCAACGTCCGGGAGAAGGACATGGGCAGGGCCAGGTAGAAGATGACCGGCAGGACGAAAATGATGAACAGGGCGACGTCGGTGTGCGGGGTGACGAGGATCGCGCCGGCCGCGATGACCGGCACGGACCAGCCGGCGCAGAGGCGATCGAGTTGGGGAAAGGCGCGGACCCGGCCGGTCAGGCCCAGGCACAGGAGCGAGGCGGCCACGATCGCCGTGCGGGCGGCCAGGGCGGCGGGGAAGTGGGGCTGGCCGTAAAAGCGCCAGTCGCTCAGGTAGAAAAGGACATTGACGCCAAACGCGCCGAGAAAGGCCAGCCGGACGTGGCGCAGGGTTTCGGGCAGGCGCTCGGCCCGGTATTTCGCTTCCAACCCGGGGGCGCGGAATTCGCCGCCCGGCGTGAATGGTCTGGGTGCGGAGGAGGACGTCACGGCTTGCAAGGAGAAAACCTGCTCCCTGGGAATTGCTGGTGCGGCGAAGCGGCCGCCGGCGCCGGGACGGGGTCCCCGGCCGGCGGCCGGTCAAGGCGATCACAGGTGATAAAGAGGAATTCCTCTACAGCGGGGCGCGAACCTTTCGCAAGTCCGAAGAGGGGCCGGCCCGACACGGCCCCTTCTTCCCGCGCCGGCCTACTTGCCCTTGCTGGCCTTGATGGCCTGTTCGAGCTCCTCGAACGAGGGGCGCTTGTGGATGGGGATGGCCCGGCGTCCGGCTTCGAGGGCCACGGGCGGCGGGTTGCCGCCGACAAAGGCGGTCAGCGACGCCTTGGCGGTGAGGAGAATGGCCTCGGTTTCCTTGGCCCGGTATTCGATGTTGGTGGCCACGGGCGCGACAAAGCCGTAGGCCCCGAGCACGCCGAGAAAGGTGCCGACCAGGGCCGCGCCGATGCTGTGGCCGAGGACCTCGGCCGGCTCGTTGATCTTGCCCATGGTCAAAACGACGCCAAGGACGCAGGCCACGATGCCGAGACCCGGCAGGGCGTCGGCCACCTTGGCGATGCTGTGGGCCGGGATGAGGGCCTCGTGGACCGTGGCTTCGATGTCCGCGTCCATGATGGTCTCGAACTCGTGGGCCTCGATGTTGACCGTGGAAAAGATCCGCATGGTGTCGCAGATGAAGGTCAACACCTCGTGGTTTTTCTTGTTCTTGGCGAAGTTGCTGAAAATCGGGCTCTCGGCCGGCCGCTCCACGTCTTTTTCGATGGCGACCAGGCCCTCGCGGCGGATCTTCATGTAAAGGCCCGAGAGCGTGGTCAGGAGCTCCAGATAGTAGGCCTTGCTGGTGATCATGCCGCCGAAGATGGACAGCGCGCCCTTGAAGGTGGCCCCAAGGACATCCTTGGGGGAACTGAGGACCAGGGCCCCGAGGGCCCCGCCGCCGATCATGAGCAGTTCCGGCGGAGCGGCCGACAGGATCAGGTCGAAGTTGCCTTTCTCCATGATGAAGCCGGCCAGGATGCAGCCTAGGACGATTACAACGCCAAGTATCGCGAACATAGCCTCGCCATGAAACCGCCGGGGCCCTAGAACTGGCCGTCGGTCGATTTGTCGTAGAGGTTGTCGATCTGCTTCTCCAGGACCTCGCCCACGTCCGGTGTCCTGGGCGTTGGCGCCGGTTTGGCGGCACCAACGCCGCCCTTGCCGCCGGCCGGCGTTTCGCCGGGTTTGGGCTCACGGTAAAGGAGCAGGCTTATGCGGCGGTTTCTCGCGTCAAGGGGCTTTCCCGGCACATAGGGCCGGGTGTCGGCAAAGCCGGACACCGCGGCCACCTGGTCCGGCGGCAGGCCCTGCTGGAGCATGAGCCGCCGGGCGGACAGGGCCCGGCCGGCCGACAGGTCCCAGTTCGAATAGGTCCCGGAATACCGGTAGGCGTCGGTATGCCCCTCGATGGCCACCTTGATCCCGTCTTTCCTGATCACGCCCGTGACCGCGGCCAGGATGCGCTGGGCGTCGGGCAAAAGGGCCACGCCGCCGAGGTCGAACAGCGGCCGGTCGGACTTGTCCATGATCTCGATGCGGACCTTGTCCTTCTCCTGGGTGACCGACACCTGGCCGGCCAGCTCCGGCACGGACTCCTGCAAGGCCTTTTCCACCTGCTGTTCCAGGGCGACGGCCTGCGCTTCGGCGGCCGCCTCGGCCTTGGCCGCCGCCTGGGCCTCGGCCGCCGCCTTGGCGTCGAGCTGCCTGCCGCCGTCGAGGTCGCCGGTGCCCTGGCCCTTGCCGCCGGAAGGGGCCTTGCCGTCCCGGTCGATGGCCACGTCGGGCCGTTCGTCCTGGCTGCCGACAACGGCCCCCGGCGGTCCGAGGCCGCCCGAGTCGAGGAGCTGGGCCGAGGGGCCGGGGTTCTGGAAAATGCTGAAGTCGTTGAAATAGGAGGCCAGTTGTTCCTTCTTGTCCTGGGGCACCATGTTCAAGAGCCACATCAAAAGGAAAAAGGCCATCATGGCCGTGACCAGGTCGGCGTAGGCCACTTTCCACGAACCGCCGTGGGCCCCGGCCGCGACCTTTTTCACGCGCTTGATGATGATGTTCTTGGCTTTGTGGTCCTGTTCCGCCATGGAGCCTCCGTTCGGTTCCTATCGGCCGATCATTGGAATCGTTTAGGGAACGGACGGGTTTTCCGGACGTTACGCAGGGACCGGCCAAAGGGCAACCGCCGGGCGGCGGGGCGGGCCGGGGAAACGGCACGCAAAAAGGGGCGAAGGGAGTTTCTCCCTCGCCCCGGGCGAAAAAACGGGCGTCGAGGCCGACGCTATTGGGTCGTGTCCGTGCCGGCGGCCGGGACGACCAGGATGCGGGTCTTGACTTTGTTGTTGCGCATGTACTTTTCGAACTTCACCACGCCGTCCACCAGGGCGAAGAGCGTGTAGTCGCGGCCCATGCCCACACCCTCGCCGGGGTGGAACTTGGTGCCGAGCTGGCGCACGATGATGTTGCCGGCGATGACCTGCTGGCCGCCGAAGCGCTTGACGCCGCGCCGTTGGCCGGCGCTGTCGCGGCCGTTTCTGGAGCTGCCGCCTGCTTTTTTATGTGCCATGTCGGGACTCCTTGGAAAATGGAACTAGGCCTGGATGGACTTCACCCGAAGCTGGGTGTAGCCTTGGCGATGGCCCTGCTTTTTGTGCGAATCCTGCCGCCGACGTTTGTGGAAGACCACGATCTTTTTGCCCTTGACATGGCCGGCCACCTCGCAGGTCACGGCAGCGCCGGACACATAGGGTTCGCCGACCTTGACCTCGGGGCCGCCGATCAGCAGCACCTTATCCAAAACGTATTCCGCGCCGGCTTCGGTCTTCAGAAGATCCACGGTGATGGTGGCCCCTTCCTGGACCTTGTATTGCTTGCCGCCAGCCAAAACGATTGCGTACATGGGTATGACCTCCGATAGGGAAGAGGTGCCGTTTACACCGGGAGGGGGGGCTGGTCAAGTCCTTTTTCGCCGGAGTCCGCCTGGCCGGCCGGTCCGGCCGGGCCGGACCGCCGGGCCCGCCTGGCTTTGAGGATGTCGAGGAGGGTGATGTCCACCCGCAGGTTGCCCCGGCCCCGGCCGAGCTCCACCTCGGGCTTGGCCGCCCCGTGGAAGTCCGACCCGCCGGACACGGCCAGGCCGAAGCGCCGGGCCAGGGCCAGGTATTCGAGGGTCTGGGCCTGGGAGTGTTCGGTGTAGAGGGCCTCGATGGCGTCCAGGCCCGCGTCGCGGTAGCGGCCCACGGTCTCGGCCAGGGCCGGGCCGGCCAGGCCCAGGATGTAGGGGTGGGCCAGGACGGTCAGCGCCCCTTCGGCGTGCAGCAGCGAAAAGGCGTCGGCCAGGGAGAGCTTGTCCTTGGGCACGTAGGCCCGGCCGTGGGCCCCGAGATACCGGGTGAAGGCCTCCTTGAAGCTGGTCACCGCGCCCATGGCCACCAGCGCCTGGGCGATGTGCGGCCGGCCGACGGCCCCCCGGGCCAGGGCGGTCACGGCGTCGTAGTCCAGGGGGACGCCCTGTTCGCGCAGCTTGTCGAGGATGCGCCGGTTGCGGTTGTGGCGGCGTTCGCGCAGGTAGGCCAGGGCGTCGGCGAGCCGGCCCGGCCGGTCCGGCAGGAAGAGTCCCAGGATATGGACGCCGCGGTCGCCATCGGCCACCGACAGCTCCACCCCGGCGATGATCTCCAGGCCGTGGACGCGCCCGGCCGTCCGGGCCTCGGCCAGGCCGTCCAGGGTGTCGTGGTCGGTGAGGGCCAGGGCGGCCAGACCATTTTGGGCGGCCAGGGCCACCAGTTGCGAGGGGAAAAGCGAGCCGTCCGAGGCCGTGGAATGGGTGTGCAGATCGATCAAAGCCATGGCCGAGTGTAGCCCGGCCCGGCCGGGTTGTGAACCTCCATTGCGCCCGGACCACGATTTGGCTATTACCTTGCCCACACTCTCGCAAAGGAGACCGTCCGTGACCATCCATCCCGATCTGCTCACCATCCTGGCCTGCCCCAAATGCAAGGGCGAGCTTATGACCCTCGGCAACGGCGAAGGCCTAGCTTGCCAGCCTTGCGGCGTGGTCTATCCCGTGCGCGACGACATCCCGATCATGCTGCTCGAAGAGGCCGTGCCCCGGGCCGACTGGGATGCGGGCAAGCGGTCGGTCAAGGAATAGCGTTGCCTGCCCGCGAAACATGCCTATGTTTTGCGGGGAAACGGATACTTGATCCCATGGCCCCGAAATTCGTGTATGCGGATTCGGGAAGGCGACAGGGGATTGTCCTCAAAGTCGCCACAGAGCGGGGGCGGGGCCCCCGGTGTCGAGGAGCCGCGCATGGCCAAGCTGCATTGGACCCCGTGGATGGCGTTGTCGGAACTGCGGGTGGAGCCGGAACGCATGGCCGCCGAGGCGGCCGTGCCCAAAGAGGCGGGCTACGTCTGGCAGCCGGCGGCCGACGTGGTGGAAACGCCGGTGGATTTCCGGGTCATGTTGGAATTGCCCGGCGTCTGCCGGGAGGACGTGACCGTGGAGGCCCGGGGCCGGTATCTGGTCATCCAGGGGGATCGGCCCTTTGCCCGGGATGCCGGCGAGGGCCTCTACCAGGTGCTGGAGCGGTCCTACGGGCCGTTTTCCCGGCGTTTCGCCCTGCCCCGCGGCGTGGCCCGGTCCGAGATCCGGGCCGTCATGAAGGACGGCCTGCTGGTCATCGTGGTGCCCAAGGTCGGGCCCGAGCGCCTGCATCGCCGCATTCCCATCAGTTGACGGCCGCCGCCCGGCGGCGGCCGCCCCTTTTCCCCCAGGCAGACAGGAGGCTTTTCATGGGACGCTTCGGTCCGTGGCTTTTGTGGTGCATCCTTTCGCTGTGCCTTGTGCCGGCCGCCGGGGCCGCCCAGACGGCCCCCATCGGGCGCGAGGCCCGGCTCACCCCGGTGGTGACGGCGGTCAAGGCCGTGGCCCCGGCCGTGGTCAACATCACCTCGGCCCGGAAAGTTGCGGGCCGGGGCGGCGTAGGGCCCCTGTTCGACGACCAGCTCTTCCGCCATTTCTTCGGCCCCGGGATGATGGAGCCGCAAAACCAGACCGAGGAGAGCCTCGGGTCCGGGGTCATCATCGACGGGACCAAGGGGCTGGTTTTGACCAACGCCCACGTCATCGCCGGCGGCACGTCGATCAAGGCCCGTCTCCTCGACGGCCGGGTGCTGGCCGCGACGCTGGTCGGCTCGGACCCGGATTTCGACGTGGCCGTGTTGCGCCTGTCCGGGGACGGGAACCTGCCGCAGGCGACCATGGGCGACTCGGCCGACATCATGATCGGCGAGACGGCCATCGCCATCGGCAACCCCTTCGGCTACACCAACACCGTGACCACGGGCGTCGTTTCCGCCGTCGGCCGGTCGCTCAAGCACGAGGGCGGCACCTACGCCGACCTGATCCAGACCGACACGGCCATCAATCCCGGCAACAGCGGCGGCCCGCTGGTCAACCTGGCCGGCGAGGTCATCGGCATCAACATGGCCATCCAGGCCGGAGCCGAGGGCATCGGCTTCGCCATTCCCATCAACAAGGCCCGGCGGGTGGTGGCCCAGATCGTCGACGGCGGGCGGGTGACTCCGGCCTGGCTCGGCGTGTCCGGCCAGGACGTGGACGCGAGGACGGCCCGGTATTTCGGCCTCGACCGGCCGCGCGGCCTGCTCGTGACCGACGTGGCCAAGGGCTCGGCGGCCGAGCAGGCGGGCCTTAGGCCGGGGGATCTCCTCACGTCCGTCGGCGGCACGGAGCTTGACGACAAGGACCAGTACCTCGGCATCCTGCGCACCTCGCCGGTCGGCGAGGCCGTGGCGCTCGCGGTGCGGCGCGGCTCGGCCGAGGTCCGGCTGACGGCCGTGCCCACGGCCTTTTCCGAAAAGGAGGCCGTGGCCGTGGCCGGGGAGCGGTGGGGCCTGTCTGTCGCCTTCGGCAAGGGCGTGGCCGTGACCGGGGTGGCCCCGGGTTCGCCGGCGGCCCGGCTCGGCCTCAAGGCCGGGGACGCCCTCATCCAGATCGGCGGGGAGAAGCTGGCCAACCAGGCGGCCTTCACCCGGGCCGTGTACCTGGCCCGCATGCACCGCACGGTGCTGGTCATGATCGAGCGGGGCGGCCGGGGCTATTACGCCCGGATGGGCGTGAACTAGAGGGCGGCGGGGAAGATCGCGCCGGATGCGACCGCAGCGGGGCCGGCCCTGTCCCGGGATCCCGTGGCACGGGATCCCGGAAGGCGGTCCTAGCCGCCGGCCCGAAGGAGCGTCAGTTCGGACGGGCCGGACGGGACCCGGCACTGGCGCGTGGCCGCCGGATGGGCCGAGGCGCCCTGCATGTAGCGCCAGACCTCGTCGATGGACACGTGGGAGCGCAGGTAGTCCTCGCATTTGGAGAAGCTGTAGTGGTGGGCGATGCTCCTGCCGAGCACGGCCACCTTCATCTTGCAGGACGACAGGGCCAGGTTGAAGGCCTTTTCGTCGCTGGTGGTCTGGCCGGCCACCCGGTTGGTCGGAAAGGGCAGGACGAGGCGCATGATCCGCTGGTCGAAGATCACGCAGTTGATGGTCAGGTAGCCGACGTAGCCGTACTTGGGTTGCAAGTCGTGCAGGTAGACCTCGGCCAGATTCTCGTGGAGGAGCTTTTCCCACATCCAGCGGTGGTAGACCCAGTTCTCCTCGATGGGCGGGCCGCCGTACATGGCCCGTTCCGACGGATAGGAGATCCGCAGGAAGCGGTTGAGCACATGGCGGCCGGGCGGGCTTATGGGCACGAGCGGCATGACCAGCGGTACGTCCGGCCGCTCGGCGTGGTCGCAGTAGCCGTCGATCAGGTGCTCGAGCCAGTGCGGCGTGACGAAAAGATCCTCGTCGAGCTTGATGATCACGTCGTCCATGTGGGCGGCGAGGATCTCGTTCTGGGCGGCCAGGACCGCCGGCACAAGGCCGCGCGGACCCCGTTCGACCAGGGTGGCGTTGTGGTGGCGGGCGACGAACCGCTTGGCCAGGGCCTGGTGCTCCGAGCCGAGGGCGTTGGCCACCACGTAGATGTGCTTGAGGCGATCAAGATCCGTGTACCGTTCCAGACAGCGTGTGCAGATGAGGAAACAGTCGAGTCTGTGCGAGGTAAGCAGCAGCAGAACCGGTTTGATGTCGCCGCGATGCGGACGCAAATAGGTTAACTTGCCCATGGCCTTCCCTGGCTTTCAGGCATCCCTGCGTAAAAGGTTAAACTGCTCCTACATCCTTCCTTTCGGCAATCTCCAGCAGGAACTTTAGTCCGGACTTTCAAAAAAAACATCTGTTGTTCAAAGGGGATGGGAAAGGGCAAACCCCGCAGGCCCCGGAAAAGGCGGCCCGGCCGGCATCGCTTGGGGCATGAAAATTTTTCCGGCCGGGGCGAAAACCGCAACGGCCGGGGTGCCCGGCCGGTTCCCGGGCGGCCGGCCATGGCCGGTCGTTTCGGAGAGTGAGACACGGACAGCCGGCCCCGGGCGGCCGCCCCGGAGCGTCGGCCACGTACAGCCGGCCCGGCCGGCCGGGCGGAAAAAAGGCTTGGCCACGGCCGGGCCGGGACGGCGGGGCGTTCCCTTGACACCGGCCGACGCCGAGGCTAAGCCTGCGTAAATCTTTCGAGGTGTCTTGGGCGTGTTGGAGTAACACCCCGCCACGCCTGCATAAATACGATTCATTCGGTTTCGTGCGCGGAGGTCGGTTCTATGGGCTACAAGGTGATAGTGGATGCGCAAAAGTGTATCGGCGACGGCGAATGCGTGGATGTCTGCCCGGTTGAGGTCTATGCGCTTCGCGACGGCAAGGCTGTCGTGGTGAACATGGAAGAGTGCCTGGGCTGCGAATCCTGCGTCGAGGTCTGCGACCAGGACGCCATCGTCGTCGAGGAAGAGTAAGGATCTTCAAATATTAACCGGCAGCGGGAGCGGACGGTCGCCGTCCGCTCCCGCTGCCGTCTCCGGCCCGGGCCGAATGACCCCGCCAAGGGCCGCAAGGGGACGGGCCGGGACGGTGTCGGAGTCTTGCCATGCCCCTGGATTTTTCCCCTGCCTTTGCCCGCTACGAGGCCATCGCCGCCGAAGCGGACGCCGCCTTTGCCAAGGTCGCGGCGGCCTGTCCCGGCATGGTCACCTGCGGCGCGGGCTGCAGCGACTGCTGCCATGCCCTGTTTGACCTGTCCTTTATCGAGGCCCTGTACCTCAACCACCAGTTCAACCGGGCCTTTCCGTCCGGCCCGGCCCGCGACGCCATCCTCGATCGGGCGAACAAGGCCGACCGCGAACACTACAAGCTCAAGCGCCAGGCCTTCCGGGCCGGCGAGCGCGGCGTGCCGACCAGCGAAATCCTGGCCGATCTGGCCCGGGAGCGCATCCGCTGCCCGCTTCTCGGCGACGACGACCGGTGCGTGCTCTACGCCCACCGTCCCGTCACCTGCCGCCTCTACGGCGTGCCGCTCGAAATCTCCGGCGCGGCCCACACCTGCGGCAACACCGGCTTCGAGCCGGGCGGGCGCTACCCGACCGTCAAGATCGAGAAGCTCCAGGACCGGCTGATGGCCCTGTCCCAGGACGTGGTGGCCGCCCTGCCGACCAGGCAGCCGCTCATGGGCGACGTGCTGGCCCCGGTCTCCCTGGCCCTGGTCACCGAATACGACGAGGAATACCTCGGCATCTTCACCGAGGACGACATGGTCAAGCTGCCCGAGCCGGCCGCTCCGGCCGCTTCGGCCACGTTGGGCCCCCAGACCGCTTCGTTTGGCCCCCAGACGGCGGCCTTCGGCCCCGGGGCCGGCTCGTCGTGCGGCTCGTGCGGCGAGACGGCCGGTTCGTCGGCCTGCGCCTCCTGCGGCGGGTCCACCACCTGGGTCCTGCCCGGTCCGGACGGCTCTCCCGGCGAGAAAGAGGAAGACTGATGGCGCACACTCCCGAAGAGTTGGCCGTCCTCAAACAGGCCATCTACGACAAGCTCAAACCCCGGCGGCGCAAGTTCATCGACAAGATCGGCTACGACGCCTGGGATCCCTTCCAGGAACCCATGGATCCCCTCGACCTGCGCGAGGACGCCTCGCGGCGCACGGGCCAGCAGCTGGTCAGCGAGTTCCTGGCCAGCCAGCGCGGGGCCTCGGACGAATTCGCCAAGGGGGCCTGGGAAGTCTGCATGGGCGTCATGAGCGGTTCGGAAAAGCACCGGGGCATGTACGCCTTTTGCAAATGGTACAAAGACCTGCTGGCCCGGGAAGGCATCGAGGCCGACCTCGGGCCGGCCAAATAAGCACGAGAAGGAAGCCCATGGACTATACAGCCACCACCCCCGACGAGTTCATCGACGAACTGAAAAAGCGTCTGGCCCACAATCCCGGCTGCGGCGTGACCCACTACAACCTGGGCACGGCCTACGTGGCCAAGGGCCGGCTGATCGAGGCCGAGGCCGAGTTCCTGCAGGCCGTCGAGTGTTCGCCGAGCCTGGCCGAGGGCTACGTCCAGCTCGGCGGCCTGGCCATGAACAAGGGCAACCTCGACGCCTGCCTGGAGTGGAACGAGAAGGCCTGCCGGGCAAGGCCGCTTTTCGCCGTGCCCTACGGCAACATCGGTTTCGTGCATCTCCAGCGCGGCGAGGTGGACAAGGCCGAGAAGGCCCTGCGCCGGGCCGTCAAGATCGACCCCAAATACGTGCAGGCCCTGGCCACCCTCGGCAGCGCCCTTTTCATGAAGGGCGACATCGACGCGGCCGAGTTCCAGAGCACCAAGGCCCTGGAGATCGAGCCCAACTTCGGCCCGGCCATCAACAACCTGGCCCTGGTGGCCATGGAGCGGGGCGATTTCCAAAAGGCCAAGGAGCTCATGGACCGGTCCCGGGAAACCGGCTACGAGCCGCACCCGGACATGGTCCGCGAGATCGAAGCCGGCCTCAAGGCCTGACACACCATTCCCAACCCCGGCCCATAAGTGTCCGGGGTCATGGACCGCAGCCCCCCCAGCCAGGGGGGCCGGGGGGATGATCCCCCCCGGCAGGTCCAGGGCAGCGCCCTGGCCGGGTCTGGGGCGGAGCCCCAGCAGGGTCCGGGGCAAAGCCCCGGCCGCCGGAGGCACAATACATGGCATCGCGCAGGCAATTGCTCGGGCCCTTGCGGGAGGCGCTTCTGGGGCCGGACCGCGAGGCGGCCCTGGGGCTGGCGGCGGCCAGCCCGGCCCGGGTCCGGCTGGGGGCGCTTTTCTCGCTTCTGCTCGACAAGGAGGCCCTCGTGCGCTGGCGAGCCGTGACCGCCTTTGGCGCGGCCATGGCCGCGCTGGCGGACGGCCGGCTGGAAGAGGCCCGGGACGTCTGGCGCAACCTCATGTGGCGGGTCAACGAGGAGTCGGGCAACATCGCCTGGGGCATCCCGGAGTGCATGGGCGAGACCCTGGCCGCCTGTCCGGTCCTGGCTCGGGACTATCACCGCATCCTGCTCTCCTACGTGCAGGACCTGCCCGGGGACTGCACGTTTATCGACCACGCGCCGCTTCGCCGGGGAGCCTGGTGGGCCATCGCCCGGCTGGCCGAGGCCGCGCCGGAGCTGGTCCGTCCGGCCGTGGCGGAGCTTGCCGCCGCCCTTGGCGACTGCGATCCGGCCGCCCGGGGCCTGGCCTGCCTGGCGCTCGCCCGGGTCAAGGCCGATCCCTCGCGCACGGTTCTCGCCGGCCTGACGGCCCTGGCCGGCGATCCGGCGGCCTTCGACTTCTACGACGGTTGGAACCTCGCCCCGGTCACGGTCGGCGAGGCGGCGGCGTCCGCCCTGGCCGCCTGCCGCCGTTGTCTGTAACCGGCCTCGGCCTGCCCCCCGACCAGTGCCAGTAAACGGGACACCGTCCCTTCGGAGGTCAGCCTTGCGTTTGAATCCTTTCCTTACCGCGCTTCTGGTTCTGGCCGTGCTGGCCGTTGCCGCCACGGGACTTCGGGCCGCCGAGCTTCCCCCCCAGCTCAGCATCACGCCCGAGGCCCAGGCCGACGCCTTCCTCAAGGGGCTCTCCGGCCGACTGGCCCTCACCCCGCAGGAATTGACGGCCATGCGGCCGATCCTCGTCGAACAGGCCGGCAAGCGCCAGGCCCTCGTCCGGGCCCATATGGGCAGCGGGCCGGGCATGTCCGGAGCCCTGGCCCTGCGCCAGGAAATGCGCAAGCTCGGCCAGGAAACCGACAGTCGGCTGGCGGCCCTCCTGCCGCCGGACAAGCTGGCGGTGGTCCGGGCCTACCAGAAGGAGCGCCGCGAAGAGATCCGCGCCAAGGTGACCGAGGCCCGCAAGACCCGCGCGGGCGGTTGACCGGAATCCGGACGGTTCGTCCGTTTTCCTCTCCCGTCACTGGGGCGCGCCTCCCTCCGGCGCGCCCCTTTTTTGAGGGCTTCCTCCTTTCTCCCTCCATCCCCAACGATTTCGGATTGTCCAGCCTCCCACCGCGCGCCGGCCCAGCCTGCCGCCGAAGGCAGCCCGGAATCCTCCTTTCAATATTTATATATAATAATATCAATATATTGAACGATAGTTTTCGGGGCATTTCATTTTTTGCCTTGACCGAAAGACTAAACGGATTACATTTGTCCTACATCAACGCCGCACGGCTGAGCCGGCCGAAACCCGCACGGAGGACTCCCATGCAGACCCAAACCGACCTGACCAGCCTCGTCATAGACTGGGACATGACCCCGGAAGACGCCGTGACCCTGTATCTGGAGTGGGGCAACAACTCCTGGTACGCGGACCATAAGCCGGTGACGTCGAAGAACGATTTTTCCACCTACTTCGTGGTCAACACCTGGACGGGTACGCCCCAGTTGACGCTTTTGCGCCGTAACTCCGACGACTGCGTGGAGCTGGCCTCCTTCGACCTGCCGGAAGACCTGGCCCGGGACTTCATGGAGGAAAACGGCGGCAACAAGGGTGTGTACGCGCCGAACGAAGCCATCAAGAAGTGGTTGCAGGCCACCCATTTCAACTAGAATTTCCCGATAACGCCTCTAGACCCCTCCATCCCATCCCGCCTCGCTTTGCCTCGCTTCGATGACGCGCCTTCGGGAGGATAGGCCCCGAAGGCGCGTCCCTCTTTTGCGCCGGCCGCCTTTCCCCTGCTTTTTCACCCGGCGGAGACGTCTTTCCACGCAGCTTGCCCCGTGCCGGCGAAGCTGCCACAATGCCACCATGCTGCTCGCTGTCATCGCCGACATCCACGCCAATCTCGAAGCCTTCGAAGCGGTCCTGGCCGCCATCGACCGGGAGCGGCCGGCGGCGGTGGTCAACTTGGGCGACGCCGTGGGCTACGGCCCGGACCCGGAGGCCGTGCTGCGGCTCCTGGCCGAACGCGGCATCCCGAGCGTGCGCGGCAACCACGAGTGGGCCGTGGCCGATCCGGCCCGGGAGTCCCGGTTCAATCCGCAAGCCCGGGAGGCCCTGGCCCGGACCCGGGAGCTTCTGCCTCCGGAACTGGTGGCCCGCATCGCCGCCTTTCCGACCTCGCTGTCGCTCTACGGCTGCCGCTTCGTCCACGGCCTGCCGCCCAACGACACCGGCACCTATCTGTTCGAGGCCGGCGAGGTGACGCTGCGCCGGGCCTTTGCCCGCACGGCCGAGCGTGTGTCCTTCGTCGGCCACACCCACATGCTCGAAGCCGCCTCCCTGGCCGGCCGCGACGTGGAGCGTTACGAGCTGGCCCTCGGGGACAATCCCCTCGACCCGCTACGCCGGCACATCGTCAACGTCGGCTCCGTGGGCCAGCCCCGCGACGGCGACAACCGGGCCAAGTACGGCCTCTACGACGACGTGGCCCACGTCCTCGCCATCCGGGCCGTGCCCTACGACATCGAGGCCGTGGCCCGAAAGATCCTGGCCCGCGGCCTGCCCCCGCGCTACGCCGACAGGCTGCGGTAAGCCGGGGCTCCGCCCCGGACCCCGCCAGGGCGCTGCCCTGGACCCGCCGGGGGGGATCATCCCCGGCCCCCCCGAAAGGGGGCGTCTTGCCAATCAGGGGGCGGGCGATTAGTTTTTCCCCGGCAGGTCCTTCCGGGGAAAAGAACTTTGGACGCCAGGCACACGCCCGACCTGCCAACCCCTTTTGAAAGTTTTTGAAGAGAGTCCAGAGAGAAACTTTTTTCAAAAAGTTTCTCTCTGGCCGCCGGAGGCATCCTCCCCTATGCGTACCATCGGCAGATATCCCATCCAGGCCGTCCTTGGCCGGGGCGGCATGGGCGCGGTCTTCAAGGCCCGGGTGCCGGTGGTCGGCCGGGTGGTGGCCTTGAAGCTTTTGCGCCCCAACGAGCTGACCCTTGGCCTGTGGGGCCGGGAGCGGGTGGAGCGGGCCTTTCGCGACGAGGCCGCGCTCCTTGGCGGCCTGCGCCATCCGAACGTGGTCGATGTGTTCGACTACGGCGAGGCCGGCGGCTGGCCGTATTTCGTCATGGAGTTTCACGGGGAGTCGCTCGGTTCGGTCATCGGCGAGACCTACCGGGTCGAGGCGGCCAGCCGCCGGCTGCCGGTGGACCGGGCGGTCGGCTACGGGGCCCAGCTCCTGGCCGGCCTGGCGAGGCTCCACTACGCCGGCATCGTCCACCGCGACGTGAAGCCCTTCAATCTCCTCGTCACCGACGCCGATGTCCTTAAAATCACGGACATGGGCCTCTCCAAGGTCCGGGGCGAGACCTTTCGCGGCCCGGCCAACGTCAAGGTCGGCTCGCCCTATTACGCCGCGCCCGAGCAGGAGGACGACCCCGAGGCGGCCGACGCCCGGGCCGACCTGTACGCGGCCGGGGTGACGCTTTTCCGGATGCTGACCGGCCGGCTGCCGGAAACCGGCCGGGAGCGGCCCGGGGACCTGGTGCCGGACCTCGGCCACGCCTTTGACAGCCTGCTCGAAACGGCTCTGGCCGAGCGCCCGGGGAAACGGTTTCCGAGCGCCCGGGTCATGGCCGAGGCCCTGGCCGCCAGCCACGCGGTCTGGCGGCGGCGGATGGAGGGGGTGTGCGCCGGAGCGGGGGAGGCCCTGCTCGCCCCCCGGACGGCGGCGGGAGCCGACCGGCCCCGGCGGGAGCCGGTCATGGTGCCCACGCGCCACGCCCGGGAAGCCTTTGGCCTGGACGGGCTCTGGCGGCCGGCGGCCTACTGGCCGGGGCGGTTCAAGGACATGGGCGGGGGCGTGGTCCGGGACCCGGACGCGGGACTGGCCTGGGTCCGCCAGGCCGCGCCCTATGCCGTCACCTGGCCGGAGGCCGGGACTTATGTGGACGCGCTCAACGCCGGGCGTTTCGGCGGCTTCGCCGACTGGCGGCTGCCGACCGTGGCCGAGCTTGTGACCATCCTGACGCCGGAGCCGACCGGGGCGGGCTACTGCCAGCCGGCGGCCTTTTCCCAGCCGGTCAGGCGGGTGTGGAGCGCGGACCGGGCGAACTACGCCGGCGCCTACGCCGTGGACGTGGAACTCGGCTACGTGACCCGGGCGGATTTCTGTTGCCCGGTGGCGGCCCGGGCCGTGCGGTCGCTCTGAAAAGGGGATTCTAGATGGGACAGCGGTCCTTGGTCGGGAGCTTTTTCCCGGTCAGCCGTTTGTAGAGGAACTCCTCCACCGGCTTGCCGCCGAGTTTGGCCAGCTCGATCTCGGCCCGGGCCGCGCCCCGGTGGCCGCCGGCCGAACCGATGTCGCCGAAGACCTTGGCCGCCATGTGCCCCATGTTGCGGCCGATGCCGTCGCCCCGGAAGATCACCACCACCTGCTTTTTGACCACCGCCGCCAGCGTGTTCCAGGACAGGCCGTGGACCCGGGTGAAGAAGTCGGCCAGCATGACCAGGATGTCCGGGCTCTCGATGGTGTCCATGTAGACGAACAGGCCATGGGTGCCGACGAAGCGCATCTTGCGAAAGGCCTTGGAAAAGAACTTGAGCCAGCGCCGGTGGAACTCGCTGTGGATGATCTTGCGCATGAGCACCATGTCGGCGCACTTGGTCAGGTAGCTGAAGGCCTTGACGTCGGCTTCGATGAAATGGCGTTCGAAGCTCTGGGTGTCGGTCTTGATGCCGTAGACGAGCGCCGTGGCCAGCAGCTTTCCCGGCCGGATGCGCAGGTTGTAGAGGTATTCCGTCAGGATGGTGCTGACCGAGCCGTAGTCGGGCCGGATGTCGGCGAAGGCGGCCTTGACCGGATGGTCGGGATGGGTCGGGTGGTGGTCGATGACGATGCTGAAGTCGCAGTTCTTGAAATCGGGATGGTGGTGGGGCTGGGAATCGACCATGGCGAAACGGGTGTAGGCCGCTTTCAGCTCCGGGGTGAGGGTGACGGTCGGGATGCGCAGAAACCGCATCATGGCCAGGTTGTCCGGCCGCTTGACCTCGTTGACGTGGGCGATGCCCACCTCGTCCACGCGGTGGGCCATGATGCGCCGCAGGGCCATGGCCGAGGCCATGGCGTCCGGGTCGGCGTTGATGATGATGAGCCAACGGTCGTCCCGCTCGAGCATCTGGGAGAGCCGCGTCGTTTCCGAGACCAGCTTTCGAAAATAGGTCATGAGGCGTTTCCCTTGAGCGCCACGGACAGGCCGGCCACGACCAGGCGCACGTCTCCGGCCATGGCGGCGGCGGCCTGGTTGAGCGTGCCGAGCGCGTCCGCGAACCGCCGGACCGAAGCATCGGCCGCAAGCGGCCCCAGCCCGATTTCGGCGCTGACCACGATCAGTTCCGGGCCGTCCGCCCCCTGGTAAGGGGCCAGTCCCCGGGCCAACGCCGCCAGGCTCGATTGCGTTTTCCCAAGGTCATGGCAGGCGAAAAGCCAAAAGTCCAGGCTGTCAAAGAGAATCGTGCCCCCGTGTCCGGCCTCGCGGCCAAGGACGTCCATGGCCGCGGCCCCGGCCTCGATGACCGCGACCCCGGCCGGCCGGGCCCGTTTGTGGGCCGCGATCCGCTCCCGGAAGGCGAAATCCAGGGCCCGGCCCGTGGCCACCACCCGGCGGGGCGGCGACCCGGCGGCAAGAAGCGCCTCGCCAAGAGCCGACTTGCCGCTTCGCGTGCCGCCAAGCAGCAGCCGGATCACGCCCCGTCTCCGGCGGGGCAGTTCCGGGCGGCCTCCCCGGCCACGGCGTCGAGCACGGCCAGGCTTTCGAGCAGGTGGACGGGGGTGAAGACCTCGGCCACCACGGTCCGCGGCCGCAGGCGGGTGAGCATCCACATGAGGACTTCCCGGCCCTCGGGCGACAGGCAGCTGAGTGTGCGGTGGGAGTGGCTGCGTCCCGGCGGCGGCCCCTCGACCCCGAAGGGCGAATAGACGTGGAGCATGCGCGCGGCCGGGGCGAGCCTCGGATCGTCGGTCGGCAGGGCGTGGCCCATGGCCAGCAGGTGGCCGAGGTCCAGGCAGACGCCGCAGCCGGCCGCGTCGGCCAGGGCCAGGACGTCGGCCGGGGAGGCCGTATCGGTGTTTTCGAGCAGCACGGCCTGCGGATCGCGGCCCGAGGCCGCCAGGGCCCCGAGAAAGGCGTGCAAGTCGTCCGGGCGCTCGGGCGGGTGGAGGACAAAGGCCCAGGGGTGGAGATAGGCGGTTTTTTCGAGCAGCCCTTCCATGGCGTAAAAGACCGTTTCCCCGCCAAGCCGCCAGGGCAGGTCCAGGGGCAGGTGCAGGTGGTAGGCCAGGCCGTAGTCCTTTCGGGGCAGGTCGTCCGGACCGTAGGCCAGGCAGGCGTGGAGTTCCAGAAGATAGAGCCCGACTTCCGCCACGGACCGGGCCAGGCGACGGCAATTGATGGCCGCGGTTTCAGGAAAAACGCAACTCGGGGCTGCGGTGTGCCAGGAAAAAGAAGTATTGCAATTTTGTATCATGGCAAAATGTAAAGCGATAATAGTTAGGGGTCAAGGCTTGAGGGTTCCCCCCGCCCGGAGTATGGAAAGCCCGTTGCCGGGGTATCCAGGGGAGAGGGACTCTCGCTCCTGGACGTGGTTTTTTCCCGGCATCCCGGAGTGAGGATCATGCGACACGTTCGAGATTTCATGCAGCACTTTTTCAATCCGCTGCACGTGTATTGCCGGTTGAAGGACATGGGCGTGGCTGCGCCGGCGGCCCATCGGATGACCCGGGCCTACGAGCGCTACCTGTGGCGCTTCATATGGTAGGTTCCCCGCCGCCGAGCAAGGGCAGCTGCCTGGCCTGACGAACGGTGCGGGCCGCCAAGGTCCGTTGCCTGACCCCGCCGAGATCGAGCTCTTCCAGAAAACGCGACCGAGGAAGCGCGAGCCTCTTGCCAAAGAGGTCGCGGCGTTTGGCGTGGGAGAGAAAGAGCCGGGTCTTGGCCCGGGTGAGGCCCACGTAGAAAAGCCGCCGTTCCTCGTCCTCGTCCATCCGGCCGGCCGGATCGCCCGCTGTGCCGCCGGGCGCGCCGGTCAGGGCCGCCGCGCCGGCAAAGGGCAGGATGCCGTCCTCCAGGGCCGGCAGGAAGACGGCCGCGAATTCGAGCCCCTTGGCCGCGTGGAGCGTCATGATCCGGACCTTCTCGGCCAGCCTCCCCACCAGTTCGATCTCCGTCTCCCCGGCCACGTGGTTGAGCAGCCCGGCCCAGCCCTTGTGGGTGTCGTAGGCCCGGCAGAGGTCTCGAAACTGGGGCCCCTGCCAGAAAAGCCGGTCAAAGGGCGGGGAGTCTTGGAGCAAGGCCGCCAGTCCGCGCGGCCCCCGGGCCAGGATTGCATCCGGCAAGGCCGGGAGCGTTGGCCCGTCGGCGTCGCCGGCCTCGCCGAGCGCCGCCGGCAGCCCGAGGTGCCGGCCGGCGGCGGCGAGCAGGAGCCGCACGCGCGGCTCGTTAAAAAAGGCGTCGGCCTCGGGCGCGGCGCACGGAATGCCCCGGCGCTCGAGGCTCTTGCGGATGGCCGGGACGAGGCCGGAAAACCGGACCAGCACGGCCACGTCGCCCGGCGACAGGGTGGCCACGGAAAAATCCCGGGTCAGCGTCAGGGACGTGCCGCCGAGCAGCTCCTGGATCCGCCCGGCCATCCATTCGGCCTCGGCCCCGGCGGTCGGGGCCGCGAAGAGCTCCATCCCGCCGGCCGCCGGCAGGATCGGGCCAAGGCGCGACACCAGGGGGCGGCGGCCCGGAAAGAGCCCGGCCGCCAGATCGAGCACGGGCTGGGCGGACCGGTAGTTCTCGGCCAGGGGAGCCACGGCCAGATCCGGCCACAGGGCGGCGAGCCTTGCCTCGACGCCGCCGGTCGCCCCCCGGAAGCCGTAGATGGACTGGTCCGGGTCGCCGATGGCGAACAGCGCGGCCCGGTCCGGCCCGGCCAGGGCCGCCACAAGGGCCAGCTGCAGAGGCGTCAGGTCCTGGACCTCGTCCACGAGGATATGGGACCAGTCCGGCCGGCTGTCGCCCGACGTCAGCTTCTCCAGCCAGAATTCGAGCAGGTCCGTGAAATCGAGGAGGTTCCAGGCCGCTTTTTGGGCGGCGTACCGGGCGGCGAAGCGGCCGGGGCCGTCGCTTCCGTCCGTGTCCGCTGCCGGTTCCAGGGGCTCCAGGCGTTCGCGGGAAAGATCGAGCGCGCGCCAGGCGGCTTTGAGCCGGGCGCCGGCCAGCCCGGGGTTGGCCAGGGCGAAAAGCCGCCGGGCCGCCTCCTCGGACAGAAGGACCGGCTCGCGGCCGCCGGCCTCGGTCCAGGCAGCCAGGGCCAGGGCGTGGAGGGTGTCGGCCCGGGGCAGGGCGGCCGCTCCGGTTCGGGTGCCGTCGGCCAGGGCGGGGATGTCCCGGGCCAGCCGGTCCCGCAGTTCCCCGGCCGCCCGGCGGGTGAAGGTCACGGCCAGGATCTTGTCGGCCGGGACGCCGGCCTCGAGCAGGGACCGGATCTTGGCGAGCAGGGTATGGGTCTTGCCCGTGCCCGGGCCGGCCACGACCAGGAGGTGGCGGCCGGCGGCCGTGACGGCGGCCTCTTGGGCGGCGTTCAGGTCCGGGCGGGCCGGGGCGGACCGGGGCGTTTGCCCGGCAGGGGGAGGCTCGGGCGGCGCATCGCCGTCGGATGCGGATTCGCGCGGCGTGGCCCCCGTGGAGTTTCCCGCCGGCACGGGTCGAAACCGGCCGGCCTTGATGTCGCGCTTTTCCTCGGCCGAAAAGACCGTGATGCGGCCGTACTCGCCGTCAAAGCCCGGCGTGCGCTCCACCCGGCCCTGGCGCATGCGGGAGACGGCCTCGGCCAGGACGGTGTTGACCTTGGCGAGGTCTTCGGGCGGCGTTTCGCGCAAAATGGTCAGCTCCGCGCCGAAGCGGGCGTAGAGGGCGGCCGTCAGCCGCCGGGCCTTGCCGGTCTTGGGTCCCACCCCCATGATCTCGCCGGCCAGCTCGTCCAGGGGAATAAGCGAGGTGAACCCGGGCATGCCCGGGGGCCTGGCGGGTTCGGTCCGGTCGGCCAGATCCAGGACCCGGTGGAGGACGCCAAGGGTGAGCTGCTTGCCGCAGACCGGACAGATGCCGCCCCGGGCCTTGGCCTCGGCCGGCTCCATGACCACGTGGCAGTCGCGGTGGCCGTCCAGGTGGTATTTGCCCTCTTCCGGGAAAAATTCCACGGTGCCGCAAAAGTCCCGGCCGCCGTTTTCGCCGCGAAGGGCCCGGTGGATGCCCTCGTAGCTGGCCTCGCCGCAAAAAAGGTTGCACTCCCGGCCGAGCTTCTCCCCGGAGTGGGCGTCGGAGTTGGAGATGAGCCGGAACCGGTCCAGGGCCGAAAGGGTCCAGTTCATGTCCGGGTCGGACGACAGGCCTGTCTCCAGGGCGAAGATCTCCTTGGACAGGTCGCCGAAGCACTCCTCCAGGGAATCGAAGCCCGATTTGGAGCCGAAGACGGAAAACCAGGGCGTCCAGATGTGGGCCGGCACGAGAAAGGCGCGCTTGTCCGTTTCGAGCACCAGTTCGAGCAGGTCGCGGCTGTCGAGACCCAGGATCGGCCGGCCGTCGGAAGCCAGGTTGCCGACCTTGGACAGCTTGCGGTTGATGGTCTCGGCCACGTCCAGGGACGGGGCGAAGACCAGGTTGTGGACTTTCCTGACCTTGCCGCCGCGCTTGTAGATGGAGCTTATTTCGGCCGAGAGCATGAACCGGACCCGGCCCTCGGGCCGGAAGTCCGGCAGCCAGGGGATCTCCCGGCCAAGCCCGGCCGGGTCGGCCGTGTCGGCCAGGCGCAAAAGGCCCGTGCCGTCCTCGATCAGGTCGCGGCGCAGGTCGGCCAGCCAGCCCGGATGGGTGAAGTCCCCGGACCCGACCACGGCGAGGCCCTTCAGTTCCCCGAAGGCGGCCAGGTTCCGCGGGGTCAGCCCCTTGCTCGTGGCCCGTGAATAATGGGAGTGGATGTGCAGGTCGGCGAGGTACTGCTTCATGGCCTGATCCCATACAAGGATTGCCACGGTGCGGCAAGGGCGGGGGAAAAGAGCCCGGGCGCGGCGGCGGTCAGGGGCGCTTGACGTCAAAGGCGAAGGCCCAGACCCCCTTGGCGGCGAGGCGCTGGCGCACGGCGCCGCCATCCTCGAAGGCGGCTTCCAGCAGCCGCTCCTCCCGCTGCCGGACATGGGCGAAGAGGACCCAGCCGTGGCCGGCCGCCTTGACGGTCCGGACCGCCTCGTCGAGGGAGGACGGGTCGCCCCGGGTGACGGACAGGGGCGTGAAGCCCGTGAGGCGCGGATCCTGCCGGCCATAGTATTCGAGGAGCGGCACGGCCGCCTGAAAGACGAAGACGGCATCCCCGTCCGCGCGCGCCTGCGCAATCTGGGCGCTGATCGTCTTGAATTCCTGGCGCTCAAACGAGCCGGGGTCGAACACTGCGGCGGCCATGGGCCGGACCAGAAGCGCCAGCACGGCCGCGGCCGGCAGCCATTTGCAGGCCGGGCGGACCCGGCCAAAGCGGGCGCCGAGGGCGACGAGGCCCTCGGCCAGCAGCAGGCAGCAAAGCGGCAGGGTGAAGAGCAGCAACCGTTCGTGCAGGGGAAACCGGCCCGTCATGGACAGGAGCACCGCCGCCGCGATCGGAAGGGTGAGGACGCACCCATAGGCCCGGTCGCGGCGCAGCACGGCCACGGCTCCAACCACGGCCAGGCCGGCCAGAACCGCTCCCTGCCAGGGATGTTGCAGCCCGAAAAAATGGCACAGGACCTGGCTTGCCCGCTCCCCGTACCAGAGGAACGCCGACAGGGACGTGGGAAGGGGGGCCGCAAAGGCCTCCCAGTAGCCGGCCCGCAATTGGGTGGCGCTGGCCGGTCGGGCATAGACGCCGTACATGACCAGAAACGACAGGCCGCCGACAGCCAGGAGGGCCCAGGCCGGACCCTGCCGGTTGTGCGCCGACCGCCTGGCAGCGAGCAACCCGCCGGCCAGCCCGGCCAGCAGGAAGATTGTGGGAAAGCCCAGCCAAGGCGCCAGGGCGAAGAGCACGGCCCAGCCGGCCGGGTGGGGCAGGGGTTCCCCCTCCAAAAAGCGCCTCGCGGCCAGCAGGAAAAGGACCGAGAGCAGGGCCTCGGTGGCGTAGGGCTTGAACTCGGCGGCGTAGTAGACGCCGCCGGAGGAAACGGCCAGCAGGAAGGCGCCGGCCAGCAGGCAGGATCGCGAATGCCGGCGGGCCGACAGCGGCCAGAGGCCAAGCGCCAGGCAGGCGCTGGCGAAGGGGATGGCGCGCAGGGCCGTTTCGGACGTTCCGGCCACGGTCGAGAACATTTTGACCAGTACGAGAAACAACGGCGGCGGCGTCTGCTCATAGGGCAAGGGCAAGGCCAGGAGGGTGGACAGGGGCCGCTCGACGATGGCCAGGGCCAGGAAGGCTTCATCGAGCCACAGGGATCGGTTCCAGAGGAGCTGTTCCGCCCGCAGGGCGCATCCGAAGGCTACAATACAGAGCAGTACAAGCGGATAGGGCGCCAGGAAACCTCGCAAGCCCTCCAGGGAAAAAGGGTTTGCCGGAGAACGGAAGGGGAGGAAGAGAGGACGCTTTTTCATGGCACGGCAACGCTCCGGGTTCCGAGGTAGGCTCCGGTTGCTCCCCGGGCCCTCAAAGAGAGGGCGCATCGTCCTTCCTATGCCGAAACCGGGGAAGCGTGGCAACCAAAAAACCTTTTCCCGGGCAGGGCCGCCTTTCGCGTCGGGCCTGGGTGCCGGGCCGGCGCCCGCCTTCCGGCACGAAAAAAGCCCCCGCCAAACGGCGGGGGCTTCTCTGGCCCGTCCGGGGCAAGGCCCCGGACGGGAAGGGATGCGGATACTTATTTGGCTTTGTCGCCGGAAGCGGCGCCGTGCATCTTGATCTCGACCTTTTCGGTCAGGCCTTCGTAGTACTTGCGCAGGATGACCAGGACCTCTTCGCGGCCGAAGTGATCCGGGATCTCGCCGCCCTCGGACAGCATCTTGCGCAGCTTGGTGCCGGACAGGATGACGCGGTCTTCCTTGGTGTGCGGGCAGGTGCGCAGCGAAGCCATGCCGTCGCACTTGTAGCAGTAGAAGGTCCAGTCGATCTTCAGCGGCTCGCACAGGAGAGCCTTGCCCGGCATGTCGCACTTGCCGTCGGCATAGGGGATCCGGTCGAAGATTTCCTGGGCCTCGAACATGCCGTAGAAGTCGCCGACGCCGGCGTGGTCACGGCCGATGATCATCTTGTTGACGCCGTAGTTCTGGCGGAAGGTGGCGTGCAGCAGACCTTCGCGGGGACCGGCGTAACGCATGTCGAGGGGGTAGCCGCCCTGGACAACGTTCTTGTCGACAAAGTAGTGCTTGACCAGGGTGTCGATGCACTCCACACGGACTTCAGCCGGGATGTCGCCGGGCTTCAGGTTGCCGATCAGGGAGTGGATGATGACGCCGTCGCACACTTCGATGGCGATCTTGCACAGGTACTCGTGGGAGCGGTGCATGGGGTTGCGCAGCTGCAGAGCGGCGACGTTGGCCCAGCCGCGCTCGTCGAAGATGGCGCGGGTCTCGGCCGGACGCAGGTACACGCCCTTGTACTTGGTGGGGTACTCGCCTTCGGACAGGACTTTGACCGGGCCGGCCAGGCACACGGGCTTGCGCTCCATGACCATCTTGACGCCCGGATGGTCGTCAAGAGCGATCTTCCAGAACTTGTCGTCGGCGGAATCGTCGCCGGCGCCCTTGTAGACCAGCTCGCTTTCCCACTTCTTGTCGGCTTCGGTCAGCTCGAACTTCTCGGTGACCTTCATGGTGGCGAAGATTTCGCCCTTGCGCTCAAGGGTGATCTCGTCGCCTTCCTTGATGCCGTTGGCGTCTTCGGGGGTGACCGCCAGCATGACGGGAACCGGCCAGAAGGTGCCGTCGGCCAGCATCATCTTCTCGACGACGCTCTTCCAATCGGCCTTGGTCATGAAGCCTTCCAGGGGCGAGAAGCCGCCGATGCCGAGCATGATCAGGTCGCCCTTTTCCTGGGCGGTGATCTCGACTTTCTTCAGGCCAGCGGCCTTTTTCAGCTCGGCTTCCTTGGCAGCGCCCTCGAGCAGGCGGATGACCAGACCTTTGCCTCCATGCGGCGGAACCAATTTGGACATGTAGCGCCTCCTTACCGGTGATTTTGTTTAACGTTTCCGCGTAAATCGTGGGTGGCCGGATGTTATCCGGAGCCGGCCGTCCCCATGAGTTCGACTCCTATACACCAGGGCCAGGGGAATACCAAGTGAAAAATGTGTCAAACCCTCCGAAAATGGGCACGGAACCCGTGCGGGCAGGCGGTTTTTTCTTCCTCCGGGAACGCCCGAAACCCGCCGCATTGACCTGGACGGCGCCTTCCATTATGTGCCTTGCCGACCCTCTGCCACGTTTCGCCAAAAGGCTTCCCCACACATGGATACTTCGCGCATTCGCAATTTCAGCATCATCGCCCACATCGACCACGGCAAATCGACCCTGGCCGACCGCATCCTCGAGCTCACGGGCCTGATCGCGGCCCGGGACATGCGCGAGCAGTACCTCGACCGCATGGACCTCGAACGCGAACGCGGCATCACCATCAAGGCCCAGACCGTGCGCATCCCCTACAAGGCCGCCGACGGCAGGGACTATATCCTGAACCTCATCGACACCCCGGGCCACGTGGACTTCTCCTACGAGGTCTCGCGGAGCCTGGCCGCCTGCGAGGGCGCGCTCCTGGTCGTGGACGCCACCCAGGGCGTCGAGGCCCAGACCTTGGCCAACGTCTTTCTGGCCCTGGACAACGACCTGGAGATCATCCCGGTCCTCAACAAGATCGACCTGCCGAGCGCCGACCCCGAGGCGGTCAAGGCCGACATCGAGGAGGCCATCGGCATCCCCTGCGCCGACGCGGTGGCGGTCTCGGCCAAAACCGGCGTCAACGTGGACAAGGTCCTCGAACAGATCATCGCCAGGATTCCGCCCCCGCGCGGCACGGCCGAGGCGCCGCTCCAGGCGTTGGTGGTCGATTCCTACTACGACTCCTACCAGGGCGTGGTGGTCCTTTTCCGGGTCATGGAAGGGACGGTCAAACTCGGCCAGCGCATCCGCATGATGTCAAACGGCGTGGAGTTCGAGGTGACGCGGCTGGGGGCCTTTTCCCCGGGGCCGCTCGATTTCCCGTCGTTCGGACCGGGCGAGGCCGGGTTTTTGTGCGCCAACATCAAGACCCTGACCGACGCCCGGGTCGGCGACACCGTGACCGAAGCCGCCAATCCGGCCACCGCACCCCTGCCCGGCTTCAAGGAAGTCAAGCCCATGGTCTTTTGCGGCCTCTATCCGGTGGATTCCGCCGAATACGAGGTCCTCAAATCGGCCCTGGAAAAGCTGGCCTTAAACGACGCGGCCTTCACCTACGAGCCCGAGACCTCCCAGGCCCTGGGGTTCGGCTTCCGCTGCGGGTTCCTCGGGCTCCTGCACATGGAGATCATCCAGGAGCGCCTGGAGCGGGAGTTCGGGGCCACGCTCATCGCCACGGCCCCGTCGGTCATCTACAAGGTGGAGACGACCTCCGGCAAGACGGTGTCCATCGACAACCCGAGCAAGTTGCCGAAGACCCAGGAGATCGCCGCCCTTTACGAGCCCTTTGCCCGGCTTGAGATCCACACCCCCAACGAGTACGTGGGCGCGGTCTTCAAGCTGTGCGAGGAAAAGCGCGGCATCCAGAAGGACGTCCGCTACCTGACCGCCACCCGGGTCATCATCACCTACGAACTGCCCTTTGCCGAGATCGTCTACGACTTCTTCGACCGGCTCAAGTCCGCCACCCGCGGCTATGCGTCGCTCGACTACGAGATCGTGGAGTACCGGGCCTCGGATCTGGTCAAGCTCGACATCATGATCAACGGCGACCCGGTCGACGCCCTGGCCGTCATCGTGCACCGGGACAACGCCTACACCTACGGCCGGGCCCTGGCCCTGCGGCTCAAGCGCGTCATCCCGCGCCAGCTGTTCGAGGTCATCATCCAGGCGGCCATCGGCACCAAGATCATCGCCCGCGAACGCAACTCGCCCATGGGCAAGAACGTCACGGCCAAATGCTATGGCGGCGACATTACGCGCAAGCGCAAGCTTCTGGAAAAGCAGAAGGAAGGCAAGAAGCGCATGAAGCGCATGGGCAACGTCGAACTGCCCCAGGAAGCCTTCCTGGCCGCGCTCAAGGCCGGCGAGGACTAGACCGCCGTTTTGAAATCAACGGGTTGCCAGAAAGGGCTTTCCTGACCCCGGCGGGAAGGTATAAGGGTCCGGAGCGCGGCCAGGCGCGCTGCCTCCCCGCCTGGCCCCACGGCCGGGCCAGGCCATATCCCCATGCGCCGGCGCGCCGCCCCTCCGGTTCCCCTCCCAAACAACAACAAGGAATTGCGACGATGAATCCGAGATGGCAAAAACTGCTGTTGGAATACCTCGAAGCCCTGGCCGTGGCCCTGGTGCTGGCCTTTGTCATCCGCACCTTCGTGGTCCAGGCCTTCAAGATACCCTCCGGCTCCATGCTCGATACGCTCCTTATCGGCGACCACCTGCTGGTCAACAAGTTCCTCTACGGCACCCACATCCCCTTCACCGACAAGGTCGTCCTGCCGCTCGAAGAGCCCAAGGCGGGCGACGTCATCGTCTTCGAGTTCCCGGAAGACACCTCCAAGGACTTCATCAAGCGCATCATCGGCGTGCCCGGCGATGTCGTGGAAATGAAGGACAAGGCCGTCTTCCGCAACGGCGAGAAGCTCACCGAGCCCTACATCAAGCACACCGATCCGGGCATCCAGTCGCGCCGGGACAACTTCGGCCCCATCACCGTGCCCGAAGGCAAGTACTTCGTCATGGGCGACAACCGCGACGAGTCCTACGATTCCCGCTTCTGGGGATTTGTCGACAAGGAAAAGATCCGCGGCAAAGCCTGGATCATCTACTGGTCCTGGGACGGGCCGGCCGACATCCGCTGGAACCGCATCGGCCGCATGGTCAATTAGGAGAGGGGATGCCTCCGGCGGCCGGGAGGGGGTTACCCCCTCCCGGACCCTCCCTGTCCGGGGGCGTCGGCGGCCTTGGCCGTCAAAGCCCGGCCAAGGCCGCCGACACCCCCAAACAGCCAGTTTCCGACAGCGCATTCCCGGCCCATCGACTCTCCGCCAAGCCTACCCGACGTTCCCGCCCAGGGGGTCCGGGGGGGATGATCCCCCCCGGCCGCCGGAGGCCTCTTCGCTCTTCCCCGCTTCCGCGACGACCACCCGATTCCTTCCCGAATTCTTGGCCTCGTACAGGGCCGCGTCCACGCGCTGCATGAGTTCCTCCACGGTCTCGCCGGGGGCAAGCTCGGTAACGCCGAGGCTGATGCTGCCCGCGATGCCGTGGGGGAAGGGGGCGCCGGCCACCAGGGCGCGGAGTTTTTCGGCCAGGACGGCGGCCTGGGCCCGGCCGGTGTGGGGCGCGGCCACCACGAATTCCTCGCCGCCGTAGCGAAAGAGCCAGTCCACGGCCCGGATGGCGGCCTGGACCCGCCTTGTCAGCTCGCGCAGCATGTCGTCGCCGGCGGCGTGGCCGTAGGTGTCATTGACGACTTTGAAGCGGTCGATGTCGAACATGATAACCGAGAGCGGTTCGGCGTAGCGGCCGGTCCGCTTGATCTCGTGCTCCATGACCTGGTTGAACTTCAAGCGGTTGTAGGCCCCGGTCAGCTGGTCGGTGACGGCCAGTTCGGTCAGGGCCTCGTTGGCCCCTTCCAGGCGTTCCCGGTCGGCGCAGATGCGGCGGACCATGGGGCGCAGAATGCAAAGGCCGACGGCCGCGAGCAGGGCGAGCATGCCGACGGTGGTGGCCAGCTCGACCCGGCGCAGGATGGTCAGGCGGCCGACGGCCTGGCGCTGGTATTCCTGGACCACCTTGCCGAGGTCGCGCAGCAGCTCGTCCTGGCCAAAGGCCAGAACGTCGAGGAATTTCGGATCGGACAGGGCGGGGCGGCCGGCGTCGGAGCGGTAAAAGGTCCGGGTGGCGTCCAGGAAAAACCGCATGCGCCGGTCGAGCTCGTAGGGCGGCTTGAAGTAGAGGGCGGCCAGCTCCGGGGAGTGGGCGGCCAGGGAGCCGGGATCGCCGAGGTCGGCCAGCAGGTGGGCGTGGTTGGCTTCGAGGGTGTCCACGGCCCGGGCCAGATGGGCCCGGATGTCGCGCCGGGCTTCCTCGTCATCGGCGGCGGCCAGGAGCAGGCACTGGGCCAGGACGCGCTGGATGAGCAGGCGCTGGGAGCCGTTGATGGCGGTGATGGCGGCCGACCGGTCGATGGTGGCCCCGATATGGCGGAAGACGCCGTAGGACAGGAGGGCCAGGGCGGCCACCAGGCACAGGGCTGCGACATAGCGCAGGGTGAGGCCGCGCTTGTAACGGCCGCTGCGTGCGTCGGCCTGGTCGCGTGCTGGCGGGGGCATGCCTCCAAGCCTAGGCGAGTTGGAGGAAATGTTCAAGGCGGGCCGGGCGCGAGACGGTCTCGCGCCCGGCCCGGGAAGGGGGCTAGAGGTCGCCGATGGCCTGCCGGTAGGCGGCGATTGCCGCCACGGTCACCAGCGGAAAGCCGTGGGCCGCGGCAAAGGCCTCGATCTGCCCGCCCTTGGCCATGGTGCCGTCGGGGTTGGTCAGTTCGCAAAGGACGCCGGCCGGGGCGAAGCCGGCCAGCCGGGCCAGGTCCACCGTGGCCTCGGTGTGGCCCCGGCGGGCCAGCACGCCGCCGGGCTTGGCGATCAAGGGAAAGACGTGGCCGGGCCGAGCCAGGTCGGACGGCTTGGCGCCCGGGGCCGTGGCCGTCTTGACCGTGGTCACGCGGTCGGCGGCCGACACGCCGGTGGTGACGCCTTGGGCCGCCTCGATGGTGACGGTGAAGGCCGTGCCGTTCTTGCAGGTGTTGACTGCCACCATGGGCGGCAGCTCGAGCTCCCGGGCCTTTTCTTCGGTCAGGCACAGGCAGACGATGCCGCTGCATTCGCGGATCAGCATGGCCATCTGGGGGGGCGTGAGGGTTTCGGCCGCGAAGATGAGGTCGCCCTCGTTTTCGCGGTCCTCGTCGTCGGTGACCAGGATGCCCTGGCCCTGGCGCAGGGCCGAGATGGCGTCGGTGACGCTTTTGAACTGGGACTCGGTGCCTGAAAAGGACTGATTCATGGCGCACTCCATGCGTGAGTTGCAAGGCCAGAATCAGGGCGGAAATTGAGACGGCCGCGCGGGTCGCCCATGCGAACCGCCGGCCTCGCGCCGGAACGACCCGGCGGCGGGGAAATGCCGTCTTCTCCTCTTCACTCCGGACTGTGACCGTCGGCCCTGGCCTCGCACCAGGTCTGCTGACCTTTCCGCCGCGCAGGGCCCGTGGAGTGGCCCCGGCGTCGCGCCCACGGAGGAGGCTCCGTCCGGGAGCGGCCGGCTGCGGCCGTCCCTGTGGCGCACGGGCGAAAAGCGCTCGCGGGCTCCCCGGTTTTCCGGGATACCGCCGGTGGGGACTTCCACCCCGCCCTGAGGACAACGGGCGGGTTGTAGCGCCGGCCCGGACGGTTGGCAAGGGGAGCGGGGCGCAAAAAAGCGGCCGGGCCCCGGGCCCGGCCGTTTGGAAAAGACGGGGCCGGGCTACAGGCCGGGCATGCCGGCGGGCCTTTCGGCGGGCAGAAGCCTGGCGGCGAGGGGGCTGCGCATGGTTTGTTCCTTGTGTTGGAAGGTCCGAGGACTAGTTGGTCTTGGCCGTGCCGGCCGGAGCCGCGTCCTTGGCCATGTCCATGCCGCCCATGTCCATGCCCGGCATCGCGCCCTTGCCCATGCCGTGGCCGCCCATCATGCCCTTGCCCATCATCATGCAGCCACCGTCCATGCCCTTGCCGCCCATCATCATGCCCTTGCCCATGTGGCCCATCACGCCCCGGGTGTCGCGGATGGGGGTGCCGGTCTCCTTGGCGTAGCGGATGCGAAAGAGGGTGGCCTGTTCGAAGAGCTGGCCGCGCAGGGTGGCGATGTCGGCGGTGAGCTTTTTCACGGCCGCCGTTTCGTCGGGGTTGGTGGCCAGCTGGGCTTCGAGCTCGGCTTCCCGGGCCGTGATCCTGCCGTGGAGTTCGGCGGTCTTGGCCACGAATTCCTGGTGCAGCAGGTCGGCCTTGGCCGGATCGGCGGCCGGGACGGCCTTGGCGGCCGGCATGGCCATGGCGCCGCCGGCCGGGTGCTGCATGGGGGTCTGGGCCAGGGCCGGAACGGCCAGGGCCAGGGTCAGGGCCAAAATGGCGGGAATACGAATGCTGTTACGCATGGGAGAGCCTCCTGTGGGATTTGCCGGTGAGCATAGCACGGGGCATGCCAGGGGGGAATGGTTGCGGGAAAAAAGAAGTCCGGGCGGCCGGCCCGGAAGGCGGGCTTGGGGAGGCTGCTGCGGCAACACGCTTGAAAGCTGCAGGTTTTAGGGAAAACCTGCAGCGGGCGGGCCGCCTCGGCCGGAAGACGTCCGGCGTGTCGCCGCCGGCGGAAGAGGGCGGCCGGGCAAACCGGTGGCCGGCATCCGGCTAGAATCTATACGGGGAAAGGATGGAATCCGGGCGAATTCCATACATCTGTCGTCAAATTAGCCGGGGCGGTCAGGGCGCCACGGCCCGCACGGCCGGGGGCGCCGCCTCTTCCACGCCGAAGCGGTTCTCGAAGTCCCGGCCGAACCGGCACAGGGCCTCCAGGATGGGGATGATGTCGCATCCGGGCTCGGTCAGGCCGTATTCCACCCGGGGCGGCACCTCGGCGTAGACCGTGCGGGAAATGAGCCCGTCGGCCTCGAGTTCGCGCAGCTGCTGGGTCAGCATCTTCTGGGTGATGATCGGCATGGACCGGCGCAGGGCCGAGAACCGCATGGTGCCGCCGCCGCGCAGGTGCCACAGGATAAGCGGCTTCCACTTGCCGCCGATGACGGCCAGCGACAGCTCCATGCTGCACGAATACTCCTTGCCGCGACAGCGCCTGCGGCCGCATGGCGTCGGGGAATCTCCCATGGCTGGTCCTCCTTGTGGCCGGTAGGCGGCACCCATTGGTATCCAAAAGGGTACTACAGAACTTTTTTGTGCCTACTTGCTTTTCCGGGTATACTGGCAGAATTTGCCCAAAGCGTAAAGCGGAAACCAACTGCGGAAACCATCAAGGAGGCTCCCATGGATCTTTTCGAAGCCCTCCACACCCGGCGCAGCATCCGGGCCTTCACGCCCGAGCCGGTGTCCGAGGCCGATTGCGAGACCGTGCTGCGGGCGGCCATGGCCGCGCCGAGCGCCGGCAACGCCCAACCCTGGCATTTCGTGGTCATCACCGACCGGGCCGTCCTCGACGCCATTCCGGCCATCCACGCCCACGCGGCCATGGTCACGGGCGCGCCCATGGCCATTGCCGTGGCGGCCGAGCTGTCCCTCGAAAAATACCCGGGCTTCGGCTACTGGACGCTCGACTGCTCGGCGGCCGTGGAAAACCTGATGCTGGCCGCCCGGGGCCTTGGCCTCGGCACGGTCTGGTGCGGCATCTACCCCCGGCCCGAGCGCATGGAAGGCCTGGGCAAGCTCTTGCAGTTCCCCGAAGGCGTGACCGCCCACGCCCTGGTGGTCATCGGCCACCCGGCCCAGGAGTTTCGGCGCGTGGACCGGTTCAAACCCGAGCGCATCCACCGCAACGTGTGGTAAGAGGCCGGCCTATGCACACCAACATCGGCCCGACCTGCGCGCTTTATCCCATGCCCTCGACCCTCGTCGGGGCCACGGTCGGGGGCCGGGCCAACTTCCTGGCCATCGCCCACATCGGCATCTTAAATAACGTCGCCCCCCAGTACCTGACCGTCAGCCTCAAAAAATTCCGCCACACGGCCAAGGGCATCCACCAGACCGGGACCTTCTCCATCTGCCTGCCCACCAAGTCCATGGTCCTGGCCGCGGACTACGTGGGCATCGTCTCCGGGGCCAAGGTGGACAAGTCGCGGATTTTCGACGTGTTTTACGGAGAACTGGAAACCGCGCCCATGATCCGGGAATGCCCGGTCAACATGGAACTGAAGCTCCACCAAGTGATCGACCTGCCGGCCCACGAGGTCTTCGTGGGCGAACTGGTGGCCAGCCACGTGGCCCCGGAGGCCCTCGACAAGGGCAAGGTCGACCTGGAAAAGGTGAAGCCGCTTCTTTTTGACTACGCCAGCGGCTGGTATTGGTCCCTTGGCGAGCCCGTGGCCCCGTGCTGGCGGGCCGGCCGGGACTACCAGCCGCAACAAACCGAAGAAGAAGGGAGATGACATGAAAGTATCCATCGGCCCCAAGACCATGGCCCTGCCGACCCCGACCTGGCTGGTCGGCACCTACGACGCCGACGGCAAGCCCAACCTCATGACCGCGGCCTGGGGCGGCATCTGCTGTTCCAAGCCCCCGTGTCTGACCGTCTCCCTGCAAAAGCCCCGGCATTCCTATGCCGCCATCATGGAGCGGCAAGCCTACACCGTGAGCGTGCCCTCCGAGTCCCAGGCCGCCCAGGCCGACTACTGCGGCATCGTGTCCGGCCGCGACCACGACAAGTTCGAACGCCTCGGCTGGACGCCGGTCAGGAGCGAACTGGTGGACGCGCCCTACGTGGCCGAATGCCCGCTGACCATCGAATGCAAGGTGGTCCACGTCAAAGACCTCGGCATGCACACCCTGTTCGTCGGCGAGATCCTGGACGTCAAGGTCGACGAGGCGGCCATGAAGGAGGGCAATCCCGATCCGACGTTGATAAGGCCCATGATCTACTCTCCTTCCGACCGCAGCTACTACGGTCTCGGCCGGCTTCTCGGCCAGGGCTTTTCCATTGGTAAGGAGTTTAAATAATGGAGAAAATGAAGGTCGATCCCGACCTCTTGCCCCCCATGCCCATGACCCTGGTCGGGGCTACGGTCGAGGGCCGGGCCAACTTCATGGCTGCGGCCTGGGTGACGCGGGTCGGGCACAAGCCGCCGCTGATCGGCGTGGCCATCAACCACCGCCAGTGGACCGGCCAGGGCATCCGCCAGACCGGCGCGTTTTCCGTCTGCCTGCCCGGCCGGGACCTCCTGGAAAAGGCCGACTACTGCGGCCTGGTTTCCGGCCGCAACGTCGACAAGGCCGCGCTCTTCGACGTCTTCTACGGCGACCTCGGCAACGCGCCCATGATCCGGGAGTGCCCGGTGTGCCTGGAGGTCAGCCTGACCCAGACGGTGGAGTTCGAGCACCACGCCTTTTTCATCGGCGAGATCAAGGCCGGCTGGGCTGACGGGGAGGTCCTGACGGCCGGCCGGCCGGACGTGGACAAGTACAAACCCCTTCTCCTCACCATGCCCGACAACCGCTACCACGCGCTCGGCCCGGTCGTGGCCCAGGCCTGGAGCGTGGGCAAAGCCCTCAAGAAAGGAACGGACCATGAAAGTTCTGGCGATTAACGGCAGCGCCCGAAAGGACGGCAACACGGCCATCATGCTGCGCACGGCCATGGTCGAGCTCGAGGCCGAAGGCATCGAGACCGAGCTCGTGCAGCTCCACGGCAAGGTCATCCAGGGCTGCATCGCCTGCATGCAGTGCTGGGAGAAAAAAGACGGCCACTGCGCGCTCAAAAAGGACATGTTAAACGAAATCCTGGACAAGATGGTCGCGGCCGACGGCATGCTGATCGGCTCGCCCACCTATTTCGCCAACGTGTCGAGCAATATCAAATCCATCATCGACCGGGCCGGCATGGTGGCCCTGGCCAACGACTCCCTGCTGGCCCGCAAGGTCGGGGCGGCGGTGGTGGCCGTGCGGCGCGGCGGGGCCATCCATGTCTTCAACTCCATCAACCACTTCTATTTCATCAACCAGATGGTGGTGCCGGGGTCGAGCTACTGGAATCTTGGCCGGGGCCTTGAGCCGGGCGATGTGGAAAAAGACGACGAAGGTCTCCTGACCATGCAGAACCTGGGCAAGAACATGGCCTGGGTGCTCAAGAAGCTGCACGCCTGAGCCGCTTTTCCGCTTCGCCGCCGCGCCCGGGCCCCGGGCCCGGGCGCGGCTTCCCCGCAGCCGGCCCGGCCGGTGGCATCCAAGGAGAACCTATATGATTGTCGCAAGCGAAACCGAGGCCGGGCTCGTGGTCCTGTGGGTCACGCGCGACCGCGAGGCCGCCCTCAACATGGCGCTAATGTATGCGAAAAATTCCAGGCTCCAGGGCTGGTGGGACCGGGTGCATCTGCTCGTGTGGGGCCCTTCGGCCGATCTGCTCGCCTATGACCGGGAGATCCAGGACGAGGTGGCCGCCTGCCGTGAGGCCGGGGTCGAGGCCTTCGCCTGCCGGGCCTGCGCCGAACGCTACGGCGTGGCCGACAAGCTGGCCGGCCTCGGCCTTACGGTCCTCTACGCCGGCGAACCCCTGACCCGGTACCTCAAGGACGGCTGGAAGGTCGTAAGCGTGTAGGCCAGGGCCGGGCCGGCCTTCCCGGCCGGGCTAGGCAGGACCTTGACCCGGGTGAGGCCGGCCCGGCCGACGGAAGGCATAGCCGGCGGCCGGCCCACGACCTGAACCCGGCTTTGACAAAAACGGGCGAATCCTTTCAAATGCCCTTTACATGCGGTCCCGCCGGCCGCGTCTGCCGGTTCCGGGACCTTTCCCTGTCGCCTGTGCGACGCCAGGAGGTTTCCATGTTGCGCATGGCTGTCGGGCACGCCAAATGTCTGGATCCGGATTGCGCGGCCCGGGGCGCGGCAGAGTCCTGCCGGCAGGGCCTCGGCGGCCGCGATCCGGTCGGCCTGCTGCTCTTTGTCGGCGTCAGCTATGACCACGCGGCCATCCTCGAACGGATCGAATCCGTCTTTCCGGGCGTGCCGCTGGTCGGCACCACCAGCGCCGGCGAGATGTCGGCCGCCGGCGGCACCAGCGACGATTCCGTGCTGCTGGTCGCCTTTGGCGGCGAGGGCGTCGGCTGCGTCACGGGCCTGGCCCGGGACGCAGCCGGCCCGGAGACGACCCCCGGGGAAGCGGCCCGGGCCGCCCTGGAGGCGGTCCGTCCCCGGCTGGCCGGGCCCCCGGCCCTGTGCCTGACCTTTCCGGACGGGGCCCGCGGCGGGGTGCAGGCCTTCAGCCAGGCCCTGGCCGAGGGCCTTGGCCAGGGTTGCCCGGTCCTTGGCGGCCTGTCCGCCCGGCACGCCTCCGAGCACCTGCCCAAGCGCCAGTTTCACGGCCGCGAGGTCCTGACCGAGGGCGCGCCGTTTCTCATCCTGACCGGCAACGTGCCGGCCATCCAGCGCCTGTCCCGGGGCTGGCGGCCGGTGGGGAGCCTGGCCCGGGTGACCGGGGTGACCGGCAGCGTGGTCAGGCGCATCGGCGACCGCACGGCCCTCGGCTTTTACCGCCACTACCTCGGCCCCCGGGCCGAGCCGGCCCTCGAGCTGCCGCTCGCCGTCATGTGCGAGAAATACAAGGATTTCATCCTGCGCGTGCCGCACTTTTTCAGCGAGGACGACGGCAGCATCGAATTTCCGGGCGGCGTGCCCGAAGGAGCCATGGTCCAGCTGGCCGAGGCCACCCGGCCGGAAATGCTGGCCGACATCCGCCAGCTGGCCAAGGGCCTGGCCCGGGAGGCGGCGGGCCTGCCGCCGGCCGGGGTGCTCATTTTTTCCTGCGCCACCCGCAAGGACATCCTCGGCACCAAGTCGGTGGTGGAAATCGAGGCCATGCGGGACGCCCTGCCGCCCGGCACGCCCATCGCCGGGTTCTACTGCCAGGGCGAGGTCGGGACCACCGGGCCCGGCATGCCGCTGCACCTCCAAAACGGCACCATGGTGGCCCTGGTCCTTGGCGGCGAGCAGTCCTCCCCGGCCCTGGTGGCAAAGGGGAGCGAACTGCCGTGCCCGGCCGGCGAGGTCGAAGGCCTTCTGCGGGAAAACCGCTCCCTGAACCGGGCCCTGTCCCGGGCCCTGGAGTACCGGGAACGCCTGGAAGCCCAGAAGGAGCGGTCCCAGTCCCTCATGCGGACCATCAACCAGGAGATCAACGAGGCGCGGCTCGAAATCCAGCGCAAAAACGAACTCTTGCGCCAGGCCCTGGCCCTGGCCGAGGAGGTGCAGCGAAACCTGCTCCCCCAGGCCGCGCCCGGGCTTCCCGGCTTCGACATCGCCGGCACGAGCCTTTACAGCGACGAAACCGGCGGCGACTATTTCGATTTCATCCACACCCAAAACGAGGACCACGGCCGGTTCGCGGTCATCATCGGCGACGTGACCGGGCATGGGATCGCGGCGGCGCTCCTTATGACCACGGCCCGGGCCTTTTTGCGCATGCGCTCCTTCCAGCCGGGGTCGCTGGCCGCGGTCATGGACGACGTCAACAAGCTCCTCTGCGCCGATCTGGCCGATTCCGGCCGGTTCATGACCCTTTTCTACCTGGCCATCGACGTCGAGCGAAAGCGTCTCCACTGGGTCCGGGCCGGGCATGACCCCATCATCCTCTACGACGCCGAAACGGGGCTTGTGAGCGACATCCCGGACAAGGGCGGCCCGCCGCTCGGCATCGTGACCGACGCCCGCTACGCCGAGAACAGCGCCGACGGCATGCTTCCCGGGCAGGTGGCCCTTCTGGCCACCGACGGCCTGTGGGAGGCGCGAAACGGTTCCGGCGAAATGTTCGGCAAGGAGCGGGTGCGGGAGCTCCTTGGCCGCCACAACGGCGAGAGCGCGGCCGACATCGTGACCTCGGTCCTGGCGGGCCTCAAGGCCTTTCTGGGCGACGTCCCGGCCGAGGACGACGTGACCCTGGTCGCCATCAAGGTCCTGCCCGAGGAGGCGGACGGCCAGCCGGAAGGCTAGGCGGAGGGCCGACAGGAGGGCAGGGCGGCCAAGTGGGGGGCCGGACCGTCAGCCGGACAGTGGGGTCGGAAAGCGGGCGAAGAGGAGAGCGGGCGGGCTTGGACGCGGAGACCGGGGACCTATAGGAGAAACGCCGCCTTGGCGGCCGGGGGCGTCGGCGTGACGCTCCCCGGCCTTGAGCGAAGCGCCTTATTCGTCCTTGAGGGCCCGGGTCATCAGGTCATAAACGGCCTGGCCAGGGTCCTTGTCCTTGTAGAGGATGGCGTAGACCTGCTCGGTGATGGGCATTTCCACGCCGACTTTCTCGCGCAGGGCGTGGACGGCCTCGGTGGTCTTGACCCCCTCGGCCACCATCTTCATCTCGGCCAGGATATCGAGGAGCTTTTGCCCCTTGGCCAGGCGCAGGCCGACCTGCCGGTTGCGGGACAGGTCGCCGGTGCAGGTCAGGACCAGGTCGCCCATGCCGGACAGGCCCATGAAGGTCTGGCGGTCGCCGCCCATGGCCTTGCCGAGCCGGCTCATCTCGTGCAGCCCCCGGGTGATGAGCGCCGCCCGGGCGTTGCCGCCGAATCCCAGCCCGTCGGCCACGCCGGCGGCGATGGCGATGATGTTCTTGATCGCGCCGCCAAGCTCCACGCCCGGCACGTCCGAGGCGGTGTAGACCCGGAAATAGGGCGTGGACAGGGCCTCCTGGACTTCCTTGCCGGCTTTCTTGTCCTTGCAGGCCAGCGTCACCGCGGTCGGCATCTCGCGGATGACCTCGTAGGCGAACGACGGGCCGGACAGCATGGCGAAACGGGGTTTGGACGAACCCAGGGCGTCGTCGCAGACCTGGGACATGGTCATCAGGCTGTCGAGCTCGATGCCCTTGCTGGCGCAGATGACGACCGGGCTTTTGGGCAGGTATTTCTGGAACCGCTGGTAGGCGTTGCGAATGAACTGGCAGGGCACGGCGAAGATGAAATGCCTGACCCCTTCCGACACGGCTGCCGCGTCGGTGCTGACCTCCAGGTTTTCCGCGAGCTTGCGCCCGGGCAGGTACCAGGAGTTTTCGCCCGTGGTCCGGATTTCGTTCATGACCGCCGGTTCGCGGACCCAGAGCCTGGCCTCGTGCCCTTTCTTGGCCAGCAGGTCGGCCAGGGTGGTGCCCCAGCTGCCGCCGCCTATGACCGCCATTTTCATCGCATTGCCTCCGGAGGAAAAACCGGGCGGGCAGGGGGCGGGGAGAGGCCCCGCGGGGTCCTGGCCGTCAGGAACTATCGGTTCGAAACGCCGGGCGCGCGGTCCTGGACCAGGACCGGCGCCACGGTTGCCTCTAGCACACAAAGCCGCTAGAGACAAAGGCTTTCCAGAAGACACAGGCGGGAGGCGCCATGGACGAGGATACAGTGGGGACGGAGCTTTCGCGGCTCGACAGGGAGATTCTCCGGCGGGTGCAGGACTCGCTGCCGGACTCGGCCACGCCCTATGCCGACATCGCGGCGGCCGTGGGCACGGACGAGGCCCATGTGCTGGACCTCTTGTCGCGCCTGGCCGCGTCCGGCGAGATCCGCCGGTTCGGGGCCACGCTCAAGCACCAGAAGGCCGGGTTCGGGGCCAACGTCATGGTGGCCTGGTACGTGCCCGAGGAGGATGTGGACCGCATCGGCGCGCTTCTGTCGAAGCGGCCCGAGGTCAGCCACTGCTACCATCGGAAAAACTGCCTGGAATGGCCGTACAACCTGTACACCATGGTCCACGGCCGCTCGGCCGAGGCCTGCCAGCAGGTGGTCACGGCCATGAGCGAGGCCGCCGGCCTCGACGACTACGCCATGCTTTTTAGCCTCAAGGAACTCAAGAAGGTCAGCATGCGGTATTTCTAGCCGCCGCCGGGAAGACGGGGGCCGTGGCCCGGCTGCGTAAAACCGCTTCGGCCCGGCGCCGCCGGGAGCGCTCGCGCCATCGGCCCCGGGCCGCTCACGGGGCAGCCGGCCGGGGTGAACAGGCCGCCGGGGGCGCCGCTTCGCCGGCCCCGTGGCGCCCGTGGGCAGCGGCCCCGGGGCCCAGGGAAGCGGCGGCGCGTTCCTATTCGGCGGCCTGCCGGCCTTTCGCCCGGGCGGCCATCCGGTTTTGCATGGCGACCTTGAACTCCGGCGAATTGACGCGGTTCAAAATCAGCATGTCCTCGGTTTCAAGCGACCGCCGCAGCTCGTTGATGTCGCTTTTCAAGAGCTTGCGGATGGAAAGCATGGTCGAGACCTGCGGCTCCTGGTAGAAGTTGGCGATTTTGAGCGCCTCTTCCTCGAGCTTGGCCCCGGGCACGATCTTGTCCACGATGCCAAGCGTCAGCGCCTCTTCGGCCGTGAACCGGGGCCATTGCAGGATCTCGGCCGTCTTGCCCGCCCCGAGCATCCGGGACAGGAAATAGCCGCTGCCGCCCTTGGGGATGGTGCCGACCTCGGCGAACCCGTTTTCGAAAACCGTGTTCCGGGTGACGATGCGGTAGTCGCAGGCCAGGCTGACGTTCAGGTGGAACAGCGAAATGTGGCCCGTGTCGGCGTGGATGGTGACCTTGTCGAGGCCGGCCATGGTCACGGTGTAGTTGTTGACCAGGTTGAAAAGCCGCTGGATCAGGTAGTCCTCGCGCCGGGACGTGAGGAAGTGGTCGAAAAACTCCATGGTCTCGGTGGCCCCGGCTTTTTCCGGGCAGCCGAGGAAGACCACGACGTTGACCTGGTCGGTGTGGGCGATGATCTCCAGGTGGTCGAAGAAGGTGTCGATCTTTTTGAGGTCCCGGGCGTGGCGGGTGAAATGCGGCTTTCCCCGCACGATCAGCAGCTGCCCCTGGCGTTCCGAGGAAAAAAACTCGTTGTCCGTGACAAGGCTTGTGGCGACTTCCATGGAACCCTCCCGTGCCGGCGGGGACCTGGGGCGGACCCGGGCCGCGGCTCGGATCCCCGCTGCAACCAGCCGGCTTTATTGAAGCCTGCCACTGCCTTTCCGGCCTGTCAACAACGGTCGGCCCGGCCGCCCGGCGGGGCAAAATCCGCAAAACCCCTTGCTTTGGCCGGGCGAGCCTTTTATCCTCACCCAAACCCCGGACAACCTCTCACGCGGAGCCACCGTTGAGCGCCCGAAGCCTTGACGCCCTGTTTCGACCCAATTCCGTGGCCGTTATCGGCGCGTCCACCGATCCCCGCCATGTCGGGGCGGTGATCATGAAAAACCTGCTCGGCGGCAAGTTCCTCGGCCCCGTCATGCCGGTCAACCCGGCCCTGGACGCCATTTCCGGGGTCCTTTGCTACAAGTCCGTGGACACCCTGCCGCTGACCCCGGACCTCGGCGTCATCGCCACCGACCCCGAGTCCGTGCCCGAATACCTGCGCGACCTGGGGCGGCGCGGCGTCGGCGCGGCCGTCGTCCTGCCCCCGGGCTGGGCCAAGATGCCGCGCGAGGCCAAGCGGGCCTTGCAAGAGAGGATGCTCGAGGCCGCGGCCCCGTCGGGCATCCGCATCCTCGGGCCCTCGGGCCTGGGCCTCGTGGTGCCGGGCATCGGGCTCAACTGTTCCCTGGCCTCCTCCGACGCCCTGCCCGGCCGCATCGCCTTCATTTCCCAGTCCGCCTCGCTTTTCTCCGCGGTCCTCGACTGGGCCCGGACCAAGGGCATCGGCTTTTCCCACATCCTGTCGCTTGGCGACCGGGTGGACCTCAAGTACGCCGACATCCTCGACTACATGGCCCAGGACCCCAACACCCGTTCGATCCTTCTTTACGTCGAGTCCATCACCGACGCCCGGTCGTTCATGAGCGCCTCCCGGGCCGCGGCCCGAAACAAGCCCGTCCTGGTCATAAAACCCGGCCGCCGGCTCTGGTCCGTCTTTCCGCCCGATCCGGACGAGGGCCGCGACGAGGTCTACGACGAGGCCTTCCGCCGGGCCGGCATGCTGCGGGTGGGGGAGATCGACGCCCTTTTCGACGCGGCCCAGACCCTTGCCCGGTCAAAGCCCCTTCGCGGCGAGAACCTGGCCATCCTGACCAACGGCGGCTCCATCGGCATCATGGCCGCCGACGCCCTGCTCGAAGGCGGCGGGTCGCTCGCCGCCTACGACGCCGAGGCGACCACCGCCCTGTCCGCCCTCCTTGGACCCAACTGGCTGCGCCACGGCGTGGTGGACATGAGCTTCGACGCCGCCCCGGCCGACTACGCCGCCGCCCTGCGGGCCCTCTTGCGCGCCCCGGACGTGAGCGCCGTGCTGGTCATCCACGTGCCCTTTCCCGGGGTGTCGGCCGACGAGGCGGCCACGGCCATGGCCGAGGTCCTGTCCAAGACCAACCGGACGATCCTGGCCTGCTGGATGGGCTACGACCCGGCCGGAGGCGAGGCGCTGAAAATCCTAAACGCCGCCGGCGTGCCCACCTACGAGACTCCGGACCAGGCCGTTTCGGCCTTTGTCCACCTGCTTCGCTACCGCAAGAACCAGGAACTTTTGATGGAGATGCCGGCCAGCCTGCCCTCGGAATACGCGCCTGATCCGGACGCGGCCCGGGCCGTGGTGGAGCGGGCCTTTGCCGAGGGCCGGCTGACCCTGACCGATCCCGAAGCCAAGGAGGTCCTCGGCTACTACGGCGTGCGGGCGGTCGCCTCGCACCTGACCGAGGACGTGGACGACGCCGTGGCCGCGGCCGACGCCCTGGGCTATCCGGTGGCCGTCAAGATCGTCTCCCCGGACATTCCCCAGCCCTTTGACGTGGGCGGCATCGTCCTCGACGTGGCCGGGCCCGAGGCCGTGCGCGAGGCGGCCGAGGCCGTGCGCAAGCGGGCCCTGGCCCATGTGCCGGAGGCCCATATCGAGGGCTACGTCATCCAGGAAATGGGCCGCCGGGCCGGGGCCCACGAGGTCACCATCAAGGCCCGGGTGGACCCGGTCTTTGGGCCCTACATCATTTTCGGCCAGGGGGGCCTCGCCGCCCGAGTCACCCGGGACAAGGCCGTGGCGCTCACCCCGCTCAACATGTCCCTGGCCCGGGATCTCGTCTTTCGCACCCGCGTGGCCGCCACCCTTCGCGGCGCGTCCGGCCAGCCGGGCGTGGACCCGGAGGTGAGCCCCGGGGTCGACATCGACGCCCTGTGCCTGACCTTGAACCAGGTCTCCCAGTGCGTGGCCGACCTCGAACGCATCGCGGCCATCGACCTGAACCCTGTGCTCAGCCACCCGGGCGGGGTCACGGTCATCGGCGCGGGCATCAGGCTTACCGCCGAGGCCGAGCCCGACGCCCACCGCCTGGCCATCCGGCCCTATCCGCGCGAACTCGAGGAGTGCGTGACGCTCAAAAACGGCCGCCACGTCCTTTTGCGCCCCATCCGGCCCGAGGACGAGCCGGCCCATTTCCAATTTTTCAAGCACCTTTCGCCCGAGGACCTGCGTTTCCGGTTTTTCGGCGTGGTGCGCGAGCTGACCCACACCGAAATGGCCAAGCTGACCCAGATCGACTACGAGCGGGAGATGGCGTTTATTGCCACGGCCCCGGACGCCGACGGCAGGCCCGAGACGCTTGGCGTGGTGCGGGCCTCGACCCGGCCGGACAATTCCTCGGCCGAATTCGCGGTCATCGCCCGTTCCGACCTCAAGGGCCTGGGACTTGGCCGGCTCCTGATGGAAAAGATCATCCGCTACTGCAAGGCCCGGGGCACGCGTCTGCTGACCGGACAGGCGCTCATGGAAAATGGCGGCATGCAGGGCCTGGCCGAAAAGCTCGGCTTCTCCGTGGTGCGCAACTACGACGAGGAAGTGGCCGAGATGCGCCTGCCCCTAAACGAGCCCGCCCCCGGCGGGGCCGCCCGGCCCTGACGGTCGTCCCGCCAGCGTCTCCCCCGGACGATTGCGCCCCGACCGCACGATCCGGCCACACGTCGCCCACCCGGCCACGACCACAGCCCCACCCGCTTCCCCAACTCCCGCCCACCCCGTTCGGGGGGTCCGGGGGGCGTGACGCCCCCCGGCCGCCGGAGGCATTCTCCCTGCCGTTCCGTTCCCCCTTACACACCCCGCCCGAACGCCCCGGGCGTGACGCCGAAGGCTTCCCGAAACGCCGCGATGAAGGCGGAGGTGGACTCGTAGCCGCATTCGAGGCCGGTGGCGGTGACGCTTGTGCCGGCTTCGAGCAGGGACAGGGCGGCCAGCAGCCGGGTGCGGCGTCGCCAGGCGCCGAAGGTGAGGCCGGTTTCGGCGAGAAAGATGCGGCCAAGCGTCCGTTCGGTCATGCCGGCGGTCCTGGCCCAGGCCGTGGCGGTGCGGGTGTCGTCCGGGGCGTCGGCCAGGGCCTGGCACAGGGCGGCCAGGCGCGGGTCTTTGGGCCAGGGCAGGCTGAAGCCGGCTTCGGGCAGGACGGCCAGCTGGTCGAGGAGCACGGCCACGAGGCGTCCGTCGGCTCCGGCCGCGTCGTAGAGCGGCGGCAGGGCGGCCACGGCCAGGATCAGTTCCCGGGCCAGGGGCGTGACGGACAGGACCAGGCAGCGGGGCGGGTTGAAGACGTTCTGGTCCGGGGAGACGTAGAGGCTTCGCATTTCGGCCGGGTTGGAGGTGGCCACCTGGTGGGCTAGGCCGGGTGGCACCCACACGGCCCGCTGGGGCGGGGCCACATGGCTGCCGGCCTGGGTCCGCACCAGGAGCACGCCGACGCCAGCAAAGGAGAGCTGGCCAAAGGGGTGGCTGTGGGCGTGGGACACGGAACCGGCGGGCAGGGTCTCGCTGCGGGGATAGACGGGCCGGGGCAGCCGGTCGAGGGCAGGGGCGGTGCGAAAAATGGCCATGTCGTTTTTGCGCTAGAGGTTGTCTTTCTAGCGCGAGACGGCGAGGGCGTCCATGCTTAGGGAGTCTTCAGGCGCGGGCCGAGGGGCGGCCGGGCCATTCAAGGCGGGCCGGGAAGCGGCCAAGGAGACGGATATGATTTTGAAGCTGTTGCGGAAGATGGCCGGCGACTGGTTCCTGGCCGGCATGATTGCGGCGGTGGTCCTGGCCTCGCTTTTCCCGGGGTTCGGCGCGGCCGGCGGGGCCATGCACGCCGACGTGGTGTCCGACGCCGGCATCTTCGCGGTGTTTCTGCTCCACGGCCTGGCCCTTTCGACCCGGAGCCTGCGCCAGGGCATGGCCCGGTGGAAGCTCCACCTGCTGGTCCAGACGCTGACCTTCGTGGCCTTTCCGCTGCTTTTCATTCCGTTCAAGGCGGTTTTCGGCGGCCTCGTGCCCGAGGGGCTGATGCTCGGATTCCTCTACCTGTGCGCCCTGCCCTCGACCATCCAGTCGTCGGTGGCCATGACGGCCATCGGCAAGGGCAACGTGCCGGCCGCGATTTTCAACGCCACGCTGTCCGGGCTTCTCGGCATCTTCCTGACCCCGGCCATCGTCGGGTTGGCGATCGACATGCAGGGGGCGGGCGGGATGCCCTTTGGCAAGGCCGTGGCCAACCTCGCGACCCTCCTTTTCCTGCCCTTCGTGCTCGGCCAGGTGCTGCGGCCGGTCTTTGGCAGGCTGGCGGCGCGGCACAAGAAGGGCATCAACGTCTTCGACAAGCTGGTCATCCTGATGCTGGTCTACGGCTCGTTTTGCGATTCCGTCAAATCCGGCCTGTGGACCAACAACGGCATCGAGGTCATTGCCATGACCATCGGCGGGGCGGCCCTTTTCCTCGGCATGGCCCTTTTCATTTCGACCAAGGTCTCGGCCCGGCTTGGGTTTTCCAAGGAGGACCAGATCACGGCCATTTTCTGCGGCTCCAAAAAGACGCTGGCCTCGGGCGTGCCCATGGCCCGGCTCCTGTTCGGGGCCCACCCGGCCCTGGGCATGATCGTCTTGCCGATCATGTTCTACCATCAGCTCCAGCTTTTCGTCTGTTCGATCATGGCCGGCCGGTTCGCCAGCCGTTTCGACGCTCCGACCGTCCCGGACGCGTCCGGGGCCGGCGGGCCGGCGGTCGCGGCCGTGCGGGTGCGCTCCCAGGCGTAGAAAGACGCGGCGGGGGAAACCACCCCCGCCGGTTGGGCCAAGGGGCCGTGTCCGGCAAGGGGTGCGGCCCCTTGGCTATTGGAACTCCAGGACCAGGGGCGCGCCGGCGGGCGGGTCGCCCGGCCGGGACACGGCCACGGGCGGCGGGCAGGCGGGCGGGCCGGGGATGGCCAGCACCCGGCCGACGGCCAGGGTTTTGGGATCAAGGCCGGGGTTGGCCCGGGACAGGAGGCCCAAGGGAATGCCGAATCGTTCGGCGATGGCGGCCGGGGAATCGCCGGGCACGACCACGTACCGCAGGCCCGGGGCCTCCTCGTCGGGCAGGACGGCACCCCGGGAGGGCGAAGCGGCGGCTTCCGGGCCGGCCGGCCCGGGGGACGGGGCGGGTCCGGCCGGCACGAGGAGCACGTCCCCGACCCGGATGCGGCAGGGGTCGAGGCCGGGGTTGCGGGCCAGGAGGGCGGCCAGCGTCACGCGGTAGGCCCTGGCCAGGGCGGCCGGGGTGTCGCCGGGCCGGGCGACGTGGGGAATGTCCGCCGTCTGGGCGGCCCGGGCGGCGGGGGAGGCGGCCAGAACCCAAGGGAGAACGAACAGCATACGCCAGGACATGGCGTCCTCCGGGTTGCGGGCGAGGATGCCAATGCCTAGCAGCCCGGCCTGCGTTTGACAATCGGCCCGGCCTTTGGGATAGCCGGAGAATCGCATTCTCCTGGAGGTGTCGCCATGAAATTTCGGACAGTTGCCGGGCCGGTGGCCCTGGCCCTCGTCTTGGCCGGCCTGCCCGGCTGCGGCATCATGAAATTCTCCCCGTCGGAGCCGTCCGCCAAGGACGGCATCGCGGCCGGCAACGCCGCCTACGACAAAAAGGATTACGCCACGGCCTGCCGGGAACTGTCCAAGGCCGGGGCCGCAGCCGGGGCCGAAACCCTGACCCGGGCCGGCACGGCCTGCGCCCGGGACGGTGGGATGAAGGCCCAGCAGGCCTTTACGGCCGCGCTGTCGGCCAATGCCGGGTTCGCGCCGGCCATGGAAGGGCTCGGCCTGGAAGCCTTTGCCGCCGGGGACGTGCTCCGGGCCAGGGACATGCTCGAGGCCGCCGCCCGGGCCGGCGGGACCGATCCGCGCGCCGCCCTGGCCCTTGGCGACGCCTACCTGCTGTCCGGCCAGTGCGACAAGGCCCTGGCCGCCTACCAGGAGGCCCGAAAACGGGACGCCTCGTTCGCCCCGGCCGGGGCCAGGCTCGACGCCGTCCGGCTGGCCTGCGGCGCCCGGAAGCCCACTCCCGTCGGCGCCAACGGCTCGCCGGCCGCGCTGGTCCCGTCGGCTCCGGCCGGTCCGGGCCCGGCGGCCGGATCGCCTCCGGCCGCCGGCAAGGAGGCGGGCAAGCCCAAGGCCGCGCCCAAGACGATCGATCTGAACGACATCTGATGAGCCGTCCGCCCGCGAATCCGCCGGGCCGGGGCACGTTGCCCCGGCCCGGCGGGCGCACGTTGGGGGAAGGAAGGCCGGAAAAACCGGCGGTCGTCAGGACAAGGCCAGGCCCGGCTCCGGGCGGTCGGCGTCGAAGGACGGCCCCTGGCCGCGGCCCCGGGCCGGGACCGGCAGTTCCACCACAAAGGACGTGCCGCGCGGGGTCCGGGCCTCGGCCCGGATGCCGCCCTGGTAGCGCTCGACGATATGTTTGCAGATGGCAAGCCCAAGGCCCGTGCCGCGCCGGTCCGAAGCCATGGTGTCGCCCCGGCGGGTCTGGTAGAATTTGTCGAAGATCCGTTCCCGCTCCTCTTCCGGGATGCCGGGGCCGGTGTCGGCCACGCGGAATTCCAGCCGCCCGGTGGAAAGGCGGCGGGCCGAGAGCGTCACCTCGCCCTCGCCGGTGTGGCGGGCCGCGTTGGTCAGCAGGTTGACCAGGACCTGCATGAGCCGGTCCGGGTCCAGACGCAGCGGCGGCAGCGTCTCCGGGATGTCGACCACCAGGGCCAGGCGCTCGTTCTGTTCGTATTCGCCGCCAACGGCCGCCACGGCCGCGCGCACCACCTCGGTGGGGTCCACGGTCTGGTCGTTCCAGGCCAGGTGCCCGGACTCGATCTTGGACAGGTCCAGGAAGTCGTTGACCAGCCGGGTGAGCCTGGCGCCTTCGTTTTCGATGATGGCCAGGTTGTCGGCGATGCGCGTCCCCTTGCGGTGAAGCTTTTCGCTCACCTCGGAAAACGGCATGAAATCCTTTATGAAATCGCGCCGGGTCAGCTTGGCGAACCCCAGGACCGAGGTCAGGGGCGTGCGCAGGTCGTGGGTGACCGTGGCCAGGAAGCCGGATTTGAGGGCGTCGAGTTCGCGCAGCCGCTCATTGGCGTCGGCCAGTTCCCCGGCCTGCCGGGCCAGGGTGTCGGTCCGTTCCGCCACCCGCCGCTCCAGGTCCCGGTTGAGGGATTTGAGGCGGGAGAGGGCCAGGTTGCGGTCGGTCACGTCGGAAAAAAGCGTCAGCATGAGCGGCGGCCGGCCGGGCAGGCGCAGGGGAGCGCTGGTCATCGTGAAAAAGCGGCCGTCAAGCGGGCTTTGGATCTCGAGGCCCACAGCCCGGCCGCAGGCGACCGCCTCGCGCGGGCACCAGGAGCAGGGCTCCTCCCGGCCGTGTAGGGCGGCGAAGCAGGCCATGCCTACGGGATCGCGACCGCAGCGGCCGGCCAGGGCCTCGTTGGCGAAGACCACCCGCAACTGCGAATCGCAGGCCACGGCCAGGCCCGGGAAGCCCGAGGCCAGGGCCGTGTGCCAGGCCTCGTGTCCCTCGGCCAAAAGCGCCTGCCCGTCGCGTTCGGCCAGGATGTCGAGCACCGCGCCAAGGGCCGGGGCGTCCAGTCCGCCGAGGATTCGCAGCGCTCTGGAAAGGCTGGGCCCGGCGGCAGGCGGGACGAAGTCCCGGTCGGCCAGGAAAAGGGCGTGGACCGGCAATCCGTCCCACAGGCCGAGGAGTTCGGGCAGGAGGCCGCGATCCGACGGGCCGAACAAGGGAATGACGGCCACCTCGGGCAGGGCGGCGGGGGAAAGGGCCAGGGCCGTTTGGGCGCCAAAGGCGGCGGCGCGCCGGCCGGGCGCGAACAGGCGGGCGGCCAGGGTCCGGGCGTCACGGTCCGGGCCGCCACGGACGAGCAGCCGGCCGCCGGTCACAGCCCTTCCGGCCGCCCGGGCGGCGTGGAGGCGTCCGGGCGGTGTCGGCCAATGGGCAGCCTTGGCCCGAAGCGTCGCGATTCATGCACAGCGATCGTCTCCGTTCAAAAGGCATCGCGGCCCGTGAAAGACTTCCCTTCCCCGATGAGTCGTCACTATCACAAGGGGTTGGCCCGCACAACTCGCCCGTGGCCGATCCCCCCGGCCGGGGGCTTCCCAACCGGTCCGGGCCGGGGTAGAGACCGGCCTTTTTCCGACAGGAGGCGCCCATGACCGGCGAGACCCTACGAAGATTCCTGGCCCGGGCGGCCACCCGGGGCGGCCTGCGCCAGGCCGGGCGCACGGCGGTTGCGGCCGTGGCCACCCTTTTCCTGGTCACGGTCCTGGAGTTGCCCCAGGGCTACTGGGCCGTCATCACGGTGGTCATCGTCATGCAGGCCAATCTCGGCGGCTCCATCCGGGCCGCCTGGACCAGGCTGGCCGGCACGGCCGTCGGCGCGGCCTCCGGGGCCCTGGCCGCCTCGCTTGGCGGCCCGGCCTGGGTGGACCTGGCCCTGGCCGTTTTCGCCACCCTGGCCGTGTGCACGGGCATGACGAGGCTTCGGGACAGTTCCCGCGTGGCCGGCATCACGGCCGTCATCGTCATCCTGGCCGGCCATCCCGGCTCCTCGCCCTTTGCCGTGGCCCTCGACCGGTTTCTCGAAATCGCCATCGGCATCGTCACGGCCCTGGCCGTCTCGGCCGTGGTCCTGCCGTCCCGGGCCAGCCAGGCCCAGGCCCTCGGCCTGGCCCGGATCTTCGAGGACGTGGCCGTCTTTTTCGCCACCGTGGTCGAGGGCCGCCTCCGGGAGGACTATCCCGAGCGGCAGGTCTTCGCGCTCAAGGACCGCATCGTGCGCACCCTGGCCCGCTGCCGTGAGCTCGGCCGGGAGGCCGGAGCCGAGGGGCGCGACGCCGACGGCGCGGCCCGCCGGGGCCTGCTCCTTTTTCGCGGGGAGCGGCTTTTCGAGCACGTCCTGGCCATGGACCACGTGGCCTCCGAGTCGCGCGGCCAGGGACTGCACCGCCACCTGCCGGACGAATTGGCCGGTCTGGAGCGGACCGCGGCCGACGTCCTGACCGGGCTCGGCGTCCACCTGCGCGCCGCCGGCCCCCTGCCGGAACTCGGCCCCATGGAGGCGGCCGTGGCCAGGGCCCGGGAGAAGCTGGCGGCCATGCGCCGGGACAGGGCCCCGGCCGCCTATGATCTGAGCGAAGTCATGCACTTTTTCAGCTTCGTGCACGGCATGCTGGCCTGCGCCGCCGACGCGGCCGAGATCGTCCGGCGGCTTCGGGCCATGGAAGAGGGGTAGGCCCGGCCCGGCTTGCCCGGGCCCCGGCCCGCTGATAGCCTGGCGGCAGGCTTGGGAGCACGATTTTTCGCTCCCGGAGGCGACGACACACATGCAGGCGCAAGAACTCCTGGCCAAGGCGCGGCGCGTGCGCCTGCCCGGCCACGGCCCGGCCGATGCCGTCATGGCCGGCCAGTACCGGTCGGCCTTTCGCGGCTCGGGCATGGAATTCGAGGAATCCCGCGAATACGCGCCCGGCGACGACGCCGGGGCCCTGGACTGGAAGGTCACGGCCCGGATGGGCCGGCCCTTTGTCAAACGGTTTCGCGAGGAGCGGGAGCGCACGGTCATGCTGGCCGTGGACGTCTCCCGGTCCATGGCCGACGCCGCCCCGGGCGGGCCGCCCCTGGCCGAGGCGGCGGCCGTGGCCGCCTGCGCCCTGGCCCTTGGCGCGGCGGCCAGCCGCGACCGGGTCGGGCTCGTCCTTTTTTCCGACCGGGTGGAGGCTTTCGTGCCGCCGGGCAAGGGGCCGGGCCGGGCCGTGGCCGTGGCTCATGCCCTGGCCGGAACCACGCCGGCCGGCACCGGCACCGATCCCGGTCCGGCCATGGCTCTGCTGGCCGCCGCCCTGGCCCACCGGTCGGTGGTCTTCGTCTTTTCCGACTTCCTCGGCCAGGGCTTTGCCGCGCCGCTCGGGCGGCTGGCCCGGCGGCACGAGGTGGCGGCCGTGCTCCTGGCCGGCCCCGGGGCCGGCATCCTGCCACCCTACGGGCTTTTGACCGTCTCGGATCTGGAAACCGGGGCCCGGGCCACCCTCGACTGCGGCGACCCGGCCGCCCGGACCCGCTACGCCGCGGCCCGGACAACGCGTCGGGAGGCACTTCTGGCCGGGCTGCGGGCGGCCGGGGCGGATCTCCTCGAACTGCCGGCCGACGCGCCGCCGGACGCGGCCTTGACGGCCTTTTTTCACCGGCGCGGCCGGGGCGGACGGGTTGGAAAGTCGCGGCTCCGGGGAGCCTAGGCGGCGATACCTATGGACGACATCCGCGACATCAAGGAACCGGTGCCCTTTGGCGGGGGAAACGACTGGCCGGCCCTGGCCGGGTTGGCCGGCCTCCTCGCCGTCGGCGGTCTGGCCGTCTGGCGGTGGCGGCGGCAGGTCCGGATAAGAGCCCGTCCATTTGAGGCCGTCCGGGCCGGGCTTGGCCGCCTGGAGGCCTCGTCCGCCGGCCTCGACGACCGGACTTTTTATTTCGAGCTGGCCGGCCTCGTCCGCGAGGCCCTTGGCCTGCGCCTTGGCCTTACGGTCGAAGCCATGACCACGGCGGAGATCCTGCCCCATCTCTCCGGGCTGCCGGAAAGGCTCCGCCAGCCCGTGGCCGGGCTCCTCGGCCGGGCCGATCCGGCCCGTTACGCCGGGGAGGCGGTCGGGGCCCGGGACCGGTCGGCCGATCTGGCCGCCGCCTTGGCCCTGGCCGGGGGGCGGCGGTGACGGTCCTTTTGGCCCACCCGAAGGCCCTGGCCTTGCTCCTGTTCCTGGCCCTGGCCCTTTTCCTGCGCCGGCGCGGGCGGCCGCCGGCCCTGCCCCTTGGCGACATCGCGCCGGCCCTGGCCGCCCTTTCGCCCTCGTTTTGGGCCGCGTTGCCCATGGCCTGCCGGCTCCTGGGTCTTGCCGCCCTGGTCCTGGCCCTGGCCGGGCCGCGCCTGAACGGCGGGACGACCGCCTACCAGGGCCGGGGCCTCGACATCATGCTGGTGGTCGACCTGTCCGAATCCATGGCCGCCATGGACATGCGGCTGGCCGACCGCACGGTCACGCGCCTGGATGCCGTGGCCGACGCGGCCGCCCGGTTCGCGGCCAACCACCCGGGCGACCGCATCGGGTTGGTGGCCTTCGGTTCCCGGGCCTACGCGGTCATGCCGCCAAGCGCGGACCGGGCGGCCCTGACCGGGGCCCTGGCCCGCCTCGCGGTCGGCGCGGCCGGCAAGCGCACGGCCATGGGCGACGGCCTGGGGCTCGCGGTTAAAAGGCTCTCGGACGCGCCCGGGCTGTCCCGGCTGGCGGTCGTTTTCGGCGACGGCCGGTCCAACGCCGGCGAGGTCAGCCCCGAGGACGCGGCCAAGGCCGCGTCCGAGCGGGGCGTCACCGTCTACAGCGTCGGCGTCGGCGGCGACGAACCGGCTCCGTTTCTGGTCACCCACCCCCTCCTTGGCAGCCAGATCGTGACCGAAAAGGCGGCCGTCGACGCCACGACCCTGGCCGCCATGGCCAAGGCCACGGGCGGGGCCTACTACCGGGCCGGGGACGCCGCCGGCCTCGACGCGGCCGTGGCCGCGCTGTCGGACGCGGCCCGAAGCGACATGGTGCCGGTCGAAAGCGCGCGGGACATGCCGCTCGCCCCCCTCTGCGCCGCCGTGGCCGCAAGCCTCTTGACCGTGGCCGCCGGTCTGGCCGCCACCCGCTTCCTGAGGCTGCCATGACCTTCGCTCGGCCCGAATACCTGTGGCTCCTCGCGGCCGTGCCCGTCTGTCTCGTCTGTGGCCTGCTGGCCGCCTCCCGTCGCCGGAGGATCGCGGCCCTGCGCCCGGACCTGGCCCTGCCGTCGGCCCGACGGCGCGTGAAGGCCGCCGCCTTCCTGGCCGGACTGGCCTGCGTGGCCCTGGCCGCCGCCGGACCGGGCTGCGGCCGGGAAACCGCCGCCGCCCCGCCGGTCACGCCGCTCCGTCTGGTCGTGGCCCTCGACTGTTCGCGCAGCATGCTGGCCCGGGACCTGCGGCCGGACCGGCTCGGGGCGGCCAAGGCCCTTGTCCTCGATGTCCTGGCCCGCCTGCCCGGCGTCGAGGCCGGGCTGGTCGGCTTTGCCGGCCGGGCCTGGCTGGCCTGTCCGGTCACGGCCGACCGGGCCGGGCTGGCCGTGGCCCTGGACGGCCTGTCCCCGGCCGAGGCCCCGCTTGGCGGCACCAACCTGCCCGCCGCCCTGGAGGCGGCCCGGCTGGCCCTGGCCGGGGCCGGGCCGGGCGCCGGGGCCGTGGTGGCGGTATCCGACGGCGAGGACACGGCGTCCGCCCCTGTCCCCGTGTCCGTCCCGGGCGAGGCGCCGGTCTTTGCCGTGGCCGTTGGCGGGGCCACGCCCGTGCCCGTGCCGCTGCCCAAGGCGGAGGGGGGGCTTTTGCGCGACGCCGGGGGCCGGCCGGTCCTGGCCGGAGTGGATGCGGCCGGGCTGGCCGACCTGGCCGGCCGCAACCGGGGCCGGGCCTTTCGCCTGGCGCCGGAGTCCCCCGATCCGGCCGCCGCCCTGGCCACGGCCCTGGCCGCCCTGGTCCCGCCCGAACCCGCCAGCCGGCCCGCCACCCCGTCGGCCGACCGGACGGAGTGGTTCCTTCTGGCCGGATTCGCGTTCCTGCTCCTCGATCTCGGCCTGTCCCCGGCCGGGCGGGCCGCTATTTTGCTCCTGCCCGCGTTTTTGGCCCTCTGCAGCCCGGCCCTGGCCGGGAGCCGGGCCGGGGAAGGGGTGGACCGGGGCCTCGCCGCCTATGCCGCCGGCCGGTACGGCCAGGCGCGGGACGCCTTCCTGGCCGCCCGGGTCTGGGACCCGGACCGGCCAGAAATCCTTTTCGCCATCGGCGCGGCCGACTACCGGCTCGGCCGGTTCGAGGCCGCCCGCGCCTCTTTCGCCCGGGCGGCCGAGGCGGCGGCGCCGGGGCTTCGGGCCAGGGCCCTCTACAACCAGGGCAACGCCGCCTACCGCCTGGGCGACGTGGACGCGGCCAGGAAACTCTACGAGGCCGTCCTGGCCCTCAACCCGGCCGACGCCGACGCCAGGGCCAACCTGGACTGGCTCCGCAACCGACCATCCCCGCCACCCGTCCAGAAAGACCAGAAGGACCAGGAGGGCCAAAAGAAGCCCGGCCACGGGAACCCGGACCCCGAGGCGGGCCAGGGCGGCAAGGCGAAGGACGGAGAGTCCGGGCAGGCGCCGTCGCCCCTGGCCGACCCACGCGGCGACGACGGCCAGGGCGGCGACCGGAACAAGCGGCAGACGGCGGCCGGGGCGGCCGATCCGGATTTGTCCGACGATCCCGCCGCCCCGGCCGTGGCCGTGCCGGCTCCGGAAGGGGAGAAGATCGGGGAAAAACGGGCCGCCACGGCCGGCGCGGCTTCCGATCCGATCCTCGACCGCATCCCGGACCTGCCCGGCCTGCCCGAGCCGCCGGTCTACGGCCGGCCGGCCGTGGAGAAGGACTGGTGACGGTCCGCGTGTTCCTGGCGGCCCTCGGCTGCCTCCTTTGCCTGCTGGCCCCGATCCGGTCCGCCGCAGCGGCCGATTGGCGCGTCACGGCCGAGGTCGACGCCCGGGAGGTCTACCTCGGCCAGAGCCTGGTGCTGCGGGTGCTGGTCCCGGGCGACGCCCCGGCCGAAGTGGCCGTGCCCGAGCTTGCCGACTGCACGGTCACCCCGCGCGGTCTGGTCCACGGCAGCCGGGGCGAAGACGGGGCCGTGGTCGCGGCCTACCGTTTCGAGCTGACCCCGAGGCGGGTGGGGGAGTGCCGGGTGCCGGCCTTGCGCGTCACGGCCGGCGGCGAAACCGGGCTGACGGCTCCCGTTTCCGTCCGCGTCCTGCCCCGGCCGACACCGCCCAAGGGGCTGGCCGGCCGGGACCTCTTCGTGGACGCCGTCCTGACGCCCGAGGCTCCCTACGCCGACCAGCCGGTCCGCTACACCGTGATCCTCTACCGGGCCGTGGCCGTGGAGGCGGTCCACGTGTCGCCGCCGGAGATGTCCGGGACGTCCGGGGCGACGCTCGATCCCCTGCCCGGCCAGCGCGACGGCGAGATCGAGGCCGGCGGCCGGCGCTACGCCGTGACCGAGGTGGATTACCGGCTGACGCCGCGCCTGCCCGGCCGGCTTGCCGTGCCACCGGCCACGGCCGTCTTTCGGGGGGGGGCGGCCACGGCCGCCTTGCGGGGTATGGCGGCCCCGGCCGCTTCCCGAGGTACGGCGGCCCCGGCCGGTCCCGCCCGGGAGGCGACCCTGGCCGGGCCGGCCCTGGCCGTCGCGGTCCGGCCCTTGCCGGCCTACGGCGGTCCGGTCCCTTTCACCGGACTGGTCGGCCACCTGGAGCTGGCCGCCCGGATCGAGGACGAGGCCGGGCCCGGCCGGGACGCGGTCTATGTCCTGACCTTCTCCGGCACGGGCAACCTGCGCGAGGCCGCGCCGCCGGCCCTGTCGCCGCCGCCCGGCGTCACGGCCCGGCTCCTGCCGTCCGAAGCGGCTCCCGGCGAGGCGGCCGGCGAGTCAGCAGGGGAGGGGGGCGCGCGTGTCTTCCGCTACGCCCTGGCCGCGTCCGGGCCGGGCGACTATGTCCTGCCCGGGCCGAAGCTCGCGGTCTTCGACCCCGAGGCCGGGGCCTACCGGCTGGCGGCGGCGGGTCCCGTCACCCTGCGCGTGGGCACGCCGCCGCCGGACCCGGCCCTGGCCCCGCCCTTGCGCCACGATCCCCGGGCGTCCCGGGCCGCGCCGCCGTCCTGGCCGTGGCGGCTTGGGCTCGGCCTTTTGCCCCTGGCCCTGTACGGCCTGGCCTTCCTGCCCCGGCCGGCCTGGCGCCACGGCGCGGGAGCCGCTCCCCCGGCCACGCCCACGGCCGTGGCCGAGGCCCTGCGGCAGGCGTTGGACCGGTCCCGGGCAGGGGACCGGCGGCCAGGGGAGCGGGAGGCGGGCGTGCAAGCCCTGGAGGACCTCGACCGGCTCCTCTACGGCGGCGGTCCGGCCGGCCCGGCCGCCGTGGACGCGGCCGTGGCCCGGGCCGCCAAAATCCTGCGGCGGCTTGGCGCATGAGGCGGGTCTGGCTGGTTGCCGTGGCCGTGGCCTGGCTGTGGGCCGGCCTTGCCGGCGCGGTCTGGGCGGCCGGTTCCGGGGAGACGCTCCTGGCGGCCGGCCGGCAGGCCTACGCGGCCGGCCGCTACGCCGAAGCGGCCACGGCCTTTGCCGAGGCGGCCGCAGCCGATCCGGGGCGGGCCGACGCGGCCCTCTGCCTGGACGCGGCCATGGCCTGGCGGCTGGCCGGCCAGACCGGCCGGGCGGCCTACTGGCTCTACCGGGGCCAGCGGGTCGCGCCGGCCGACCCGGAGGTCAAAAAGGCCCTGGCCGCCGCCGGCCTGACCCCGCTTCCGGCCGGCCTGCCGCTTGGGGCGCGCGTGGCGCCGCGTCTCCTGTGGCTGGCGGCCCTGGCCGCCAACGCCGTCTTCTGGCTCTCGCTGGCCTGTTCGCGCCTTTTGGCCCGGCCCCTGCCGCGTCCGGCCGTGGCCCTTGGCGCGGCCCTCGTCTTCTGGCTCTGGTGCGAGGCGGCCTGGCCGCCCGTCGCCGCCCGGCTGGCCCCGCATGGCGTGGTCCTGGCCGAGGTCCCGGCCCGGAGCGCGCCGGAGCCCGGGGCCGAAGCCCTTTTCCCGCTGCCGGCCGGGACCCTGGTCGGGCTCGGGCCGCACCGGGGGGGATTCGTGCGGGTTATGACGGCGTCTGGCCGGGCGGGCTGGGCCGCCCGTGACCGGATCGCCACCTTGCTCCCGTAGAATCCCCAATTCCGGGCCTGCCTCGCCTTGCTAAATAAGGGCGATATGCTATCGAAACAAAAGTCTTTCGGCCTCAGGCCCGCATGACAGGATGTTGCGTCATGAACGATGCTTTGGCGCCCGTGGTCCACACCAACCTGGACCTGCATTTCGGCCGGTTGGACAGGCTGACCGCCGGGCCGGACGACCATCCGGCCCTGGCCGGGGCGGCTTCTTCCCTGGTGCGCCACATTTCCGAAAACCTGCTGCGTCTCTCCGATGCCGCCGGGGCCGACACCACCGTCCAGCGGCATGTCTTCGGCCGGGACGCGGCCCTGCCCCCCTGGCTCGTCAACAAGGGGCTGGTGGCCTGCCAGAACGACCGGGCCGGGCTGGAGCCGGCCGTGTGCGGGATTCTTGAAAACACCTTCCATCGCCGGCGGTTCCTGGATTACTTGAGCGGCGAGCTGCTCTACCACTGCTTTCTGTGGTCAAACGAGGATGAAAAGGCCCGGTGGCCCGTCCGCATGGCCAGCGACCTGCGCGAAAACCAGTACTGCCTGGAACTCAATACCGAGGACCACGTCCTCAAGTTCGACGACAGCATCCTCGGGAAAAAAGACGTTCCCGAGGACGTGCGCCGGTGGTTCGTCAAGTCGCTCGGCACGGTGACCCTCGTCAATTTCACGACCAAGCCCATCTACGAATTCACGGCCCGGCTGGTGGAGGCGAAATACAAGACGCCGTTCGTTCTGACGCTTTTCAAGGACCTGTTTGCGGCCAAGGTCCAGGGCCCGCCCCTGGACCGTTTCGGCGTCCTGGTCCTTGGCGACATTCCCAAGTTTTTCGCCCTAAGCGACTATGTGGCCTCGCTCCACGCCACCCAGGCCATGGGGATTTCCCGCGAGACCGGCGTGCTCGACCTCCTGCGCCACATCCTCGGCCGGTTCGACAACCAGAGCGCCCGGCGCTACCCCGAGGCCCGGTTCCGCCTGGGCGGCGATCCGCCCCAGGGGCTGGTCAACCGGGTCGGGGCCATGGTCTGGCTGCGCCGGACCCTGCAGGCGGCCAAGGCCGTGCAGAAGAAGAAGGCCGCCCCGTCCCGGGGGCTGCGGGTGGAGGAACTCACCGTCCTCTCCGAGGCCCTCAAGCAAAAAAGCATCGTCTATTTCAGCCTCTTCGACGATCCCGACAGCTCGGCCATCAATCCCTGCTCCCTCAAGGACGTCGGGAAAGAGGCCATGGTCCTCCAGTCGCCGCGCGGCAACCGGTTAAACGACGCCAAGCCCGGCCAGGAGGTCCACGGCTATTTCGCCATCACCGGGCACAGGCAGAAGAGCACCTACTGCGATTTCCGCTCCAACGTGGTTTCCGTCACCCTGGCCGACGCCCACCACGCCCTGGTGGAGCTGGCCCTGCCGGCCGCCTTCGAGCTGACCCGTCGCACCCACAAGCGTCTGCCGCTGGACCCGAGCCACCTGGCGGTTTTTGAAATGGCCAGCCCGGCCCTGGGTGCGGACTGGAGCGTGTTTTTGGCCCTCGACAAGTGGCCCGCGCCCTTTTGCATCATCCCGGACGGCGCGTCCCACTGCCACATCAGGGACCTGTCCGCCGGCGGGCTCATGCTCGAACTCCACCGCGACGCCCCGGCCTACGAGTATTTCACCCAGCGAAGCGCCGCGTATCCGCTGTTGGCCTGCATGCACCTAGTCGGCCGGTCCAACATCCCGGACCTCAAACTCGGGCTTCGCCTAGAGGTGAAGCGCATCCGGGACTTTCCGCCCCTTTGCAAGAAATACGTGGGATTCCAGTTTGTCGAGGCCGGCGAGATCCGCCAGGACAAATTCGTGCGGTTTACGCCGGTCGGCAAGGACGGTATCTTCCTCATCAACGACTGGATTTTCCGCAATTCCATCGGGCGCTGACCGCGTGCGCCGTCACGGGCGGGCCGGCGGCAGGGGTGGAACTCCCTGCCCGTTTCGGGCCGCCAAGGGAAACACATGACCGGAATCGGGCAGGAAAGGCTCGCGGCGGCGGCCGCGCGCGTGGGGGCGCTTCGGGCCGAGATGGGTAAGGTGCTGGTCGGGCGCGACGCCCTGGCGGACCGGCTTTTCATCGGGCTTTTGTGCCGGGGGCATGTGCTGATCGAGGGCGTGCCGGGGCTGGCCAAGACGCTCGCGGTCAAGACCCTGGCCGGGGCCATCCGGGCGGTTTTTCACCGGGTGCAGTTCACCCCGGATCTCCTGCCCGCCGACATCAGCGGCACCGAGGTCTACCACCCGGACACGGGCCTTTTTACCGTGCGAAAGGGTCCGGTCTTCTGCAACATTCTCCTCGCCGACGAGATCAACCGGGCCCCGTCCAAGGTCCAGTCGGCCCTGCTTGAGGCCATGGCCGAGCGGCGGGTGACCATCGGCGGCGAGACGCTGCCGCTGCCCGAGCCGTTTCTGGTCCTGGCCACCCAGAACCCCATCGAGCAGGAGGGCACCTACCCCTTGCCCGAGGCCCAGGTGGACCGGTTCCTGCTCCAGCTCGTGCTCGGCTATCCCACGGCCGAAGAGGAAAAGGAGATCGTCCGCCGGGCCTGCTCGCCCGAGGAGCCGGCCCTTTCGCCGATCCTGTCCGGGGAGGAGGTGCTGGCCATGGCGGCGCTGGCCGGGCAGGTCCATCTGGACGAGCGGCTGCTCGACTACATCGTGGGGCTGGTCGGGGCCACCCGGGACCCGCAAGGCGCGGGGCTCCCGGACCTGGCCGGCCGGATCGCCTACGGCGCGTCGCCCCGGGCGGCCATCGGCCTGGCCAGGACGGCCCGGGCGAGCGCCCTGCTCGACGGCCGGGGCTACGCCACGCCGGGCGACATCAAGGCGCTGGCCCCGGACGTCCTGCGCCACCGGCTGCTCCTCACCTACGAGGCGCAGGCCGAGGGCCTCACGCCCGACGCGGTGATCCGGCAAATCCTCGAAACCGTCCCCGTCCCCTGACGCGCCCCCTGCCGGGGGTCCGGGGGGATGATCCCCCCGGCCGCCGGAGGCATCTTTTTTCTCTTCTCTCCTTAAAATAACGCCTTGGGATCGGTCTTCCCGACCTCTGGCAGGGCCGGCACGTCCCGGGCCGCCTCGTTTTTTGCCGCGAATCCCGGTCCGTGGGCGCTTGGCGGCAGGAACTTGACGGCCGCGAGCACGCCTTTTTCCGCTTCCGGGTCGAAGCCGGCCGGGACGAAGGCGGCCAGCCGCTCCTGCACCCGGTCGCGCTGCTCCGGGGCCAGCCGTTTTTCCAGCACCGCTTTGGCCTTGCCGGCCCGCAGGAGCAGGGGATCGCTCCCCGGGGCCCGGCTGGCCAGGGTCAGCCAGAAAAGGGCGGTCTCGAAATCGCGCGGCACCACCTTCCCCTCGTAGTAGAATCCGGCCAGCATGGCCTGCGCCTGGGCGAATCCCTGGCCGGCGGCCAGCCTGTACCAGCGGAAGGCCTCCCGGGCGTCGGCCGGCGTGCCCCGGCCGGTCAGGGTCAGGGAGGCCACGTTGCATCGGGCGTTGGCATCGCCGTTTTTGGCCGCCTCGAGCAGCCAGCGCAGGGCCTCCTGGTCGCTCGCCGGGCCGCCCTTGCCGGTCAGGAACATGAGCCCCAGGTTGAACTGGGCCCGGGGATCGCCGGCCGTGGCCGCCTTCTCGTACCACTGCCGGGCGGCCACGAAATCCGGCGGTCCGGCCAGCCCCTTGGACAGGAGCGATCCCAGGGCGAAGCCGGCCTCGACATTGCCGGCCTCGGCCGCCTCGCGGTAAAAGGCCATGGCCTTGGCCAGATTGGCCGCGCTCGGGAATTCCTCCTCGGACAGGGCGGCGAGCAGGGCCTTGGCCTCGGGCAGGCCGGCCTCGGCCGCGAGCCGGCACCAGCGGAAGGCCTCGGCCGGGTTGCCGGACACGCCCTTGCCGGCCAGATGGAGCAGGGCCATGGCGTACATGGCTTCCGGGTCCCCGGCCCAGGCGGCCTGGGACAGGAGGGCCGTGCCCGTGCCCACGCCCCCGGGCAGGCGGCCGCGCACCATGCCGAGGCCGAGCAGGGTGGCCGCGCCGGCGTCGCCGGCCGCGGCCGCCTTGGCGCAGAACCGGGTCGCCCGGTTCGGGTCGCGCCGGGCTTCGGGGCCGGCGGCGAAAAGCCGGCACAGTTCGCCCGCCGCCTGGTCGCTGGCCGCGCCGGCCGCGTCGTAGAGGCCAAGCGCCCGGGCCGGGTCGCGAAAGACGCCGAGCCCGGCCTGATACATGTCGGCCAGCCGGAGCATGGCCGCCACGTGCCCGGCTCCGGCCGCCCGCTCGAAAAGCCGCGCCGCCTCCAGCGGGTAGGCGGACACGCCCTGGCCGGAAAGGTACATGAGCCCCAGGGCAAAGGCGGCCGGGGCGTAGCCGGCGTCGGCCGCCTGGCGGCGAAGGCGGGCGGCCTCGGCCGGATTGCGGGCCACGCCCGTGCCCGAGGCGTAGAGGTCGGCCAGACGGTTCTGGGCCTCGGGGTCGCCGGCCTCGCCGGCCTGCCGGAAAAGGGCCGCCGCCTCGGCCGGAGAGCCGTTCGCGGCGTTGCCGGCCTCGGCCAGGGCGAGGAGCGCCTGGCCAAGGGCCGTGGCCGCCTGGGCGTTGCCGGCCGTGGCCGCCCGGCGAAGCCAGGCCATGCCGGCCCCCGGATCGGCCGTCCCTCCCTGGCCGGTGAAAAGCATGATGCCAAGCTCGGCCATGGCCGCCGTGTCGCCCCGGTCGGCCGCCCGGCGGTACCAGCCCAGGGCGGCCGCGTCGTCGCCCGCCACCTTCCGGGCCAGGGCCCCGGCCCGGACCATGGCCGGCACGTGGCCGCGCCCGGCGGCGGCGGTGAAAAGGGCCAGGGCCCGGGGCAGGTCCTCGGGTGCGTCCCGGCCGGCTTCGAGGACCAGGCCGAGCCGGTGGGACGAGGGAGCGGAACCGTTGGCCGCGGCTTTTTCCAGCAGGGGCAGGGCTTCGGCCACGCGGCCGGCGTCGAACAGGCGGGAACCGAGCTCGGGTGTGGCGCAGCTGAGCGCAATCAGCCAGAAGGCGCCCAAAAGGAGCAGCGTCGCGCCGGCGGCGGTCAGGGCGCGGCGGCGGGAGGCGGTTTTGGCGGCAGGGCTTGGCATGGGACTCCGGGAGGCGCACTGGCGCGAGCCTTGGGCCAAAGGGTGCGCCAAAGCCCGTCCGTGGTCAATCCCCGGCCGCTACGACCAGGGCAGGACCAGATTGAGGTAGGCCCCCTCGAACAGGTAGAGGGCCATGGTACCGAGGGCCCCGGCCGCGATGGCCGGGCCGTAGCACAGGCGGTAGCCGGCGGTGGCCCCGGGCCGGGCCAGGCGCAGCCAGGCGAGCCAGACGAAAAACTGGAGCCCGCCGGCCACGCTCGTGAAAAGGACGGCGGTCAGGAGCGCCTGGCTGCCGAGCCCGGCCCCGACCACGGCCATGAGCTTGACGTCGCCGGCTCCGAGCAGCCCGAAGAGGTGGGGGATGAGGAAGACCAGAAAGCCGCCCAGAAGGCCGAGGGCGGCTTCGCCAAGTCCGGGCAGGCCCGAGAAGGCGCCGTGCAGGGCCACAAGGACGAGCATGGCCGGAAAGGTGATCCGGTTGGGGATGCGCCGGGATCGCATGTCCACCACGGCGGCCGCCAGGCAGGCGGCGGCGGTGACGGCAAAGGCCAGGAGTGTTTGCGGATCCGGGGACATGGCGGCTCCTCGGGGTTTTTCCCGCTCTTAGCGGCAATGCCCGGCCGTGTCCAACCCAACCCGGCCCGGCCTGGCCTTGACGCCGCAGAGGGAAAAAGCCAATTTTACAGGGTAGCGGCGGGACCCGTAGCGACCGCCCGGCCCAGGCCTGGGCAACCGGAGTCTTTCATGGAACAGGAGCGTGCCCAGGGCGAGGCCTCGCGCCACGCCGCGGCGGCCATGGCGGCCGAACGCGACCGGCTGCTGGCCCGGATCGAGGCGGCCGAGGCGGCCAACGTCCGGCTGCGCGGCGAGGCCGAGGCCGCGACCCGGGCCAAGGCCGATTTCATGGCCCGCATGACCCATGAGATGCGCACCCCCCTTTCGGCCATCATCGGCCTGGCCAACCTGGCCCTGCCCCTTGCCGGCGATCCCCGCGTCGCCGACTATCTGGCCAAGATCACGACATCGGCCACGGGTCTCCTTGACGTGGTCGACGACATCACCGACTTCGCCCGCCTGGAAAAAGGCCTGGCCGACCTGGTGGTCGCGCCGTTCGACCTGGCCGCCTCCCTGGACCGGGTGGCGGCCAGGTTCGCGGACACCGCCCACGGCAAGGGGCTTTCCCTGTCCGTGCGCCTGGACCGGGACGCCCCCCCGCGTCTGGTCGGCGACAGCGCCCGGCTCGAGGGCGTGCTGGCCCAACTCGTCGGCAACGCGGTCAAATTCACCGAAAAAGGCTCCGTGGAAATCACCGTCCGGCTGGTTTCGCGCGAGGCCGGCGCGGTCCGGCTGGCCTTTGCCGTCCGGGACACGGGCATCGGCATGGACGCGGCCACCATCCCGGCCATGCTCGAATCGTTCACCCAGGCCGACGGCACCCTGTCGCGGCCCTACGGCGGCACGGGCCTGGGCCTTGCCCTGGTGCGGCGCGGGGCGGTCCTGCTCGGCGGCGACCTCGAGGTCACGAGCCTGCCGGGCCAGGGAAGCCGCTTCGCGTTCGAGGCCCTTTTTGTCGAGGACACCGGCGAGGACGCCACCGCTCCCGTCCCGCCCCCGCCGGCCGCGACGCCCGCCGCCGGAACGGACACGGCCAAACCCCTGGCCGGCACCCTCATCCTGCTGGTCGAGGACAACGCCATCAACCGGCAGGTGGCCCGCGACACCCTGCAGCGGTTCGGCGCGTCCGTGGACGTGGCCCGGCACGGCGGGGAAGCCGTGGAAATGGTCAAGGTGGCCTTTTACGACGCCGTGCTCATGGACGTGCAGATGCCGGTCATGGACGGCCTGACCGCGACCCGGCTCATCCGGGCCCTGCCCGGCGGGCCGGACCTGCCCATCGTGGCCCTGACCGCCCACGCCCTGGCCGAGGACCGGGACCGGTGCCTGGAAGCGGGCATGAACGACTACCTGACCAAGCCCATCGACACCGGCCGGCTCCTAAACGCCCTGGGCCAGTGGATCGCGCCGGCGGCCGCGGCGGCCAAGGCCGGCCGGCTGACCATCGCCTCCGGCCAGGAGCCGGGCCGAAAGCCGGCGGCCGGTCGGCCGGGGCCGGATTCCGGGCTCGACGCCGCAACGGCCCTGGCCCGCCTGGGCGGCAACGAGCGGCTCCTTTTGAGCGTCGCCACGGAATTTTCCCGGGACTACAAGAACAGCGCCCGGATCCTGGCCCGGCACATCGAAGCCGGGGACCTGGGCGAGGCCCGGCGGCTGGCCCACACGATCAAGGGCGTGGCCGGCAACATCGCGGCCGACGTCCTGGCCGAGGCCGCCCGGGGACTCGAAGCCCGCCTGGCCTCGGGACAGGCGCCGTCGCCGCCGGCCCTGGCCGCCTTCACCGCGGCCCTGGAAGCGACCCTGGCGGCCGCCTCCCGGCTGGCCCCGCCGGCCGCCGTGCCCCAGGCCTGCGCCCAGGACGGCTGCTGGCGCATCCTCCTGGTCGACGACGCCAAGCTCAACCGGGCCATTTTTTCGCAGATCCTGCGCAGCGCCGGCCACGACGTGGCCACGGCCGCCAACGGCAAGGAGGCCTGCCGGGCCCTGTTCGGGGAAAAGGCCACGGGCCGGCCCTACGACCTCATCCTCATGGATATCGAGATGCCGGAGATGGACGGTCCGGCCGCCACCCGCGTGATCCGGGGCCTGCTTTCCGCCAGCGCCAGTCCGCCGTGCCCGCCCGGCATCCCCATCGTGGCCCTCACCTCGCACGATGCGGACGGGGAGCGGGCCCGCTGCCTGGAGGCCGGCATGGACGAGTGCCTGCCCAAGCTCTTCGAGCACGACGCCCTGCTCGATTCCCTGGCCCAGGTGATGCGGGGCCGCGACCCCAGGATCCGGCGGCCGGACAGCCCACGGCCCGCCGGCGGGGCGGGCACGGCCATGGGGCCGCTTTTGCGCTGTCTGGCCGGCCATCTGGCCGAGGGCAACATCCGGGCGGACGAGGACATGGCGGTCCTGCGCGAGGCCTTCTCCGGACGACCCGCGCCCATGGAACTCGAAGCGCTGTCCCAGGCCATCGAACGGTACGATTTCGCCGGGGCCCTGGCCGTCGCCTCCCGGCTGGCCCCGCTTTTGGGGGTGGACCCGGCCGGACTGCCCGGCAGGTCCCGGACAGGCGGCAAGGCCGGGTGAGCCGGGGCGTCCCGGCCGGAACGTTATTTGCGGCGCAGCCGGCGGCCGACCACGATGCCGATGACCACGGACAAGACGACGATAAGCGTCACGATAGCCAGATTCGCACCCATGTTTCCCTTCCTCCCGTGCCGTTGGCGGCGGGCCGGCCAAAAGGCCCGGCCGTGTCCACCGGACGAGTATAGGGGGGAAAACCACCGGGCGCAAAAGGGAATGCGCCGCAACCTGTGGCCGGGACGCTTCCCGGCCGCGCCTGGAGAAGGCCATGGGGACCGTTTTCGAGGGACTGCGCAGTCTGGTGGCCAGCTTTTCCCGCCGGGAAGGGGGCCTGCAAAGCGGGGAAACCGCGGCCGTTTTCCGGGAAAAGTACAACCATTTCCAATCGCTTTTGGAGTCCAATACCGAACTCCTCAAGATCTGCGCCGAAATGGAAGTGATGCTCGAAGGCCGGGAGGTCTTCGGCATGGCCTTTATCCGCTCCCGGTCGAGCCGGGCCGTTTTCCATGCCATCCGCATGATCAAAAGCTTCGAGCGCCTGTCGAACCGGCCCCAGCCCGTGCTGCTGGACCTGGTCGAGCGCCTGTCGGCCGAGATCAAGGCCGTTGCCGGCGGCCGGCACGGCCAGGCGGCCGGCGCGCTGGTCCTTGATCTCTCCGAAATCACGGCCGGCATGGTGGATCAGGTCGGCGGCAAGTGCGCCAATCTCGGGGAAATCGGGAGCCGGGTGGGCCTGCCCGTGCCGGCCGGGTTCGCCGTGACGACCAGCGCCTTCCGGGCCTTTTTCGAGGAGGCCGGGCTTTTCGAGACCGTAGCCAGCCTGCGGCTTGGCATCACGCCCGACGATCCCGCCTCCATGGCCGCCGCGGCCGAGGAGATCCAGGCCGCCATCCTGCGCGCCTCCCTGCCCGTGGCCGTGGCCGGGGGACTCGCCGGGGCCGTGGCCGGCATCGCCGGCCGGGAGTCTGGCCCGGGCCCCGGCCCGGTCCGCTTCGCCGTGCGCTCGAGCGCCATCGGCGAGGACGGGGAGCTGTCCTTCGCCGGCCAGTACCTGACCATGCTGAATGTCGCCCCGGACCGGATCGAGAGCGCCTACAAGTTCGTCATCGCCAGCCTCTACACCCCCCGGGCCATGTCCTACCGGCTTTTGAAGGGCATCCCCGACGACGACGTGGCCATGGCCGTGGCCTGCCTGCAGCTCATTCCGTCCAAGGCGGCCGGCGTGCTCTACACGCGCCTGCCCGAGGATCCCTGCCGGGACGAGGTCCTCATCAACGCCGTGTGGGGGCTTGGGCCCTATGCCGTGGACGGGGTCGTCATTCCGGACACGATCCGGCTCGACCGCGAGTCCCTGGCCGTGACCGTGCGCCAGACGGCGGAAAAAGACCGCATGCTGGTGGCGTCCGAGGCCGGGGGACTCGTGGACGCGCCCGTGGACGAGGCCCTTCGCCGCGAGCCCTGCCTGTCCGACGCCATGGCCCGTCGGCTCGCCGCCTGGGGGCTCTCCCTCGAGCGCCATTTCGGCCGGCCCCAGGACATGGAATGGGCCCTCGACCCGGCCGGGGAGCCGGTCGTCCTGCAGTCGCGGCAACTGACGGCCCTGTCCGACGCCGGGTGCGCGGCCGGGGGCCCGCCGGTGGCCGGGGCCGAGGTGCTTATCGAGGGCGGCCAGACCGCCTGTTCGGGCGTGGGGGCCGGGCCGGTCCATCTGGTTCGCACCGACGACGACCTCGACGCCTTCCCGCCGGGCGCGGTCCTGGTCGCCCCCCACAGCTCGCCCCAGTTCATGGTGGCCATGCAGCGGGCGGCGGCCATCGTCACGGACCAGGGGAGCGTCACCGGGCACATGGCCTCGCTGTCGCGGGAATTCGGCGTGCCGACGCTGCTTGGCCTGCGGGAGGCCACCCGGCTTCTGGCCGAGGGCCAGGTCGTCACCGTGGACGCGGCCTCGGGCCGGATCTATCGGGGGAGGGTGGAGAGCCTGCTCGCCACGGCCGGGGACACGGCTGCGGCCTTCATGGCCGGGACCCAGGTCCACGGCATCCTGGCCGACGTGGCCCGGCGCATCATCCCGCTGACCCTTCTCGATCCCAAGTCCCCGGCCTTCCGTCCGGAGAACTGCCAAAGCCTGCACGACGTGATCCGGCTGCTGCACGAATGGTCCTACGGCGAGATGTTCGCCATAAGCGACCTGGCCGCCGGCCAGCGCGGGGTCACGGTCATTCTGGAAGCGACAACCGGCCTCGACCTCCACATCATCGACCTTGGCGGCGGCATCCGCCCGTCGGCCTCGGGCCAGACCCGGGTCAGGCCCGGGGACATCGTGTCGCGGCCCTTTGCCGCGCTTCTGACCGGCCTTGTGCTGGCGGGCGAAGCCAAGGCCGTGCGGCCGGTCAACCTCGGCGGCTTCCTGTCCGTCATGTCCGAGCAGATGCTGTCCCAGCCCAAGGCCGGCAGCGAGCGGTTCGGAGAGAAGTCCTACGCCATCATCTCGGAGAAATACCTCAATTTCAGTTCGCGGGTCGGCTACCACTACGGCGTGCTCGACTGCTACTGCGGGGCCACCGTCAACAAGAACTACATCACCTTCTCCTTTGCCGGCGGCGCGGCCGACGACGTCAAGCGGTCGCGCCGGGTCCGGGCCATCGCCCGTATCCTCCAAGAACTGGGCTTTGCCGTGGAAACCGTGGCCGACCGGGTGTCCGGGCGGTTCCAGAAGGTCCCGGCGGCCGACATCGAGGAAAAGCTCGGGCACATGGGAAGGCTTTTGCAGTTCACCCGCCAGACGGATATGCTGATGGTCAGCGAATCGAGCATCGAGGCCATGGTGGCCTGCTTCCTGTCCGGGGCGCCCTGTTTCGATCCGGCCAGGGCCGGCGGGGAGGCCGGGACGGCCTGAGCTTTTTTCCGGCCCGCCCGGCAGGGCTCGAAGCGCCGGGCCGGAACCGTTGTCTCCGCCGTGGCCCTGCCCGGCGTTTCGGGAGCAGGCCGTTGCCGCAAAACCCTTTTCACGGAGTCCGCCATGCCGCAACTGGCCGCCAACCTGACCATGCTGTTCACGGAACTGCCGTTTCCCGAACGTTTCGCCGCCGCCGCCAGGGCCGGCTTCCGCCATGTGGAATACCTGTTTCCCTACGCCTATCCGGCCGGGGAACTGCGCGGGCTTTTGGACGCCAACGGGCTGACCCAGGTCCTTTTCAACCTGCCGAGCGGCGACTGGGCGGCCGGGGACCGGGGCATCGCCGCCGATCCGGGCCGGGCGGCCGAGTTCCGCGACGGCGTGGGCCAGGCGCTGGCCTATGCCAAGGCCCTCGGCGTCACCCGCCTCAACTGCCTGGCCGGCAAGGTTCCGGCCGGCTGCGCCCCGGAAGCGGCCCTGGACGCCCTGTGCGAAAACGTGGCCTTCGCGGCCGACGCCCTGGCTGCCGAAGGCCTGTCCCTGGTCATCGAGGCCATCAACCACTTCGACATCCCGGGCTTCGCGCTTACCCGCACGGGGCAGGTCATGGCCCTTCTCGACGACCTGGCCCGGCCCAACGCCTTCATGCAGTACGACGTCTACCACGCCCAGCGCGAGGAAGGGGAACTGGCCGCGACCCTGGCCGCCAACCTGCCGCGCATCGGCCACGTCCAGGTGGCGGACAATCCCGGCCGGCACCAGCCCGGCACGGGCGAGATCCACTATCCCTTCCTTTTCGCCGAACTCGACCGCCTGGGCTACGCCGGCTTCGTCGGCCTCGAATACGTGCCCACCCCCGACACCGTGGGCTCTCTTTCCTGGATCAAGGAAATGGGCCTGGCGTTATAGCTTTTTCCCCCTTTCAGGGGGTCCGGGGGGGATGATCCCCCCCGGCCGCCGGAGGCATCTTCTCTTCTCTCTTCGCAATAAGGAAACACCATGAAAAAGATCGGCTTCATCGGCCTTGGCATCATGGGCAAGCCCATGTGCCGCAACCTGCTCAAAGCCGGCTACGACCTGACCGTTTTCAGCCGCAGCAAGGACAACGTGGCGGCCGTGACCGACCACGGCGCGGCCTATGCCCCGTCGCCGGCGGCCGTGGCCGAGGTGTGCGAGCTGGTCATCACCATGGTGCCGGACTCGCCCCAGGTGAAGGAAGTGGTCCTTGGCGAGGGCGGGGTCATTCACGGCGGCAAGGCGGGCCTTTACGTCGTGGACATGAGCTCCATCGCTCCCCTGGCCAGCCGGGAGATCGGGGCCGGGCTGGCCCGCAAGGGGATCAAGTTCCTGGACGCCCCGGTCAGCGGCGGCGAGCCCAAGGCCGTGGACGGCACGTTGACCGTCATGGCCGGCGGCAGCGAAGCCGATTTCGAGGCGGTACGGCCCGTGCTCGCGGCCATGGCCGCCTCGGTGACCCGGGTCGGCGAGATCGGGGCCGGCAACGTGGCCAAGCTGGCCAACCAGATCGTGGTGGCGCTCAATATCGCGGCCATGTCCGAAGCCTTTGTCCTGGCGGCCAAGGCCGGGGTGGAGCCGGAGCTGGTCTATCAGGCCATCCGGGGGGGCCTGGCCGGCAGCACGGTCCTGGACGCCAAGGCCGGGCTGGTCATGGACCGCAAGTTCGATCCCGGCTTCCGGATCAGGCTCCACGTCAAGGATCTGGCCAATGTCATGCAAACGGCCAACGAATTGCATGTGCCCCTGCCGTTGACCGCCTCGGTCATGGAAGTGATGCAGGCCATGCTGGCCGACGGCTGCGGCGAGGACGACCATGGGAGCATCATCCGGTATTTCGAGAAGCTGGCCCATGTGACGGTCGGCCGGTAGCCTGGCGTCATCGAAACAAGGCGATTTGCCGATTTGTCGGCAAAACCACGGCTCCGCCCGCCTGCCCGTGGGGCGAGTGCCGCAACCGGCGCGCCGCGCGCCGCAAAGGAGGCCGTTTTGCGAAGTCGAAGACTGGCCGTGGCCCTGGCCGTGGTCCTGACCCTGTGCGGGGTGGGGGCCCTGGCCGCCAAGGTCATGAGTGTCGCGGTACGGGATGGGCAGGTCCGGGAGACCCCGTCGTTTCTCGGCAAGATCGTCGGCAAGGCCAGCTACGGCCAGACGGTGGACGTCAGCGACGAGCAGGGCGACTGGGCCAAGGTGTCGGTTTCGGGCGGCCCCTCGGGCTGGATGCACCGCTCGGCCCTCTCTGCCGGCAAGCTGGCCCTGTCGAGCGGTTCGGGCGCGTCGGGAAACGTGTCCGGCAAGGAAATGGCGCTGGCCGGCAAGGGCTTTTCCGCCCAGGTCGAGGCCGACTACCGGCGCGGCCACGGCGGCGACTACGCCGCCATCGACGCCATGGAGCGCCAAAGTTATAGCCCGGCGGCGCTCCTGGCCTTTCTTGGCCAGGGCGACGTCAAGCCCCAGGGAGGCAGCCGATGAAACCGCGTCTCCTCCTCTCCCTCGGCGGCCTTCTGCTGACCGGGCTGGCTCTTTTCGGCTGCAACAACCCCGACGCCGTCTCCCGGGTGCTCGGCTCCCTCGGCAATGTCGGCGGGGCCCCGGTCGGCGACTACGCCGCCTCGGCCGTCAAGGGCGCCTCGGCCGTGGCCCACGCGGCCGAGGACTTCAACCCGGAACAGGAATACTACATCGGCCGGTCGGTCGGCGCCTCGCTTCTGGCCAAATACCGGCCCTACAACAACGCCAAGGCCAATGCCTACGTCAACGAGGTCGGCCAGGCCCTGGCCATGTTCTCGGACATGCCCCAGACCTACGGCGGCTACCACTTCCTGATCCTCGATTCGGCCGAGATCAACGCCTTTGCCGCGCCGGGCGGGCTCATCTTCATCACGCGCGGCATGCTGCGGTGCTGCTCGGGCGAAAACGCCCTGGCCGCGGTCCTGGCCCACGAGATCGGCCACGTCCAGGGCAAGGACGCCCTGCGGTCCATCAAGCGCGCCCGCACCACCGAGGCCCTGGCCATCATCGGCGGCGAGGCCGTCAAACACGCCGGCGGCGGACAGCTCACCCAGCTGACCAACATCTTCGCCGACTCCATCGGCGACATCATGACCACCATGGTCAACAACGGCTATTCCCGGACCCTCGAATACCAGGCCGACAAGACCGCCGTGACCATCCTCACCCGCACCGGCTACAACCCGGCCGGGCTGCCGGACATGCTGGCCGAGATGCAAAAGCGCCTGACCCCGGGAGGCACGGACTTCGCCAAGACCCACCCGGCGCCCAAGGACCGCATCACGGAACTGGCCAGCCTCGCCCGCGTGGCCGAGGTCAACGAACCCCCGGCCCGGGCCGCCCGCTTCAAGGCGGCATTGGGGAATATCTAAGAGCTGGGGCCCTGCCCCAGACCCCGCCAGGGCTCTGCCCTGGACCCGCCGGGGGGAATCATTCCCCCCGGACCCCCCGAAAGGGGGCAGGGCGCGGGACCGGCATCGGCCCCGCGCCCATGGCGGGGGCACGTCTCCCGAAGAGAACACCCATGCAAAATACCCCGTTTTCCCCTTCCAGGGGGTCCGGGGGGGATGATCCCCCCCGGCCGCCGGAGGCCTCTTCCTCTTCCCTCCTCTCCCGTCTCCGCCTGCGGCGCACGCGCCTTCTCCACGGCCTCTCGGCCGGGTTGGCCGGCCTTCTGGCGGCCTGGCTGCTGTCACTTTCCGGCATCGTGACCTCGTTCGAGGCCCGGACCTTCGACTGGCGGGCCCGGCTGCTGGCTCCGGGCGGCAGGGGTTCGGACGCGGTGCGCCTGATCCTCCTCGACCAGGCGAGCCTCGACTGGGGGGCCAGGGAAAACGGCCTGTCCTGGCCATGGCCGCGCGAGGTCTACTCGGTCATCCTGGATTTTTGCCGCCGGGGCGGGGCCAAGGCCGTGGCTTTTGACGTGCTTTTCACCGAACCGTCGTCCTACGGCGTGGCCGACGACACGGCCCTGGCCGAGGCCGGGACGCTCTTTGGCAACTTCGCCCTGCCGGTCTTCCTCGGCCGTGAGACCGGGCAGGCGACACGGTGGCCGGCCGACGCGCCGGCCGGTCCGCTGCGGATCAAGGGGCTGGAAACCTGGCTGGCCGGCCTGTCGCCCGAGGACGCCCCGGTCTACCCCAAGGCGGCCTTTCCCGTGCCCGAGGTGGCGGCCGGGGCGAAGATCCTCGGCAACGTCAGCCAGGACCCGGAGTTCGACGGCGTCTACCGCCGGGTGGGGCTCTTCGGCGTCTTCGACGGCCGGCCGGTGCCGGCCCTGTCGCTGGCTTCAAGGCTCCTGGCCGAACCGCCCCTCGACGCTTCGATTGGCGGCATGACCCTGCGCCTGGGGGCGGTCACCATCCCCGTGGACGACGCCGGCCGGGCCATTCCCCGCTGGCGGCGCTCGTCGGACTTTCCGGCCGTGTCCGCCGCCGCCGTCATTCAGAGCGAGCTGGCCCTGCGCGAAGGCGGCAAGCCGACCCTCAATCCGGAGATGTTCCGGGGGCGCTACGTGCTCTTCGGCTTTTCCGCGCCAGGCCTCCTGGACCTGCGCCCGTCGCCGGTGGGCGGCGTGACCACGGGCGTGGAGATCCATGCCCAGGCCTTGCAGAGCCTTCTGACCGGCGATTTCCTGCGGGTGGTGCCGCACTGGGCCGGCTGGTGGCTGGCCGCCGGTCTGGCCGTGGCCGCCGGCCTGGCCGTGTCCCTGGCCCCCGGGGCCACGGCCAGCGCGGTGGCGTTTCTCGTGTTCCTGCCGCTGCCCCTGGGCCTGGCCCTGTCCGCCTATGCCTGGGGCCTGTGGCTGCCCCTGGCCCTGCCGCAGGTGGCCGTGGCCGGCGGGCTGGCCGTGGCCGTGCTGGTCGGCTACGCCACCGAGGGCCGGCAGAAGCGGTTCATCAAGTCGGCCTTCCGCCAGTACCTCTCCCCGGACGTCATCGAGGCCCTCATCGCCCAGCCGGAACGCATGAGCCTCGGCGGCGAACTGCGCGAGCTGACCATCTTCTTCTCCGACCTGCAGGGATTCACCGGCATCTCCGAAGGCCTCGGGCCCCAGGAGCTGACCGCGCTCCTCAACCGCTACCTGACCGCCATGACCGACATCATTTTGGACGAGGGCGGCACCGTGGACAAATACGAGGGCGACGCCATCATCGCCTTCTGGAACGCGCCGCTCGACCAGCCCGACCATGCCGCCCGGGGCGTGCGCACAGCCCTTCGCTGCCAGGACCGGCTGGCCGAACTGCGCCCCGCCTTTCGCGAAATCTCGGGCCATGACCTCTTCATGCGCGTCGGCCTCAATACCGGCCCGGCCGTGGTCGGCAACATGGGCTCCGATTCCCGTTTCGACTACACCATGCTCGGCGACGCCGTGAACCTGGCCTCGCGCCTGGAAGGCATCAACAAGCAGTTCGGCACCTTCACCATGATCTCCCAGGCCACCCGCGATGCGGCCGGCCCATCTTTCGCCTCCCGCAAGATCGGCTGCGTGGCCGTGGTCGGCCGGGCCGAGCCGGTGGACGTCTACGAGCCGCTGTGGCCGGATGTCGCGGCCAGGGCCAGGACGACCCATGCCGCCTTCGCCGCCGCCCTGGACCTGTTCACCAAAGGCGATTTCCAGGCCGCCCAGGCCGGGTTCGCCGCCCTGGCCGACCACGACCCGGCCGCCGCGTCCTATGTGGCGCGCTGCCGGCGGCTCGGCGAGGAGACGCCGGCCGGGTGGAGCGGGGTGTGCGTGCTGACGTCGAAGTAGGAGGAAGGAATGCCTCCGGCCGCCGGAGGCATCTTTTTCTCTATTCTCCGCCGACAGCAAATCCCAGCCGTTCCAGTCCTTCCCTATCGGCCGCGAGCGACGCGCCGGCGGTGGTCAGGTAGTCGCCGACCATGAGGCCGTCGGCGCCGACGGCCATGGGGGCCAGGGGATCGGTCGCGCCGAAGACGGCGGGCCGGCCGCCGCAGATGCGGATCTGGCGGTCGGGCAGCAGGAAGCGCAGGAGGATGACGATGCGCCGGGCTTCGTCGGGGGAAAGGACGGGCTGGGTGCCGAGCGGCGTGCCCGGGATGGGGGAGAGGAAGTTGACCGGGATGGAGAAGGCGCCCGCTTCGAAGAGGGTCTGGGCCAGGTCGGCCCGGTCAGCCCAGGTCTCGCCCATGCCGAAGAGGCCGCCCGAGCAGACGGGGATGCCGAGGGCCCGGCATTGGCGCAGGACATCCAGGTTGTCGTCGAAGGTCCGGGTGGTGCAAATGCTTGGGTAAAAGGCCCGGGAGGTTTCGAGGTTGTGGTGGTAGGCGGCCAGGCCTGCGGCCTTGAGCCGGGAGAGGGCCTCGCGCGAAAGGACGCCGAAGGAGGCGTCGGCGGCCATGCCAAGGGCCGCGATGCCGGCCAGGGCGGTTGCGGCCGTTGCCAGTTCGGCTTCGGGCAGGGCCTTGCCCGAGGCCACGACGCCGAAGCGGGAGACGCCGGCGGCGTGCATGGCTGCGGCCGCCGCCACGATGCGGTCCGGGTCGAGCAGCGGGTGCTCGGGGGAGGAGGTGGCGTAGTGACCGGACTGGGCGCAAAAGGCGCAGTTCTCGCCGCAGCGGCCGGATTTGGCGCTAATAATAGCGCAAAGCGAGGCTTGGCGGCCGAGCCGGTGGGCGCGCACGGCGCTGGCGGCGGCGGCCAGGGCGTCGAGGTCCGGACCGGACGCCTGGGGCAGGTGGGTGAGGAGCCTGTCCCGGCCGGTGTCGGACAGAAAGCCGCCGGCAAGAAGCGGCCGGGCCAGTTCGGTGGCAAGGGTGTTTTTTTCAGGCATGGCGTGCTCGGAGGACGGTTTTTATCCCTGGCGCGGCATTTGGGCAAGCCGGCGGACGAGGGGTGTTTGTTTGGAGGATGGCTTGCCTTTTCCCGCAATTCTTTCCATAACAGTAAAAGGAAGTTAGCCCCGCTTGTCCGTCGGCCGGGCGGGGGCGTGCGCGCCGCGGGGCGCGGCGCGGGGTTCGCCACGGTCGGAAGGTTGATCCCGGCGGGCAGATCTTAACCAAAGGAGAGGAACATGATGCGAATGCGTGCGAGACAAGTGGTGTTCGGGCTGGCCTTGGCCCTGGCCGTGGCCGTGGCGGTTCCCGCCCTGGCCCAGGATTATGAAATGCCGGTGGTGACCGGGGATCATTGGCAGCGGTCCACGCCGCAGGAACGCAAGGCCTTCGTCCTGGGCGCGGCCACCATCATCGAGCTGGATCAGGAAGTGCAGGGCACCCCTCCCGCGAAAAAAAGCACCATCAACGCCTGGGCCCAGGGTCTTTCCCATTTCACCTTCGACCAGATGGTGGCGGCCATCGACAAGTGGTATGCCGAACATCCGGACAAGGCCACGCGGCCGGTGATCGAGGTCATGTGGTACGAGCTGGCCAAGCCGAACTGCCCTCCCGGCACCTTTGACCAGTCCGGGACGGAGGAAGAAAAGCCCATGCCCGGCAAGAAGGCCGGCAAGGGCAAGGTCGCCAAGCCTTAGGCAGCATAGCCAAATCGCCGGGCGGCATTATCTTCAGGAGAAGCGGGCTCTGAAACAGGAGCCGGGAGCGGTTCGCCACATGTGGCGAGAACAAAGGAGAACACCATGAAGCGTTTGAGCGCGATGATCGCCGTCCTCATGCTGGTCGGCAGTCTCGGCTGCACCAATATGACGAAAACCCAGCAGGGCGCGCTTTCCGGCGCCGTGATCGGGGCCGGCACCGGCGCGGCCATCAGCGCCATCTCCGGCGGCAACGCCGGTGTTGGCGCGGGCATCGGCGGGGCCCTGGGCGGCATTGCCGGCGGCCTGATCGGCCATTCCCAGGAGCGGGGTTACTCCTACTAACCGTCCGGTCGCGTCCTTCGGGACGCCGGGCCGTTTTTCAAACGCCGCACTCCGGCGGGTCCTTCCCGGCCCGGCGGGTTGCGGCGTTTCCGATTTCTCCCCGCCGGCGGCGAATCTCCCGCCGCCCAGGCCATCCATTCCCGCCCCGTCCTTAAAAAATCCCTCCCGCCCCGTCGGGGAGGGTCCGGGAGGGGATCATCCCCTCCCGGCCGCCGGAGGCATCTTCTCTCTTTTCTTCTTCTCACCCCTCATTCAGGAAATGCCTCGCGGGCCAGGGCCAGCCAGGCCCGGGCGGCCGGGGACAGGCGCGCGCCCTTGCGCCAGACCAGGGCCGCCCGCCAGCGCAGGTCCTCCTCGTCGAGGAGAACGGCCCCAAGCGGAGCCAGCCGCCGGCCCTCGGTCAGGATGCGCGGCAGGAGGGCCACGCCGAGCCCGGCCGCGACCAGGGCGATGATGAAATCGACCTGGCTGCTGCGGGCCGCGCCATGCGGCAGAAAGCCCCGGGCCCGGCAGGCCGCCTCGATGCGGGCGTTGAGCGCGAATCCCTGCTCGAAGAGGATGAACGGATAAATGGCCAGCTGGCTGAGTTTCAGGGCCGGCTGTCCGCCCAGGGGATGGTCGGCCCACAAGACGGCCATGAGCGGGTCGTCGCGCACCGGCTGCCAGTCGAAGGCCTCGGAGACCGGCAGAAGCGACACGGCCAACTCCACCTCGCCGGCCAAAAGCGCCTCTTCCAGCCGGGCGCTGCCTTGCTCCATCAGTTCGATCTCCACGCCGGGATGCCGGCTGCGGTATTCGGCGAATAGCGGCGCGAAAAGCCGGGCGCTGCCGAAGATGGGCAGCCCCAGGCGCAGCCGGCCGGAAATAAGCCCCTTCAAATCCGCCATGTCGGCCACCAGATGCTCGCTCTCGGCCAGGATGGCCACGGCCCGGGCGTAGGCGACCTCGCCGGCGCCGGTCAGCCGCACGCCCGGCCCGAGCCGGGTGAAAAGGGCCTCGCCGAGCTCCTCCTCCAACTGGCGCACGGCCTTGCTGACCGTGGACTGGGTGGAAAAAAGCACCCGGGCCGCCCGGGAGAATCCGCCGTGCCGGGCCACTTCCACGAAGGCGTGCAGGTTTCGCAGTTCCATCTCCATTCCAATACGGAATAGGTTCCATGCTGACAATTCATTTCACAACTGGCTGGGTCGTGCTTACAGGAAGGTCGTGCAAGGAGAAAAGGTATGAAGACAAAGCTATACGCGGCCCTTGGCCGGCTGGCCGGGCTCGGCGGCGGCTGGCTCCAGATGGCCTGCTTGATCGGCTTGTGGTGGGTGTGCGACGTGGCGGTGCGGGCGGCCGGGCTGCCGGTGCCGGCCGGGGTGGTCGGCATGCTGCTCCTGGTCGGGCTTCTGGCCACGGGCCGGCTGCCGGCGCGGTGGCTGCGGCGGGGCGCGGGCGGGCTCCTTGACCACATGCTGCTTTTTTTCGTGCCGGCCTGCATGACGCTCCTCGACCACCCGGAACTGGTCGGCGTCACGGGCCTCAAACTCCTGGCCGTCATCGTGGTCGGCATCGTCTCGGTCATGGCCGGCACGGCCCTTATCGTGGAATTTTCCTTCCGAATGAGGTCGCACCATGTTCGTCAGTCATAACGCCGCCTTCTGGCTGGTGGCCACGCTGGCCGCCTATGTCCTGTCGCGCATCGCCAACCATTACGTGCGGTCCTGGTGGACCTCGCCGCTGCTTCTCACCTGCGTGCTGTGCCTCGGCCTGACCCTGGCCCTCCACACCGGCTACCGCGAGTACATGCGCGGCGGCCAGTGGCTGCTGCTGCTCCTCGGCCCGGCGACCGTGGCCTTTGCCCTGCCCATCTACGAGCACCGGGCCTTGCTGCGCCGCCACTGGCCGACCCTGGCCCTTGGCGTGGCCTTTGGCTGCCTCCTGGCCTTTGGCGGGGCCTGGCTCCTGTCCGGGCTCCTCGGCCTGCCCCAGGGCATGCGCCTGTCCGTCCTGCCGCGTTCCTTCACCACGCCCTTTGCCATGGCCTTTGCCAGGGACGTGGGCGGGGCCCCGGATCTCGCCGCCGTGTGCGTCATCGTCACGGGCGTGCTCGGCGCCTCGCTTGGCGGGATGCTCCTCAAATTCCTGCCCCTGCGCTCGGCCCTGGCCCGGGGGGCCATGCTCGGCATGGGGGCCCACGGCGCGGGCGTGGCCCGGGCCCGGGAGATCGGCGACGAGGAAGGGGCCGTGGCCGGGCTGGTCATGATCCTGGCCGGCGTCACCTGTGCCCTGGTCGGCCCGGCCATCGCCCTGCTGGAGTCGTAAAAAAAACGCCTCCGGCGGGGTCCGGGGCGCTGCCCCGGACCCCGCCGGGGGGGATCATCCCCCCCGGTCCCCCGGACGGGAAGGCAATGGCGGGCTTTGCTTGTTGCGGCTTACGGCTTTGTGGTAGGGGTGTTGCCGGGGTGTCCGCAGGAACGCGCCACCCGAAGCCGACCGGAGGCCAAGACCGATGAGCGTACTCTTCACCCCGTTCAAGCTCGGACCACGGACGCTAAAAAACCGCATCATCGTCGCGCCCATGTGCCAGTATTCCTCGCCCGACGGCCATGCCGGGCACTGGCATGTCATGCACCTCGGGCATCTCGCCATCTCCGGCGCGGGCCTGCTCATCATCGAGGCCACGGCCGTGGAGGCCAAGGGCCGCATCTCCCCGGACGATCTGGGCCTGTGGTCCGACGCCCACCAGGACTCCCTGGAGCGGGTGCTGCGCTCGGTGCGGGCCTATGCCTCCATCCCCATCTCCATCCAGCTCGCCCACGCCGGACGCAAGGCCTCGGTGGCCAAACCCTGGGAAGGCGATGCCCAGCTCACCCCGGCCCAGGGCGGCTGGGTGCCCGACGCCCCCTCGCCCGTTCCCTACGAGTCCGGCGAGGCCACGCCCCACGAACTCGACCACGCCGGTCTCGGCCGCCTCGAAGCCTCCTTCGCCGCCGCCGCCAAGCGGGCCGACGCCCTGGAACTGGCCGGCGTCGAGGTCCACAGCGCCCACGGCTATCTGCTCCACCAATTCCTCTCGCCCCTGTCCAACCACCGCACCGACGAATACGGCGGCTCTCTGGAGAACCGCATGCGTTTTCCGCTGCGCGTCTTCAAAGCCGTCCGGGCCGCCCTGCCCAAAAACCGCATTCTCGGCCTGCGCCTCTCGGCCACGGACTGGGTGGCCGGCGGCTGGGACATCGAAGACAGCGTCGCCTACGCCAAAAAACTCAAGGCCCTTGGCTGCGACTACATCCATGTTTCCAGCGGCGGCCTGTCGCCGGACCAGAGGATTCCCGTCCGCCCCGGCTTCCAGGTGCCCTTTGCCGAGCGCATCCGCCAGGAGGCCGACATCCCCACCGTGGCCGTCGGCCTCATCACCGAGCCGATGCAGGCCGAAACCATCGTCGCCACCGGCAAGGCCGACATGGTCGCCCTGGCCCGGGGCATGCTCTATAACCCCCGCTGGCCCTGGCACGCCGCCGCCGCCCTCGGCGCCCAGGTCGACGCGCCGTCCCAGTATCTGCGCTGCCAGCCGCACGACAAGCCGGACCTGTTCAGGAAGCCTGGAGCGTAAGGGAAGGGTGGAGGAGGAGGCGAGGTATGCCTCCGGCGGCCGGAAGGGGATGATCCCCTCCCGGACCCTCCTCTATGGTGACGGACGGTCGGGAGGTCCGGCGAAGTCGGGTGGTGTGGGGGCGGCTGAGGAGCGAAAGAGGCGTGCCGAGGCTGGGAAGGCGCGGGTCGGGCGGCGTTTCATCGACGCACACCCGGCCACGACCATCTCCCCACGCGCTTCCCGATCTCCCGCGCCCCCGTGCGGGTGGGTCTGGGAGGGGGTGACCCCCTCCCAGCCGCCGGAGGCATTCCCCCTGCGGTCCCGCTCGCCTACACGCCTTCACGCAGCCAGTCGGCGAAGTCGGAGAGTTCGCCGGTCCAACCTTGGCTGAGGCGGGTGTTCAGGAATTGGGTGTAGAGGGCGTCGAAGAAGCCGCCGCATTTTTCGAGGAGGTAGAGTTTTTCGAGGACCTTGGCGTCCGGGTCGTCGCCTTCCTCGTCGCGGGTCTCGGTTTTGGGGGTGCGCAGGGTATTGAGGGTGAAGTCGTCGGCCTTGACGGTGACGGTCCAGGTCTCGCCGTCCTGTTCGAAGCGGATGAGGGCCCGGTCCACGCGCTTGCCGCTTTTGACGCCGAGCCGCGCTTCGGCGAACTGGGCGTGGGGGCCGGAGACGGTGGCTGTTTCGGCGTCGTCGCCTTCGCCGCCGCGCACCGAGATCTTCTGCTCCAGGTAGACGTTCACTTCGCCGCCGTCCGGCAGTTTGAACAACCAGCCGCTCTTCTCGCTTTTGAACCAGAGCCAGGTCAGGAAATCCTGGCCGAGGATCGGGTTCTTGGCTTCCGCCATATTGACGTCCATCGCGTTATCTCCTGCCACTGTGCTTTCTGAATTTTGTCTCTGCCTCCCATTCAGGGGGTCCGGGGGGGATGATCCCCCCCGGCCGCCGGAGGCATCTTTTCTTCGTTTTCTAACCGGCGAACTGGCTGGGTTCGACGTGTTCGAGGGCCAGGCCGCGTTCGACGCCGATGATGCGCTCCGCGAGGTAGGCCGGGGTCTGGGGTTCGAGTTGCAGTTCGAAGGTCATGGTGAAGAGGTCGTCGAAGAGGGTCTGGACCTTGCTGTTGGTGGAGCAGAGCCAGACGGTGTGGTCGAGGGTGTTCCAGACGGCCTCGAAGATGGCCGGGATGGGGAGGGAGCGGGCCATGAGCGAGAGTTTGACCCGTTCGGCGATCTCTTTCTTGCGGTCTTTGGAGAGAAAGGCCTTGCCGTCGGATTTCATGTGCTCCTTTTCCTGGTCCAGGGCCAGGCGCAGGTGCTTTTTGAGCACGGCCGGCGAGACCCGGCGGGTGTCGAGGCGCAGGGAAAAGGCCAGGTAGTGGCCTTTTTCCGGGGGCGCGCTGCGCCACTCGTTGTCGAGGTAGTCCTCGAAGGCGACCCAGCCGAAGGAGCGTTCGTCGGCCGAGTGGTCGATGTCGACAAAGGCGTATTTTTTCAGGCGGTCAGGCGCCTGGCGCAGGATCTCGTCTTTGACTTCGCCGACGATCCTGTACCGGGTGAAACCGCCGCTGGCTGCGAGAAGTCCCATGGCGTTCTCCTTTGCGCGCCGGAGGTTCCGGCGGCGATGGCGTGTGGATGGTGGGCTCATAGATCAAAACCGGGCGGCGCGCCAGGGGCGGCGGAGGAGGCGGAAGGGGGGAGCGGGGCTGCGTTGCCATTGGCCCGCCGTATGCAGTGGAAGAAGAAAAAACGGAGGTGACGACCATGGCCGTAGTCAGTTTCGGTCACACGGACGGCAGGATGCGGATCGGCTCGTTTTCCCGCAAGGCCACCACGCCCTCCGGGTGCAACGAGCCGTTCAAGAAGGCCTACTGGTGCCCCAGGAGGAAGTGGTTTGCCAAGGAACCGTGCCCCTTTTCCAACCGTTTTGAATGCATGAGCTTCGCCCGCTTCAGCGGCGCGATGTGAGCCTGGGGTTGCAAAAGCCCGGCCGGGCTTTTGCAACCGCCGTGGCCTTTTCCTTCCCGTCTCCCTCCGGCGGCTGTTGTCGCCGTCTCCGACACCGGTTCCCCTTTTTCCCAGACAGCAGCCGTGGCGACGCGGCCGGGATTTCTTTTTCCGGCGGCGCGGCGGCTTTCGGGGCGTACGATTTCGCAGGCCGCAGCCACAAAAACGTCGGGGCCTTCAAAAAACCGCATTTCCCTTTTGAGCCTGACGCGGCGCCAGGGTTTGGGATCGGCGTAAACGGAGGGAAGGTCATGCGGGCGTTTTCCCTTGGCGTGCGGGCCCGCGCATCTTAGGGAAACGTGGTATGGGACGCCCTGGCCGCCCTGGTCGGGCCAAAGGGGGGCCTGACCCGGATCGTCCTTGCGACGTGGGCGACGTGGGCGACGTGGGCGACGTGGGCGACCGGGCCGGCCGGGGCGGCCCGGGGCGGCCAGGGGCGCGACGATCGTCTGACGTTTTGGAAAGACGCCGCTGGCGGGCTGGCCGGCCGGCCGTGACACGTGTAACCTTTTGCCACCCGGAAACGACGAGGGACAGGCGACGCCGATTCCGGCCTTTTTCACGGCGCCGCCAAATAACGACAAGGAAGACAGTCATGCCGAAGACTGGGACCGGTTCCAGGCCACAAGGGCGGACGCGCCCGATAGGCCCGCTACGCCCGCTACGCCCGCTACGATGGGCGCTCGTGGCCCTGGCCGCTTTTCTGGCCGTGGGCCTGCTCGTGTGGCGGTTTCCCCGCGACGGCGCGGCCCAGCAGTCCCGGGGCGGCCCCGGCGGGCCGCCCGCCGTGACCGTGACCACCGAACAGGCCAAGCTCGGGGTCGCGCCCGTGACCCTGTCCGGCATCGGCACGGTGACGCCGCTCAAGACCGTCACCGTCAAAAGCCGGGTGGACGGAGAGTTGACCGAGGTCCGCTTCAAGGAAGGCCAGCTCGTCAAGGAAGGGGACCTGCTCGCCCGGATCGACCCTCGCCCCTTCCAGGCCCAGCTCGACCAGTACCAGGGCCAGCTGGCCAAGGACCAGGCCCTGCTCGACAACGCCAAGGCCGATCTCGTGCGCTACCAGAACCTGGTCCAAAAGGACATGCTGGCCGGCCAGACCAAGGACACCCAGGCCTCGCTGGTGCGCCAGTACGAGGGCGCGATCCGGTCCGACAAGGCGCAAATCGACAACGCGAAGCTGCAAATCGAATACAGCCGCATCACGGCCCCGGTCACGGGCCGGGTGGGGTTTCGCCAACTCGATCCCGGCAACATGGTCCGGGCCACGGACACGACCGGGCTTTGCGTCATCACCCAGGTCTCGCCCATAAGCGTGGTCTTCACCCTGCCGGAAGACCAGCTGCCGGCCGTGCGGGAGCGGATGCGGGCCGGGGAGAAGCTCAAGGTGTCGGCCTTTAACCGCACCCTGTCGCAGAAGCTGGCCGAGGGCACGCTCTCGACCACGGACAACCAGATCGACGTGGCCACGGGCACGGTCAAGCTGCGGGCCATTTTCGCCAACGCCGACGAGGCCCTTTTCCCCAACCAGTTCGTCAACGCCGTCCTGCTCCTCGAGGAGCGAAAGGGCGTGGTCCTCCTGCCGGCGGCCGCCGTGCTGCGCGGCCCCCGCGGGGCCCACGTCTTCGTGGTCGGCCAGGACAACACCGTGGCCTCCCGGTCCGTGGTCACGGGCATGGCTGTCGGCACCGATCTCGTGGTCGAATCGGGCCTCGCCGCCGGCGAGGCCGTGGTGGTCGAGGGCGCGGACCGGCTCAAGGACGGCACGGCCGTGGTGGTCAAAAACCCGGGCACCGGAGCGGCCGCCAAGCCATGAACCTGTCGCGCCCTTTCATCCTGCGTCCGGTCGCGACCACGCTCATCATGGTGGCCGTGATCCTGGCCGGGGCGGTGGCCTATTTCCAGCTGCCGGTCTCGGCCCTGCCCCAGGTGGACTACCCGACCATCCAGGTCCGCACCCTCTATCCCGGCGCCAGCCCCGACGTCATGGCCTCGGCCGTGACCGCGCCGCTCGAACGCCAGTTCGGCCAGATGCCGGGCCTGACCCAGATGACTTCGGCCAGCGCCAGCGGCGCCTCGGTCATCACCATGCAGTTTGCCCTGAGCCTGTCCCTGGACGTGGCCGAGCAGGAGGTCCAGGCCGCCATCAACACGGCGTTTAGTCTCCTGCCCGAGGACCTGCCGGCCCCCCCGGTCTACAGCAAGGTCAATCCGGCCGACGCCCCGATCCTGTCGTTGGCGCTCATTTCCGAGACCATGCCCCTGACCGAGGTCCAGGACCTGGCCGACACCCGGCTGGCCCAGAAGATTTCCCAGCTTTCGGGCGTTGGGCTCGTGAGCGTTTCCGGCGGGCAGCGGCCGGCCGTTCGCATCGACGCCAACCCCACGGCCCTGGCCGCCTACGGCATCACTCTGGAGGACGTGCGCGCGGCCGTGGCCGCAGCCAACGTCAACCAGGCCAAGGGCGGGTTCGACGGGCCGAAGCAGTCCTCCATCCTCGGGGCCAACGACCAGCTGTTGACCAGCGCCGAATACAGGCCGCTCATCGTGTCCTACAAGGCCGGCCGGCCGGTGCGCCTTGCCGACGTGGCCACCGTGTCCGACGGCGCGGAAGACGTGCGCCAGGCCGCCTGGGTGAACGGCAAGCCGGCCATCGTGCTCAATATCCAGCGCCAGCCCGGGGCCAACGTCATCGACGTGGTGGACCGGGTCAAGGCCATCCTGCCGAGCCTGCGGGCCTCGCTGCCGGCGGCCATCGACCTCTCGGTCCTGGCCGACCGGACGGTCACCATCCGGGCCTCCATCGAGGACGTGCAGGTGGAGCTCCTGCTGGCCGTCGTCCTCGTCGTCGGGGTCATCTTCGTCTTTTTGCGCGACCTGCCCGCCACGCTCATCCCGGGGGTGGCCGTGCCGCTGTCCCTGGTCGGCACTTTCGGCGTCATGTATCTCCTCGGCTACGGCATCAACAACCTGACGCTCATGGCGCTCACCATTTCCACGGGATTTGTGGTCGACGACGCCATCGTCATGATCGAAAACGTGGCCCGCCACGTGGAGGACGGGGCTACGCCCATGGAGGCGGCCCTGGCCGGGGCCGGGCAGATCGGGTTCACCATCCTGTCGCTCACCGTTTCGCTGGTGGCCGTCCTCATCCCGCTTCTGTTCATGGGCGACGTGGTGGGGCGGCTTTTCCGGGAATTCGCCGTGACGCTCGGCGCGGCCATCCTGCTTTCGGCCGCGGTTTCGCTGACGCTCACCCCCATGATGTGCGCAAGGCTCCTGCGGGACCGGAGCAAGGACGCGGGCAACCGGTTTTTCCGGGCCACCCAGGGCGTCTTCGACCGGGCTGTGGCCGGCTACGGCCGGACGCTGACCGTGGTCCTGCGCCACCAGGGCCTGACGCTCCTCGTGGCCCTCGGCACGGTGGCGGCCTCGGTGGTCCTTTACGTCGTGGTGCCCAAGGGCTTTTTCCCGGTCCAGGACACGGGCCTGCTCTCCGGCGTGACCGAGGCCCCGCCGACCGTCTCCTTCGCCGCCATGGCCGAGCGCCAGCAGGAGCTGGCCGGGGTCCTGTCAAAGGACCCGGCCGTGGCCAGCGTCGCCTCCTACATCGGGGTGGACGGCAGCAACATGAGCCTCAACATGGGCCGGGTGGCCGTGACGCTCATCCCCAAGGCCAGGCGCGACGCCGACGCGGCCGGCGTGGCCCGCCGACTCGAAGAGGCGGCCCGCAACGTGACCGGCCTGGGCCTGACGCTCCAGCCCGTGCAGGACCTGTCCGTGGACGCCCGGTCCAGCCGGGCCCAGTACCAGTATACCCTCGACACCCCGAGCGCGGCCGAGCTGTCCCAGTGGACCCGCCGGTTCGTCCACGCCCTGTCCGACCGGCCCGAAGTGCGCAACGTGGCCTCGGATCTGGTCGAAGGGGGGCTTCGCCTCAATGTCGACATCGACCGGGTGGCCGCCGCCCGCTACGGCGTGACCCCGGCCGACGTGGACAACATCCTCTACGACGCCTTCGGCCAGCGCCAGATCTCGACCATGTTCACCGAACTCAGCCAATACCGGGTGGTGCTCGGCCTGCTGCCGGACATGGCCGCCGGACCGGAAGCCCTGGGCCGCATCCGCCTGCCCGGCGCCGGCGACGGCCAGGTGCCGCTCTCGGCCGTGGCCACCATCCGCGAGGGGACAGGCCCGCTGGTCATCAACCGCCAGGGCCAGTTCCCGGCCGCCACCATCTCCTTTGACGTGGCCCCGGGCCATTCCCTTGGCGACGCCGTGGTCGCGGTGGACGCGGTCAAGGCCGAACTCAAGCTGCCCGAAAGCATTGTGGGCTCCTTTCAGGGCGCGGCCCGGGCCTTCATGGATTCGCTGCGAAACGAGCCGCTTCTCATCCTCGCCGCCCTGGTCACGGTCTACATCGTCCTTGGCGTCATGTACGAGAGCTTCATCCACCCGGTGACCATCCTTTCGACCCTGCCCTCGGCCGGCATCGGCGGCCTGTGGGCCCTGCTCCTTTTCCACGAGGACCTGGGCGTCATGGCCGTCATCGGCATCATTCTCCTTATCGGCATCGTCAAGAAAAACGGCATCATGATGGTGGACTTCGCCCTTTCCGCCGAGCGCGAGCAGGGCAAGTCCCCGCGCGACGCCATCTACGAGGCCTGCCTGCTGCGGTTCCGGCCGATCATGATGACCACCTTCGCCGCCCTGCTCGGGGCCCTGCCCCTGGCCCTTGGCACGGGGGTCGGGTCCGAGCTGCGCCGGCCCCTTGGCATCGTCATTGTCGGCGGGCTGATCGTCAGCCAGGTGCTGACCCTCTACACCACCCCGGTCATCTACCTCTTTTTCGAACGTCTGGCCGGACGCAAGAATGCGGCCGCGCCCGTGGGGCCGGCCGCTTCCGGCGAGGCCCTCCCGTTGACGGAGCCCGGGGACCGGCCATGAAGAGCCTGCCCGAGCTCTGCATCCGCCGGCCGGTCGGGACCACGCTCCTGACCCTGGCCCTCATTCTGGCCGGGGCCATCGCCTTCAAGCTCCTGCCGGCCGCGGCCCTGCCCCAGGTGGATTTCCCGACCATCTCGGTCCAGGCCCAGCTGCCCGGGGCCGAGCCCCAGACCATGGCCACCTCGGTGGCCGCGCCCTTGGAGCGCCAGTTCGCCCGCATCGCCGGGGTGACGGAGATGACTTCGTCGAGCTCCCGGGGTTCGACCCGCATCAACCTCCAGTTCGATCTGACCCGCGACATCAACGGCGCGGCAAGGGACGTCCAGTCGGCCATCAACGCGGCCCGGGGCTACCTGCCCCCGACCCTGCGCCAGAACCCGACCTACCGGAAGATGAACCCGGCCGACGCGCCGATCATGGTCCTGGCCCTGACCTCGGACACCGTGTCCCGGGCCAAGATGTACGACGTGGCCGCGACCGTCCTGCAGCAGAAGCTGTCCCAGGTCGACGGCGTGGGCCAGGTGTTCGTCGGCGGCGGGGCCTTGCCGGCCGTGCGCGTCAACGTCAATCCGACCTCCCTGGCCCAAAAGGGCCTGAGCCTCTCCGACGTGCGCGGCATGCTGGCCAAGACCACGGTCAACCGGCCCAAGGGCCGGGTCGAGGCCGGGGACGTGTCCTTCGAGGTCGAGACCAACGACCAGCTGCACGAGGCCTGGGAGTACGAGCCGCTCATCCTGTCGTACAAAAACGGGGCCGCGGTCCGGCTTTCCGACGTGGCCACCATCACCCCGTCCGTCGAGGACGTGCGCACGGCCGGTCTCGTGGGCGGCCGGCCGGCGGTCATGATCATCGTTTTTCGCCAGCCCGGGGCCAACATCATCGAGACCGTGGACAACGTGAGGGCGCTCTTGCCCCAGCTGTCCACCGCCCTGCCGGCCGCTGTCGGGGTGTCGGTCGAGATGGACCGTTCGCCGCCCATCCGGGCCTCCCTGGCCGAGGTGGAGCGCACGCTGATCCTCTCGTGCGGGCTGGTCATCCTGGTGGTCTTCGCCTTCCTGGGGAGCTTGCGGGCCACGGTCATTCCGGCCGTGGCCACCGTCGCCTCCCTGGTCGGCACCTTCGCGGCCATGTACCTGCTCGATTATTCGCTCGACAACCTGTCGCTCATGGCGCTGACCATCGCCACGGGCTTCGTGGTGGACGACGCCATCGTGGTCCTCGAAAATATCTCGCGCCATGTGGAGGACGGCCTGTCCCCGCGCGAGGCCTCGTTTCTGGGGTCCCGGGAAGTGGCCTTCACCGTGGTCTCCATGAGCGTGTCGCTGGTGGCCGTTTTCATCCCCATTCTTTTCATGGGCGGCATGGTGGGGCGGCTTTTCCGCGAGTTCGCGGTGGTCTTGTCCGTCGCCATCCTCATCTCGCTCCTGTTGTCCCTGACCTCGACGCCGATGCTGTGCGCCGTGCTGCTGCGCCCCCACCGCCAGCCCCGGCACGAGAAGCGGTTCGGCTGGACCGCCCGGGCCTTTGGCCGGCTCCTTGGCGCCTACGCGAAAAGCCTCACCTTCTCCCTGTCCCATCCGCGCCTCATGCTGGCGGCCACCGTGGCCGCCCTGGCCGGGGCGGTCTGGCTCTATATCGCCATCCCCAAGGGCTTTTTCCCGGAACAGGACACCGGCCGGGTCATGGGATTCATCCAGGCCGCGCCGGACAGCTCGTTTCAGGCCATGGAAAAGAAGCTTGCCGCCGTGGTCAAGGTCATCAGCGCCGACCCGGACGTGGTGTCCGTGACCGGATTTACCGGCGGCGGCGGAGGCCCGGGCGGGGGCGGCACCAATGCGGCCCAGATGTTCATCACGCTTAAGCCCTCGGGGGAGCGTCCGCCCCTGGCCGTGACCATGGGCCGGCTGCGAAAGGCGCTCGGCGCCATTCCCGGGGCCCCCGCCTTTCTCATGCCGGCCCAGGAGCTGCGCATGGGCGGCCGGTCGGGCAAGGCCCTCTACCAGTATACGCTCCTGTCCGACAGCTATCCCGACCTCATGGCCTGGACCCCCAAGGTCGAGGCCCGGATGCGGGGCCTCAAGGAACTGACCGACGTCAGCGCCGACCAGCAGGACAACGGGCTCATGACGTTCATCGACATCGACCGGGACGCGGCCTCGCGCCTTGGCGTCACCACCGGGGCCGTGGACGACGCCCTCTACGACGCCTTCGGCCAGAGCCTGGTCGGCGTGTCCTATACCGACCAGAACCAGTACCACGTGGTCCTCGAGGTCGAGCCCCGGGTCTGGCAGAGCCCGGAGGGGCTCAAGGAGATCTACGTGCCCGGCGCGGGCGGCAGGCAGATCCCCCTGGCCTCGGTGGCGACCATCCGCCGGAGCGAGGCCGCCTTGTCGGTCAACCACCAGGGGCAATTCCCGGCCGCGACCATCTCGTTTAACCTGGCGCCCGGCGTGGCCCTGTCCCAGGCCGCGGCCGCCATCGAGGCCTCCAGCCGGGAGCTCGGGCTGCCGCTGTCGGTGCGCGGCTCGTTCGCCGGCACGGCCCAGGCCTTTGCCAGCTCGCTCAAAAGCCAGCCGCTGCTGCTCCTGGCCGCGCTCATCACGGTCTACATCGTGCTCGGCGTCCTCTATGAAAGCACCGTCCACCCCCTGACCATCCTGTCGACCCTGCCCTCGGCCGGCCTTGGGGCCGTGGCCGCGCTCATGGCCTTCGGGCTCGATCTGTCCATCATCGCCATCATCGGGATCATTCTCCTCATTGGCATCGTCAAGAAAAACGGCATCATGATGGTGGACTTCGCCCTGGTGGCCGAGCGGGAGGAGGGACTCTCGCCGCGCGAGGCCATTTACCAGGCCTGCCTCAAGCGGTTTCGGCCGATCATGATGACCACCCTGGCCGCCTTCCTGGGGGCATTGCCCCTGGCCCTGGGCCACGGGGCCGGGGCGGAGCTGCGCCGGCCGCTCGGCATCGCCATTGCCGGTGGGCTCCTCGTCAGCCAGGCCATGACCCTCTACACCACGCCCGTGATCTATCTGTACCTCGACCGGCTGCGCTGGCGGTTTTCCCCCAAGGCCCGGCTCGCGGCGAAAAAACGGCGCGGCCCCGGGGCTTAAGCGCCGTTCCCGCCGTCGCCGCCTGGTGCGCCCGGAGGAGGCGGTTTTTGCGGCAACCGGGGCATGCTTGCTTCGCGCCCGTCTTTCAGCATACAATGCGGCACCTTATCATACACGGCGCGGATCGGTGGGACCGGGCCAGGCGACAGGACAGGCGATGCCCGACCAGTGCGACGCGACCAGGGGAAATCGGAACCCGCAGCGGCCCGGTGATGGCGGCCCGGACACCGTCGCCGCCGACACCGCCGTCCGGGCCGACGGGGGACTGGCCCCGGCCTTGGCAACGGCCCGGGCCGAACTGGCCGCCAGCCAGCGGCGCTGCCGGCTCCTGGCGGCGTTCGGCCCGGTCTGCCTCCTGGTCTGCGACCGGGACGGCCGCGTGCTCGAAGCCAATCCCCGCACCCGGTCCCTGCTCGGCCTGGCCGCCGACCTGCCTGCCGGCCTGGTCCTTGGCGACATCGCCGCCCCGCGCACCCGGGGGGGAAGCCTCCTGCCGGACCCGGCCCACCCGTCCGACCCGGACGCTCCCGATGCGCCAGGGCCGGACGTTCCCGCGGACGGCGCGTCCCTCGAATGGCTTTTTCGCGGGGTTGACGGCGACTGGTTTCCGGCCGATGTCCGGATGAGCCCGCTCGCCGGCGCGGAGGCGGGGCGCTACCTGGTTCTTTTCGAGGACGACGGCGAGGCCCGGGAGATGGTCACGGCCCTGGTCGCGGCCAAGGAGGCGGCCGAACGGGCCGACCTGGCCAAATCGGAATTCCTGGCCAACATGAGCCACGAGGTCCGAACGCCCTTAAACGGCGTGCTCGGCATGCTCCAGCTCCTGGAGTCCACGGCCCTCGATCCGGAGCAGGCCGATTACGCGGCCACGGCCCTGGCCGCCGGCCGGGGGCTCCTTGGCATCATAAACGGCATCCTGGATTTTTCCCGGGCCACCCGGGGCGACATCGGGCCGCGTCCGGTCACCTACAGTCCGCTGACCGTCCTGCGGGGCATCATCGAGGCGTTCTCCGACCAGGCCCGGGCTGCGGGCATCGGACTTTCGCTGGCGGCCGGGGAGGACGTGGCGGCCGCGGTCCGTGGCGACGCCACCCGGGTGCGGCAGGTGGTGTCGTGTCTGGTCTCGAACGCCGTCAAGTTCACGGAGCGCGGGGCCGTGGCCGTCACGGCCATCGTCCCGGCCGGGAAGGAGGGGGAGGGGCGGTGGCTGCGCATCGCGGTCTCCGATACCGGCATCGGCATCGCGCCCGAACACGCGGCCAGGATTTTCGAGCCCTTCACCCAGGTGGACGGGTCTTTCACCCGCCGGCGTTCGGGCACCGGGCTGGGGCTGGCCCTGGTCAAGCGGCTGACCGCGCTCATGGGCGGAAGCGTGCGTCTGGAGAGCCGGCTTGGCCGGGGCACCACCGTGACCTGCGACCTTCCCCTGGCCCCGGCCGCGGGCAGGGCGCCGGCCGGCCCGGCCCGGGAGACGCCCCTGCCGCTCCACCTGGCGGCGCCGGCGGGGAACCGTCTGCGGGTGCTGGTGGTCGAGGACGAGCCCCTGTGCGTGGTCGCCACCACCCACCTGCTCCTGACGCTTGGCCACGCCGCCATGAGCGCGGCCAACGGCCACGAGGCCCTGGAGCTGCTCCGGCGCCAGCCCTTCGACGCCGTGCTCATGGACATCTGCATGGACGGCATGGACGGGCTGACCGCCACCCGGCGCATCCGGGCCCTGCCCGAGCCGGTGGGACGCATTCCCGTCATCGCCATGACCGCGCTGCCTCTTTCCGGCGACCGGGCGGCCTTCGCCGCCGCCGGCATGGACCACTGGCTGGCCAAGCCCCTGGACGAGGACGAGTTGGCCCGGGCCCTGGCCCGGCTGCCGGCCCGCGAGGCATAGGGCCGCGTCCTCAGAGGCGCACGAAGGTCAGCTCGTGCTTGTTGTGGGAGAGGTGCAGGAGCCGGCTGCCGGGAATGGCCCGGAACCGGTCGAGAAGGGCCGGGTCGGTCTGGCCCTGCAGCTTGACCGTCAGCACGAAGCGGCGGCACTCCCCGAGTTCGAGCCACCGGCCGAGCCAGTCATAGAGCCGGTCCGGGTAGCAGATGACGTCGGAAAAAAGCCAGTCCACGGCCCCGGCGTGCCGGGGATCGAGGCCGAAGGCGCTGCCCGGGCAAAAGGACACCAGCGGATTCTTGTCCACGTTGTCCGCCAGCCCGGCCTTGTCGATGCAAAAGACCCGGGCCCCGAGGCTCGCCAGCACGAACGCCCAGCCCCCCGGGCTTCCGCCCATGTCCAGGCACAGGTCCCCCGGGCCGGGGTGGGTCCCCAGCCGCGTGAATAGCTCCCACAGCTTGAGGTAGGCCCGGCTCGGCGGCCCGACCTTGTCCTCGGCGAAGCGGTGTTCCCCGCCGGGCACGGGTTCCGTGGTCGCGGGGGAGGCCAGGAGCAGGTTTTCCTCCCAGAGCGTGAAGGCCCCAAGCGGCGCGGTCGGCAGCGGCTGGCCGAAAACGAGCGGCCGGGCCGTGACCTTGGGCAGCTTTTCCTGGACCAGGGCGGCCCGGCGGAAGTGTCCGGCCGGGACCACGGCCCAGTTGCGCTGGATGGCCTTGAGCTTTTTGGCCGCGTCGCCGATGGACTCCATGGGAATGTATGCGGGTTCGGTCCAGACGTTGGCGGCAAAGGCGGCGGGCCGGGCCGGGCCTTCGGCCACGACCAGGGGATCGCGCACGGCGGTGACGGCCGGGCCCAGTTCGGCGACCAGTTCGGACAAAAGGCCCGGCGCGGCATGGTAAACGGTAAAGGTCATGGTGGTGTGGTGGGGTAGACGGTTGGGGAAAAGCCGGGCCAGGGGCGGCCCCGCCGCTTGGCACGGCGGCCGGATCAGGCCTTTTGGCGCATGAATTCCACGCCCAGAAGGCTCACGTCGTCCCGGGGCGGGGTGTGGCCGCAAAAGGCTGCGGCCTCGGTCCGCATGGCGGCCAGCACTTCGCCGACGGGGCTCCCCGCCTTGTCGCGGAGGATGGCGAGCGTGCGCTCCTCGCCGTAAAAGAGGCCGCCCGGCCCCAGGGTGTCGGCCAGGCCGTCGCTGACCAGGATCAGCTTGTCGCCGGGAGCGAGCGTCACCTCCCCGACCCGGTACGGCTGGAAGCCGCCGAGCCCGACGATGGTGCCCCGGACCGGCAGGGCCAGGATGTCCCCGGCCGGGGTGACGCGCCAGGGCGGCGGATGGCCGGCGTTGCAGTAGCGGGCCTGGCCGGTGGCGAGGTCCAGGGCCATGTAGAACATGGTAAAAAATTTGGAGAACTTCTGGAACGGAAATTCCTCGTCGAGCTTCTCCAGCACGACCTCCGGCGGCACCACGTCGATGCGGCCTTCGGAGCGGTCGATCAGGGTCGAACGCTGGTAGTGCATGAAGTTGTAGACCGAAAGGGCCACCAGGGACGAGGCCACGCCGTGGCCGGAGACGTCCAGCATGTAAAGGCCCACGTGCCGGGGCCCGAGCGGAAAGACGTTGAAGATGTCGCCGCCGATGGATTCGCAGGGCCAAAACTCCCAGGCGAACTTCAGGGAATCGGTCATGGAGAAGCGCCGGGGCAGCAGGCTCTGCTGGATCTCGGCCGCGGCCTCCAGGTCCTTCTGGTGGCGGCTGTGCTTTTTCTCCAGGTCTTCCTTCTGTTTGGCAAATAAGGTCACGTCCTCGATATTGAGGATGAGGTCCCCGACGGGCATGGTGGAAAAGTGGATCTGGCAGGTCCGGCGCTGGCCGTTTTTGTCGGCAAAGGGGTAGAGCCGCTGCCAGACGTGGCCCGGCGCCGGGCGCGAGGCCACGATGTCGGCCAGGTCGTGTTGGGCGGCCGCGTCGGGAAAGACGGTGTCGATCCACCGGTCGGCCGTGGTGTAGGTGTCGGCCGGCAGCCCGAAGATCCGCTCCATGCCCGGGGAGACGAAGGTGAAGCGTCCGTCGTGGCCGAGGACGGCAATGCCGTCGTGGGAGTATTCGAGGATGGCGGCAATGCCGTCCTTTTCGGCCTTGAGCTCCCGCTCCCGGGCCTTTCGCTCGTCGATGGCCTGCTTGAGGCGCAGGGCCGAGTCCACCCGGGAGAGGAGTTCCGGACGCCTGGGGGGCTTTCGGATGAAGTCCATGGCCCCGGCGGCGAAGGCCGCGGCCAGGTTTTCGTCGTCGTCGCTGACCGTGATCATGATGACCGGGATATCGGCCAGGGCCGGGTCGGCCTTCATCCTCCGGGTGCCGCCGAGGCCGCCCTGGCCGGGCATGATGCAGTCCATGAGGACCAGATCGGGCAGGCGGGCGTCCCTGCGGCCGAGGGCGGCCAGGAACGCCTCGGCCGAGGCGTGGGACACGACGTCGTCATGGCCGGCCTGGCGCAGCAGGCTTTCGAGGTAGATGCGGAAACTCTCCGAGTCGTCGACGATGCAAATCCGCATGGGACGGGTCAGGCGGAGGGGGTGGCGCCGGGGGAGGTGACAGGCGTCGCCGATACGGCGAAATAGTCCGTCAGGCGCAGCATGTCGAAAAGCTTGCGGATGGGCGGGGAGGGATTGGCGATGGAGAAGGCCTTGCCCTCGTCCTCGCACAGCCGGCGAAGGCCGATGAACAGTCCCACCCCCGAACTGTCCAGGAAGGCCACCCCGGACAGGTCGAGGACCACCGCCTTCCGGGAGGCATTTTGGATCAACGGCGCGATCTCCGCCTTCAGTTCGATCACCACGTCCATGATGATCTCGCCGGACAGCCCGATGACCAGGGCTTCCTCCGTGTTCGTGTGCGCAAGGCGTTCCATGGGAAAACTCCCTTTTGACGGCCCGGAGCCCACTGCGTCCGTCGGGGGACAGGCTAGCAGGCTTGCCGCGAAAAACCAACGTTCCGGGCGGGGAAATCCCCGGACCGTTGCCGGGAGACGGCCGTCCCCCTGGTAACTATGGCAATCATCGGCCCAAGGCAACGGCCGTCCGGTCACCGGGCCCGGCCGCCGCTCCCTCGCCCACCGTCGGCCAGTTCCCCGGCCAGCCGGCCGAGGGTGGCCAGGGCCTCCTCCACGGCCGGGGTCCAGGCGTTGCCGTAGCTTAGGCGCAGGAAGTTGTCGAACGCGTCGCAGCTCGAAAAGATGTTGCCCGGGGCGACGCTTATGCCCAGGGCCTTGGCCTCGTAGAAAAGCGTTATGGAATCGACCCCTTCGGGCATCTGGACCCACACGACCGTGCCGCCGGAGGGGTGGGTCACCCGGGTGCCGGGCGGAAAGTGTTCGAGGATGCGGGCCTCGGTCATGCGGGCTTGGCGTTCGAGCACGGCCCGGGTCTTTCGCAGGTGGCGCTCGAAGGATCCCTGGGCCAGGTAGGCGGCCACGGCCATCTGGGTGGGGGTGGCGCAACAGACGTTGGTGGTGGCCTTGATCTCGAAGGCCTTGGCCGCGAACCGGCCGGGGAGCAGGTAGCCGATCCGGAAGCCCGGGGCCAGGGTCTTGGAAAACGACGAACAGTGCAGGACATGCCCCGAGGTGTCGTAGGAGGCCAGGCACCGGGGCCGGGGGCCGTCGAAATAGAGGTCGCCGTAGACGTCGTCCTCGATGGCCGGCACGCCCCGGCCGGCCAGGATCGCCGCCATCTCGGCCTTGGCCGGGTCGGGGATGCGCGAGCCGTCGGGGTTGTTGAAATTGGGCGTCAGGATGACGGCCTTGACGTCGAAGCGGTCCAGGGCCCCGGCCAGGTCGGCCGGACGCACGCCGCCGTCGGGGTGGGAAGGCAGCTCCACGGCCCGCAGGCCGAAATTTTCGAGCAGCTGCAGGAAGCAGTAGTAGGACGGGGCGGCGATGGCCACGTTGTCGCCCGGCCGGGTGACCGAGCGCAGGGCGATGTAGAGGGCCTCCATGGCCCCGGAGGTGACCATGATGTCGTCCGGCCGGGCCTCGATGCCGGCCTCGGCCAGATGGCCGGCGATCTGGCGGCGAAGGGCCATGTTGCCGCAGACCCCCTCGTAGGAGATGACGCCTTCCCCGTCGGCGGCCACCTTGCCGAGCAGCCGGACCAGCTGCCGGGTCGGCAGGAAGGCCTCGTCCGTGCGGGCCACGCCGAGGGGCACGATGTCGCGCCGGCCCATGGCGTCCAGGACCTCGCGGATAAGGGCCCCCCGGTTGACGGCCGTCGGCGGCTTGGCCGGCAGGACGGGCGTTTTGGGTGCCGGGGTGCGCGCCGGCCGGGTCCGCACGAAAAATCCGGACTTGGGCCGGGCTTCCACCACCCCGCGCCGCTCCAGGGCCACATAGGCCTGGCTGACCGTGGACACACTGACCCCGAGCCGGTTGCCGAGGGCCCGCAGCGACGGGATGCGTTCGCCCGGCCGGAGATCTCCGGCTTCGATCAGGCCAAGGACATGCTTTTCGACGCGCACGTAGCGGAACACGCCTTCGTCGGTCTGGGGCAGGGGCATGGCGTCTCCTCGGGGGATATCTGTTATGCCTGTTTTTTCTCTAAACTGTGTCTGTCATGGTAACAGGCCTTGTGGTTCAAGGGAAGCACGTCGCCGGAGGGGCCGGCGGCCAAAAAACCGGGAGCAGGCCATGTTTGCACAGCGGAGCAGGGAAGACAGGGCGTTTGAGGCGGCCAGGGTCGGGATCGTGGACGCGTGGATCGCGCGGTGGCGCGACAGCCGGCTGTTGCGGGTGGCGGCCGAGGCCGGCAGCCGGATCTTTTCGCCGGCAAGAAGCCTGACCTTCCGGCTCGGCCACGGCAAGTACCTGGCCCTGACCGGCGTGCGCTACTGCCGGGTGCGCTGCGACCGGGGCGCGATCTGGGTGACGGCCACCGGCGACGGCCGGGACCGGGTGCTGACGCCGGGCCAGAGCCTGACGCTTGGCCAGGCCGGCAAGGTGGTCATCTCCGGGCGCGGCGAGGCGTCCGAGGTCAGGGTGCGGTGGGACTAGGGCCGCGTTGCCGGCAATGGTGGGCCGAGGGCTGAAAAGTGGTTGCGGGACGCAAGAGGAGGGCCGGCGGCGGACGGACACCGGGCCGACGCGGCCCCGTGTTGCCCGGGCCGGCGGAAGCTGGTATCGGCAGGGCAGTCAAGGAGTCCGCCATGATGGAAGACCGTTGCGAAAAAGCCCCCATCGATACCGGCATCCCCGCGCTCGGGCCGGCCAAGATCCCCTCGCCCCTGCCGTATTGCCGGTTCGACGACGACGCCCGGGTCCGGCTCGAACTCGACGCCAGCGAATTCGGTTCCGGCGAGGGGGCCTGTTTCGCCGATTTCGAGCTGGCCGGGCCGCGAAGCCGCATCTATTACGACTCGTCCAAGGTCAAGGCGGCCATCGTCACCTGCGGCGGCCTGTGCCCGGGCCTAAACGACGTCATCCGGGCCATTGTCATGGAGTGCCACCACAACTACCGGGTGGCCGGGGTGCTCGGCATCCGCTTCGGCTTGCAAGGCTTCATCGAATCCTACGGCCACGCGCCGGTGGAACTGACCCCCGAGTCGGTATCCGACATCCACCAGTTCGGCGGCACCATGCTCGGCTCCAGCCGGGGGCCGCAAAAGCCCGAGGACATCGCCGACGCCCTGGAACGCCTCAATATCGCCATGCTTTTCGTCATCGGCGGGGACGGCACCATGAAGGCCGCCCGGCGCATCCAGGAGGAGATCGCGAGGCGGGGCTCCAAGATCAGCATCATCGGCGTGCCCAAGACGATCGATAACGACATCAACCTGGTCACCCAGTCGTTCGGCTTCGACACGGCCGTGGAAAAGGCCACCGAGGCCATCCGTTGCGCCCACACCGAGGCCATCGGGGTCCTGAACGGCGTGGGGCTGGTCAAGGTCATGGGCCGGGAATCCGGGTTCATCGCGGCCCAGGCCACCCTGGCCCTCAAAGAGGTCAACTACGTCCTGGTTCCGGAATACCCCTTCGACCTGACCGGGGAGCATGGGCTTTTGCCGTCGCTCGAAAAGCGGCTGGCCGCCCGCGGCCACGCGGTCATCGTGGCCGCCGAGGGCGCGGGCCAGGATCTGCTCCCCGACACCGGGGCCAGGGACGCCTCGGGCAACCCGGTCCTTGGCGACATCGCGGACTTTCTGTCCGGGGCCATCGAGGGCCACTTCCGGGAGCGCGGCACGCCCATGACGCTCAAATTCATCGACCCGAGCTACATCATCCGGTCCGTGCCGGCCAACGCCAACGATCGGGTCTACTGCGGCTTTCTCGGCCAGCACGCCGTGCACGCGGCCATGGCCGGCAAGACCGGCATGGTGGTCTCCAAGCTCTACGGCCGCTACGTCCACCTGCCGCTGGATCTCGTGACCATGCGGCGAAAAAAGCTCAATATCACCTCCGACTACTGGCGGGCGGTCCTCGAATCCACAGGCCAGCACGCGGTCACGCCCTTCACCGCCGATCCCGCCGTCTTCTGCCAACGGTAGGGGAAGAGCCAAGAGCCGGGGCTCTGCTCCGGACCCCGCCAGGGCGCCGCCCTGGACCCGCCGGGGGGAGTCACTCCCCCCAGACCCCCCGAAAGGGGGGCCGTGGACGCGCGTTCCGACCCTCTCTCCGCGACACGTCTATGCCCCTTGTCGTTTCGAAGGGGGGCGCGGGGGGAAACGCTTTTCAAAAGCGTTTCCCCCCGCATCTTCTCTTCCCTTCTTCTCTATTCCTTGCGCCACATGGCCAGGGCGCGCAGGGCGAATTCCAGCAGTTCGTCCGGGCCGCGTTCGGGCAGGCAGGCATTGGCCAGGGCCAGGTAGACGGGTTCGCGTTCGGCGAGCGTGGCCTTGATTTCTTCGCGAAACCCCATCTCCGTGAGCTTTGGCCGCTGCTCCTCGTTCATGTCGGCCAAGAGGCGCTCGGCCAGCCGGTCGGGATCGGCCTGGAGGTAGAAGACCCGTCCTTTGGCCAGGAGGGCGCGGTTTTCCGGCAGGAGCACCGCGCCGCCGCCCGTGGCCACCACCAGCCCCCGGCGCGTGGCGGTCTCGGCCAGGATGGCGGCTTCGGCCCGGCGGAAGGCGTCCCAGCCCTCGCGGGCGACCAGGTCGGCGATGGTCTCGCCGTTTCTTTCCACGAAAAGGGCATCCAGATCGACGAAGGGCCGGCCGAGGCGCTCGGCCAGGCGCGCGCCGAGCGTGGTCTTGCCCGAGGCGCGGGGGCCGATCAGGTAAATATTCACGTCGTCGTCCGGGACGGGGGAGACGGGGGCGGATGGCATGGCGTGCTCCGGGAGTCGGGCTGGCGGCCGTCCGGCGGCTGCCGCGTCCGGGAGATACCGTCCGTCCGGCAGGTTGTCGAGCCGGGCGTGTAACCGAACCCCTGTCCGGGCCGCCTGAAAAGGCGGCGCGGTGTGATGCCGGGGCCGGGGAGGGGTGCGGCCCATGGGTGACGGCGAGGATTCGGCAATGCAAGTGCTGTCGGGGACCGGGGTGGCGGGCGGGTCATGGGACGCGTGCTGACCCTTGGCGACCACCGGGACGATGTCGTGCTGGCCACGGCCGCGGCGGCCGGCGACCAGCGGGCCTTCGCCGCCCTGGTCGCCCGGCACCGGGTCGGCGTGGCGCACCTGGTTTCCCGGTTCTGCGAGGACCCGGCCGGCCAGGAGGACCTGGTCCAGGAGGTGTTCGTCAAGGCCTACCTGAACCTCGGGGCATTGCGAAACGGCGCGGTCTTCCGGGGCTGGCTCCACCGCATCGCGGCCAACACCTGCATCGACTGGCTGCGGCGGCAAAAGGCCGAGGCCGGGGTGGTGGCCGGGCTGGAGGAGGATCTCCCGGACGAGCGCGACCGGGACCGACAGGAGGCCCGGGAGGCGAAGCGGCGGCTGGAGGCGGCCATGACCGTGCTGCGGCCGGCGGACCGGACGCTCATGGTCATGCTCGGGCTTGAGGAGAAAAGCGTGGAGGAAGTGGCGGCCTTGACCGGACTCACCCGGGTCAATGTCAAGGTCCGGGCTTTCCGGGCCAGGAAAAAACTCAAGGCGTTTCTGGAGAAGGACCATGTCTGAAACGGGCCGTGTGTCACGGCGGCTGGTGGTGGCCGGGGCGTTCGCCCTGGGCCTGGGGCTTGGCTGGGCCGGGGCCTCGCACCGGGCCATAAACGAGTCGCGGGCCAGGGACGGCGGCGGCATCCTGGCGATCCGGGACCGGATCGACGCGGAGGAGATGCGCCTGCTCGATCTCAGCGCCGAGCAGCGGCAGGTTTTCCAGGCGGCCCGGGACGAGGCCATGGCCAAGGCCGACCTGGTCTTCGCCCGCCTGCGGCCGGAGATGGAGATCATTTTCCAGGCCTTCGACCAAAAGGTCCGTCCCGTCCTGTCGCCGCGCCAGCTTGCGGTCTACGACCGTCTGGAGCAGAAGCGGCGGGCGGAAATGCCCGCGCGTCCGGCCGGCGCGGACGACTGAGCCGGGTTCCCGGCGCTACTCGTTTCGCAGGTACGGCCAGGCCTTTCGCGACAGCATGCGAAGGACTCCGGCCAGGCCGAGCGTCAGGGTCAGGGCGGCGGCCGCGCCCACTGTGGCCACGGCCGGACCCGGGAAAAAGCGGAACGGCAGTTCCATGAAATAGACCACAAAGGCCGAGGCCACGGCCGTGCCGAGGACCAGGGCCATGAGGCCGGCCAGGACGCCGAGCAGGGCGTTCTCCAGGAGCAGCACGGCCATGACATCCCGTCGTGACGCGCCGCAGACCTTGTAGATGACGGTTTCGTAGGCCTTTCGGCGCAGTCCGGCCGCCATGGTCTGGATAAGCACCAGCATCCCGACCACGAGCGTGGCCCCGGCGGCCACGGACACGGCGGCCGACACCTTGTCGGCCACGGCCAGGACGTCGGTCAGGGCGTCGCCGATGCCGATGGCCGTGATGTTGGGGAAGCGGTCGGTCACGGCGGCAAAGACCGCCTCGCCGGGATCGCCCCCGGCATTCTTGTCCGTGTAGGCCGTGGCCAGCCAGGTGAGCGGCAGGCCGTCCAGGGAACCGGGCGAGAAGACGAAGACGTAGTTGATGCCAAGGGTCAGCCAGTTGATGCGGCGAAGGCTCGATACCGTGGCCGTGATCTCCCGGCCAAGGACGTTTACGGTCACGGTGTCGCCAAGCCCGAGCCCCAGGCCCTTGGCAATGCCCTCGTCCACGGACACCAAGGGCGGGCCGGCATAGTCGGCCGGCCACCAGGCCCCGGCCACCACCCGCGTGCCCTCGGGCATCCTCGCGGCATAGGTCAGGCCCCGGTCGCCCTGGACCGCCCATCTGGCCTCCTCGCCGACCTCCACGTCCTCCGGGGCCAGCCCGTTCAACCGGGCGATGCGGCCCCGGGCCATGGGCGCGGTCTCGACCCGGGTCACGCCGGGGACGCTCCCGGCCGTTTGCAGAAAGGGATCGAGCTGGTCCGGCTGGATGTCCACGAAAAAAAAGTCCGGGGCCGTTTGCGGAATGTCCTCGGTAAAGGCCGAACGGAAATTGGCCTCGACCAGGGCCATGGCGCAAAGCGTCAGGAGGCCGAGCCCCAGGGCGGCCAGGACCCTTGCCACCTGGTTGTCCGGCCGGGTGAGTGCCCGAAGGGCCAGCCCCAGGCGCCCCGGACGCCTGGCCGGCAGCCGGGCCAGGAACACGGCCAGCTTGGCGAAAATCCAGAAGACGCCCGTTGCCGCCAGGGCCACCCCGACAAAACCCAGGCCGAGCTGGCGGTTGGGCGTCGCGGCCACGGCCAGGGCCAGCAGGCCGGCTAGGGCGGCGAGACCGGGCAGTCGGGCGGCAATGCCCAGCCGGATTTGCTCCGGGGCGGCGTAGCCGCGGAAAAGGACCAGCGGGGCCACCCGGCCGGCCCGGGCCAGATGGGGCAGGGCAAAGGCCAGGGTGGTCAGCACGCCGCAGGCGGCGGCCAGGGCCAACGCGCCGGGATAGGGGCCGGGCAGCAGGCGCACGGGCAAAATCCCGCCGAGGAGCGGCCCGACCAGGGCCGGCACGGCCGCGCCGACGGCCAGCCCAAGGACGATGCCCCCGGCGGCCAGGGTCGCGACGACCAGGAAATAGGTGGCTGTCACCACCCGACGCGGCGCCCCCAGGCACTTGAGCGCGGCGATGGATTCCGTGCGGCCTGAGAGGTAGGCGGAAACGGCCTGGGACACGCCGATGCCGCCAAGGAGCAGCGAGGCCAGCCCCACGAGCCCGGTGACCGCCACCAGCCGGTCGATGAACCGCGACAGCCCGGGCTGGGCCCCGGACGCGTCGCGCACCCGCCAGCCGGAGGTGGGAAAGGCGGCGCGAAGCCGCTGGGCCAGGGCCGGGGCGTCGGCCCCTGGCGGAAGCTTCACGCGGTAGGCGTGGCGGGTCAGGCTTCCCGGTTCGAGGAGGCCCGTGGCGGCCAGTCCCCGGTCCGAGACGATCAGGCGCGGGCCGAGGGTCGCAAGGCTCGAGGAGGCGTCCGGGTCGCGGGAGAGGACCGCGCGCACGGTAAAGACGCCGTCGGCCACGCGGATGGTGCCGCCGACCGGGACGGCGAGGCGGGAGAGAAGTTCCGGCGCGGCCACGGCCCCGGGCAGGCCGTCCTTGACGGCCAGGGCCGCAGCCAGGGGTTGGGGCGGCGACAGGGCCACGGTCCCGTAGAGGGGATAGGCGTCGTCCACGGCCCGAAGCGTGGCCAGGGTCCGTTTGGCCGGCCCGGCCTCGGCCCGGACCATGACCTGCATGGAGACCAGGTGGGAGGTCTGGCCCAGGGCCGCGAGGGCGGCCAGTTCCTCGGGCGAGGCCGGCCGCTGGGGCAGGGTGGCCTCCAGGTCGCCGCCGAGGAGCGCGGCCGCGTCCTCGGCCAGGCCGGCGCCGTAGGAGGCGGACAGGCTTTTGACCCCGGCCACGGCCGCCACGCCGAGGGCCAGGCAGGCCAGGAAAACGCCGAAGCCCCGGATGCCGGCCCGCAGTTCCCGCCGGGCCAGCCGGGCGGCCAGGGCCATTTCGCGAAAAAATTGCATGTCCCCGCACCTCCGATGGTTGCGCTTCTACGGGAAAAGGCCGGGGCGGTCCACCGGGCATTGGGAAACCGCTATCTTTACATTGCAAGACAGATGGAAATAAGCCACTTGTAGGGAAAGTGACGTTGCATGCCAGCATGCCCGCAAAGGCCGCGCTCCCCGGGGGAGACGGCCTGGAACAGCGACGCTCGAGGGGGGGCCGTCTGTGAAAAATTTGAAACTTGGTGTCAAGATCAGCATCGGTTTCGGTCTGTTGATCCTTATCGCCTGCGCGCTCGGCGGCATGGCGGTCGTCAACATGCACGGCGTGGAAGTGCAGTCCACCCGGCTGGCCATGGAATTCGTTCCTGAAATGGCCATTGCCAACAGCATCGAGCGGGCCGCCTTGCAGACCATGATGGAAATGCGCAGCTACGGCTATTCCGAAGACAAGAAACAATACGAAGCCGGCATGCGCAACCTGGGCGACCTCAAAAAGGCCCTGGCCGAGGCCAAGGCCCATTCGGACAAGTACCCGGGACTCGTGAAGCTGCGCGAGGATGTGGCCAAGGCCCAGGCCAAGACCACGGAATACGAAAAGCTCGTCATCGAGACCGCCGCCCGCATGGAAGCCATCGGCGGCGTGCGGCGGACCCTGGACGTGGCCGCCGGAGAGTTCGTCAAGAACTGCAGCGCCTATCAGGAAAACCAGAACAAGCAGCTCGAAGAGGATATCGCCAAGGGGGCGCCCACCGAGGCGCTCAAGGACCGGGCCGACAAGGTCGAGGACGTCGGCGTCATCCTCAACGCGGGCACGGCCATCCGGATCGGCAACTACCGGGGCCAGCTCTTCCGCGATCCGCGCCAGGTCGAGGAGGCCATCAAGGGATTCACCGCCCTGGACCAGGCCGTGGACACGCTGCGGGCCAAGACCAAGGGCGAGGCCAACCTGCGCCAACTGGCCGGCATCAAGGACGCCTCCCAGAAATACCGCCAGGCCCTGCTCGATTTCCTGGACAACTTCCGGGCCATCCAGGACTTGAACGCCAAGCGGATCGAATCGGCCAACGCCGTGCAGGACGCGGCCGAGGAAACGGCCAAGGCGGCCCTGGACGCCACCCAGAACATTGCCAACAACGCGGTCGCCAGCCTGTCCGCGGCCTCCTCGGTCATGATCGGCGGCCTGGCCGTGGCGCTTTTGATCGGCATCGTCATCGCCTTCCTGCTGACCAAGGCCATCACCGGCCCGGTCATCAAGGGCGTGACCTTTGCCAAGGCCATGGCCGAGGGCGATTTCACCCGCCTGCTCGACATCGACCAGAAAGACGAAATAGGCGTGCTGGCCGGGTCGCTCAACGAAATGGTCGGCAAGCTGCGCGAGGTGGTGGCCGAGGTCCAGTCGGCCTCGGAGAACGTGGCTTCGGGCTCGGAAGAGCTGTCCGCCTCGGCCCAGAGCATGTCGCAGGGCGCCACCGAACAGGCGGCCAGCGTGGAGGAGATCTCCTCGTCCATGGAGGAGATGAGCTCGAACATCAAGCAGAACGCCGAAAACGCCCAGCAGACCCAGTCCATTGCCGTCAAGGCCGCCCAGGACGCCCGCGAGGGCGGCGAGGCCGTGGTTTCGGCCGTCTCCGCCATGAAAAACATCGCGGAAAAGATCTCCATCATCGAGGAAATCGCCCGCCAGACCAACCTCTTGGCCTTAAACGCCGCCATCGAGGCGGCCCGGGCCGGGGAGCACGGCAAGGGCTTCGCCGTGGTCGCGGCCGAGGTCAGGAAGCTGGCCGAGCGCAGCGGCTCGGCCGCGGCCGAGATCTCGGAACTGTCCTCCTCCAGCGTCCGGGTGGCCGAGCGGGCCGGCACCATGCTGACCAAGATGGTGCCCGACATCCAGCGCACGGCCGATCTGGTCCAGGAAATCGCGGCCGCGAGCCAGGAGCAGAACTCCGGAGCCGACCAGATCAACCGGGCCATCCAGCAGCTCGACCAGGTGGTGCAGCAAAACGCCTCGGCTTCCGAGGAAATGGCCTCCACCTCCGAGGAACTCTCCAGCCAGGCCGAACAGCTCCAGAGCACCATGGCCTTTTTCCGGGTGGACGGCGCGGTCCGGCGCCAGACCCGGCTGGTCAAGGCCCTGCCGGCCGCAGGCGCCCGCCGGCCCGCCGCCCGGATCGTCCGCCCGGCCCCGGCCAAGGCGCCGGCCGGCGGCGTCGGCATCGACCTGGAAGACAAGGACGACGATTTCGAACGGTTCTAACCCGGCCAAGCCCCCCTTCTCCCTGCCGGGAAGCCATGGTCCATGGCTTCCCGGTTTTTTTTGAAGGGCGGGCCGGCGGTTGCCCCGGGCCGCCTTCCCCTTTATCCAGGAGCCGACGCGGCGGCGGTGTGCCCCCGACCGCGCAAGGAGGCATGATGGACAGCGATCGCGTACGCGAGGAGTTTCCGGTGACGGCCGGGCCGGCCTTTTTCAACCATGCGGCTGTCTCACCCATGCCGCGCCGGGCCTGTCTGGCCGGGCAGGCGGTCTTCGAGGACCGGTGCCTGCGGGCTTCGGCCGACTACTTCAAATGGCTCGCGGCCGTGGCCGACGCCCGGGCCCGGGCCGCCCGGCTCCTTGGCACCACGCCGGACCGGCTGGCCTTTACCGGCAACACCTCCCACGGCCTGGGGCTGGTCGCGGCCGGGATCGACTGGCGGCCGGGCGACCGGGTGGGGGTCACCTGGCCGGATTTTCCGACCCTGCGTTTTCCCTTCGACAGCCTGGCCGGGCGCGGCGTGACGGTGGTGGAGCTGCCCAAGTGGGGCGGCCGGCTGGATCTGGACGCGGCCCGGCGGCTGGTGCCCGGCTGCCGGCTGGTTGTGGCCTCGACCGTGGACTGGACCACGGGCGTGGCCCTGCCGGCCGGGGAGCTGGCCGCGCTTTGCCGGGAGCACGGGGCCCTATTCTGCCTGGACGCCATCCAGAGCTTCGGGGCACTGCCCACGGACGTCACGGCCCTTGGCGCGGATTTCCTGGCCGCCGGCTGCCACAAGTGGCAGCTCGGCCCCATGGGCCTGGGGCTTTTCTACGCCTCGGCCGCGGGCGACGCGGCCTTGGGCCCGGTCATGGCCGGCTGGCGGTCCATGCGGGACGAGGAGAACCTCGGCGAGACGTACCGCCCCAAGGAAGGGCCCGGCCGGTTCGAGTCCGGCACCCAGGACATCGCCGGCATCAGCGCCCTTGGGGCGTCCTTGTCGCTGTTCGAGGAAGTGGGGACCGGGGAGGTCCGGAACCGGATCTGGGCCGTGGCCGATATCCTGGCCGCCGGCCTGGCCGACCGGGGCCTGCGGGTGGCCTCGCCGCTTACTCCTTCCGAACGGTCCGGCATCCTGGCCTTCGAGCACCCGGACGCGCCCGGGCTCTTCGCGCACTTAAACGCCGCCCACGTGGCCACGTCGCTTCGGGCCGGCCGCATCCGGCTCTCGCCGCACTTCTACAACGACGCCTCGGACGCGGCCCGGTTCTTCACGGTCCTCGACGGATTCGGCCGTTAGGAAGGGAAGATGCCTCCGGCGGCCGGGAGGGGGTCACCCCCTCCCGGACCCACCCGACCCGGGAAACGACGAAGGGCGGTCGCCATGATGGGACCGCCCTTCGTCGTTTCCCCTTCCAGGGGGTCCGGGGGGGATGATCCCCCCCGGCCGCCGGAGGCATCTTTTCTCTTCTCTCCTCTACCCGAACGACCGTTCGTACAGGGCGGCGATGGCCGCCTTGCCCGAGTCTTCCAGGAACCGGGTGCCGGTGCCCGTGAAGTGGGAGTGGGTGATGGTCGGCCCGGAAGCGGGGGCCCAGGCGTCGTTTTCCCAGGTGAACCAGCCGGCTTTTTCCTGGCAGAAGACGAAAAGCGGCTTGTTGCAGATCTTGGCGAACTCCGCGCCCCAGCCCGTGCCGCCCTTGACCGTGCCGTCGTCCTGGATGGTGCCGACCACGAAGATTTCCAGGCCCGCGTCGATCTGGTGCATGATGGTGCGAAGGACCATGCGGATCTGGGGGCCGTTGGAGAATTTGCGCGACAGGAGTTTGGAGACGTAGGTCAGGCTCACGTCCTTTTTGGCCAGTTCCTCCTGGGTCAGGACGCGGATGCCGCGCGTGCGCTCGATGCGGTGGCCCTCGAAGGTGTAGTTGATTTCCTGGACGCCGTGGAGCTCGGCCTGGCGTCCGAACTCGGCTTCGGCGCCCTGGGCGCCGCCGCTAAAGAGCGTGAAATCCGTGGCTTTGGGCATGGGGACTCCTTGGCAGTGGTTCCGGTGGACACGAAGCGGCGAGGCGGATGCCGCGTGATGGGGCATTGTGCACATTTTGCCCGGCCGGCGCAAGAAAGACCCCGGTCCGAGCGGGTATTTGGCCGGCCGGACCGGGCTTCAGGGCGTGGGGATGCCGAGCAGGGACAGCAGGCCGTCGAGGATGGTCAGGGGATGGGGCGGACAGCCGGGGATGAAGAGATCGACCGGCAGGTGCGGCGTGGCTCCGCCCGTGGTCTCGGGGCTCCCGGCAAAGACGCCGCCCGAGATGGCGCAGGCCCCGACCGCGATGGCGACGCGCGGGTCGGGCACGGCGTCGAAGGTGGCGCGGGTGGCGGCCAGCATATTGACGGTCACCGGGCCGGTCACGGCCACGCCGTCGGCGTGGCGCGGCGAGGCCACGAAATCGATGCCGAAGCGGCCGAGGTCGAAGACGACGGTGGTCAGCACGTTGAGGTCGGCCTCGCAGGCGTTGCAACCGCCGGCGCTGACCTGCCGGAGTTTGAGCGACCGGGCGAAGAGCCGGCGGCGGGCCGGGTCGAGCGGTGAGACGTGGGGGCGGGTGCCCGGGCGCAGGACCAGGCCCTCGCGGGTGTCGGAGGCCAGCCGGTGGTCCTGGCTGAAGGCCACCCGGCCGGCCGGGCAGGCCGTGGCGCAGGTGCCGCAGAAGATGCACTTGCCGAGATCGAGGAAGAGGCCGGCCTCGTCCGCGCCGAGGGCCCCGGTCGGGCAGGTGCCGGCGCAGGAGGCGCAGTCCGTGGCGCAGGGTCCGGGCGAGAGCACGGGCAGGCCCCGGAAGCGCGGCGGCAGGTCGGGCACGTTTTTCGGGAAGGCGACGGTCCGCCGGCCCTGGCGCAGACGTTCGGCGAGAATATGGAGCATGGGCGTTTCCCTACAGGTCGTGGCCGCAGTACGAGAGGTTGAAGCTCTTGTTGCACAGCGGAAAATCCGAAATCTGCTGGCCGCGCAGGGCCTGGGCCAGGCCGAACCAGTTGTGAAAGGACGGGTCGATGATCTTGTAGGCCAGAAAGCGCCCGTCCGGGCCGGTCACGGCCACGTGGCGGATTTCCCCGCGCCAGCCTTCGATCAGACCCACGGCCAGGCGGCCGGGCGGCAGGCGCCCGGGCAAAAGCTCCCGGGTCGGACCGTCCGGCAGGTCGGCCAGGAGCCCGTCCAGGAAGTCGAGGGAGGCCTCCATTTCCAGGCGGCGTACCAGTCCCCGGGCGTAGACGTCGCCGAAATCGTGGAGCGAGAGGGCGATGTCCCTGGCCCCGGCCCCGGGCTGGGGAAAGGTCCGCCTGGCGTCGCGGGCCAGGCCGCAGGCCCGGGCCGGCGGCCCGACCAGGCCCAGGTCCAGGGCCTTTTCGGCGGTGAGTTTGCCCGTGCCCTCGAACCGGGCCAGGACCGTGGAGGAGGCGAAAAGAAGCTCGGCGGCCCCGAAAGCGGCCCGTCGGGCGGCCTCCAGGCGGCCGGCGAGGACCCGCAGGAGGCCGGTGTCCACGTCAAAGGCCGTGCCGCCCGGCCGCACCAGCCCCCGGCCGAACCGGTTGCCGCACAAAAGGGCGGTCATGTTCAAAAAATCGCCCCGGATCCGGCCGCAGTAGGAGAGTGTCGGCAAAAAGCCGACGTCCCCGGCCAGGGCCCCGAGGTCGCCAGTGTGGTTGGCCAGGCGTTCGAGTTCCAGGGCCGCCCGGCCGATGGCCCGGCCGCGCGGGGGCGCGGTCCGGCCGGAGAGGGCCTCGATGACCGCGGCGTGGGCCAGGGAATGGCCGATGGACGTGTCGCCGGCGGCGGTTTCCATGAAGTGCACGGTGCGCGGGTCCGGGCCGCCGGCGAGCATGGCCTCGATGCCCCGGTGCTGGAACCCGAGGCTGATTTCCAGGTGGAAGACCTCCTCGCCGAAGCACTGGAACCGGAAGTGGCCGGGCTCGATGATGCCGGCATGGACCGGTCCCACGGCCACCTCGTGGACCTCCTCGCCCCGGACCTGGAAGTAGTCGGTCACGCCCGGGGCCGGGCGCGGCCGGCCGGCCCCGGGCGGCGTGGTGAAGCGGATGGGTTTGAGCCAGGGGTGGCCGTCCGGCAGGATGCCCCACTGCTCGTAGAGTTCCCGCTCGAACCAGTGGCACTGGGGGCAGTCCGGGGTGAGCGAGGGGTAGCGGTCGAGCGGGGCGGTGCGGCAAAAGGCCAGCCGGCCGTCGTGGTCGCGGCCGCAGACGGCGGCCAGACCGGCCGCGCCACCCCCGGCCGGCAGCCCGAAAAGGGCCAGCACGCGCCAGCCGTCGGCCACGCGGGACAGGAGCAGCCGGCGAAAATCCTCAAGGGCCAGGACCGGCACGTCGGCCAGGGCCAGACCGGTGTGGTGGGAAAATTCCATGGCCTAGCCTCCCATGGCCACGGCGGCGGCCGCCTGGTGCAGAAATGCGGTGAGGGCCCTGGGCAGATAGAGGCCAAGGGCCAGGGTGGCGGCCAAAAGGGCCAGGGGGGGGGCCACGGCGAGCAGGCCCTCGCGGCCGGGCCGGGCCGTGGCCGGGGGCAGGGGCCCCTGGACCATGCGGGCCACCGGCACGGACATGCCGACGAAGATGACGGCCAATAAAACGAGGTAGCCGATGGCGGCGGCCACGTGCCCGGTCGTGAGCATGGTTTTGAGGATCGTCAGCTCGCTGACGAAGATGCCGAACGGCGGCGAGCCGCAGATGGCCAGGAACCCGGCCATCCACAGGGCGGCCGTGACGGGCAGGGCCTGGGCGACGCCTCTGGCGTCGTGGCAGGACCGGGTGTGGTACACGGCCAGGATGTTGCCGGACAGGAGAAAGAGCGCGCCCTTGGTCAGGGAGTGGTTGACCGCGTGGAGCATGGCCCCGAAGGCCGCGCCGCCGCCGACGCCGACGCCAAGGGCCAGGATGCCCATGTGCTCCACGCTCGAATAGGCCAGCAGCCGCTTGTAGTCGCCCTGGCCGACCACGAACACGGCGGCCGTGGCCATGGAAATAAGCCCGAACAGGATGAGGAGCTCCCCGCTAAAGGCGCCCATGTCCGCGGCGCAAAGGACCTGGTTGGCCCGCAGGATGCCGAGGAAGGCGCAGTTCAAAAGCGCGCCGGAGAGCAGGGCCGAGACCAGGGAAGGCGACTGGCTGTGGGCGTCGGGCAGCCAGTTGTGCATGGGAGCCAGGCCCATTTTCGAGCCGTAGCCGACCAGGACGAAGATGAAGGCGGCCCGCAGCCAGGGCTTGGCGGCGAGAGCCGCCCGGGGGAGCATGCCGGAGAGGTTCATGGAGGCCAGCGGACTGGCCGGATCGTAGAAGGCGACGGAAAAAAGGATGTTGCCAAGGAGCGCCAGGGCGATGCCGACCGAGCAGATGACCAGATACTTCCAGGTGGCCTCCAGCGACCGGCGGTGGCGGTGGAAGTAGATGAGCGGGGCGCTCGAAAGCGTAGTGGCCTCGATGCCGACCCAGAGGACCGACAGGTTGCGCGTGGCGCAGACCACGGTCATGGCGGCCAGGAAAAAGCACAGGCACATGGTGAAGATGCGCTCCGGGGCGTTCACAAAGGCCGCGCCGTCCTGGAAGTCGCGCTTGGGACCGGCCCCTTCGTGGCGCAGATACCCGGCGGCGTAGACCGAGGCGGCCAGAAAGAGGACGCTGGCCAGGGCCAGGAACAGCTGGCCCGGGGCGTCGAGCTCCAGGAGTCCGCCGTAGGCCGGAGCCGGGGGCCAGACGAAGGTGGCCGCGACCAGGGCGGCGTGGGTCAGGGCGGTCAGGATCAAGACGGCCCGGCGCGGCCCGTCGGCCGGAAGGGCCAGGACGAGCAGGGCGGCCAGGAGGGGAACAAGCGGCAGGGCCTCAAGCATGGTGGTCAATCCCGAAGGCTGCAAAACCGGCCGACGTCGATGGACTCGAAGGTCTTGCTGATGTGGTGGAGGGCGATGCCCATGACGAAGACGGCCACGAAGACGTCGAGGAGCACGGACAGTTCCAGCCAGACCGAACCCTGGCCGGAAAGCGGGGTGCCGAGGAGAAAGATGCCGTTTTCGGCGGCCAGATAACCGATGACCTGGGTGAGCGCCTTTTGCCGGGCAATGACCAGGGTCAGGCCGGTGAAAATCGTGGTCAGGGCTGCCGGGAAAAGGAGCGGCGGGAAAAGGCCCGGCGGAAAGGGCAGCCTGGTTTCCAGCCACAGGGAAAACAGCAGGCCCGCCACCCCGGCCACCAGCGACAGGTTGAAGCCGAGGTAGGGCTCGACCACGGGGTTGACTTCCAGGCGCGAGAGAGTCCGGGCCAGGAGCCACGGGAACCCAACGCCCTTGATGGCGAAGACGGCCAGGGACAGGAACAGGGCATGGCCGTGGCCGACGCCGGTTTCCGGGCCGGCGAACAGGAGCGGCACCAGGGCCAGGAGCGCCCCCTGGACGGCGGTCAGGCGGGTGAGCGTGCGAAGGCGCGTGATGGCCAGGTAGGCCAGGTTGACGCAGACCAGGGCCACCATGACGGACTGAAAGAGTTCCACCGGCTACCTCCACACCGTAAGGACCAGGGACAAGGCGACCAGGGCCCCGGCCCCGCCGAGGAGGCGCGGCACGCGCTCCATGCGCAGCCGGGCCATGCCCGACTCCACGAGTCCTACGGCCACGGCCACGACAAAGACCAGGACCAGCCAGGCGCCCCAGGCGGCCACCGGGGACAGGCTTGCCACCGGGGTCATGGAGAGGGCGGTCAGCGAGCAGAACAGCCACAGCTTGAGCGAGGCGCCATAGACGATGGCGGCCATGTCCGGCCCGGAGTGGTCAAGGACCATGACCTCGTGGATCATGGTCAGCTCCAGGTGGGTGTTGGGGTCGTCCACCGGGATGCGGGAATTTTCGGCCAAAAGGAGGACAAAGAGGATGGCCGGCACGAAAAGCCGCTCCGGAGCCAGGGGGCCGACCGGGCCGGGGCCGAGCATGGCTGACAGGGACAGGCCCGAGGTGTCGGCGGCCAGGCTCAGAAAACAGAGGAACAGGACCGGTTCGGCCAGGGCGGAGAAAACGGCCTCGCGGCTGGCGCCCATGCCCTCGAAGCTCGATCCGGTGTCCAGGGCGGCCAGGAGCAGGGCCAGCCGGGACAGGCCGAGCAGGTAGGCCATGAACATGAAGTCCCCGGCAAAGGAGAGAGGGGCGGCCGCGCCCGGACCCGGCAGGAGGAGCAGGGCGCAGGCCACGGCGGCCAGGGACAGGCTCGGACCGGCGGCAAAGACCCAGGACGTGGTGGTGCTTATGACCGCGCCCTTGCGGACGAGCCTGGCCAGGTCGAAATAGGTCTGGAAGAGCGGCTTGCCGGCCCGGCCGCCAACCTTGGCCTTGACCCGGTTGATGATGCCGGGAATGAGCGGGGCCAGGACAAGGGCCACAAGGAGGTGGAGCAGCGTGTTCATGGCTTAGAGCTTCCAGGCCAGAAGCAGCACGACCGTGGCCAGGACGTAGAGGATGTAAAGATGGACCCGGCCGTGCTGCACCACCTTCATGGCGTCGCAGACCCGGCCGACGGCTTCGAAAAGAGGGAGGAAGACCGTGTTTTTCAGCCGGTCGGGACTGGCCACCGCCAGCCGCCCCCAGGCCGGGAAATAGCCCGGGTCCAGGTCCAGGCGGCGGGTCAGGCCCATGGCCCGGCCGAAGATCCGGGCCGCCGGCTCGGCAAAGGAGGCTTGGCCGTACTGGATGCGGGGGGAGGAGGCGGTGTAGCCGCAGCCCCAGGTGGGTCCCCAGCGCAGGCCGTTTTTGGCCAAAAGGCGCGACCGGACGCAGAGGAGACCCCCGGCCAGAATGGCCAGACAGGGGAAAACCGCGCCCACGGTCCACAGGATGCCGGTGGCCTGGGCCAGGGCGGCCCGGGCCGGGGCCGGGTCCAGGCCGGGAAAGGCCAGGGCCGCCTGGCCGGACAGGGACAGGAGCAGCGGGGCGCAGACGGCGGCGGCGACAATGCACAGGCAAAGAAACAGGAGGGCCGTGCGGGCCGCGCGACCGGCCGGGGCGGCCTTGGCCGCGGCCGGGGTCCGGGGCTCGCCGAGAAACGACAGGCCGGCGGCCTTGGCAAAGGCGGCCAGGGCCAGCCCGCCGACGGCCGCCAGCACGACCAGGGCGGCGGCCATGCCGACCCGGGGCAGCAGCCCGGGCAGGCCGGCGGTGGTCAGGCCTTCGAGCATGGCCAGGGCCAGGACCAGCTCCCCGGCAAAGCCGGACAAGGGCGGCAGGCCGGCGATGCCGAGGGAGGCCAGGGCAAAGGCGGCGCCGACCACGGGCATGCGCTTGCCAAGGCCGCCCAGGTGGGCGATGCGCACGCTGCCCACACTGTGGAGGACCTCGCCGGCGCATAGGAAAAGAAGGCCCTTGAAGGCCGCGTGGTTCAGCACATGAAAGACCGCGCCGGACAGGCCGAGCACGGCGATGGTTTCGTTGCCGGCCTGGCGGCCGACCAGGCCGAGGCCGAGGCCCAGGCAGGCCAGCCCCATGTTTTCCACGCTGGAATAGGCGAGCAGGCGCTTGAGGTTCCCCTGGGCCAGGGCCTGCAGGATACCCGAAACGGCGGAGACGAGGCCGACGGCAACCAGGGTCCAGCCCCACCAGACGGCGGCCGGTCCGAGCAGCTCCGCGGCCCGCCACAGGCCGTAGAGGCCGGCGCTGATCATGGCCCCGGACAGCACGGCCGAGACGTGGCTCGGGGCGGCCGGATGGGCTTCCGGCAGCCAGACGTGGAAGGGGAAAAAGCCGGCCTTGGCCCCGAATCCGGCCAGGGCCAGGAGGAACAGGACCGACGGCGCGGCGAGCTGGCCGCCTGCCGCGGCCTGGGCCAGGGCCTCGAAGGACGTGCCCCCGGCTGCGGCCCAGAAGGCGGCGAAAAAGGCCATGACGCAGACCGCACCGAGGTGGGCGGCCACGAGATAGATCCAGGCCGCCTCGCGGACCTCGGCCTCGTCGTCGTGAAAGCTTATGAGGAAAAACGGGGCCAGGGACATGAGCTCCCAGGCGATGAGAAAGGTGACGGCATCGCGGGCGGCCATGACCAGGGCCAGTCCGGCGAGGAGGAGGTTGAAGAAGAACCAGTGCGGCCCGAGCTTTCCCCGGCCGTTGTGGGCCAGATGGCCGGCCATGGCGGCCGCGCCGGCCACGGCGCAGGCCGCGCCGAGCAGGTAGACCGGGATGAGAAACAGGCGGCTGGCCGGGTCGAGGCCGAGGAGCAGGCCGCCGATGGGCAGGCCCCAGGGAAGCGCGATCTGGGTGGCGGCACTGGCCGGAGCGCCGAGCACGCCGGAGAGGCCCACAAGCGACCCGGCCAGGGCCCCGGCCGCCCCGACACGGCTGGCCGCGTCACGGCCGGACAGGCCGAGCGCGCCGAGCGCGCCGAGCAGGTACAGCGCCAGCGAGGCCTCGAAAATTTCCATGGCATTTCCCTTTCAAGCGATGCCGGCCGATCCGCCGGCGCGGGCACGAGATCGCCCCGAGTCGCTCGCAGCTATGCCGGGCGGCCCGGCATGTCAAGAAAACGGCCCGTGGCGGCCCTGCGGCAATGCCCTACTGCGAAAGGCGCATCCGCGTCATGGACGTCTTGAGATCGGAAGCCAGGTGGGCCAGGTCGGACACGGCCGAGGAGGCCAGCGACATGGTTCCGGCCGTATCTTCGGCAATGCGGTTGATCTGGTCGGTGGACCGGTTGATCTCCTCGGAGGTGGCCGACTGCTGTTCGGCGGCGGTGGCGATGCCGCGCACCTGGTCGGAGGTCTTTTCCACGAATTCGAGGATCTGGCGCAGGGCGTCGCCGGCCTTGTGGGCCAGGGCGTCGGCGTCCTCGATGACCTGGCTGGTCTCGTCGGTGGCGGCCATGTTGCGGCGGGCGCTTTCCTGGATGGCGCGGATGTAGTTGCTGACCTCCTTGGTGGCGGTCATGGTCTTTTCCGCGAGCTTTCGGACCTCGTCGGCCACGACCGCGAATCCCCGTCCGGCCTCGCCGGCCCGGGCCGCCTCGATGGCGGCGTTTAAGGCCAAGAGGTTGGTCTGGTCGGCGATGTCGGAGATGACCTGCATGATCTGGCCGATGCCCTGGGCCTGGTCGCCGAGGTCCTGCATTTCGGACTTGAGGCCGGTGGCCTTGGCGTTGACCGACTCCATGACCGTGATGACCCGCTCGACGAGTGCGGCGCCGGTGGTGGCCATGGCGTTGGCGTGGCCGGCCGTGGTCGCGGCGTCGCCGGCATTTCTGGCCACCTCCAGGATGGTGGCGTTCATCTCCTCGATGGCGGTCGCCACTTCGGCCGTGCGCGCGCGCTGGTCTTCCATGCCCTCGGTGGAGCGGGCGATCTGGCTGGTCATCTGTTCGGCCGCGGCGGCCAGGTTCTCGGACACGGCCGTGGCGTCGGCCACGCCCATGGCGATGCGCTGGTTCTGCTCGGTGATGGTCCGTTCCTTGAGCACCACGCCCGTAAAGTCGGCCACGGACACGAAGCCGCCGATAAGCTTGCCGTCGAAATCGAGGATGGGGGTCGCGAAAATGCTGATGTATTTGTGGTTGCCCTTGCGGGTATCGAATTCCGTCTTGGAGGTCTGGCGGGATTTCTCGCGGATGGCCTTGCCGACCACGGTGTCCTGGGACTTGCCGTAGAAAAAGAGGGCGAAGTTGCCGCCGAGGTGCTTTTCAGGCGGACCGTCGTTTTCGGTCAGGCGGACCATGGACTCGTTGAGCCATTTGAGGCCGCCCTTTTCGTCGACTATGGCCATGGGCGTGATGATGTTGCCGATCATGGCCTCGTCGCGGCTGAGGCGCTCCTTGAGGGTGGCCTCATGGGGGGCCATGGCGTCGCGAAGGTCTTCCACGCAAAGGAGCGGGTCGTCTTTGAGGCCGCAGTCGAACCGATTGGCGGTCATGGAGGCGAACGTCTGGGACACGCAGGCGAAGGCCGTCTGGATCCGGCTGTCGGTCCACAGGAGGAATCCCGTGCCCACGGCGAAGGCCAGCCCGAGGAGGCAGAAGGACAGCACGCCGCCGCCGGCCAGGGCGCTGGCGGACAGGAGGACGGCGTTTAGGAGGATGGCGGTGACGAGCGGCAGGCGTTTCATGGTCTCTCCTTCGGACGGCAGGCGAAGAGCCTTGTCAACAAACGGAGAGTCCGTAACGCATTACAGGTCAAACCGCAACACGCCGCCGCGAAACGGAAACAATTGCCCGCAAGGGAGGGATGCGCCGGCGAACGCGGCGGTGTGGCCAGGCCCCCGAACGGGGCCGCAAGGGGCGCCTGTTCCAGCGGGAAACGCCGCCTTGGAGTCCGCCCGGCCGGCCAGGCCAGCTGGGCGACCGCGAACGGCCGTGACGGCTAGAACTTGTAGGCGGGATTCTTCCTGGAAAAGTCCTGGTCCGTCAGGCCGACGTTTATCTTGACGTCCTTGTAGCGGTACTGTTCCACGAGGTCGCCTTTCTCATCGTAGCAGGTGATCCCGATCGGCATGAGAAATTCCTTGTCCACGTGGCAGACGATGCGGCTGGCGTAGTAGGTGCGGCCTTCCTTGGGCGAGAAGGTGACCTCGAACACGGTGGACGGCCGGCCCTCGAACACGGTGTCGGCCAGATCGCTGACGCCGAGTTCGGAGTGGCGGATGGCCGTCGGAATGTTTTCGCGCATCATCTGGATGATGAAGCCGAAACCGATGTCCGTGATGACGTGGCGGTTGTCAGCCCGCAGGACGGACCCTTTCGGGTCCAGGTTCCAGGTCAGGCCGGCGCCCGCGCCGTCGCTGTGGGCCACGACCTTGTTGCTGTTGGCGCCGTCCACGTAAATGGCTTCCTTGGTCGGGCCGTGGAGCCATTTCATATAGACCTGCAAGGGTTTGCGGAATTTGAGCGTAATGAATTCCTCGGGCAAAAGGACTTTTTTCACCCGCTCCTTCTTCTGGAAGATGGCGCAGTAGTCCACGATTTTGGCGTAGCTCGATTCCATCCTGCCGAGCAGGTCCATCAGCTCTTGTTTCGGGTCCGAGGCCAGGGCCGGACTCTGGAAGGCGGCCAGCCACAGGAGCGCCAGTGCAGTGACCAGCCAGACGGACCGGCCAAACCTGCCACGACGGGGAAAAAACGTGGGGAGGGGGAGGGAAGCTTCTTGAAAACGGGGGTATTTCATATTTTCTGGCATGGTTTTGTATTCCACGTGGTGCGTCCTATCGGCTTTCTTTAACCACGAATGCCGGGATTGTCCAACGGGCCAGGGGAAAAAAACGCGGTCCGGGCCCGCTCTTTCGCCGACGCGGCCGCCGTCCGTTCCGGCCGGCCACTCAGGGGGTCGGTCCGGGAAAGTCCATGGATACGCCCGGGTGGATGTTTTTCGATCCGGACCAGAGGCCGGGCGGCCACGATCGGCGGCCTCCGGCCGGTGGGAGAAAAAAAAAGCTGGTTCGCGTCCGCGAAACCGGGCAAGAATGGAGCTTCGTGGGAGACCCCCGCCGCCCGGAGGCCGCCGGCCCCGTGGCCGGGCGGCGGGGCCGGCGGCGAAGTGGCTTCGCCCGCTCTTTTTTCGCAACCAGAGGCCCTGCCGATCGGATGTGATGGAACATACCCTGCTTGAGCCAGGCCGCACCTGCCAGCGCATCGAGCGCGCGGACAAGGCGGCCGTCGTCGTGGACGGGGACCTGTACTTCCAGGCCCTGGACGAGGCCCTGGAGGCGGCCCGGGATTCGGTCTGGATCCTTGGCTGGGAGATCGACAGCCGCATGGTCCTGTCCGGACGGCCGGGGGAGGGCCGGGAGCATCGACTCGGCCCGCGCCTCAATGAAATCGCGGCCAAAAACCATGTCCGGGTCTATATCCTGACCTGGGATTTCGGCATGCTCTTCGCCATGGAACGGCAGTTCATGCCGGTCTTCGACCTGGGCTGGAATTCCCACCGGCTGATCCGCTTCGCCATGGACGCCGAGCATCCGCTCGGCGCGTCCCACCACCAGAAGATCGTGGTCATCGACGACGCCCTGGCCTTTGTCGGCGGCCTGGACCTGACCAAGCGGCGCTGGGACCTGCCGGGCCACGACAGCCGCCAGCCGCTGCGGGTGGATCCGGACGGCCTGCCCTATCCGCCCTTTCACGACATCCAGATGGCGGTCGGCGGACCGGCCGCCCGGGCTCTGGGCGACCTGGCCCGGGAACGGTGGCACCGAAGCCTCGGCGTCCGGCCGGCGCCGGCCCGAAGCGTCGGCGCGGTCTGGCCGGAAAGCCTGGTCCCCGAATTCACCGACATCCCGGTGGCCATCGCCCGCACGGAACCGGCCTTCAAGGGCCGGCCCGAGGTCCGGGAGGTGGAGGCCCTCTTTCTGGCCGCCATCGAGGCGGCCCGGCACAGCATCTACATCGAGAACCAGTATCTCACGGCCGTGTGCGTGGAGGAGGCCCTCGCCCGCCGCCTGGAGGAGCCGGACGGGCCGGAGATCGTCATCGTCCTGCCCCGGCAGCCCGTGGGCTGGCTCGAAGAGAACGTCATGGGCGTCTTGCAGGCCAAGGTCGGGACGGTCCTCGGCCGGGCCGACCGGCACGGGCGCCTGGGCCTCTATTATCCCCTGCCGCCCGGAGACGACGACGGCTACGTCAAGGTCCACTCCAAGCTCATGATCGTGGACGGCACCTTCCTGCGGGTCGGGTCGGCCAACCTCAACAACCGGTCCATGGGCCTCGACACGGAATGCGACCTGGCCCTGGAGAGCGGCGGCGACGAGGCCGTGACCCGGGCCATCGGCGCGGTCCGGTCCAGGCTGCTGGCCGAGCACCTGCGCGTGTCCCCGGAGGAGCTGGCCGATCTCCCGGCCGACGGCACGGGCCTCTTGCGCCGGGTCGCGGAACTGGCCGCCCGGACCGGCGGCATGCGGCCTTTCGCCTATCCCGACCAGGTTCCCCCGGTCCCGCTCACGGAGCTGTCCCTGTCCCTCGACCCGGAGCGTCCCGGGCAGGTGGACCGGCTGATGGACGCCTTCGTGGACGACCCCCGGCGGGGGGGCGGGCGCAGCATGTTCATCCTTTTTACCAGCGTGGCCGCCCTGGCCGTCCTGGCCCTTCTCTGGCGCTTCACGCCGCTCTCCGGGCTGGTCAGCCCCCGCACTATGGTCGCGTGGCTGCGGTCCGTGGAGCAGGGGCCGCTGACCCCTCTTGTCGTCGTCGGCATCTATGTGGCCGCAAGCCTGGTCCTTTTCCCGGTTTCGGTCCTTATCGCCGGCATGGCCCTGGTTTTCCCGCCCTTTTCCGGCATCTTCCAGTCCCTGGCCGGCTGCCTGGCGGCCAGCGCCGTCACCTACTGGCTCGGGGCCGGGCTTGGCCGGGGCACCATCCGGCGGCTGGCCGGCCGGCGCCTCAATCGCCTAAGCCGCCACCTGGCCTCGCTCGGCGTCCTGGCCGTCATGTTCGTGCGGCTCGTGCCCGTGGCTCCGTTCTCGATCATAAACATGGTGGCCGGGGCCTCGCACCTGCCCTTTGGCCGGTTCATGCTCGGCACGTTTCTCGGCATGGCGCCCGGCATCGTCATCCTGTCCCTTTTTACCGACCGCCTGCGCCAGGCCATTGTCCAGCCCGGCTGGCGGAACCTGAGCCTGTTCCTGCTCGCGGCCGGGGCCCTGCTGCTCGTTTCCCTGCTGGTCCGAAAGCGCCTGCGCCGGGACCAGGACGAGGCCCGGGACCGGACCGGAGGAGAGCAGCCGTGAACGCCGGGCCCGGCGCGCTCCTGCGGGTGGCCACCTACAACGTCCACGGCTGGAAGAGCCTCGGCGGCCGGCGGGATATCGGCCGATTCGTGGAAACCATCCGGGAGCTGGCTGCGGACGTGGTGGCCCTGCAGGAGGTGGTCATGCCGCCGCTGATCGAGGAGGAGTGCCTGGAGCGGGCCGTGGCCGGGCCGCTCGGCATGCATGCCGTGTCCGGCCCGACCCTCACGCGCCTGGGGACCGAGTACGGCAACGCGCTCCTTACCCGTTTCCCGGTGGAGCAGTCGCGGGGCCATGACCTGAGTGTCCGGGGCTGCGAACCGCGTGGGGCGGTGGAGGTGGTCCTGGCCGTGCCCGGAGGCAGGCTCCGGGTCATCGCCACCCATCTCGGGCTGCGGGCCAGGGAACGGCGGATCCAGACCGAGGCCCTGCTCGCCCTGGTCCGGGAGCGGCAGGACGTGCCCACGGTCCTCCTTGGCGACTTCAACGAGTGGATGCCGGCCAACCGCACGGTGCGGGCAGTAAGCCGCGAGCTTGGGGCCACGCCCGCGCCGGCCACTTTTCCGTCCTGCTTTCCGGTCCTGTCCCTGGACCGGATCTGGACCTCGCCGGGACTGGCCCTGACCAGCCTTCGCCGCCACCGGCCCGCCTACGCCACCTGCTCGGACCACCTGCCGCTGGTGGCCGAACTGCGCCACCCGGGGAACGGAATCGACAAAAATAACGGAGAAACCCGCAAGAACGAATTGTAAGGGCGCAACCCTAGACGCTCACGGTGCCGGCTCCCACCTGCCCGGCCTGCCGCAGGGCCTCCTCGCCGAAGACCTCGGCCATGACGTCCAGGGCGAACCGGGCCGAGACCGTGGCCGGGCCGCCGCCCATTTCGATGCCCACTTCCACGGCTTCGAGGACCTGGCGCAGGTCCGCCCCGGCGGCGGCCGCCTGCTCGATGTGCCACTGCATGCAGGACCGGCAGTCGATGACCACCGAGATGCCGACCGCGATGAGTTCCTTGGCCATCTTGGGCAGGGCCCCGTCGGCGTAGGCGGCCCGCTCCATGTCCAGAAAGGCGGCGTAGGTCGGGGAACGGAGATCGAGGAGCCGTTTGTGGGCCTTTTTGCGGTCACGGGTCAGTTGGGACAGGGTCTCGTTCATGGCGGGCCTCCTGTTTGATGGTTCGCAATGCGGATGCCGCGCGTGGCGGCCCGGACGCAGCATAGGCGGCGCAAAGGCGACAGAGCAAACGAATTCCCTTGAACAGGATGTTCGGAAAAAACGAACGGATGACGAGCCGGCACCGCTCGCGACGGGACAGGGGGTCCGGGGGGATGATCCCCCCGGTGGGGTGGGTCCAGGGAGGGGCGGCGTCCCTCCCTGGCCGCCGGAGGCCTCTTTCCGTCTCTCCTGCTAAACCACCACCGGCGTGAAGCCGGCGGCGCGCAGGGCGTCGACCACGGACTGGCCGTGCTCGCGGTCCCGGGCCTCGAAGGAGATCTCGATGCTGGCCTCCTTGGCCGGCAGGGCCAAGAGCGTCCGGTGGTGCTGGATCTCCATGATGTTGGCCCCAAGATCGCGAAGGACGCCCGTCACCCGGGCCAGGCCGCCGGGCCGGTCGCCGAGGGTGAGGCGCAAGGTCACGATGCGGCCGTCGCGGATGAGCTGGCGGGTGATGACCTGGGCGAGCAGGCGCGGGTCGATGTTGCCGCCGGAGAGGATAAGCCCCACCTTGCGGTTTTTGAACCGGGTCGGCCGGGCGAGCAGGGCGGCCAGGGCCGCGGCCCCGGCCCCCTCGGCCACGGTCTTCTCCACGAAGAGATAGAGGGCCACCGCCTCTTCGAGCTGGGGCTCCTCGACCAGGAGCACGGCGTCCACCCGGGCCCGAACCACTTCGCTCGTGAGCTTGCCCGGGAACTTGACCGCGATGCCCTCGGCGATGGTGTTGCCCTCGCCCTGCAGGGGCTCGCCGCGCAGTTCGCACAGCATCGACGGGTAGCAGGCCGCCTGGACGCCCACGACCTCGATGCCGGGCCGCACGCCCTTGGCGGCCGTGGCCACGCCGGAGATGAGCCCGCCGCCGCCGATGGGGCAGACGATGACCTCCAGGTCCGGACAGACGTCGAGCATTTCCAGGGCCACCGTGCCCTGGCCGGCCATGACCTCGGGGTCGTCAAAGGGGTGGATGAAGGTGAGGCTCCGCTCCCTGGTCACGCGCTCGGCCTCGGCATTGGCCTCGGCCAGGGTCTCGCCGGCCAGGATGACGGTCGCCCCGTGGGCCTTGGTGTGCTCCACCTTCACCGAGGGCGTGGCCGCCGGCATGACGATGGTGGCCGGGATGCCGAGCTGGCGGGCATGGTAGGCCACGCCCTGGGCATGGTTGCCGGCGGACATGGCGGACACGCCCCGGGCCCGCTGGTCCGCGTCCAGGGTCAAAAGCTTGTTCAAGGCCCCCCGTTCCTTGAACGAGGCCGTGAACTGATGGTTCTCGAACTTGACCATCACGTGGGCCCCGGTCAGTTCGGACAGCACCCGGGAATGGAGGAACGGAGTGGGCCGAAGCCTTGGGGCCAGCCGAAGGGCGGCGGCCCGGACATCTTCGAGTTCGATCATGGCGCGTTGTCCTCGTACGACGTTGCGGACGTTGCGGGCTTTGGGGGGGAGCTGGGAAGGAGACTTCAGGGCAAAGGCTCGAAGCGCCCCTTGTCGCGGTTCTTGCGCACGGCCCCGGCCGCGAAGACCCGGCCATTCATGGCGATGTAGACCCCTGGCGGCAGGGACTGGACCGCGCCCACGGCGCAGCCGACGTTAAACGTCGCGTCCGAGGCGGCGAACCGGGCCGGGCTCATGGCCCCGGTCAGGACGATGACCTTGTCCGGCAGGCCGGAGAGCACCTTGGCGGTTTCGGCCATGGTGTCCGTGCCGTGGGTGACAAGGACCAGGCGCCTCGGGTCGGCCGCGATGCGGTCGCGAAGCGTCGAGCGCTCCTCGTCGGTCACATACAGGCTGTCCTTCCTGGCCACCTCGATGACCTCGAAGTCCAGGTCCACATTGGCCGCGCGAAGGATCGGCCCGACCTGCGGATCGCCCACGGTGTAGTCCGACAGGTCGTCGAAATAGACCTTGTCGATGGTCCCGCCCATGGAAAAGACGGCTATTTGCATGATTATGCCTCCGGCGGCCAGGGAGGGGCGCCGCCCCTCCCTGGACCCACCCTGCCGGGGGGGATCATCCCCCCCGGACCCCCCGAAAGGGGGTGCTGTAAATAATTGGAGATACGTTTCGAGAAGCGCGGCTCGGCCAATACCCCCATTGAGGGGGTCCGGGGGGAATCATTCCCCCCGGCCGCCGGAGGCATTCCTCCTCTTCCCTTCTACCCGCCCAGATAGGCCGCCCGCACGCGTTCGTCGGCGATGAGTTCCTCGCCGGTGCCCTGGAGGGTGACGACGCCGGTTTCGAGCACGTAGGCGTAGTGGGCCACCTTGAGGGCTGCGTAGGCGTTTTGCTCGACCAGGAGCACGGTCATGCCCTTGGCGTTTATGGTGCGGATGATGTCGAAGACTTCGCGGACGAGCAGCGGGGCGAGACCGAGGCTCGGCTCGTCGAGCATGACCAGGTCCGGCTCGCTCATGAGGGCCCGGCCGACGGCCAGCATCTGCTGCTCGCCGCCGGAAAGGGTGCCGCCTTTCTGGTTGCGCCGTTCGCTCAGGCGCGGGAAGAGTTCGAGGACCCAGGCCAGGTCCCTGGCAATGCCGTCCTTGTCGCTGCGGCTGTAGGCCCCGAGGTGCAGGTTTTCGAGGACCGTCAGGTGCGGGAAGATGCGCCGGCCCTCGGGGGACATGACGATGCCGGCCTTGACGATGCCGACCGGGTCCAGGCCCGTGATGTCCTTGCCGTTCCAGGCGATGGTGCCGCGCCGGTTTTTGCAGAGGCCCGAAATGGCGCGCAGCGTGCTGCTTTTCCCCGCGCCGTTGGCCCCGATCAGGGTCACGATCTGGCCCTTGGGGACATCGAGGGAGATGCCTTTGACGGCCTGGATGCCGCCGTAGGCAATGTGGAGGTCGCGGATCTCAAGCATGGAGGTCCTCCTCGCCGAGATAGGCCAGGATGACCTTGGGGTCGTTCCGGATGGCCTCGGGGGGGCCTGCCGCGATGATCTGGCCGTAGTCCAGGACAAAGATGTGTTCGCAAATCCCCATGACCACCTTCATGTCGTGTTCGATCAAAAGGACGGTGAGCTTGAAGTCGTCGCGGATGGCCCGCACGAAGCCCATGAGATCCTCGGATTCCTGGGGGTTCATGCCGGCGGCCGGTTCGTCCAAAAGGAGAAAGGACGGCCCGGTGGCCAGGGCCCGGGCGATCTCCAGGCGGCGCTGGGCCCCGTAGGACAGGCTCGACGCCTTTTCCCCGGCCAGGTCGGCCAGGCCGACCACGTCGAGGAGCTCCAGACAGTGGCTTCGGATGGCCCGGTCCTCGCGGGTGGAGGCCGGGGTGAAGACGAGCGTTTGCAGCCAGCCGGTCTTCTGGCGCAGGTGGCGGCCGATCATGACGTTTTCGAGCACGGTCTCGTTGGTGAAGAGGCGTATGTTCTGAAACGTCCGGGCCACGCCGGCCTTGCAGACCTTGTGCGGCGGCAGGCCGCCGATGGGCCGGCCCTCGAAGAGGACCTCGCCCGAGGTCGGGCGGTAAAAGCCGGTGATCATGTTGAAGCAGGTGGTCTTGCCGGCGCCGTTGGGGCCGATAAGCCCGGTGATGCTCCCCCGGGCGATGGACACGGAGAAATCGGACACGGCCAGGAGCCCGCCAAAACGCATGGTCAGGTCGCGGGTTTCGAGAATCACGTCGTTTGGCATGATCAAGCCTTCCCCCGGGAGAAGACGCCGGCGATGGAGCGCCAGGTCAGTTCGCGCATGCCCATGAGGCCCTCGCGACGAAAGAGGATGATGACGATAAGGGCCAGGGAGAAGACCACCATGCGCATGCCCGGAATGCCCGGCAGGGAGAACCCGAGGACATCCACCGGGTTTTCCACGATGCGCAGCCATTCGAGCAGCACGGTGATGCCGATCCCGGCCAGGACCGATCCGGAAAGCGACCCCAGCCCCCCGGCCACCACGATCATGAGCACGTTGAACGTCAGCGTGAAGAGGAACATCTTGGGATCGATGGTGGTCAGCAGGCTCGCGATCAGGGCGCCGCCGACGCCGGCGAAAAACGAGCCCACCGCGAAGGACAGGAGCTTGTAGCGGAAGACGTCCACGCCCATGGCCTTGGACGCGGTCTCGTCGTCGCGGATGGCCTTGAGCACGTTCCCGGTGTTGCTCTGGAGCAGCCGCACGATGACGTAGAGGGTGATGACGGCGAAGCCGTAGTTCCACCACAGGTTGGCGTAGGACGGGATGCCCTTGAAGCCGAGGGCGCCGTTGGTCAGGCGCGGGATGTTGTTGGCCACCACCCGGATGATCTCGGCAAAGCCCAGGGTGGCGATGCCGAGGTAGTCGTCGCCAAGGCGCAGGAGCGGAAAGCCGACGATGACCCCGAAAAGCGCCGCCACGGCCCCGCCGGCCAGGACGGCCACCAGAAACGGCGCATGGGCGGCCACCACCCAGTCGAAGGCCGGCTGGAGGATGAAAAGGGTGTCCTTCTGCTCGGGCGTCATGATGAGGATCGAGCAGACATAGGCGCCGATGGCCATGAAGCCGGCGTGCCCGAGGCTGAAAAGGCCCGTGAACCCGTAAATGAGGTTCAGGGACAGGGCCAGGATGATGTTGATGGCAATGAGGTTCAGGATCTGGATCTGGTATCCGTCGCAGTTGGCCTCGGCGAAAGCCAGGAAAAGGCCGAGGGCCGCCAGGGCGAGGACATTGAGCAAAATGGTGCGGCCGCGTCGCATCAGACTTTATCCTCCGGTCGTTCGCCGAAAAGGCCGGTCGGTTTGACCATAAGGACCAGGATCAGGAGCACGAAGGCGAACGCGTCCCGGTAGCCGGCCAGGTCGGGAAAAAAGGCCACGGTCATGATCTCGATGAAGCCCAGGGCCAGGCCGCCGACGACCGCCCCCTGGATGGAGCCGATGCCCCCGAAGACGGCGGCGATAAACGCCTTGAACCCCGGGATGGTGCCCATGATGGGCTGGAGCTGCGGGTAGCGCAGGGCCCACATGATGCCGCTGGCCGCGGCCAGGGCCGAGCCGATGCCGAAGGTGATGGCGATGACCCGGTTGACGGGCACGCCCATGAGGTAACTCGTCTCGATGTCCTTGCTGATGGCCCGCATGCCAAGGCCGGTCTTGGTCCGGTAGACGATGTAGACCAGGCCGAGCATGAGGGCCAGCGAGAGCAGGGGGACGAAAAGGGTCAGCGGCAGGACGCGCACATCGCCCATGAGAATGGGATTTTCCAGCCAGGACGGGCGGTAGACCTCCCGGGGGATGGCCTGGAAAAAGACGATGGCCACGTTTTGCAGGAAAAAGGAGACGCCGATCGAGCTGATGAGGGCCGAGATGCGCGGGGCGTCGCGAAGCGGCCGGTAGGCCACCTGGTCGACCAGCACGCCGAGGCTTGCGGTCACGGCGATGGCGAGCACCATGGCCACGGGCCAGGGCAGGTGGCCGAGGGTGATGCCCCAGAAAACGAAATAGGCCCCGAGCATGAAGATTTCGCTGTGGGCGAAGTTGATCAGGCGCAGAATGCCGTAGACCATGGTGTAGCCGATGGCCACCAGGGCGTAGAGGCTGCCAAGCGTCAGGCTGTTTAAGAGATGCTGGACGAACGTGGCCAAATTCATGGGAAGTCCTTGTCACGTAGGGGCTGCCGGCGGACCGGGCCACGCCTTGGCCGCTCCCGGCGGACAGGGGTCCGGCCGGGAGCGGCGAGGCGGCAGAGGGTCTTAGAGTTCGGGGACGATTTCGCCTTCATAGGTCTTCTTGCCGCTTTTGATCTCCACGATGCCCACGGGCTTTTCCGCGTCATGGGTGGCGTTGATCGTGGTGGTGCCGGTCACGCCCACAAAACCCTTGGTCTCGGCCAGGGCCTTGGTGATGGACTCGGGATCGGCCTTGCCGGTCCGGGTGATGGCGTCGAGGATCAGCATGTAGGCGTCGTAGCCAAGGGCCGAGTTCACGTTGGGCTCCTTGCCGGGATACAGGGCCTTCCAGCTGTCGGTGAACTTCTTGGCCATGGGGCTCATGTTCTTCATGGACGGGTCGTAGGGGAAGGTGGTGTGGATGAATCCTTCCACGGCCTTGCCGCCGATGTCCGTGATCTTGGGGTTGTCCATGGCGTCGCCGCCCATGATCTTGAAGGTGGCGCCGAGTTCGGCGGCCTGCTTCATGATGATGGCGCCCTCGGCGAAGTAGGAGGGAATGAAAAGGACGTCGGGCTTTTCGCTGATGATCTTGGTCAGCTGGGCGGTGAAGTCCTGGTCGCCGGACTGGTAGTTGAGGGTGGCGACCATCTTGCCGCCGAGCTTGGTGAAGGAGCGCTCGAAGTACTTCGACAGGCCGACGGAGTAGTCGTTGGCCACGTCCACCAGCATGGCGGCCTTTTTGAGCCCCAGGTTCTTGTAGGCGTAGGTGGCCGCGCCGGCGCCCTGGTAGGGATCGATGAAGCAGACCCGGAAGATGTACTTCTTGCCCTGGGTCACGAGGGGGTTGGTGGCGCTGGTGGCCACCACGGGGATGCGGGCCTTTTCCGCCACCTCGCCGCCGGCCATGGCCAGGGAGGAGCCGTAGGTGCCGATGATGGCCTGGACTTTTTCCTTTTCGATCAGGCGCTGGACCGCGTTGGCGGCCTCGACCTTGTCGGACTTGTTGTCCACCACGAAGAGCTCGACCTTCTTGCCGAGCACGGTGGGGGTCTCCTTGTTGGCCATCTGGACGCCTTCGAGTTCGAGCTGGCCGCCGAAGGCGTTCTGGCCGGTCAGCGGCAGGAAGACGCCGATCCGGACCACGTCGTCGGCGCTCCAGGCCGCGTTGGCAAAGCCCAGGACCAGGGCCAGACACAGAAGCAGCAGTTTACGCATGTCACTCCCTCCACGTTGCAGGTTGATGCCTGATCGATCCCTTGGCCGGGCCGCTCACAGCGAGACCACGGCCGACAATTTTTTGGCCAGTTCCACCAGGTAGCCGGCGAACTGGTCTTCAAACGCCTTCATGGAATAGGTCGCGGTGGACGAGTCGAAGCTGACCGCGCCGATGACCGCGCCGGTAC